>NZ_JBFBMM010000002.1:0-503636 GCF_040687055.1 Microbacterium sp. NPDC077184
ATCGAGCAACACGACGAATGGGACGGCGCCGACCGCCGATACTTCAGCGAGCACTCCATGAAACTCCTCGACACCACCGAAGAGGAGGTGGCGATCCCAGAACTGACCGCGGCATAATCACAACAGCTGACCCGCACGGTGTTGAGAAAATCCACCACACAGCGGGACGTCACCCGGGCGAGCGGAACCGGCACCCCCCGGTGGTACTTGCCGGGGGGCCAGCACCCGGGGCATTGATAGGGGGGGTATGTTTCCGCCCGGCTGATCGAGGGGGCCTGTCGTCGGCCGCTGTGATGGCCGCGCTGGGCGTCGGCGGGCGGTGGGGTGCGAGGGTTAGCGGCGGCGCCAGGGGCGTCCCCGGCCTCTGCCGTTCCAGGAGGGAACCAGAGGCCGGGGCGCCGGTGTACATGCCGCGTCGCCCACCCCTGGGCACCGCATGTTCACGCCGTCGGGGCATCCAACCCGCGCGTGCCCTCGCCGCCGGGGGAACGGAAACCCCGCGCGAGAACACGACCCGCGGTCCACTGCGGGTCGTGGCCCCCTGCGACACGGATTAGGTGCCGGGGGACGTGTGAGCGTGACGGCGATGTCACGGGGAGGTTAGGGGGCGCGGTGGCCCGTGGTGTAGTTGTGGCCCGCGCGGGCGAGGATGCCGCGCAGGTCGGCGATGGTCGCTTCGTTTGGTCGCAGGAGAAGGGCGGCGCCCATTCCCGGCGCGACGTGGGCGAGGTAGGCGGCGGCGAGCAGTTCGAGGACGTCGGCGGGGATGCGGTAGAACGCTTGCGCGATCGCGACGGCTGCGCCCCATCGACCTTCGTAGGCCTCAACGGCGAGGCCTGCGCCGAGTTGGATCAGGTCGGCGTCGGGGGTGCTGGTGAGGCTTGCCAGGATGTCGTTGTCTCGGACGGCCTGCACGAATGCGGCGCGGGCTTCGTCAGTGGCGCGGGTGGGGACCATGAGTGTCGTTCCTTCGGGATGGGGTGAGTTGGGGCGGGGCCTGGCCCCAGCCGTGGCGAGCGGCCGGGCTGGGGCCAGGCGTGGGCGTTACGCGCCGGTCGCGAGGCGGACGACGCCGCCGTGCTCGACGAGATCGACGGTGCCGTCCTCCCGGTCGACCGGGAGCGGCAGCGGCGTCACCGCGGCGAAGGTCGAAACCAGCGAGCGGTCAGCGGCCACGCCGCTGTCGTAGTCGTTCACGACGCGAATTGCGAACGGGACGGAGCCCTCGCGGTCCACGGGCGTTTTGATCGACGCGCCGTAACTGGCGCCAGCGGGCACCAGCGGGGCGCGGACGACCAGCGAGAACGCCTGCGGGATGAACGCCACGATGTCGTCGGCATCGAGTCGGGTGGACTCGGTGACCGTGAACCCGCGGACCGTCCCGTCGGCGTCGAACCCGGAACCGGTCGGCGCGTCGAGCAGGTCGGCGTAGACGTTGGACCCGACAGCGGCCTGCAGGGGAACCTCGCCGGGCACGCCGTTGCTGCGCAGGACACGCCGGGCGGCGGTGAACGCCTTGGCCGGGGTGGCCGCCGCGTAGGTGATCGATGTCGTCGCCGGGACGGCGGTCATGGCCGACGCGGTCAGCGCCTCAATCTTCGTCGCGATCGCACGGGCCTGCGGGCGCAGGACCTGAGCCGCGTAGTCGGCGATGTCCAGGGACAGGTCGCCCTCGGAGAGGATCGCGAGGTTGTAGAGGTGGTCCGACAGGGTGACCTCGATGTACTGCTCTTCGAGGTCGTCGGCGACCAGCGTGGTCGTCGTGTCGTAGATCCCCCGGGTGCGGGTCGGGATCGCCGCGGGAACCGGGATCCGGATCGTCGCGCCCTTGCCTGCCGAGAAATCGGCCTCGACGTCCCGACTGATCAGGGCGGCGAGGTTGAGGTCCACGCCGACGACCCGCGCCGCGATGGTCGCGACGTCGGGAAGGCGTTCGAGGATGGTGTTGCTCATGGTGTGTCTCCAGATGGGGAAGTGACGCGGTGGCGTCGTGTGAGTTGGATGGCACACGCCTGGTGTGGTGACGCCCTCTTGCCGACCTGCGGCTGACGTCGTGTGGGGGTCCTCGGGTCGTGGATCAGCGGCTGACGCGCGCCTGTCGCGTCGGATCTGATCCGGTGACCGTGGGGAGGTCGTGCGGCCTGTGAGGGCCGCACAGAGGCGCCTGGCGGGCGCCCGGTGGGCGGTTGCGGACACGGCCCCGTCGGGTCATGTCGTTTACACGCGCCTCGCTGATCGCCCATGGGCGCGCGAGGATGCCCGGCGATGCACCTACCCCCGTCGGGGTCGTGGCGTCTACCGGGGCGTCCCTGTCCTGGCCCGCGGGGCGGAACCAGGCAGGGGAAGTGTCAGGCCGCCTTCGTGAGCAGGGCGGCGGTCGCCGCTGCGATGCGGCGAAGTTCGGCGACGTCGTCAGTCTCTGCGGCGGCAGCAGCGTCGGCGGCGAGGCGCTCGCGCTGGACGCCGAGGGCTGCGCGAACACGTCGCATCCGGCAGGCGGGGGAGCAGGTGACGGCGTGGCTGCGCGCCGCCTGGAAGGGCTGATCGCACGCGGGGCATGTCTTGGTGTGCAGCGTCATTGGGTCACCGTTCTAGGAATGTGCAACGTGCGGTTCCATTAGGAATACGGTCCGCTTGCCCATCCCGCCGTGAGGGGGAGCGCTGCGCGCCCGGCGCAGGCCCAGGTGACGAATGTGACGAAAGTGACGCCCTCTCTATATCCCGCCCTAAAGAGAGGTCTTCTAGAAGAAGTAATAGAGAGTGACGTCACAACCGTCACATTCGTCACCTGCAGCGCGCCGGGACCGGTCAGCAGCCACCCCGGCGCCCGTCGCGGCGCCTACATGGCGCCCCCCCACCGGCGCCGATCAGGCCTCGCGGCCCTCCCGCGGCGCGCGCCGGGGTGAGCGTCCGGGACCGCGGGACTCGCCTTCGCCGGTCATCCCGGAGAGGACGGAGGTCAGGTCGGCCTCGGGGTCGACCGGCGCGGCCCGGTCGAAGTTCGTCGTGACGACGATGCGATCGGGCGCCCGGCCCTTGTGGATCTTCACCGTGACCAGCCCGCGGATTGCCTCGCGCTTGCGGTCGAAGTCGAGGGCGTCGTACCGGTCGAGAATGGCGACCCGGATCGCGTCCACGTCGGCGACCGAGATCGTGCGCGCGTCGCCGAGCAGATCCTGGAGCAGGTCCACCAGCATGGCGTCGGCGGCCTGCGCCGCGCGTACCGCCTGCAGTTCCGCCTCGATGGCGGTCCGGTCGCTGGTCAGGGTTCGCAGGCGCTCACGGGCGACGTCGTGGGGCAGGATGCCCATGTCTCGGTCCTCGGCGGTGGCGGTGAGGGCGCGGGTCAGCCGAGCATGCTCGGCGACCAGGACCGAGTGGTTACCGCCCCCCGCGCTGCGCTGGATCTCGCCGATCTCCAGTACCGCCGTCGCGACGCCCTCGCGGACCGCGGCGTCGGCCTGTTCCTCGACCATGTAGCAGTGGGCCGCCGAGGCGCGACAGATGTAGGCGTTGCGGTAGAACAACGTCGCGCCGCACGTGGCGCACGTCGCGATGCTCGACAGCAGATGCTTCGGGCTGTTCCCCGGCGTCGTGCGCCGCGTGGGGTCGTTCAGGACGGTCTGCACCTTGTCCCAGACCTCGCGATCCACAATCGGCGCGACGTGATCCGAGTCGTACGCCACACCGCGGTGGATGACGGCGCCGCGGTAGGCGGGATTCATCGCGATGTTGCGCACCTGGCGATTCGACCATGACGACGCCGTACCCGGCGGGACGCTCTCAGCCTGCAGTTCCCGCACGATGCTGCCCAGGCTGCGACCGTCCGCGACGGCGTCATAGATCCGCCGGACGATCGCGGCTTCGTCGGGGACGGGTGTACGGCCGTCGGGCTGCATGCCGTAGCGACGGCGCCCGGGGTTGGGGCGTCCGCGGGCGGCGCGGTCGGCGTTCGCCCGTTCCTGCCGCTCCCGTTTGCGGGAGGTCTCGAACTCAGCGAGCGACGCGAGCAGTTGCGCCCGGAACTTACCGTCGGCGGTCGTCGTGTCCAGGTCGCCCTCTAGCGTCGCGATCCCTACGCCGGTAGCGCTTAGCGTCAGGATGTCGTGAACGCTGCGCGCGAGCCGGTCCAGGTTGACCGCCACGACGACGTCGATCCGTCCGGCTTCGGCGTCGGCCAGCAGGCGCGCCCACTGGGTGTCCGCGTTGCGGGCCTTGGTCGCGCTCGTATCGTTGTCGCTGTAGACGTCCGCCTCGGCCCAGCCGCGGGCATCTACCAGCGAGCGGCAGCGGCGCAGTTGCCGGTCTATGCCTTCGTCCCGTTTGAGGGACTGCCGAACGTAGAGGCCCGCGCGTGTCGACTCCATACCAGGCAGACTAGGACACAGTTCGCACTTCTGGCAGCGGAATCGGCTCATCGCCGCTCTGTCGGCGGCGACCGTCGTGGTCGAGGCCGGCTGGCGGAGCGGCTCGCTGAACACCGCCGGTCACGCATCGGCACTCGGCCGTCCCCTCGGTGCCGTCCCCGGCCCCGTCACCAGCGCCGCGTCGGCCGGCTGTCATCGGTTGCTCCGCGAGTACGACGCGGTCTGCGTGACCGGGGTCGACGACGTCGCGGACCTGATCGGGGCCCTCCCCGCCGATCCGCCGTCGGAGCGCGCGACTGCCGACGCGACGTCCGTCGACACCGATTCCCTACGGGTGCGGGACGCTCTGAGCTCGCGCACGCCGCGCAGCGTCACCGCCATAGCGCGGCACACGGGTCTTGCCGAAGCCGACGTGACGGGATGCCTGGGCATGCTGGAACTGGAAGGCCGGGCACGTCGGACCCTGAACGGCTGGCTCCGGGGTGGATGAACCCGCGTGCGTCCGGAGCGGCGGTCGGACCCGCGTACGCGCGGTGCGCGATAGTGGACCTCATGCAGGTGCACGCCGCCGTCGAGGAGTATCTCGCCCATCTCTCCTCCGTGCGCCGCGTCGCCGATGCCACGCTGCGTGCGTACCGCTCCGATCTCGTCGATCTCGAACGGTGGCTCCCGGAGGTGCCGCTCGCCCACGTCACCCGTGACCACCTGCGGGATTGGCTCTGGGCGGCCACGCAACGGGGCGCGTCCCGCGCGACCCTCGCCCGCCGGATCGCGTCGGTCCGGGGATTCTTCACGTGGGCCGTCGAGACCGGGCGTGTGGGCGCCGACGCGAGCCTTCGGCTGACCGCACCACGGAGGGGCCGCACCCTGCCGCGGGTCGCCGCGGCGGACACCCTGGGCCGCGTGTTGGGCGAGCTCGCCCGTCGAGCCGAGGGCGGAGATCCGATCGCCTTGCGCGACCATGCCCTCGTCGAGCTGGTCTACGCCTCCGCGTTGCGGGTCGCGGAGGCGTGCGGTCTCGACCTGGACGCCGTGGACGCCGGACGACAGACCGTCCGGGTATCGGGAAAGGGCGGGAAGGACCGCGTGGTTCCCTACGGCGACGCCGCTGCGGAAGCCCTCGCCGCCTACCTGGTGCGGGGTCGCCCCGCACTGGCGGAACGCGGCGCGGGGGTCGCGGGCTCCGCGCTGTTCCTGGGGGCGCGAGGGGCGCGGTTGAACACCCGCTCGGCGTACGACGTCGTGTCGCGGCTGCTCGGCCACGAGATCGGGCGCACCGCCGGCCCGCACGCGCTCCGTCATTCGGCGGCCACGCATCTGCTCGACGGCGGGGCCGACCTGCGCGCGGTGCAGGAGATGCTGGGTCACGCCAGCCTCGGCACGACGCAGATCTACACGCACGTCTCGACCGAGCGGTTGCACGCGAGCTATCGCCGCGCCCATCCGCGGGCGTGAGGGCCCTGCGTCAACAGCACGGGAGAAGTACGGCTCGCGCGGGCGAGGACAGCAGAGAGAGCGGGTCCACGTACGCGCCCTGCACGCGGATGCCGAGGTGGAGCCGCCCGGGTGCTCCGTGACCTTCGGGAGTGACGGATCCGATCCGCGAACCGGCGTCGACGACATCGCCCGCCTCGACCGTCGGGTCGATCGGCTCCATCGAGCTCACCACTCCGTCGCCGTGGTCGATCGAGATCACCGGGCGATCGACGACGTGGCCGGCGAAGACGACCATGCCCGCCGCCGGCGCATGGACGGGGGCCCCCGGCGTCGACCCGATGTCGATCCCTCGATGCCCCGGTGCGTACGCGTGAGCCGGCGGTTCGAACGGGCGGACGAGGGCGGCAGGGGAGACCGGCCACGTCCATGACCCGGCGGCAGGTGCGGGAACAGCGGTGTCGGCATCAGGGGGATCCGCCGGGCTCATCCCCTGCATCGGCGCCAGCAGGACGGAGGCGGTCACGAGGACGGTGCGGAGCGCATGGGCGGTCATGTGAGCAGTCTGCGTCCCGGGATCCGCTCGTCGACGGCGTCTGCCGGATTCGGTGGAAAGGTCGACCCGGTGCGCCGTGGGGGAGGAGGGCCGGCTGATACACTGGCAGACGCATCCCGCTCGTCGGGATGACTACGCGTGCCCGAACGTGCGGCCAGCCGCACGTGGCGTTCCTCCCCTCGGTCCCTTCACGGGGTGGGAGTGCGCCGGGCACCAGGGACACCGGCCACCGGCTCGGTGCGAAACAACCGCAAGGGGCGACAACGCCCAGACAAGGAGTACGGCCATGGCCGTCGTCACCATCCGCCAGCTGCTCGACAGCGGCGTTCACTTCGGACACCAGACCCGCCGGTGGAACCCGAAAGTCAAGCGCTTCATCCTGACCGAGCGCAGCGGCATCCACATCATCGATCTGCAGCAGTCGCTGAGCTACATCGACAAGGCCTACGAGTTCGTCAAGGAGACCGTCGCCCACGGCGGCACGATCCTGTTCGTCGGCACCAAGAAACAGGCTCAGGAGATCCTCGCCGAGCAGGCGACGCGCGTGGGCCAGCCCTATGTCAACCAGCGCTGGCTCGGTGGTCTGCTGACCAACTTCCAGACCGTGTCCAAGCGTCTCGCCCGGATGAAGGAGCTCGAGGAGCTCGACTACGACAACCCGGCGGAGAGCGGCTTCACCAAGAAGGAGCTTCTGCTCAAGAAGCGCGAGCTGGACAAGCTCCACAAGTCGCTCGGCGGTATCCGCAACATGACCAAGACGCCGTCGGCGATCTGGGTCGTGGACGCCAAGCGCGAGCACCTCGCCGTGAACGAGGCGACGAAGCTCGGCATCCCCGTCATCGGTATCCTGGACACCAACGCCGACCCCGACGAGTTCCAGTACCCGATCCCCGGCAACGACGACGCGATCCGCTCGGTGAGCCTTCTCACCCGCATCATCGCCGACGCCGCCGCCGAGGGGCTCATCCAGCGTCACCAGCCCGCCGGCGAGGCGGAGCAGGCCGCCGAGCCGCTCGCCGAGTGGGAGCGGGAGCTGCTCGAGCAGGGCGCGCCGGAGCAGTCCTCGGCCGCCACCGAGGCGGTCGCCGATGTCGCCGAGGCCGAGAAGGCCGCTGACGAGGCCGTCGCCGACGAGCAGGCCGTCGAGGGCGAGGCCGCGACCGAGTCCTCGGCCGACGCCGCGGGCGCAGAGGCCGCGACCGACGCCGAAGCAGCCAAGTAAGCACGTCCATCCCTTCGCCGCGGCGGGAGCGTCTTCACGACGCCCCGCCGCGGCATCTGACACCGTCACCAAACAAGGAGCCGCCACCCATGGCAAACTTCACGATCGCCGACATCAAGACGCTGCGTGAGCAGCTCGGCACCGGCATGGTCGACACCAAGAAGGCGCTCGAGGAGGCCGACGGCGACCTCGAGAAGGCCGTCGAGATCCTGCGCCTCAAGGGTGCGAAGGGCAACGCCAAGCGCGCCGACCGATCCACCTCCGAGGGTCTCGTCGCGGCCAAGGAGCTCGAGGGCAAGGTCACGATCATCGAGCTGAACACCGAGACGGACTTCGTCGCCAAGAACGACCGCTTCATCGCGCTGGCCGATCAGGTCCTGGATGCCGCGGCCGCCGCGCACGCCGACTCGGCCGAGGCTGCTCTCGCCGCTCCCGCCGGTTCGTCGACCGTCGCGCAGCTCATCTCCGACGAGGCCGCGATCATCGGCGAGAAGGTCGAGCTCCGTCGCGTGGCGACCCTCGCCGGCGACAAGTTCGAGATCTACCTGCACAAGACCAGCAAGGACCTGCCTCCCCAGGTCGGCGTGGTGCTCGCCTACACGGGCGATGACGCGGAGACGGCGCGGAGCCTCGCGCAGCACATCTCGTTCGCGAACCCGAGCTACCTCTCCCGCGACGAGGTCCCCGAGGCCGATGTCGAGAAGGAGCGCGAGATCGTCACCGAGATCTCCCGCAACGAGGGCAAGCCGGAGGCCGCCCTCCCGAAGATCGTCGAGGGCCGTGTCAACGCGTTCTTCAAGCAGGTGTCGCTGCTCGATCAGGACTACGCCAAGGACAACAAGCTGTCGGTGGCTCAGGTCGCCAAGGACGCAGGTCTGACGCTCACCGGCTTCGCCCGGTTCAAGGTCGGCGCCTGACTCGCCTAAGGGCCCGCATCGTTCGCCGATGCGGGCCCTTGTCATGCCGTAGGTTGTCGTCAGACGAGAGGAAGACCGTTGATCAGTGAGTCCACCGGGCGCCGCCGCGTCCTGTTGAAACTTTCCGGCGAGGCGTTCGGCGGAGGCCAGCTGGGCGTGAACCCCGATGTGGTCGGTCAGATCGCGCGGGAGATCGCCGAAGCGGTCGATCGGGTCGAGGTCGCCATCGTCGTGGGAGGGGGCAACTTCTTCCGCGGCGCAGAGCTCAGCCAGCGAGGAATGGACCGTGGCCGCGCCGACTACATGGGGATGCTCGGGACCGTGATGAACGCACTGGCCCTCCAGGACTTCCTCGAGCAGGCGGGTGCCGCCACGCGCGTGCAGTCCGCGATCTCGATGACGCAGGTGGCTGAGCCGTACATCCCCAGACGCGCCGAGCGGCACATGGAGAAGGGCCGCGTCGTGATCTTCGGCGCCGGGGCCGGTCTGCCCTACTTCTCGACCGACACCGTCGCCGCCCAGAGGGCTCTGGAGATCGGCGCGTCCGAGGTGCTGGTGGCGAAGAACGGCGTCGACGGCGTCTACACGGCCGACCCGAAGAAGGACGCGTCCGCGACCCGTATCGACCGGATCACCTACCTCGATGCGCTCCAGCGTGGGCTGAAGGTCGTCGATTCCACAGCCTTCAGCCTTTGCATGGACAACAAGATGGACATGCGGGTGTTCGGCATGGAGCCCGCGGGGAACGTCACGCGCGCCCTTCTCGGCGACTCCATCGGCACGCTGGTCACGGCGTGACGCGCCCCGCTGAGTAGACTGAACCGACCCCAACGCGAAGGAGACACTGTGATCGCGGACGTCCTGGCTGAAACCGGAGAGCGCATGGATCGCGCCGTCGAAGCGGCGAAGGAGGACTTCTCCACCGTTCGCACGGGTCGGGCGAACCCGCAGCTCTTCCAGAAGCTGATGGTCGACTACTACGGTTCGTCGACGCCCCTGGCCCAGCTGGCCTCGCTGAACACGCCCGAGGCGCGCACGATCGTCGTGACCCCTTACGACAAGTCGGCGCTGAAGGCGATCGAGCAGGCGATCCGCGACGCGCCGAACCTCGGAGCCAATCCGGGCAACGACGGCAACATCATCCGGGTCACGATGCCCGAGCTCACTCAGGAGCGTCGCAAGGAGTACGTCAAGCTCGTACGGACCAAGGGCGAGGACGCGAAGGTGCATGTCCGCGGGATCCGCCGCAAGGCGAAGGACGACCTCGACGCGCTGAAGTCCGAGGTCGGCGAAGACGAGCTCGTCCGGGCCGAGAAGGAGCTGGACGCACTCACGCGCGCCCACGTCGACGCGATCGATGAGGCGCTCAAGCGCAAAGAAGCAGAGCTTCTGGAAGTCTGACCGACGCCATGTCCGATCGCTCGGGTGGCCCCGCGGAAGTGCCGGGGGAGCCGGCTCCGCCGCTGTCCCGCCGGCAGGCTGCGCGTGCGCGCGAGGCCGGCGAGCCGTCCGCGGCGTTCCAGGCTCACGTGCGCGCCGCACGCAGCGAGTTCGACAGCCATGTCGCGCACGCGCGGGCCGAGTTCGAAGAGGCCAATGAGCGGATCAAGCAGCGCACCGGACGCAATCTGATTCTGGCGATCGTGATCGCCCTCGCGATCGGCGCGGTGGTCCTGTCGACCCTGCTCTTCGTGAAGTGGTTCTTCCTCGTCTTCGCGCTCGGGGCCGCATTGCTCGGGGTCTTCGAGTTCTCCCGTGCGCTGTCCGCTTCGGGTCGCCGCGTCGACCTCGTCCCGCAACTGGTCGCGGGCACGGTCCTGGTGCTCCTGCCCGCGATCCTCGACCCGTGGCTGCACTGGGTGACGGTGTTCGCCGCGGTGGCCTTCGTGGTCGTGTGGCGACTCCTGCGCCAGATGGTCGCCGACGACGGGCGCCCCGGAGGCGCGATCCTCTCGGATGCTCTCGTCTCCGCGTTCGTGCAGCTCTACGTCCCCTTCTTCGCCAGCCTCTGCGTCGTCCTGCTCCGGCAGGAGGGCGGGCAATGGTGGATTCTCTCGTTCGTCATCATCGCCGTGGCGGCGGACACCGGAGCGTACGCGAGCGGCCTGGCGTGGGGACGGCATCCGATGGCGCCGAAGATCAGCCCTAAGAAGACGTGGGAGGGTTTCGCGGGAGCAGCCGCGGCGGCCGTGATCGCCGGTGTGCTCCTGGCGGTCTTCCTCCTGTCCCTGCCGTGGTGGGCAGGCATCGTCGTCGGCCTGGTGATTCTGGGCACGGCGACCGCCGGCGACCTCGGTGAATCGATGATCAAGCGCGATCTCGGCATCAAGGACATGAGCTCGTGGCTTCCGGGACACGGCGGCGTCCTCGACCGGCTGGACTCGATCCTCCCGTCCGCGATGGCGGCACTGGCCCTGTACTACCTCTTCTCCCCTCTGGTGATCGCATGAGTGACACGTCGTCCCCGATGTTCCCCGAGACGCGCGGCCGCGACCGGGGCTACGACAAGGGCGCCGTGGAGGATTTTCTCGCTCGCGCGCGCGTTGCTTTCGAGGACGCGGATGCCGGACTGACTGCGGCCGATGTGCGTGCGGTTGCTTTCCCGCTCGTGCGCGAGGGATACGTGATCGCGGCGGTCGACGCGGCCCTGGGTCGCATCGAGGACGCTTTCGCCCTGCGGGAGAGGGAGGCCGCACTCTCTTCGGACGGCGTCGAGGGATGGGTGGACCGCACCCGAGAGACGGCACAGGTCGTGCTCGATCGGCTCGCGCGCCCGCGCGGGCATCGGTTCCGCCGCGTCGGAATCCTGCGGTATGGCTACCGCGTGGACGAGGTCGACCTGGTTGCGGACAAGATCGCGCGCTACCTCGAGGACGGCTCTCCCGTGAGCGTCGAGCAGGTGCGCTCGGTCGCATTCCGCATGCAGCGCGGCGGCTACCACGAGGGCCAGGTCGACGCTGTTCTCGACGCGGTCGTCGAGGTCATGCTGGCCGTCTCGTGATGCTCCGCGCCGGGGTGACAGTGCCCGTGACCGCTCGGTAGACTCGGCGCATTGTGACCCCGTCCGACGAGCTGACCACGCGCCGCGCGTACCGTGATGCGGCTCGCACGGACTCGCCGACGTCGGGCGCACGGCCCCGAGAGACGGGACGTTCTGCGCCGCGGCGCTCGCGCCGTCGTGACGTGCTCGCGGTGTTGGGCGTCGTCGCGGTGACGGGATTCGCAGCCGCCTCCATCGGTCCTGCCGGCCTCGCCGTCGCCGAGGCGCCCTCGACGACCACGACCTCGACGGTCAGCCTTTACGCGAGCTCGCTGGCCGACGCGCAGGTCTCCGCGCAGAGCGGCGGCGACGCCGCGCCCGAGCCCGCCGTGCTGGATCGCGGGAACTACACCGTCTACGTCACGCCCACCCCGACGCCCGAGCCCGAGCCGGAACCCCCCGTCGAGACCGCAGGTCCGCCGGCGGTGGAGTCGGCCGCCTGGCAGCCGCCGTTCGTCACGCCCGATCCGGGTTCGGCCCAGGCGATCGCGTACGACATGGTCATCGCGCGTGGCTGGAACGACGACGAGTTCGCGTGCCTGGTCGCCCTGTGGAATCGCGAGTCCGGGTGGCGCGTGAACGCCTACAACGCCTCGAGCGGGGCGTACGGCATCCCTCAGTCGCTCCCCGGAGGCAAGATGGCCTCCGCCGGCGCCGACTGGGAGACCAACCCGGCGACGCAGATCACCTGGGGCCTCGGCTACATCGGCGCCCGCTACGGCGCGCCGTGCGGGGCCTGGGGGCACTCTCAGAGCGTCGGGTGGTACTGACCCCATGCCCCGTTCCCACCGTCGCCGCCCCGAGCCCGCCGGCGACGACGATTCCTTCGCCCGTCTGCTGGCGGGCTTCAGACGCACCGAGTCGAAACGGGGCGTCGAGTGGACGGTGCAGCCGATCTCGGCGGCGCAGGCGCAGAAGGCTTACGTCTGTCCCGGATGTCCGAACGACATCGTCCCCGGGACGGCGCACGTCGTCGTGTGGCGAGCGGCGGGCATCCTGGGGGACTCCGCCGACCTGGCGGGTCGCCGACACTGGCACACGCACTGCTGGAGGATCAACTGAGATGGAGATCCGTGGACCGATGCTTCTGCCCGCGCGCCGGGAAGACATCGAACTTCAGACGATCGACGGTCTGACCCTGGTCGGCGAGCTCGCCGTTCCGCACGACCGGGATCCGGTCGCCACCCTGGTGACCTGTCATCCGCTCCCCACCGCGGGTGGGTTCATGGACTCTCACATCTTCCGGAAAGCGGCCGGTCGTCTGCCCGCTCTCGCTGACCTCGCCGTGTTGCGGTTCAACACCCGCGGCACGACCTCCCCACGAGGGACCAGCGAGGGGGCTTTCGACGGCGGCCGGAACGAAGCGTTCGACGTCGCCGCCGCCATGGACTTCGTCGCGTCGCGATCCCTCCCGAACCCCTGGTTGGTGGGGTGGTCGTTCGGAACGGAACTGGTGCTGAAGTATGGGCGCGATCATGCGATCGACGGCGCCATCCTGCTGTCGCCGCCGCTGCACCGGGCGTCCGACGAGGACGTCGCCGCTTGGGCCGGAGATCCGCGGCCGCTCGTGATCCTCGTCCCCGAGTTCGACGACTACCTGCGTCCGGACGAGGCACGAGAGCGGTTCGCGTCCGTTCCCGCCGCTACGCTCATCGCCGTCGAGGGGGGCAAGCACCTGTGGGTCGGGGAGAACCAGACCCGACGGGTCCTCACGGAGATCGTCGCGGCCGTGAACCCTGGTGCGCTGCCGCTCGCCACGGAGTGGTCGGACGCCACCGCCTGAGTCACCGCTCGTTCTGGCGGGGGATGACCACCTGGCGGTAGATGATCAGGATGCTGGCGGCGATCGGGATCGCGACGAGGGCACCCAGGAGTCCGAGGAGCGAACCGCCGGCCAACGCGGCGATCACCACGACCGCGCCGGGGACGGAAACGGCGCGGCCCATGATGCGCGGGGCGATGACATACGCCTCGAGCTGCATGTAGATCAGGTAGTAGATCGCCGCCACGATCGCGGTCGTCGGAGATCCGAGACCGAGGCAGATCAGAACGATGATCGTCGAGCCGGTCAGGGTGCCGACCAGCGGGATCAACGAGAAGAAGAAGGCGATCACCGCGAGCACGGCGGGGAACGGTGCCTGGATGATGCTGAGGAAGATCATACTCAGGACGCCGTTGATCACCCCGAGGCTTCCCTGGCCGATGACGAAGTAACCGACGGAGTCCGTGATCTGCTCCCCGAGGTCGATCACACGGGCCCGCTTGGAGGCGGGGACCAGCTGATACACCGCACGCTTGAGACTCGGCGTGGAGGCGGTGAAGTAGATGGTCAGGATCAGAACGATGAAGGCTCCCGCGAGGCCGGCGATCACGGCGCCCCCGACGACGAAGATCCCGCCGCCGATCTCGCTGCCGATGGCGCCGAGATCGAGCGAGTCGACCCATTCCTGCACATACGCCAGAACCCGATCGACATCGAGCGCGGGGAAGGACGCCGCCATCCACTCGCGCACATCGCTGATCGGGTCCCAATCCGCGCGCTCCACCACGGATTGCACCTGGGCGATCAGCTGCGCGATCTGTCCGACGATCACGGGGACGACGATGAGGATGACCCCGGCGAACGCGGCCAGCACTCCGAGGATCGTCACCAGGACGGCCGCCCAGCGGGGCAGCCCGCGCCGCTCGAGCCACCCGACCAGCGGGTCGAGGCCGAGCGACAGGAACAGGGCGGTGCCGACGTAGAGCAGGATCGTGGACAGCGTCTGGATGCTGCCGATGAACAGAAGCCCCAATCCGACACCCAGAGTCGCGACGAACGCTACGCGGAACGGGTTGTGCACCTTCATGGAGACTCCAGGGGTCGAACGGCGTCGCGCAGACGCGTGTGGTCAGAATACGCAGGGGAGGCCCCACACACGGGCATTGGGTGCTCCCGGGACGCTTTCAGGTCGATTTCGCTAGTCTGAAACGTCGAGTCCGTCGCCCGATGACCCGTGGGCCGGCTCGGGAAGGATTCCTCCGTGCGTTTCGTGTGGGCCGTCGCGGCCTTCGTCCTCGCGGCGCTGATGATCGGCGCCGGGATCGCTCAGCGCACCGTCTTCCAGGGGCCGACGACGCAGAGTGCCAGCGCCGTCATCGACAGCGAGGCCCGCTATGTGCTCGTCGACGGTGCGGTCATGAACATGTATCCCGGCGCGCAGACGCTCCGCGCCGACGGCGAGGGGGAGATCTTCGCCGCCTACGGGCGGACGACGGACATGCAGGCCTGGCTGTCCGACACCGCGTACACGGCCGTCACCGTCGGCGACGAGGGCGTGCTCATCACCACCGACATCGAACCCGCGGTCACGGCGGAGGCGGGGGAGGACTCGCCGGCCGGCGACGACCCGAGCGCGACTCCCGAGGCGACGACCGAGGAGGATGCGGCGGACGCCGAGGTTCCTGATACGGCCGCCGCGACGCGCGATCCCCGCGGATCGGACCTGTGGTTGGCCGAGTACGAGCAGACCGACGACCTGGTCACCCCCCTCCAGATCCCGGAAGACCTCTCCGTGCTGCTCGCGGCCGACGGCGAGTCCGCAGCTCCGGCGCAGCTGTCGGTCACATGGCCGATCACCAACCGCACTCCGTGGGCCGGTCCCCTCATCGTCGGCGGCGCGATCGTCATGGCGGTCGGCGTCTGGCTGTACTTCCTCGCGATCCGACACGTCCGCCGCTCGAAGGGGCCGCGTCGCAAGGGACTTCCCGTCCCTGTGACGGAGCCCATCGATCTTTCGAACAGCGCTTCGCGCAAGGGTGTCATCAGCGCCGGCGGCGTGCGGCGTGCGCTCTCACGAGGTCGCCGGCCGATCCTCGCCGCCCCCGCGCTCGGCGTCTCCCTGCTCCTTCTGGCCGGATGCTCCGCAGACGCATGGCCGCAGCTCGGCGCGTCGCCCACCCCGACCCCGACGCAGACGGTCATCGCGCCGGAGGGCCAGCAGCAGCCGGCGGTCACCCGTGACCAGGCTGAGACCATCGTGGAACGTGTGGCCGACACCGTCAGTGAGGCCGATGCAGCGCTCGACGTGGACCTCGCCGCCACGCGGCTGGATGGAGCGATGCTCGCCGCCCGCGCGACCAACTACACGCTGCGCGGGGCGATCCCGGACTACGCCGCGCCCGCTCCCATCGTCTCGGGCTCCCTCGAGATCATCCTGCCCCAAGCGTTCGACGGGTGGCCCCGGTCCTTCCTCGCCGTCGCTGACGACGAATCCTCCAACACCTCCAGCATCATGGTGCTGACGCAGAAGGATCCGTGGTCGGACTTCCTCCTCTCTTATGCGGGAAGCCTCGAAGCCTCCACGCTGATGCCGGATCTCGCGCCCACGTATGTCGGAGCGCCGCAGGTGCAGCCGGACTCTCCCTTCCTGATCATGCCCCCCGAGGAGGTGGCAGCCGCTTACGCGGACGTCATCAACAACGGAGAGGACAGCGAGTTCTTCGAGGTGTTCGAAGAGGAGGGCGACCAGCTGCGCGCCAGCATCGCGTCCGACCGCGCACGCCGCCTGGAGGAGTTCAACCAGACCGCTGCGTCCACCGGAAGCCTCACGTTCTCGTCCACCGAGGGCGCATTCGCGCCCTATGCCCTCGCGACCTTGGAGAGCGGCGCGATCGTCGCCGTCAGTGTTCGGGAGAGCGACGAGGTCCGACCCACCAATGAAGACGCGGTCATCAAGCTGGACAACAACGCCACGGTGCAGACCCTCGCGGGGGCGGACCAGTCTGCAACGGGGTTCGAGACGACGTTCAGCGATCAGATCTTCTTCTACGTGCCCGGTCAGGGATCCAGCGAACGGATCCGTCTGCTCGGCTACGCGTCCGACATCCTCGAAGCGAAGGTGATCCCGTGACCGATCTCTCCCCAGCCGCCCTCCGCGGCGCCGTGGACCTCTCGTCCCTCCGCCAGGCCGCAGCGCGCCCCGCCCCCGGAGCGGGCGCGACCCCGGCAGCCGCACCGGCGCCCTCGCTCGTCTTCGACGCGACCGATGACACCTTCGCGCAGGTGCTCGAGCTCTCGCGAACGGTCCCCGTCGTCGTCGACCTCTGGGCGGAATGGTGCGGGCCCTGCAAGCAGCTGAGCCCCGTCATCGAGAAGGTCGTCACGGAGCTCGACGGGCGCGTCGTCCTGGTGAAGGTCGACGTGGACGCCAATCCGCAGCTCGCGCAGGCGTTCCGCGCCCAGTCGATTCCGATGGTCGTCGGGCTCGTGGGCGGTCAGCCCGTACCTCTGTTCACCGGAGCGGTTCCCGAGCAGCAGGTCCGCGAGGTGCTCGGTCAGCTCCTCCAGCTGGCGGCCCAGCACGGGGTGACCGGCACCGTTCCCCGTGGGGATGGCGACGGAGCGGAGACCGAACCCGCGGAGGCGCCCCTTCCGCCGCTGCACGCGGAGGCGTTCGCGGCGATCGAGGAGGGCGACTACGCGCGAGCCATCGCCGCGTACGAGAAGGCGCTGGCGGAGAACCCCCGCGACGCGGACGCCCGGGCCGGACTCGGGCAGGTGCGTCTGCTCGACCGCGTCCAGGGAGTCGACCTCGCGCAGGCGCGATCGGCCGCCGCGGCTGACCCCTCCGACGTTCCGGCGGCGTTGCTCGTAGCGGATCTGGATGTCACGGGTGGCCACGTCGATGACGCCTTCGAGCGTCTCCTCGATCTGATGGCGGCCCTTCCCGATGCGGAACGCGGGCCGCTCCGAGAGCGCCTGCTGGAGTACTTCGGTCTGGTGGGCGACACCGACCCGCGCGTGCTCCGCGCGCGCGGACGGCTCGCGTCGCTGCTCTTCTGATCGATCGGGGTCACCCGCACCGCTCGAGTGGAGGCGGGGTGCTGCCGGACGATGTCCGACATCACCCCGCCTTCCCTCATTCCGCGAGGGTCGGGATGTGCGCCTCGCGACGGTGGCGCAGCCAGACCGCTCCCAGGGGCGGAAGCGTCAGGTGCGCACGTCCTCCCTCACCGGCGTGCACGACGCCGAAGTTCCCCACGCCCGATCCACCGAAGTCGTCCGCGTCGCTGTTGAGGATCTCCTCCCATACACCCGGCTCCGGCAGATCGAGCTCGAAGCCGTGGACGGGGACGCCCGAGAAATTCGAGATCGAGACCACCGTATTGCCGTGCCAGTCGCGGCGCGCGAAGGAGATCACGTTGGGATTCCAGCTCGGTGCACCGAGCCGGTGGAAGGCGGCGCCGTCGCTGTCGCGCGACCACAGCGCCGACTGCTCGCGGTACACACGGTTGAGGCTGCCGACGAACCGCTGGAGTGCGGCGTGCGACGGCTGGTCCAGCAGCCACCAGTCCAGAGAACGACCCTCGGACCATTCGGACATCTGCCCGAACTCCTGCCCCATGAACAGCAGCTGCTTGCCGGGGTGAGACCACATGTACGCGAGGAACACGCGGAGGTTGGCGAGCTTCTGCCAGTGATCACCCGGCATCCGTGTGAAGAGACTTCCTTTTCCGTGGACGACCTCGTCGTGGCTGATGGGCAGGACGAAGTTCTCGCTGAAGGCGTACACGAAGGAGAAGGACAGCTCACCCTCGTGATGCGATCGGTACATCGGGTCACGCTTGATGTACTGCAGCGTGTCGTTCATCCACCCCATGTTCCACTTGAAGCCGAAACCGAGACCGCCGTGGTCGGTGGGGGCGGTCACACCGGGGAAGCTGGTGGACTCCTCCGCGATCATGACGATTCCCGGGTAGCGCTTGTAGGCGGTGGCGTTCACCTCCTGGAGGAAGGAGATCGCTTCCAGGTTCTCCCGACCGCCGTGGACGTTGGGGACCCACTCGTCCGGCTCCCGCGAGTAGTCCAGATAGAGCATGGACGCCACCGCGTCGACCCGGAGTCCGTCGACGTGGAACTCCTCCATCCAATAGAGGGCGTTGGCCACCAGGAAGTTCCGGACCTCGCGGCGTCCGTAGTCGAAGATGTAGGTCCCCCAGTCCTTGTGCTCGCCACGCCGCGGATCCGGGTGCTCGTAGAGCGCCTCGCCGTCGAACCGGGCGAGGGCGAAGGAATCCTTCGGGAAGTGGCCGGGGACCCAGTCCATGATCACGCCGATCTCAGCCTGATGCAGTCGGTCGATGAGGTACTTGAGGTCATCCGGGGTGCCGAACCGGCTGGTCGGGGAGTAGTACCCGGTGACCTGGTATCCCCAGGACCCTCCGAAGGGGTGTTCCGCGAGCGGCATGAACTCGACGTGCGTGAAACCCTGGGCGGTGACGTAGTCGATGAGACCCTCGGCCGCCTCGCGATAGGTGAGTCCGGGGCGCCATGAGCCGAAGTGGAGCTCGTACACCGACATGGGGGCGCTGAGCGGCGTGCTCCGCGCCCGTGCCTCGAGCCAGGCGGCGTCCTGCCATACGTAGTCCGAATGCGTGACGACGGACGCGGTGGCCGGCGGGACCTCCGCCCACCGTGCCATCGGGTCGGCCTTGGTCACCCACTCGCCGTAGCGGGAGAGGAGCTCGAACTTGTAGACGGCACCGACGTCCAGCACCGGGATGAACAGCTCCCACACGCCGGTGGACCCCATCGAGCGCATCGCGTGGCCCTGGCCGTCCCAGCCGTTGAAGTCGCCGACGACGCGCACGGCCTGCGCATTCGGTGCCCAGACGGCGAAAGCCGTCCCGGGGACGCTGTCCTGGGTGCGCACGTGAGCACCGAGCACCTTCCACAGCTGCTCGTGCCGACCTTCTCCGATGAGATGGAGATCGAGCTCGCCGACGGTGGGGGTGTGCGCGTAGGGGTCCGCAGCGACGTGGACGGTGCCGCCGTCGTACGTCGCCTCGATCTCGTAGGGGCCGGGCGCGGCGGCGCGACGCCCCTCCCAGATACCGCCGCGAACGTGGGCGAGCTCGACGCGCTCCCCATCCGCGAAGACCGCCGTGACGGTCTCCGCGAGCGGGCGTCGGGCGCGAACCGTCCACCCCTCGGCTACCGGGTGCAACCCGAGGACGGCATGCGGGTCGTGATGCGAGCCGGTGGCGACGGCATCCCAGACGTGGTCGTGATCGCTCATCGGGTCTCCTTGACGTGAAGGATGTGCACGGGCTCGGTGAAGGCGTCCAGACGGACGAAGTTATGGTCTGCCCACGTCCAGCGCGCACCGGAGAGGAGATCCTCCACCTCATAGGCGTCGCCCGCGGGGACACCCCACACGGTGGTGTCCAGATGCACCATCGTCTCTCGGACGGAGTGCGGGTCGGTGTTCACGACCACGATGATCGTGTCGGACTTTCCGCTCGGTGACAGATCGCCGTCGAGATGCTTGGAGTAGACCAGCACGGCGTCGTCGTCGCTCCAGTGCACGCGGAGGTTGCGCAGCTGGCCGAGCGCCGGGTGGGCCCTGCGGATGTCGTTCAGGCGCCCGAGGAAAGGCGCGAGGGAGTCGCCGCGTTCCACGGCGCCGTCCCAGTCGCGCACCTTGTACTCGTACTTCTCGTTGTCGATGTTCTCCTCGGAACCCGGACGTGCCACGTTCTCGTACAGCTCGTAGCCGGCGTAGACACCGTACGTGGGAGCCGCGGTCGCGGCGATCGCGGCACGGATGCGGTAGGCGGGCCGACCGCCGAACTGCAGGTACTCGGTGAGGATGTCGGGGGTGTTCACGAACAGGTTGGGGCGGAGGAAGTCCGCCGTGTCCTGCGCCAGCGAGAGGAGGAACTCCTCGAGCTCGGTCTTCGTGTTCCGCCAGGTGAAGTACGTGTAGCTCTGCTGGAACCCGACCGACGCGAGGGACTGCAGCGCCGCGGGCCGGGTGAACGCCTCGGCGAGGAAAACGACGTCGGGGTGCTCGGCGTTCACCGTCGCGATCAGCCATTCCCAGAACTGCAACGGCTTGGTGTGGGGGTTGTCCACGCGGAAGATCTTCACGCCCTGATCGATCCAGTGTCGGACAACGCGCAGCGCCTCCGCACGAATGCCCGCCGGATCGTTGTCGAAGTTGATCGGGTAGATGTCCTGATACTTCTTCGGGGGGTTCTCGGCGTAGGCGATGGATCCGTCCGGGAGCGTCGTGAACCACTCGGGGTGCTCGCGCACCCACGGGTGATCCGGCGCCGCCTGCAGAGCGAAGTCCAGGGCCACCTCGATCCCCGCCTCGCGTGCGGTCGTCACGAACACCCGGAAGTCATCCAGGGTCCCGAGGTCGGGATGCACGGTGTCGTGACCGCCTTCGTCCGATCCGATCGCCCAGGGAGAGCCGGGGTCACCGGGCTGCGGGTCGAGCGTGTTGTTCCGGCCCTTTCGGTTGATCCGCCCGATCGGGTGGATCGGCGGCAGGTAGAGCACGTCGAACCCCATGTCGGCGACGGCGGGAAGTCGCCGGACCGCGGTCTGGAACGTTCCGCTGCGGATCTGGCCGTCCGCAAGGACCTCCGCGCCCTCCGAGCGCGGGAAGAACTCATACCACGCACCGGACCCGGCGCGGTCGCGCTCGACGAGGAGCTCGTACTGTTCACCCACAGTGTGGAGAGAAGCGAGAGGCCGAGCGTGCATCACCGCGGCCAGCTCGGGGTCGCGGACGACGGCGAGTGCGCCGTCGCGGTCGACGGTCGCGTCGCGCAAGGAGGCCGCGGCGCGGACGAGCCGTGCGCGCTCAGCCTTCGCGCGGCCCTTCTGGGCACCGGCGCGTTCGAAGAGCAGCGCGCCCATCTCGCGCATGAGCTGTTCGTCGACGCCCGCCGCGATCTTGAGGTCGGCCGCGTGCTGCCAGGTGGCGAAGTCATCGGCGAACGACTCGAAACGGAACGTCCACGTCCCTTGCTGGACGAGCGCCACCTCGGTGCTCCAACGGTCGAAACCGTCGCCGAGAGCGCGCAGGCGGTGCAGGGATACGTCGCCGTCGGGCGCGGTGAGGCGCACCAGCACCCCGATGCTGTCGTGTCCTTCCCGGAACGCCGTCACGGTGAAGGGGACGACCTCGCCGGCGAACGCCTTGGGTCGGAACGGCCCCCAGGGCACGGAGGGGTGGGGCTTCGCCAGCGGGATGCGGACGCTCCGGGTGGCCTCGCCTCTGGCCTGGGGCGGGGCGTCGAAGACGGGAAGCGAGCTTGCGCTTCGCCAGGGACGGGGATGCGCGACGCGCGTTGTCGTAACCACGCTCCGAACCTACATCGGCCCCGTCGGGGTCAACAGGCTCTTGCGGAGTGTCACTCGGCCCGGAACAATCTCATCGCCGTCGGGGACAGCGACACTGTGTCACCGGGGGCGCAGCTCTCGACATCCGCCCAAGGGTGCTCATCGGCGCTCGACCACAGCGGGACGTATCGGGACACGCCCTCGATCTCGGGCAAGGTCACGTCGATGGGCTCCTCGTTGCCGTGGATCATCAGCAGGATGCGGTTGAGCGCTTCCTCTTCGGGCGTCGAGGTGGCGACGTACTGCAGAGTCCGGTGCGCGGGATTCGTCCACTTCTCGTGCGACATGGTCCGGCCGTGTTCGTCGTACCACTCCATCACGGATGCCGAGGGGGTGTGCTCGCCCGAGCGCGCGAATCGCCGCGGGCGAAGTGCCGGGTTCTCGCGACGCAGGCGCGTGAGCTCCCGCACATGGGCCGCGAGGTCCTCCTGCCACGGGGCGTGGTCCCACGACAGCCAGGTGAGGGGGGAATCGTGGCAGTAGGCGTTGTTGTTCCCGCGCTGCGTACGGCCGAACTCGTCGCCCGCCGTGAGCATGGGAACCCCCGCGGAGAAGAGCAGGGTGCCGAGGAGATTGCGCATCGCCCTGCGCCGCGTGGTGAGGATCCGCACGTCGTCCGTCGGGCCCTCCGCGCCGTGGTTGAAGGATCGGTTCGTGTCGGCTCCGTCGCGATTCTGCTCTCCGTTGCCCAGGTTGTGCTTGACGTCGTACGAGACGAGATCCCGGAGCGTGAAGCCGTCGTGCGCTGTCACGAAGTTCACGCTCGCCAATGGTCCGCGCTCGGCCGTGAACGTGTTGGAGGAACCCGCCAGGCGGGTGGCGAATCCGCCGATGCCGACGGGTGCCGTCGACGCCCGGCGGGCGTAATCGACATCGCTCAGCCAGAAATTGCGTACACGGTCGCGATACCGGTCGTTCCACTCGCTCCAGCCGGGGCCGAAGTTTCCCGTCTGCCAGCCTCCGAGACCGACATCCCACGGTTCGGCGATCTTCTTGACGTCGCGCAACGCGTCGTCCTCGAGGATCGCCTGAAGGAGCGGATGCTCGGGGGTGAAGGTGTGATCGCGATCTCGCCCGAGCGTGACGGCGAGATCGAACCGGAAGCCGTCGATCTGCACATCGCGCGCCCAGTACCGCAGCGAATCGAGGACGAGCCGGGCCGCGGCATCCGTGGACGTGTCGACGGCGTTGCCGCATCCTGTCACGTCGATGTATGCGCCGTCGGCGCCCTGACGGTAGTAGGCGCTGTTGTCGATCCCTCGCAGACTCGACCGCGGACCCCCGATGCCCTCCTCGGCGGTGTGGTTGTAGACCACATCGAGGATCACCTCGAGACCCGCTTCGTGCAGGAGACGCACCATCCCCTTGAACTCCCGCAGCACCGCCTCCGGACCGGCCGCGCGACTCTCGGCGGTCGCGTACGGCGCGTGCGGGGTGAAGAAGTTCAGGGTGTTGTAGCCCCAGTAGTTGGTCAGGCCGTGCTGCAAGAGGCGCAGCTCGTTGCCGAAGGCGTGGACGGGCAGGAGCTGCACCGCCGTGACACCGAGGGAGTGGAGATGCTCGATCATCGCCGGGTGGGCGAGTCCCGCATAGGTCCCGTGCAGGGCCGGCGGAATGGCCGGATGGCGCTTGGTCAGGCCCTTCACGTGCGCTTCGTAGATCACGGTCCGATCCAGCGGCGTGGCGGGCTTGGTCACCCCGCCCCAGTCGAAATGTCCGTGCACGGCCACCGAACGCCATTCGCCGACGCCGTTGTCGATCACGCCGCGCGAGTACGGCTCCACCAGCAGGGTGTTCCGGTTGAACGTGTTCCTCGGTCCCTGCGGGCCGTCCACGCGGACGGCGTAGCGGGTCCCCGGACGGAGCAGCTCCGAATCGACCGACCACACGCCGCCGCCGACGGCGGACATCGGTCGCGTGTCCACGATCCAGTCCGCGTCGACGTCGTCGAACACGACGAGCTCCACCGCGTCGGCGGCCGAGGACCACACGCGGAGGGTGCCGCCGGTTTCGCCGAGTCGCAGACCGAGATCGTCGAGATCCGCGGCCAGGAGACCGGATGCGGGGGAGGCCGCTTCGGAGAGCGAGGTGCCGAGCATGCGATCTACAGTAGTAACGCGCGGGAGCACCCGGTGGCTGCGGCGCAGACGAGGGAGGAATGACCGTCTACCTGGATCACGCGGCGGCCACTCCATTGAGGCCTGAAGCACGCGACGCATGGCTCGGCGCGCTGACGTCGATCGGAAACGCATCGTCGGTGCACTCCCACGGTCAGGCCGCCCGGAGGATCCTCGAAGAGGCGCGTGAAGCGCTCGCAGGGGTCATCGGCTGCGAGGCTGTCGAGGTGGTCTTCACCTCGGGCGGCACCGAGTCCGTGAATCTCGCGCTGAAGGGCCTGTGGGGAACCCGGCGCCCCGGCGCCGAGGCGATCGTGCTGCCGGACGGCGAGCATCATGCGACACTCGACGCCGTCTCCCATCTCGCCGAGCGGGACGGGGCCGAGGTGCGGTCCGTGCCCCTCGACGTCGAGGGCGGCATCCGCGTGTCCGACTTCTCCGCCGCACTGGATGGCGCAGCGCTGGCCACCGCCTTGGCGGCGAACAACGAGACCGGCACGATCAACGACGTCGAAGCGATCGCCGGCGCCGCCGCAGTGCGCGGCGTCCCCCTCCACGTCGATGCGATCGCCGCCTTCGGACACATCGACGTGGACTTCCGTCGCCTGCGCGGTGACGCGGCCGCGGGCGTGGGCCTCTGCGCCCTCAGCGTCTCCGCGCACAAGGTCGGCGGCCCCGCCGGGACAGGCGCGCTGGTGGTGTCGCGGACCGCGACGCTCACCCCGCTCCTCCACGGGGGCGGTCACCAGCGCCGCCTCCGCGCCGGTTCGCAGGACGTCGCCGGTGCCGCCGCCTTCGCCGCCGCTGCGACCGCCGCCGTCTCCGACCTCGCCGCCGAGGCCGATCGTCTCGCCCTTCTGCGCGATGAGCTGATCCGCGGGGTGCTCGCCGCCGTCCCGGACGCCCGTCTCCTCGGCTCTCGGGAACGGCGACTCCCCGGGAACGTCCACATCCATTTCCCCGACGCCGCCGGTGAGACCCTTCTGTTCCTCCTCGATCAGCGGGGCGTCTCGGTGTCCACCGGGTCCGCCTGTCAGGCGGGTGTGACGGAGCCGTCGCACGTCGTCCTCGCCCTCGGTGAGGACGAGCGGGTCGCCGGTGAGGTCCTCCGCCTGACCCTCGGGCACACCAGCACCGCGGCGGACGTCGCCGCCGTCCTAGCCGCGCTGCCCGATGCCGTCGCCCGCGCCCGCGCCGCATCCGGGAGACGTCGAGGAACACGCTCGTAGACTGAACCGATGCGAATCCTTGCGGCCATGAGTGGAGGCGTGGACTCGGCTGTGGCCGCCGCCCGTGCGGTGGATGCCGGGCACGACGTCGTCGGGGTGCATCTCGCCCTGTCCCGTGCCGGTGGCACGCTGCGCACGGGCAGTCGTGGGTGTTGCACGATCGAGGATGCGATGGACGCTCGGCGTGTCGCTGATCTGCTCGGCATCCCCTTCTACGTCTGGGACTTCTCGGAACGCTTCCGTGACGACGTCATCGAGGACTTCATCTCCGAGTACCGTGCCGGCCGCACGCCGAATCCCTGCATGCGGTGCAACGAGAAGATCAAGTTCGCCGCGCTTCTCGAGCGTGCACTCGAGCTCGGCTTCGACGCGGTGTGCACCGGCCACTACGCCGTCGTGCACAAGGGCCCCCGGGGCTGGGAGCTGCATCGGGCGTCGGACGCCGCGAAGGACCAGTCCTATGTCCTCGGCGTCCTCACCCAGGAACAGCTGGCCCACACGATGTTCCCGTTGGGGACGACGCCGTCCAAGGAGATCGTCCGCGCCGAGGCGGAGGCGCGCGGGCTCCGTGTCGCGCGCAAGCCCGACAGCCACGACATCTGCTTCATCCCCGACGGAGACACCCGTGGCTGGCTCGCCGACAAGGTCGGGACGGCACCGGGACCGATCCTCGACTCCGACGGCGTCGAGGTGGGGCGGCACGACGGCGCACACGCATATACCGTCGGCCAGCGGAGAGGTCTCGCTCTGGGCACTCCCGCCCCCGACGGCAGACCTCGATTCGTCCTCGAGGTGCGGCCGGTCACGAACACCGTGGTCGTGGGCCCGAAAGAGGCGCTCGCGATCTCGGAGATCGCCGGCGCGCGACTGACGTGGGCGGGCCCGGCCCCGGAGGACACGACCTTCGCCTGCGACGTGCAGATCCGCGCGCACGCGGATCCGGTCCCGGCCCACGCCGAGTGGGGACCTGACGGACTCCGGGTGACCCCGGCGGAGCCCTTCTCCGGCGTGGCTCCCGGTCAGACCGCGGTGCTGTACGACGGGACCCGGGTGATCGGGCAGTTCACGATCGATCGGACCGCATCGGCCGTCCCCGCGTGAGTCCCGTGTCGGAGCGCCTCTTTAGACTGCTGGGGTGACCGACGCGGAACCCGTGACCCCTGCCGTGGATGCTTCCTTGGAGCGCCTCGATCTCCCGGCTGCGCGGGCGGAGGCAGAGCGGCTCGCCGACCTGATCCAGGGTGCGCGCGACGCCTATTACGGACGCGACGAGGTCCGCGTCGACGACGCGACCTACGACGCCTGGATGCGCCGGCTCGAAGCGTTGGAGCGGCTGCATCCCGAAGTCCAGGGCCAGGATTCACCCACCCTCTCGGTCGGAGCCGCGTCGAGCACGCTGTTCGCCCCGATCGTCCACGCCGAGCGGATGCTGAGTCTCGACAACGTCTTCAGCGAAGAGGAGTTCCTCGGCTGGGCGGCCCGCGTGGAGCGGGACGCCGGGCGCGCGGTCCGGTATCTGTGCGAACTCAAGATCGACGGACTCGCGCTCTCGCTCCGGTACGAGCGCGGACGTCTCGTCTCGGCCGCCACCCGCGGGGACGGTCGCGTGGGCGAGGACGTCACCGAGAACGTCCGCGACATCGGCGGTATCCCCGCCGAACTGCGCGGCTCGGGGCACCCCGCTCTCGTCGAGGTGCGCGGCGAGGTGTTCTTCACGGTGGAGGACTTCGCCGAGCTCAACGACTACCAGGCGTCGGTGGGCGATCGCCTGTTCGCCAACCCGCGCAACGCGGCCTCGGGGTCGCTTCGGCAGAAGCGCGAGGGCAAGAACGAGCGTCAGCTCGAGGCGATGGTGCAGCGCCTGTCGCGACTGCGTCTGACCGTGCACGGCATCGGCGCGTGGCCCGATCCGCCGGTCGCCACCCAGAGCGAGGTGTACACGCTCCTCGCGTCGTGGGGACTGCCGGTGTCGGCGCACTTCGCCGTCCGCGACGACGCGGAAGGAGCGGCGGAGTACATCCGTCACTACGGAGCGCACCGACACGACGTCGAGCACGAGATCGACGGCATCGTGGTCAAGATCGACGACCTCGCGCTCCATGCGGAGTTGGGTCAGACCAGCAGGGCGCCCCGCTGGGCGATCGCGTACAAGTACCCGCCGGAACAGGTCAACACGCGACTGCTGGACATCGTCGTCTCCGTGGGACGTACGGGCAGGGCCACGCCGTTCGCCGTGATGGATCCCGTGCAGGTCGCGGGCAGCGTCGTGCGCCAGGCCACCCTCCACAACCAGGACGTCGTCAAGGCGAAGGGGGTGCTCATCGGCGACACGGTCGTCATCCGCAAGGCCGGCGATGTGATCCCCGAGGTCCTCGGACCGGTCGTGGAGCTGCGCGACGGCTCAGAGCGCGAATTCCTCATGCCCGAGTCCTGCCCGGAGTGCGGCGCGACCCTGGCTCCGGCCAAGGAAGGCGACATCGACCTGCGATGCCCCAACACCCGGACCTGCCCGGCGCAGGTGCGCGGCCGTGTGGAGCACATCGGATCGCGCGGCGCGCTCGACATCGAGGCGCTCGGCGAGGTGACGGCGGCCGCGCTCACGCAGCCCGTGGTCCCCGCGCACCCGGTGCTGCAGACGGAGGCCGGGCTGTTCGACCTCACGCTCGAACAGCTCGTGCCGATCGAGGTCCTGGTGCGCGACGCCGAGACGGGCGCGGTGAGAGTGGACGAGCAGACGGGGGAGCCGGTGCGGCGTGCGCCCTTCCAGAAGCTCGGTCCCGCGACCTATCCGCCCGGGACGGAGGACTGGGACGCCGCGACCCGACGTCGCGCGGGCGTGCGCAAGACGCACCGCGCCGTGCTCCCGTCCGAGCAGGCGGTGAAACTCCTCGCCGAGGTGGGGCGGGCGAAGACCAAGGACTTCTGGCGCTTCCTCGTCGCCCTCAACATCCGACACGTCGGTCCGGTCGCCGCCCGCGCTCTGGCCGACTGGTTCGGGTCGATCACGGCGATCCGCGCATCGTCCCGGGAGGAGCTCGCCGCCGTCGAGGGCGTGGGCCCCACGATCGCGGACGCGATCATCGACTGGTTCGAGGTCGACTGGCATCGCGAGATCGTCGACCGGTGGGTGGCCGCGGGCGCGCGGCTCGAGATCCCCGGGCATCCCGGCCCCGGCGCGCGCGTCGTGCACGGGGGTGTCCTGCAGGGTCTCACCGTGGTCGCCACCGGTTCCCTCGACGGATACAGCCGGGAGGGCGCGCAGGAGGCGATCATCGCCGCCGGCGGGAAGGCGGCCTCCAGCGTGTCCAAGAAGACCGATTTCGTCGCCGCCGGCCCCGGCGCGGGGTCCAAGCTCGCGAAGGCCGAGGCGCTCGGCATCCGGGTGATCGATGCCGCACAGTTCCGGATGCTGGTCGAGGAAGGTCCGTCGGCACTCGACGGCTGAGCGGCGCAGGTCGTCTCTTCCTCAGGGCTTCGTGTGCGAACCGGGGTCCGAGAGCAGAGCCTCCCGGACCCGGCGGCGCAGCACCTTTCCGATGAGGGACGTCGGGAGCTCCTCCACGACGACGATGCGACGCGGCACTTTGTAGGGCGTCAGGATGCCGCGGGCGAAGGCGTCGAGCGCCGCGCGGTCGATGTGGTCCACACCCGAGTCGAGCACGACGGCCGCGACGACCTCTTCTCCGGAGTGCTCCGAGGGCATCCCGACGACGGCCACGTCCGAGATACCGGGGAATTGCCGAAGCACCTGCTCGACCTCCGTCGGGGCGACGTTGAACCCGCCCGTGATGATCAGCTCCTTGATGCGGTCGACGATGCGGACGAAGCCGTCGCCGTCGATCGTGACGATGTCGCCCGTCCGGAACCACCCGTCGACGAACACGGCGTCGGTCTCCTCCGGCTTCCCGTGATACCCGGAGAACACCTGGGGCCCGCGCACGAGGAGCTCGCCCTCGGCGCCCTGCGGCACGTCCCGCGACGGGTCGTCGGGATCGACGACCCGGCACTCCGTTCCCGGAAGCGGGAGCCCGACGGTTCCGGGCTTGCGGTTCTCGGCCACCGGATTCGCCATCAGCACGGGGGAACATTCGCTCAGTCCGTACCCTTCGACGAGATACCCGCCGGTTTCGCTCTCGAACGGGACGACGAGGTCGTGGGGGAGGGCCATGGCCCCCGAGATCGCGACCTGGATTCCGGCGAGCGACACGCCCGCGCGTCGCGCCTCCGACAGCAGCCGATCGGCGATCGGCGGCACGAGCGGAAGGAAGGTCGCCGGCCGCCGGCGAGCGACCTTCAGGACCAGAGCCGGGTCGAACCGCGGGAACAGCACCAGACGAGCCCCCATCGACATCGCGAACGTCAGGCAGAGGGTGAGTCCATAGGCGTGGAACATCGGCAGCACCGCATAGACGACACAGCCGTCACCGCGGGCGATGGTGGGCACCCAGGCGCGCGCCTGAGCCGCATTCGCGAGGAGATTCCGGTGCGTGAGCGACGCCCCCTTCGGAGTGCCGGTGGTCCCGCTCGTGTACTGGAGCAGCGCGACGTCTCCGGCGGCCGGCGCCGGGTGGTCGGGTGACAGCGGGGCGTGTCCGATCAGGGAACGCCAGGACACGGCATCCGCCACTCGCGTCGTCAGCGCCGCACGCGACGTGCGCGCCTTCGGGATCGGAAGCCGCAGGGCCCATCGCGTCGTCCACGGCATCGCCTCCGTCACGTCGACGGAGACGAGCGTGTCCACGCGCAGATCGCGCGGGAAGTCCTGCAGCGTCTGCACCGTCTTGCTCCACACGACCGCGTGCCGTGCTCCGTGATCCTCGAACTGCTTGCGGAGCTCTCGCGGCGTGTAGAGCGGATTGTGCTCGACGACGACGCCGCCGATGCGGGCACGGCGTAGAAGGCCACGATGTGCTGGGGGCAGTTGGGCAGCACGAGCGCGACCGGATCGCCCGGGCGGACGCCGTGGGCGTGGAGCGCTGCGGCGACCCGTCGGATCTGCTCGTCCAGACTCCGATAGGTCGTGGTGCGGCCGAAGAACTCCAGCGCCACGGCGTCGGGATGGGAGGCGGCTGAGGCCGTGACGATGTCCACGAGCGAGCCCGTGATCGGGCCGATGTCCTCCGGAACCCCCGCGGCGTAGCTGGCGATCCATGGGCGGGGCGGCACGAACGCTGTCACCGGGTCAGCCTATGGCCACGGCGGGGCGGACGAAACGCGCCGACTAAGATGTCGGAGTGTCTGAAATCACTCCTGATCTCGTACGTCATCTCGGCGTGCTCGCCCGGATTCAGCTGAGCGACGAGGAGGTCGGGCGTCTCACGGGACAGCTCGACGCGATCGTCGACAACATCGCGAAGGTGTCCGCGGTGGCGACGCCCGATGTCGTCGCGACGAGCCACCCGATTCCGCTCACCAACGTCTTCCGCGAAGACGTCCCCGGCGGCGAACTCAGTCCGGAGCAGGTCTTGCAGAACGCACCCGACGCAGCCGATGGCCGCTTCCGCGTCACCGCGATCCTCGGAGAGGAGCAGTGACCGTGCAGATGGACGATCTCACCCGAATGAGCGCCGCCGACCTCGCGTCCGCCCTCGCGTCCGGTGACGTCTCCGCCGTGGAAGCCACGCGCGCGCACCTGCAGCGCATCGAGGAGGTCGACGGCGATGTGCACGCCTTCCTCCACGTCAGCGATCACGCCGTCGACGTCGCCGCGGACATCGACCGTCGACGCCGCGCCGGCGAAGAGCTCGGCGCGCTCGCGGGGGTTCCGCTCGCGGTCAAGGACGTCCTCGTCACCACCGACATGCCATCGACGAGCGGCTCCCGCATCCTCGAGGGTTACATGTCGCCGTACGACGCGACGGTCGTCGCCAAGGCCCGCGCGGCCGGTCTCATACCGATCGGCAAGACGAACATGGACGAGTTCGCCATGGGCTCCTCCACCGAGCACAGCGCCTACGGCCCCACGCGCAACCCCTGGGACCTCGATCGGATCCCCGGCGGATCCGGCGGCGGCTCTGCCGCCGCCGTCGCCGCGTTCGAGGCCCCGCTGGCACTCGGCTCCGACACGGGCGGCTCGATCCGTCAGCCCGCACACGTGACGGGCACGGTGGGTGTGAAGCCGACTTACGGCGGCGTCAGCCGCTATGGAGCGATCGCTCTGGCGTCGTCCCTCGACCAGGTGGGCCCCGTCACTCGGACGGTGCTGGACGCGGGTCTCCTGCACGACGTCATCGGCGGCCACGATCCGAACGACTCCACGTCGCTCACGGACACCTGGCCGTCGTTCGCGGAGGCCGCGCGGGCCGGAGCCTCGGGTGCCTCCCTCGCGGGTCTGCGCATCGGGGTCATCCGCGAACTGCCGCAGAGCGGGTTCCAAGCGGGAGTATGGGCGGCGTTCCAGGACGCGCTGACGACGCTGGAGACACAGGGCGCGGAGATCGTCGACATCAGCGCCCCGCACTTCGAGTACGGCGTCGCCGCCTACTATCTGATCCTCCCTGCGGAGGCGTCGAGCAACCTCGCGAAGTTCGACTCCGTGCGATTCGGCCTCCGGGTGGACGTTCCCCGCGGTACGGTCGAGGACGTCATGGCCGCGACGCGCGAAGCCGGCTTCGGCGACGAGGTCAAGCGACGCATCATCCTCGGCACCTATGCACTCTCGGCGGGGTACTACGACGCCTACTACGGCTCGGCCCAGAAGGTGCGCACGCTCATCCAGCAGGACTTCGCCGAGGCCTTTGCGCAGGTCGACGTCATCGCGACGCCGTCCGCCCCGACCACGGCGTTCCGACTCGGCGAGAAGATCGACGATCCGCTGCAGATGTACCTCAACGACATCACGACCATCCCGGCGAACCTCGCCGGGGTCCCCGGGATCTCGGTGCCGGCGGGACTCGCTGCCGAAGACTCCCTGCCCGTGGGGGTGCAATTCCTCGCGCCGGCGCGTGAGGACGCGCGCCTGTACCGCGTGGGCGCCGCCGTGGAGACGTTGTTGACGGAGAAGTGGGGTGGTGCGCTCCTCGACCGCGCCCCGCACCTGGGTTCCGCGAAGGAAGGGAACCGCTGATGGCCAAGGCCGCACTCATGGATTACGACGAGGCGATCGAGCGCTTCGAGCCCGTGCTGGGCTTCGAGGTGCACGTCGAACTCAACACCCGGACGAAGATGTTCTCGTCGGCTCCGAACCCGGCGCACTCCGAGAATCACGACGCCGCTCCGAACACCTTCGTCGCGCCGGTCGACATGGGCCTCCCGGGCGCGCTCCCCGTGGTCAACGAGACCGCGGTGAGGTTCTCGATCAGCCTCGGACTCGCGTTGGGCTGCGAGATCGCGACGTCCTGCCGCTTCGCGCGGAAGAACTATTTCTATCCCGACCTGGGCAAGAACTACCAGATCTCCCAGTACGACGAGCCCATCGCCTTCGAGGGCTCCGTGGACGTCGAGCTCACCGACGGCACGATCGTCTCCGTGCCGATCGAGCGGGCGCACATGGAGGAGGATGCCGGCAAGCTCACGCACATGGGCGGGTCGACCGGCCGCATCCAGGGTGCCGAGTATTCGCTCGTCGACTACAACCGTGCCGGCGTACCGCTCGTGGAGATCGTGACGAAGCCCATCTTCGGAGCGGAGGGCCGGGCGCCGGAGATCGCGCGGGCCTACGTGCAGACGATCCGCGACATCGTGCTCTCCCTCGGGATCTCGGAAGCGCGCATGGAACGCGGGAATCTGCGTTGCGATGCGAACGTCTCGCTCCGCCCCCGTCGCGGACCGGGGGAGGACCCCGCTCCGCTCGGGACCCGGACGGAGACGAAGAACGTCAACTCGATGCGGTCGGTCGAGCGCGCCGTCCGCTACGAGATCCAGCGACAGGCGGCGATCCTCGCCGCGGGCGGAACGATCACGCAGGAGACCCGTCACTGGCACGAGGACACCGGGACCACCTCGCCGGGCCGTCCGAAGTCGGATGCCGACGACTACCGTTACTTCCCCGAGCCCGACCTGCTCCCCGTCGTCCCGGCCCGGGAGCTCGTGGAGGATCTGCGGGCCGCTCTCCCGGAATCGCCCGCCGTTCATCGGCGCCGTCTGAAGGACGCCTGGGGCTTCACCGATCTGGAGTTCCAGGACGTCGCCAACGGCGGACTCCTCGTCGAGGTGGAAGCCACGGTGGCGGCCGGCGCCTCACCTGCGGCAGCGCGGAAGTGGTGGACCGGCGAGATCACCAGGGTCGCGAACGCGGCGGGTCGCGAGCCCGCCGATCTGATCGCACCGGCATCGGTGGCGGATCTCCAGCGCCTCGTCGACGCGGGGACGCTCACCGACAAGCTCGCCCGTCAGGTCTTGGAGGGCATGATCGCCGGCGAGGGGACCGCCGAGGAGGTCGTCGCCGCCCGCGGGCTCGCCGTCGTCTCCGACGACGGGGCCCTGCTCGCGGCGATCGACGAGGCCCTCGCCGCCCAGCCCGATGTCCTCGCGAAGATCCGTGACGGCAAGGTGCAGGCGGCCGGTGCGGTCATCGGTGCGGTGATGAAGGCGATGCGCGGCCAGGCGGATGCCGCGCGGGTCCGAGAACTGGTCCTGGAGCGCGCGCAGAGCTGACACCGGCATCCGCCTCCCGAGGGGCGGACCGCGCGGATCGCGCATCGCGGAGAGAAGGGCTTCATGGGACGGGGGGACGGCACCGGAAGGCTCGTCTCGACGACGGATGCCGACGACAGCGGCACCGGCATCCTCCACGTCGACATGGACGCCTTCTATGTCGCCGTCGCGCAGAGACACGACCCCTCTTTGCGCGGGAAGCCGGTCATCATCGGCGCGCCGGAGAGTCGGTCGGTCGTCTCCAGCGCGTCCTACGAGGCGCGCCGATACGGCGTGCGCTCCGCAATGCCCGTCGGCCAGGCCCTGCGGCTGTGCCCGACCGCGCTCGTGGTTCCCCCGGACTTCCCGCGGTACCTCTCCGCGTCGGCGGAGGTCATGGCGATCTTCCGCGACGTCACACCGCTCGTGGAGCCGCTGTCGATCGACGAGGCGTTCCTCGACGTGCGCGGGGTGAGGCGCCTCTGGGGCACCCCCGGGCACATCGCGCGCACGCTGCGTGCGCGGGTCCTCGACGACACCGGTCTGACGTGCTCGATCGGCGTCGCCGCGACCAAGCACGTCGCGAAGATGGCCTCGACCATCAGCAAGCCCGACGGGCTGCTCATCGTGCGCGACGTCGACACCGACGCCTTCCTCGCGCCCCGTCCCGTCGGAGCCCTCTGGGGCGTCGGCCCGAAGGCGACCGAGACCCTCCTCGCGCGGGGGATCCGCACCATCGGGGACGCCCGCGCGACGCCCCGTCCGGTGCTCGATCGCGCGCTCGGCCCCGCGATGGGGGAGCGCGTGTGGAACCTGGCGCGCGGAATCGACCCGAGGGAGGTCCACACCGATCGGGTCGAGAAGAGTATCGGACACGAGGAGACGTTCGACAGCGACATCGCCGACCGGGGGATCCTCAGGACCGAGGTCCTGCGGCTCGCCGATCGCGTCGCCGCGCGTCTGCGAGCCGGCGGCTGGGAGGCCTCGACGGTGTCCCTGAAGCTCCGCTTCGCGGATTTCACCACCCTCACGCGGTCGATGACTCTTCCCGATCCGTCTCATGTCGGTCAACGGCTCGGCGAGGCCGGGCACACGCTCCTCGACGCGATCGACCTCCGCCAGAGCGTCCGCCTCATCGGGTTGCGCGCGGAACGTCTGCTCCCCGCAGGTTCGACGGCGCCCGCGCTCTGGGACGCCGATGAAGACTGGCGGCGTGTCGACGCCGCTCTCGACACCGCCACCGCGCGCTTCGGGCGCGGAGCGATCACCCGAGCCACCCTCCTCGGCCCCGCACCCGGCGGCCGCACCCTTCCCTCGAACCCCCGCCCGGAGCATCGACCGCCGGACTGAGGGTGGGCAGCACCCGCGTGCCGGGGTAGCGTGGAGGACATGTCCAACATCGCGATCGAACTCGCCAAGCAGTCCGCCGCCCTCGGCGTCACGAGCGTCTACGGCGAACAGCAGGACGTCGACGGAGTCCGCCTGATCCCCGTCGCCCTGACGTGGACCGGCTTCGGCGGCGGCGCAGACGAGTCCGGCAACGGCGGCGGAGGGGGCGGGGGATACGCGATCCCGGTCGGCGCGTACATCCGTCGCGGAGATGACCTGCGCTTCGAGCCGAACCTCGTGTCGCTCCTCGCGGTGGCGATCCCCTTCGTCTGGGTCGCGGGCCGTGCGCTCAGCCGTGTCATCCGCGCCCTCAAGAAGTAGCGCCGATCCCCTCCGCGCGGCGTTGGACCGGGCGGCCGACGCCGTCCTCGGTGCCATGGCGGGGCTGGACGCGACCAACCCGGTGATCATGATCGACGGACGCAGCGGCGCCGGGAAGACGACGCTCGCGCGTCTGATCCGCGCCCGTTGGCCTCGTCGTGATCGTGTGCAGGAGGTCGCCCTCGACGCGATGTATCCGGGATGGGACGGATTGGACGCCGGTGTCGATGCGGCGCGTGAGCAGATCCTCGTCCCCCATGCGCGTGGCCTCGTCGGGGTCTGGCGTCGCTGGGATTGGGAGGTCGGCGCGCACGCGGAGGCGTACGCCGTGGATCCGGCGCTTCCCCTCGTGATCGAAGGCTGCGGAATCCTGACACCGGCGACGGCGCGCTTGGGCGACATCAGGGTGTGGGTCGAGGCTCCGGCCGCGGCCCGCAAGGCGCGGGCGCTGGGGAGAGACGGGGACGCCTACCGGCCGCACTGGGAGCGCTGGGCGCGTCAGGAGGAGCGTCACCTGCGCCGGGATGCTCCGGAGGCTCTCGCCACCCATGTGATCGCCGTTCCGTGAGGGCTCACGGGCGCGGATCATCCAGGACGGCGACCAGTCCGTCGAGGCGGTACCCGAGCCATTCGTAGACGCCGAAGCGGGGATCCTCCTCCGCATCGCCCTCCGGTGACCCGTCGAACACGCCCAGGCGCTCGGCCAGCACGAGCCGGACGGCCGCGAGGGTGCGCAGCCACGCATCGACCTCGTCCGGCGGCAGCGTCAGCGCCACGCTCTCGCGGAGCACGGCATCCGTCGGGTGGTCCGGCAGCGTCGCCGGTTCGTGCAGCCGCGTCAGGACGACGCCCGCGTCGAGCCGGCGACGATCCAGGAGATCGTTCTCGGTCATCGCGCGGAACTCCGCCGCTGCGTCGGCGTCGTCCGCGTAGCCGTCGGGTGTGATCCGCCCCAGCGCCGGGTCGTCGCCCGCCGTGTCGCGGGATTCGAGAAGATCGACGAACTGCGAGATCAACGTCGTCATGTGCGCCGCCTCGATCCGTGTGATCTCCATGATCACGGTGCGCTCAGTCATGCGGCTCTCTCCTCACGGTGGCCCACAGTCCGTACTCATGGAGCGCCCGCGCATGCAGCTCCATCTGCTCGCGCGGGCCCTCCGCCACAACGGCGTGCCCGTCGTTGTGCACCGCCAGCATGAGGCGTTCGGCGACGGACGGGGAGAAGCCGAAGTACCGGCGGAACACGTGGGTCACGTAGGACATCAGATTCACCGGGTCGTCCCACACCACGGTCTGCCACGGTCGTTCCGGCGCACCGCGCGTGTCCTCGGCGGTGTCGATCTCGGCGGCGGGAAGGGTGGCGGACACCATCATGCCCATCCCAGTTCGTGCAGGCGTTCGTCGTCGATCCCGTAGAAGTGGGCGATTTCGTGGACGAGCGTCGTGTGCACTTCGTCGCGCAGCTCGTCCATGTCGCCGCACGCGGCCAGGTGCGGTTCGCGGTACACGATGATCCTGTCGGGCAGCTCGCCCACTCCGTAGCGGTCGCGCTCGGTCAGGGCCCAGCCGTCGTAGAGCCCGAGCAGATCGAGGGAGCCGTCCTCGGGTCGATCTTCGACCACGAAGACGACGTTGTCGAGGCCTGCGACCATGTCGTCGGGAAGGCGATCGAGCTCGTCGACCACAAGGCGCTCGAAATCCTCCACGCCCAGGTACAGACTCATCGCGGGCTCCCGAAAGTGCACACACGCACGTACTTGGGGTGAGTAACGGGACTTGAACCCGCGACCCCCTGGACCACAACCAGGTGCTCTACCAACTGAGCTATACCCACCATGTCTCCCGCCTGCGCGGGCAACTGAAAGATTCTCTCACACTCCCGAGGCGAACGAAGACACCACCGAGGAGGCGACCGCGCGCGCCCCGTCGCTGGTGGGACCGGGCTCGGGCACGAAGACGGCCTGGCGGTAGTAGGCGAGCTCCCGGATCGACTCGAGGATGTCGGCGAGAGCCCGGTGACCGCCGTCCTTCGCCGGCGCATGGATGTAGGCGCGGGGATACCACCGGCGGGACAGCTCCTTGATGCTGGAGACGTCCACGTTGCGGTAGTGCAGCCACCGGTCGACGCGGGGCATGTATCGGGCGAGGAACATCCTGTCGGTGCCGATGGTGTTGCCGGCCAGCGGCGCCTTCCCTTCGACCGGCGCGTACTTCTGGATGTACTCGAGGACCTGGAACTCCGCCTCGGCCACGGAGACGCCGTTCGGGATCTCGTCGAGAAGTCCGGAGGAGCGGTGCATCGAGGTGACGAACTCGTTCATGTGCGCGAGGGCCGAGTCGTTCGGCCTGATGACCACATGGAATCCCGGATGCAGGGGGCGCAGCTCGAAGTCCGTGACGACGACGGCGATCTCGACCAGTTCGTCGACGGAGGTGTCGAGTCCCGTCATCTCGCAGTCGATCCACACCAGGCGGTCGTTCTCGGCTGTCCCCACCGTGTCACCGGTCCTTCCGCGGCCTGGACGAGGCCGATCGTCGCGCCACGGACCATCGCCCGAGCACCCGTACGCCCCCCCGGGAGGATTCGAACCCCCGACCTTGCGGGTAGAAACCGCTCGCTCTGTCCCCTGAGCTACGGAGGGAAAGGTGATGCCAGGTTATCGGGTCGTCCCGACACCGCGTGCATCTGGCGCAACCCGCGCGGCAGGCGTAGCTTCTGATCAGACGTGGAGAAGGGAAATCGACGATGATCACCACCCACCCCCCTCGGGCCCTGTGGGTCGCGTTCGGATCCCGCGGCGTCGTCGGGAGCATCCGCAAGGATGCGGACGGCTACACCGTGACGATGGCCGGCGCCACCGAGATCACCGGAACGTATCCGTCGATGGAGATCGCCAAGAGCGCACTGCACGCGAAGATGCGCCCGGGGAGCGATTGGCCGCACTTCGAGGAGCACTGAGCCCACGTCGAGCCGGCACGAACCGGATCCGCCACGACGACCGGATCCGATCCACCAGAGCGATCGAGGCGTGGACGGCGGGACCGATGGTCACGGCGAACACAACCGTCCCGATGCCGACCGAGCCGCCGAGCACGAGACCGATGAGCAGCACGGTGGACTCGACCCCGGCGCGGCATGCCCAGAGCGGCCACCCGAACCGCGCATTCAGCCCGGTCATGAGGCCGTCGCGGGGTCCCGGACCGAGGCGCGCGCCGATGTAGATCCCCGACGCCAGCCCGATGACGGCGACCCCGCCGACGAGGAAGGCCGCCTGACCCGCCGGGTTCGTGGGGGAGGCGAGGAACCCGAGGGAGATCTGAAGCGTCGTCCCCACGAGGGCGATGTTCGCGATCGTGCCGAGACCCGGGCGTTGCCGCAGCGGGATCCACAGCAGAAGCACGGCGAGGCCCACGAGATTCGTCACCCACCCGATCCCCCAGCCGGTCTGCACGGAGATGCCCTGAGCGAGGACGGTCCACGGGTCCACGCCGAGACCCGCGAGGACGATCAGTGCGCATCCGAATCCATACAGGACGAGGCCGGAGACGAGGGCGACGAGTCGAGCGGTCATTCCATCAGTTGATCGCACGATTGGACTGCGCGCACCGGGCCACTTCGCATAAAGTGGCCCGATGGACTCCCGCATCTCCTCGAGGGCGCTCGCGGCCGCGCTCGGTGGATGGCGTGCCCGCGAACCGGCCTACGAGGCACTCGCCGACGGCATCCGGCTGCTGTGCCTGGACAATCGACTCGCGCCACGGACGACGCTGCCCGCGGAGCGGGATCTCTCCGCCGCACTCGGCGTGAGCCGGGCGACAGTGGCCTCCGCCTACCGGAGCCTTCGAGACTCCGCGCACATCGCGAGTCACCGGGGCTCGGGGAGCGTGACGCTCCCGCTGCCCCGTCGAACGCCCGCGAGGAGCGACACGCACGACGGACTGATCGATCTGCAGCAGGCGAGCCCCGCGGCATGGCCGGGCCTCGCCGCCGCCTTCGCCGAGGCCGCGGCTGACATCCCCTCCCTCGCAGCGCGCCCCGGCTACGACCTGATCGGCATGGATGCTCTGCGCGCCGCCGTCGCCGAGGCGTACACCGCCCGCGGCGTCCCGACGACGGTCGAGCAGGTCATGATCACCGCGGGCGCGCAGAGTGCGATCCACCTGATCGCCAGCGTGGTCGTCGGTCGCGGGGACCGCGTCGTGATGGAGACCCCGACGTATCCGCACGCCGCGGACGCGTTCCGCCAGGCCGGCGCACGTCTGGTCGGTGTTCCGGTGACCACGGATGCCGGGTGGGACATGGATCGCCTCATCCAGACGTTCGAACGGACGGCGCCGGTGGCCGCCTACCTCATGCCCGATTTCCAGAACCCGACGGGGCGATCGATGACGTCCTCCGATCGGGCCGTGACCTTCGAGGCCGCGCAGCGCGCCGGAACCCTGCTCATCCTCGACGAGACCACCGCGGACCTCGACATCGACCGCGGGCCGCTCGACCCGGGCTTCGTCGAGGAGGACGCGGATCTCGTCGTGCGCGTCGGTTCGCTCGGCAAGACTGTCTGGGGCGGACTGCGGGTGGGGTGGATCCGCGCGGCGGCTCCGGTCCTCCGTCGTCTCGTCGCCGCACGACCGGCACGGGACCTGGGCACGCCGGAGTTCGAGCAGGCCGTCGCGGCACGCGTACTTTCGCACTACCCCGAGGTCACCGCCCAGCGCGCGGAGCTGCTGCGCCTCGGGAGGGACACGGTCACCGCGCAGATCTCCGGGCGACTTCCGCAATGGCGGGTGCCTCCCGTGCACGGCGGCGTGTCCCTGTGGGTCGCCCTCGATGCTCCGCTCAGCGCGGCGCTCGTGATGCAGGCGCGGGCCGAGGGGCTCCTGCTGTCGGCGGGGCCGAGGTTCTCCCTCGATGGAGGCCACGAGCGTCACCTGCGCGTGCCGTTCACCGCGGACGCGACCACCCTTGCGCGCGCCGTCGACGTCCTCGCCGGCGCATGGGAGCGCGTGGTCGCGGGCGTGCCCACGACCGGCCACGCGGCGTTGGACGCCGTGGTCTGAACCGCCCTCGCCGCGTCTGCCGCGCACCGTCGCCCCTCCTCCCCAGGAACGAGATCGCGCACACGATCCCCAGATCGGGGAGGTTCCGCTCACGCGGACGGGGAGACCGCGCAGTGTGGTCGACAACCGTTCCCGCGACTCCCGTGGGGCGGATCGTCTCGGACCCGGAAGAGGACACCATGACCGCGCAGATCACGCTCGTCGGCAACATCGCCACACCGCCCCAGCTCAAGACCCTGCCCTCCGGGCTCACGATCACCACCTTCCGACTCGCGTCGAGCCAGCGCCGTTTCGACCAGTCGAGCGGCGGATGGGTGGACGGCGAGCGGAGCTTCTTCACCGTGTCGGCCTACCGCCGGCTGGCGGAGCACGTTCATCGTTCCCTGAACAGGGGCGACCGGGTCGTCCTGACCGGACGCGTGAAGGTGAGGGAGTGGGAGAACGATTCCGGAAGGGGCACCGCGGTGGAGATCGACGCCGAGGCGATCGGTCCCGACCTCATGTGGGGCACCACCGTGTTCCAGCGCGACGGGGCGCCGCAGGGCGCGGCCCCGGCATCATCCGACACCTGGGCGGTTCCGGGTGGCGGCGATGTCGTCGGCGGAGGTTCGGACGCGGGCCCGCGCGGCTCCGCCACATCCGGGGAGTGGCCGACGGCCGAGCCCGGTGCGGCGCTGGCGAAGGACGCGCGAGAGCTGGAGGGAACACCGTTCTGACGCCGGGCGCCACGGCGGGGCGATCTAGACTCCCAGAGTGTCCCGATTCCGTCGCGAGCCGTCCCGCATGCCCCTCCGCCGTCGCGGCATCGGCCTCGGGCTGGTCCTGAGCGTCGCGGTCCTCAGCGGCTGCGTCCCCGAGCCGGTGCCGGTCCCGACTGCCGAGCCCGAGCCGTCTCCGACCGTCACCGCGAGCGAGACCGTCGCCCCGCCGGTGGATGCCTTGATTCCGGATGGTTCGGCCGAGGACAATCTGCCGTTCTTCTCCTCGATCGTCGGGCAGGTCTGGGCCTCGGACTCTCAGGAGTCCGGGCGCGCGTACGTCGACGCACTCGTCGCCGCCGGCTTCGACAAGGCCGCGATGCAGGTCACGGAGGACCTGTCGACGGTCGGGAATCGCGCCGAGTCTCTCCAGTTCTCGGTGCGATGGGGGCAGCAGTGCCTCGTCGGTCAGGTCGGCCCGGCGACAGGGGAACCCTTCTCCACCGTCACGGACGTGGTCGGCGACGGCGCCTGCCTGCTCGGTCAGACCCGGCCCATCGACTGGTGAGCCCCGCACCGGCCGGTAGGCTGGGGCGCTGACGCTCGCACGGCAAGGAGAGGGAACAGACATGGCTGAGTACATCTACTCCATGGTTCGCGCACGCAAGGCGGTGGGCGAGAAGCTCATCCTCGACGACGTGACCATGGCGTTCCTTCCCGGCGCCAAGATCGGCATGGTCGGGCCGAACGGCGCGGGGAAGTCGACGATCCTCAAGATCATGGCGGGCCTGGACACCCCCTCCAACGGCGAGGCGAAGCTCAGCCCCGGCTTCACCGTCGGCATTCTCATGCAGGAGCCCGAGCTCGACGATGCCAAGACCGTGCTGGAGAACATCCAGGAGGGAGTGGCGATCAAGGCCAAGCTCGACCGGTTCAATGAGATCTCCGCCCTGATGGCCGATCCGGATGCCGACTTCGACGCCCTGCTGGCGGAGATGGGCACCCTGCAGGAGGAGATCGACGCAGCCGACGCGTGGGACCTGGACTCCCAGCTGGAGCAGGCCATGGACGCCCTGCGGACCCCGCCCGGGGACGCGGACGTGTCCAACCTCTCCGGTGGTGAGCGCCGCCGCGTCGCGCTGGCGAAGCTGCTGCTGCAGAAGCCTGACCTGCTGCTCCTCGACGAGCCGACCAACCACCTCGATGCCGAGAGCGTCCTCTGGCTCGAGCAGCACCTCCAGAAGTATCCCGGTGCCGTGATCGCCATCACCCACGATCGCTACTTCCTCGACAACGTCGCGGAATGGATCGCGGAGGTCGACCGCGGGCGCCTGATCGGCTACGAGGGCAATTACTCGACCTATCTGGAGAAGAAGGCCGAGCGCCTCGCCATCCAGGGCAAGAAGGACGCCAAGCTCGCCAAGCGGCTCGCCGAGGAGCTCGACTGGGTCCGCTCCAACCAGAAGGGGCGCCAGGCGAAGTCGAAGGCACGCCTGGCGCGGTACGAGGAGATGGCGTCCGAGGCCGAGCGCACTCGCAAGCTCGACTTCGAGGAGATCCAGATCCCGGCGGGCCCGCGCCTGGGCAACGTCGTGATCGAGGCCAAGAAGCTCAAGAAGGGCTTCGACGGCCGTTCGCTCATCGACGGCCTCAGCTTCAGCCTGCCTCCGAACGGCATCGTCGGCGTCATCGGTCCGAACGGCGTCGGCAAGACCACGCTGTTCAAGACCATCGTCGGGCTCGAGAGCCTCGACGGCGGGGACCTGAAGATCGGCGAGACCGTGAAGATCAGCTACGTCGACCAGTCGCGTGGCAACATCGATCCCGAGAAGTCGCTGTGGGAGGTCGTCTCCGACGGACTCGACATCATCACGGTCGGGAAGACCGAGATCCCCTCGCGCGCCTACGTCTCCAAGTTCGGATTCAAGGGGCCGGACCAGCAGAAGAAGGCCGGCGTGCTCTCCGGTGGTGAGCGCAACCGTCTGAACCTCGCACTCACCCTGAAGGAGGGCGGAAACCTCCTCCTCCTCGACGAGCCGACCAACGACCTCGACGTGGAAACCCTGCAGAGCCTCGAGAACGCGCTCCTGGAATTCCCCGGCTGCGCGGTCGTGATCACCCACGATCGGTGGTTCCTGGACCGCATCGCCACGCACATCCTCGCCTACGAGGGCACCGAGGAGCACCCGGACCGGTGGTACTGGTTCGAGGGCAACTTCGAGGCCTACGAGGAGAACAAGGTCGAGCGTCTCGGACCGGATGCCGCCAAGCCCCACCGTTCGGCCTACCGCAAGCTCACCCGTGACTGACATCTCCGCGGAGACCGGCCGGCTGCACATCCCGATCGCGCTCCGATGGGGTGATCTCGACGCCTTCAACCACGTCAACAATGCGGCGATGCTGAAGCTCCTCGAAGAGGCGCGCGTCCGTGCGTTCTGGCGCCCGGCGGCAGGGGAGACCGCCCCCCCGACGGCGATCCTGGATTCCGGCATCCACAGCGGAGTGCTCACCCTGGTCGCCCGTCAGGAGATCGAATACACCGCACCGGTTCCCTACCAGCGGCATCCGCTGGATGTCCAGATGTGGTTCGGGAGCCTGGGCGGCTCGAGCATCGAGGTCTGCTACGAGGTGTGCTCTCCGCGGGAGATCGCCGGTGATCCGACGGTGTACGCGCGGGCGACGACGATCGTCGTCAAGGCGGATGCCGCCTCGGGGCGCCCGCTGAAGCTCAGCGCGCACGAGCGGGCGACGTGGGAGCCGTTCGTGGGCCCGCCCATCGTCTACGCCCGGCGGCGCTGACCGGTCAGTCGGCGGGGGCGCGGACCATGATCTCCTGCGCGACGCTCGCAAGAAGCGTGCCGCTTCGCGTGAAGATGCGACCCGTGGACAGCCCGCGACCGCCGCGCGCGCTCGGGGACTCCTGAACGTAGAGGAGCCAGTCGTCCGCGCGGCCCGGGCGGTGCCACCACATGGCGTGGTCGAGGCTGGCGACCTTGAGACCCGGCGTGATCCAGGGCAAGCCGTGGGCGCGCAGGACGGGTTCCTGGATCGTCAGGTCGCTCAGGTAGGCCAGGGCGGCGGCGTGCAGTCGGGGATCGTCCCCGATCGGACGGCGCAGCTTCATCCACACGGCCTGTCGGGGCACGTGCGCGCCCTCCACCCGGAGATACACCGGCGACGGGACATGACGGACCTCGACCGGCCGATCCGCGAGAAGCCGCTGCGACATCGGGTGCGAACCGCGCAGGTGCTCCTCGATCGCGGGCAGATCCTCGGGCGCCGGGACGTCGGTCGGGGGAGCGGCAGCATGGTCGAGTCCGGGATCGACATCCTGGAACGAGGCGATCATCGAGAAGATCGGCACCCCTTCCTGGAAGGCCTGCGTCCTGCGGGTCGAGAACGAACGCCCGTCGTGGATGCGATCCACCGCGAACGTGATGTCTCTCCTCGAGTCGCCCGGCCGGAGGAAATAGCCGTGCATGGAGTGGATCAGACGGTCCTCCGCGATCGTGCGCGAAGCCGCCACCATCGCCTGAGCCAGCACCTGACCCCCGAAGACGCGTCCGAGCGGCATCGACTGGGAACGGCCGACGAAGATGTCCTCCGTGGTCCGGGCATCCGATCCGGAGAGGTCGAGCACCGCGAGCATCGAGCCCACGGGATCGGGATCGGCGGGGTCCTGAGCGGGCGGGGCGTCGTCGGTCACTCCGGTAGTTTAGGTCGGATGTCCCCCCGCCTGATGTTCCCCGATCCGCTCGCGGTCGCCGATGTCCTGACCTTCTCCGGACGCGCCGCCGCCCTCGGTGACGGAAACGTGCGTCTGAAGGCCGAGAACGGCGTCCTCGTGCTGTCCTCGGCACCGTTGGCGCCGCGGACGTTGCTGGACACCACGCCCACGGTCCTCGGGATGCGCGCGGTCGAGGTCGATGCCGAGCTCGTCTGCGACCTCGTGGTGGACGCCGCGGCTCTCGCGGCCGATGCCGGCGACTCCCGTGCGATCGTCCTCCCGGAGACCGCCCGGACGGCGCCGTGGGCGGGGATATCCGCGCCCGCCGGCGGATGGACGCGGATCGGGGCGCTCCCCGCCTCCGTCCTGGCCGCGCGGGCGCAGTGGGGGATCGCCGCCGTGGCGGAATCCATGCCCGCAGACCCCGGTGAGGATATCGTCCACACCGTGCGAGCGGCGGTGTGGGGCGAATCCGACACCGCCCTGCTCGACGTCGCGCGCGGTTGCGCGTTCGCGGCCTTCGCCCTCGGCTTCATCGCGGGCGAGGAGGAGGTGGCGGTGCGGACCGCGGGACCCTGGACGCGGCTGTCGTTCGCCCGCGGACACGTCCTCGTGCGCGGTTCCCGCCCGCCGGGACTCGGACCCGTGCGGAGCACCGGCTCGAGTGGCGCGCTCTGATCAGTCGCGATCGAAGGTGTTGACCATCGCGTGCGCCGCCCGGTCGAGGTAATCCCACAGGACCTCCTCGTGCATCGGTGACAGCTCCAGCGAATCCACCGCGTCCCGCATGTGGCGCAGCCACCGCTCGCGCGCATCGGGATTGACCCGGAACGGCGCGTGACGCATCCGCAGCCGCGGGTGCCCGCGTTGCGCGCTGTAGGTGCCCGGGCCGCCCCAGTACTGCTCCAAGAACAGCAGCAGACGCTCTTCCGCGGGGCCCAGGTCCTCTTCCGGGTACATCGGGCGCAACACCTCATCCTCGGCGACGCCCTCGTAGAACCGGCGCACCAGGCGCACGAAGGTCGGGTGTCCGCCGACCTGCTCGTAGAAGCTCGTGGGGGAGTCGGCGTCCGGCGTCGCCGAACCGTTCGGGGGAGTGATCATGACGGTCCGTCTTCCTTCGGCGCCTCGGGCTTGAGCTTGGGTCGCCACTTCGGTCGGGGGGCGGGCACCTCGTCGGTCGCGGGCGCGAGAGGATTCGGACGGGTGCGCGGCGGATTGGCCCCGCGCACCCTCTGCGCGCCCTCGATACCGGTGAGGACCACGGAATTCAGCTGCGGGACGGTCAGCCCCATCCCCTCGATCGCGCGCTTCAGGCGGACGCGGAGCTCCCGGCCCACGTCGTCCTTGGCGTTCGCGCGGGTCTTCATCACCAAGCGGATGATCAGCGTGTCGCCCGCGACCGATTCCAGACCCCAGACCTCCGGCTTGTCGACCATCCGGGTCCGCCACTTCGGATCCTTCGCCAGGGCCTTGGCCGTGTCGAGCATCGTCGCCTCGACCTCGTCGATGTCGGCGTCCGCCGGCACGGCGACATCGATGATCACGCGCGACCATCCCTGAGAGAGGTTGCCGATCCGGAGGATCTCGCCGTTGCGCACGTACCAGAGCGTGCCGTTGGCGTCCCGTACGTGCGTCACGCGAACGCTGACGAACTCCACGATGCCGGTCGCGAGCCCGAGGTCGACCACGTCGCCGATCCCCACCTGGTCCTCCGCGACGATGAAGATGCCGTTGAGGACGTCCTTGACGATGTTCTGCGCGCCGAATCCGAGCCCGGCGCCGACGGCGGCGGTCAGGAGCGTCAACGACCCCAGGGCGTTCGGCGCGAAGACGTTGACGATCAGCAGCAGCGCGATCACCACGATCGCGACGTTGACGATGTTGTGCAGGATCGACCCGAGCGTGCGTGTGCGCTGCACGACCCGCACCGACGCGAGCGGAGACCGCTCGAGCGCCTGCGTGTCGTCCACATTGGCCTTGGACTTCGCGCCGCCGACGATTCGGTCGACCACCCTCCGGATCACGATCCGGAGGATCCAGGCGAGCAGGAGTGCCCCGACGATGATCCCGACCGCCGCGATAAGGTTGCTCCCGGCCTCGCTCAGGAAGGCGAGGATGTCGGTCCACCACTCCGGCGTGAGCGGAGCCTCGGGCGGCGCCTCCTCAGCGGCGAGCAGGGAAACGAACGGCATCATCGTCCCGAGTGTAGATCGTGCGCCGATCACCGGCCGTCGCGATCCTGCGCCGCCAGAGCCCGCTCGACGCCGGCGAGGTTCTCCTGAACCAGGCGTCGCAGTGCGGGCGGGGCGTCCCGGTGTTCCGTCAGCCATGCACGCGTCGCGTCGCGCAACGCCACATCGGCCAGCGGCGCCGGGTACAGCCCCACCACCAGATACTGAGCGATCTGATAGCTGCGCGACTCCCAGACCGGCAGAAGCATCTCGAAGTAGGGCGCCACCCACTCCGCGAGTACCTCGGTCCCGGCCGGGTGCACGAACCCGGCGGCCGCGGCGCGGATGATCGTGTTCGGTGCGTCCCGACGGGCCACGAGCCGCTCCCACGCGCCGGACTTCGCGGCGGACGTCGGCATCGCGGCCTTGGCCTGTGCCGCGAACTCGCCGCCCTTGGCCGTGTTGTCGGCGTCCAGAGCCTGATCGACGGCGGACTCGTCTGCCCGGCCGCCTGCGGCGAGGGAGACCAGAAGCGCCCAGGCGAGATCGGTGTCGACGGACAGCCCGTCGATGACGAGGGATCCGTCCCGCAGTCCCGCCACGCGGTCCCACTGGGCCGGAGTCGCCGCGGCGGAAGCGAATGCGGTCGCGAACTGGAGCTGGCTGTCGCTGCCGGCTTCCGCGCTCTCGAGGAGCGCCCACAGCCCTTCGGCCACGCGCTCGCGGGTGGCCGCGCGCGCGTCCGGGGAGACATAGGAGTTCGCGGCGAGCTGGAGCTGCGCGAGCGTCGTGCGAACGGTCGTGGACTCCGTCTCGGACCCGATGTTGCGCAGGACCAGGTCGACGTAGTCGGACGCCGCGGTCTCGGCATCCCGCGTCTGATCCCAGGCCGCGCCCCAGACCAGCGACCGCGCCAGGGGGTCCCTGATGTCCCGGAGGTGGTCGATCGCCGTGGCGAGGGATCGCGCGTCGAGGCGGATCTTCGCATAGGCGAGGTCGTCGTCGTTGAGGAGGACCAGATCCGGACGGCGGCGCCCCTTCAACTCGGGCACCTCGGTGAGGTCACCGTCGACGTCGAGCTCGAGGCGGTGGACGCGCACCAGCGCGCCGTCCTGGAGGTCGTAGAAGCCCACGGCGAGGCGGTGCGGGCGGATGGTGGGGTAGTCCGCGGGCGCGGTCTGGACGATCGCGAAACGCGTGATCACGCCATCCGCATCCGTCACGATCTCGGGCGACAGGGTGTTGACCCCGGCCGTCTCCAGCCACTTCTTCGACCAGCCGGTCAGCTCCCGCCCGCTGGTGGCTTCGAGCTCGACGAGGAGGTCAGACAGCTCCGTGTTGGACCACTCGTTCTTGCGGAAGTAGGCGCCCACGCCGGCGAAGAAGGCGTCGATGCCGACCCAGGCCGCGAGCTGCTTGAGGACCGATCCGCCCTTGGCGTAGGTGATGCCGTCGAAGTTGACCTGCACGTCCTCGAGATCGTTGATCTCAGCGACCACGGGGTGCGTCGAGGGGAGCTGGTCCTGGCGATAGGCCCACGTCTTCTCCATCGCGTTGAACGTGGTCCAGGCTTCGGTCCACTCCGTCGCCTCGGCGGTGGCGATGGTCGAGGCCCACTCCGCGAAGGACTCGTTGAGCCACAGTCCATCCCACCACTTCATGGTGACGAGGTCGCCGAACCACATGTGGGCGAGCTCGTGGAGGATCGTCACGACGCGACGCTCGCGTACCGCGTCGGTCACCTTGGACCGGAAGACGTACGTCTCGGTGAAGGTCACCGCTCCCGCGTTCTCCATGGCACCGGCATTGAACTCCGGGACGAAGAGCTGGTCGTACTTGGCGAAGGGGTAGGGGTAGCCGAACTTCTCCTCGAAGTAGGCGAAGCCCTGACGGGTCTTGTCGAAGACGTAGTCCGCGTCGAGGTGCTCCCACAGGCTCTTGCGCGCGTACACGCCCAGCGGGATCTCCCGGCCGTCGGAGCTGGTGAGGCTCGAGAAGACCGACGCGTACGGTCCGGCGACCAGGGCGGTGATGTAGGAGGAGATCCGCGGCGTCGGCTCGAACCGCCACGTCGCCCGCCCGTCCCCGTGGTCCTCGGGGGTGGGGGTGGGCGAGTTGGAGACGACCTTCCACGCCGCGGGGGCGGTCACGGTGAACCGGAAGGAGGCCTTCAGATCCGGCTGCTCGAAGACCGCGTACATCCGACGCGAGTCGGGCACCTCGAACTGCGAGTAGAGGTAGACCTCTTCGTCGACCGGATCGACGAAGCGATGCAGGCCCTCGCCGGTGTTGGTGTACTCGCAGTCCGCGTCGATGATGAGCTCGTTGTCCGCGGCGAGATCGGACAGTGCGATCCGCGAGTCCGCGAAGGCCACGGCGGCATCGATCGATCGCCCGTTGAGCGTGATCTCCCGAACGCTGCGTGCGATGAGGTCGATGAAGGTGGAGGCGCCGGGGGTGGCCGCGAAGCGGACCGTGGTCCGTGAGCCGAACACCTCGGGTCCCGTCGTCAGGTCCAGGATCACGTCGTAGGACGCGGTGTCGACGATCGCGCGGCGCTCCTGCGCCTCCAGTCGGGTGAGGTTCTCTCCAGGCACTGTGGTTCTGCTCCCATGGGTGAGGGTGAGGGGGACCGCGCCGGCGCTGCTGGCTCCGACGGCAACCGTGCCAGCCTACGCCAGCAGACGGCGCCACCCCCCGTACACGGTGAGAGGATTGCCGGGTGAGTTCGACTGAGCAGCTGGTCTCGTACGCCTCGGATGCTGCGGCATCCGGCCCCGCCCACGTCGAGGTCCCCGTGGCCTACGACGCCATCCTCCTCGCCGGGTTCGGAGGACCCGAGGGGCAGGAGGACGTGATCCCGTTCCTGCGCAACGTCACGCGCGGCCGCGGGATCCCGGACGAACGCCTCGAAGAGGTGGCCCATCACTACCGTCACTTCGGTGGCGTCAGCCCCATCAACGCGCAGAACCGTGCGTTGAAGGCCGCCCTCGAGGAAGAGCTCGCCCGGCGCGGGCTCCGCCTCCCGGTGTACTGGGGGAACCGCAACTGGGCGCCCTACCTCGCCGACGCCGTCACCGAGGCGGCGGATGCCGGGCACACCACGCTCCTGGGCCTGGCGACGAGCGCCTACTCGTCCTTCTCCAGCTGCCGCCAGTACCGCGAGGACTTTGCCCGCGCGCTCGAGGACTCCGGACTCGCCGACACCGTCACGATCGACAAGGTGCGCCAGTACTTCGACCACCCGGGCTTCGTGCAGCCGTTCATCGACGGCGTGCGGGACGCGGTGGCGGGATTCGTCGCCGACGGCGTCCCGGCGGCATCCGTGCACGTGCTGTTCTCCACGCACAGCATCCCCACCGCCGACGCGCAGCGTTCCGGCCCCCGCGAGGGCGACCCCCGCCACCGTGACTTCGGCGAGGGCGGAGCGTACGCCGCTCAGCACCTGGCCGTCGCGGAGGTCGTCATGGCGGCCGTCGCCGCGGAGTTCCCCGAGGCCGCGGACGTCCCGTGGGAGCTGGTCTACCAGTCGCGCTCGGGCCCGCCCACGCAGCCCTGGCTGGAACCGGACGTGTGCGACGTCATCGAGGAGCTGCCCGGTCGCGGAGCCCGGGCCGTCGCCATCGTCCCGGTCGGATTCATGAGCGACCACATGGAGGTCATGTGGGATCTGGACACCGAGGCGCTCGAGGCCGCGGAAGCGGCGGGTCTCCGCGCCGTCCGCACGCCGACGCCCGGCATCGACCCGGTCTTCGTGTCCGGGCTCGTGGACCTGGTCGAGGAGCGGCTGAACGGCACGCCCGCGGGAGACCGCCCGCACAAGACGGATCTGGGGCCCTGGTTCGACGTCTGCCGGACCGCGTGCTGCGAGAACGTCCGTGCGGGCTTCAAGCCCGCCGCGTCAGGGCTGAAACCGTGACCGGTCGACGGTTCCCGGCTCTCTAGGATGAGGCCCATGCGTATCCACATCGCCACCGATCACGCCGGGTTGGAGTTCTCCACCCAGCTGCAGCATCACCTCGCCGAGCAGGGTCACGAGGTCATCGACCACGGGCCGCTGGACTACGACCCGCTCGACGACTACCCCGCCTTCTGCATCCGCGCCGCCCAGGCGGTGGTCCGCGACCAGGAGTCCGGGATCGCGGCCCTCGGTGTGGTCTTCGGCGGTTCCGGCAACGGCGAGCAGATCGCGGCGAACAAGGTGCACGGAGTGCGCGCCGCGCTGGCGTGGAGTCTTGCGACGGCCGAGCTCGCGCGGGAGCACAACGACGCGAACGTGATCGCGATCGGCGCCCGTCAGCACACCTTCGCCGAGGCCGCATCCTTCATCGACACCTTCATCGCGACGCCGTTCTCGGGGGAGGAGCGTCATGTGCGTCGCATCGGGCAGCTCGCCGCCTACGAGATCGACGGCTCCCTCGCGCCGGATCCGCGGGCGGACACGTCGGCCGCGGACGTCCTCGACGCACCGAACAGCTCTTTCGACCCCGAGGCGGGCTGAACCGGATGCCGGAGGGGCACTCCGTCCACCGCATCGCCCGGCAGTTCGCGCGGAACTTCGTCGACCAGACCGTCGCCGCGTCGAGTCCTCAGGGCCGCTTCGCCGACGGCGCCGCCCTCCTGGACGGTCGGCGCATGATGACGGTGCGCGCGGTCGGCAAACAGATGTTCGCCGAGTTCACCGATGACGTGTGGCTTCGCGTGCACCTCGGGATGTACGGGGCTTGGGACTTCGCCGGCGAGATCGAGGCGGACCCCACCATCGCCGCGGCGAACGGCCGTATGGGACAGACCAATCAGCGGGGCGTCCCCATGGAGGAGCCGATCCTCGACGAGGCGGGGGAGAACTCGCTCGCCTCGATCGGTGCGCCGCGGCGCGCACGCGTCCACGTGCGGATGTCGGAACAGACCACCGGGCTCGCCGACGGGGACGCGGACTTCCCCCCGTCGGTGGTCGGACAGGTGAGGCTCCGCCTGCTCACGGAGCGGACGTGCGCGGATCTCCGCGGCCCGACCGCGTGCCAGATCCAGGATCCCGACGAGGTGCTCGCCTCCATCGCGAAACTCGGTCCCGATCCTCTCGTGGGAGACCCTCGCGAGGGGGAGGATCGTTTCGTGGCGGTCGCGTCCCGCAAGCCCACCGCGATCGGTCTCGTGCTCATGGACCAGGCCGTCGTCAGCGGGATCGGCAACGTGTACCGCGCCGAGCTCCTCTTCCGCGCGCGCCTGAATCCGCACACGCCCGCTCGAGACGTTCCCGTCGAGCTGTTGCGCGAGCTGTGGCGTGACTGGGTCCGACTTCTCGCGATCGGCGTCGAGACGGGCCAGATGATGACGATGGACGATCTGTCCCCCGAGGATCACCGTCGCGCGATGGCGCATCGCGACGATCGTCACTGGGTCTACCACCGCGCCGGCCTGCCGTGTCGCGTGTGCGGGACGAATGTGGTCGCGGAGGAGGCGGCGGGCCGCAAGCTCTACTGGTGCCCGTCCTGCCAGGCATGAGCGGGCGGGACTCGTAGGCTGAGCGGATGCGCACGAAACCGTTCTCCGCGATGACAGAATCCGCCGGGCGGGTCCCCGCGGATCCGCGCTCGAGGGGCCCTCAGCTCCTCGGCGCATGCATCGGCGCACGAGGGGGAGCACGATGAGCCTCGGCCGCGCAGCCTCGGTCCGCGTCATCGCCGACGTCCGTCTCCGTGCCGCGGAGCGCACCGATCCCTTCGAGGACGACCTCGTCGACGTCCACCTCTCGGACGGCCTCGTTGTCGACATCGCTCCGGCCGGCGCGCTGCCGCGCACGGGGGCCGTCCTCGACGGAGAGGGACGCTTCCTCATCCCCGGCCTCTGGGACCACCACGTCCACGTCACCCAGTGGGCGCTGGTCGCGCAGCGGACCGCGCTGCACGCCGCGGCATCCGCTCGGGCGGCGGCCGAGCTCATGGGGCGCGCCCCCGTCCTCGGGGACGGGCGGCGCGTCGGCAACGGTTTCCGCGACGCCCTCTGGCCGGATCAGCCGACACGTACCCTGCTGGATGCCGCCACCGGTGATGTGCCCAGTTACCTCATCAACGCCGATGTGCACAGCGTGTGGCTGAACTCCGCCGCGTTCCGACGCGAGGGCATCGCTCCCACGGACGACGGGATGCTGCGCGAAGAACCGGCGTTCGAGATCTCGCGACGCCTCAATGCGGTCGAGCCTGCCGAATCCGACCGTCTCGTCTCGGACATGGCGCGACGCGCCGCAGCGCGCGGCGTCGTGGGGATCGTCGACCTCGACATGGCCTGGAACGAAGAGGCCTGGGCGCGCCGTGCGCGGGCCGGATTCGACGCGCTGCACGTCGAGTTCGGCATCTATCCCGGGTGGCTCGACCGGGCGATCGCCGAAGGTCTCCGCACGGGCGAGCCGGCCCGCGGGGGAGGGTCCGACCTCGTCCGGGTCGGACCGCTGAAAGTCATCACCGACGGATCTCTGGGGACGCGCACCGCCGCCTGCTCGCACCCGTATCCGGGTCCTCTCGACGACCGTGGAGCGCTGACGGTCGGACCCGATGAGCTCAGGGACCTCATGACGCGCGCCGCCGGCGCGGGTCTCGCGTGCGCGATCCACGCGATCGGCGATGTCGCCAACTCCCACGCTCTCGACGCGTTCGCCGCGACGGGATCGTGGGGGACCATCGAGCACGCGCAGCTGGTGGCGCACGCCGACATCCCGCGTTTCGCACGGTTGGGAGTGGGCGCCAGCGTCCAGCCGGAGCACGCGCTCGACGATCGGGACCTCACGGACCGGCTCTGGGCGAGCCAGACGGCCCAGCCCTATCCGCTGCGCGCACTCTCGGATGCCGGGGCGAACCTGCTGTTCGGATCGGATGCGCCGGTGTCGGCGCTCGATCCGTGGGCCGCCATCGCCGCGGCCGTGCACCGGACCCGGGACGGCCGCGACGCGTGGCAGGGGTACGAACGGATCGATCCGCTCACGGCCCTCGCCGCGTCCACCCACGGCGGGTCGCAGTCGCCGCAGCGCATCGAGCCGGGCGCACCCGCCGATCTGGCACTGTGCGACACCGACCCGGTGACTGCGGACGACGGGGCCCTGCGGGCGACACGCGTGTCGGCGACCCTCCTCGGAGGGCGCCTCACGCACGTCGCGTGATCACTCCGCCACGTGGGCGAAGAGGAACCACCGGTCCTTCTCGATCGTCTGCATGATCGCGATCGCGATGTCCTGGCTGGTCAGATCGAACTCGTCGAGACCGTCGATGGCGGCCTTGAGGTCGGCGATCACGACGTCCATGTCGGCGATGACCGCGCGCACCGTGTCCTGCCACGGGGCGAAGCCTGCCGCGACCGCCGTGGGTGCTGACTTCTCCGCCACCGTGGCCGCCCGCGCGTCGACCGGAAGGCCGAGGGCGACGATGCGCTCCGCGGCGCTGTCGGCACCGGCCTGGGCATTGGCGACGATGGTGTCCAGCAGCTCGTGGATCGCGATGAAGTTGGCGCCGCGGACGTTCCAGTGCGCCTGCTTGCCGTTGACGCCGAGGGCCTGCAGGCCCAGGACGACCGGTGTCAGGAACTGCGCGGCGGCGGACGCGGCGGTGGGGTCGGCGGCGGTAGCGGGGGTGGTCTGCGTGTTGCTCATGGGTTCGCCTCCATCTCGATGGCCCGCGTGCTCGACGGGGCCTCAGGAGGAAAACGCTACTCAGCGCCGGACATTCCGCAAGCAAGCCAAGCCAATGCTTACCGACGAATGCCGTGCACCGCCCTCGACGGCGGGGCGCAGCGCACGGTGCGCCGTCCGACGGGTTAGCGTCGTCTCGTGCCTTCCGCCGACCATCGATTCGGACCCCAGAATCTCAACGCTCCCGCCGGTGTCGTCACCCGGGAGCCGAAGGGTCGTTCTCCCGAACACGCCGAACCCACCGGCTTCCTCCCGCACGTGCAGGGGCTGCGTGCCATCGCCGTGCTCTGCGTCGTGCTCTACCACTTCTGGCCGGGCCGCTTCCCCGGAGGCTACGTCGGTGTGGACGTCTTCTTCGTCATCTCCGGCTTCCTCATCACGGCGCACCTCATGCGCGAGCTCACCGCGACCGGGACCGTGCGGCTCGGTCAGTTCTGGGCGAGACGGGCACGGCGCCTCCTTCCCGCCTCGCTTCTGGTACTCCTCGTGTGCGCCTTGGTCGCCGGGTCCGCCTACCTCACGCCGACCTCGGCACTGCCCGCCGAAGTCCGCGAGATCATCGCGTCCACGTTCTACGTCCAGAACTGGTATCTGGCGCTCACATCCGCGGACTACCTCAACAACGCCGGCGACCCGACGACCGTCCAGCACTACTGGACGCTGTCGCTGGAGGAGCAGTTCTATCTCGTCTGGCCGCTCCTGCTCCTCCTCGCCGCATGGATCGGAGTCCGCTGGTTCCGCGGCGCACGGCGCCGTGCCGTGCTCGTGGCGATCGGGGTCGTCACGCTGGTCTCGTTCGCCTTCAACGTCTGGCTGACGCTCACCGATCCCGCTCCGGCCTACTTCGTCACCTTCGGTCGGATGTGGCAGTTCGGCGTCGGCGCGTTGATCGCGCTGGCGCCCCTCCTGCGCATCCGGAACGCGACGGCGAGCTTCGTGCTCGGGTGGGCGGGGATCCTCACCCTCGCCGTGGTCACCTTCCGATTCGACGCCCAGACGCCGTTCCCCGGCTACATGGCGGCGATCCCGACGCTCGCCGCCGGCGCCGTGATCGCGGCGTCCCGCACCGAGCGCTGGTGGTATCCGACCCGTGTGCTGTCCGTCCGGCCCGCGCAGTTCGTCGGCGACATCTCCTACTCGCTGTATCTCTGGCACTGGCCGCTCATCGTCATCGCGCCCTCCGTCCCGTTCTGGGGCCTGACGATCTGGCACCGTCTGGCGCTCCTCGCGCTCTGCTTCGTCCTCGCGTGGCTGACCAAGCGCTTCGTGGAGGACCCCGTTCGGAGCTGGAAGGTCCTGACGTCGCGTCCGCCTCGCGTCACCCTCTGGGCGTCGCTCGTCGCGATGGTCCTCGTCGCCGCGACGGCCGGCGGAGCGTGGGCGGTCAATGCACCGGCCTATCGCGATGGCATCCAGGCGATCGAGCAGCTCCGCGCCGATCCGCCGGAGTGCTTCGGAGCCGCCGCAGCCCTCGACCCCGGATGCGCGGAGGCGGACTTCGGTGCCCGGATCCTGCCGGCGCCCGGCTTCGCCGGTGTCGATCGCCCGGAAGACGCGCAGTGCTTCGTGCAACTCAACGATGCGCGTCCGTTGTCGTGCGAGTTCGGCGCGGACGCAGCGGATGCCCCGCGGATCGCCCTGGTGGGGGATTCCCACGCGTACCAGCTCCTCCCGACCTTCCAGCGCCTGGCGGACGAGCGCGGCTGGCATCTCACGACCTGGTTCAAGGGTGCATGTCCGTGGAACGACACCCCGCTGTCGACGCCCGGGGCGTTCGGAGCCGCATGCACCGAGTGGCGCGCAGGCGTGGAGTCGGCGATGGCGGATGCCGATCTCGATGCGGTGTTCACCGCGGCCCTCGCGACCACGCCCTACTCCTCCGCCGGCTACCCGACGGCGCAGGACGCCGCGGTCGCGGGATATCGCGAAGCCTGGGGGCGGATGCTCGCGCGTGACGTGCCGGTGATCACCGTGGTGGACAACCCGGTGTGGCCGACGGATCCGAACAAGTGCCTGCGGACGCGCGACGTCGCCGAATGCGACGGAGCCCGCGCCGACGTCCTCGTCGCGGAGGACCCGCTGAGGGACGCCGCGGAGGGTCTCGACGGAGTCACCCTCATCGACGCCACGGACGCGTTCTGCGATGACGAGGTGTGCTGGCCGGTCGTGGGCGGTGCGAACATCTACCGCGACCAGGATCACCTCACGGTCACCTTCGCCGATTCGCTGGCCCCGCAGTACGCGGCGGCGATCGAGGAGGCGCTCCGCGCTCGCGCACCGTAGGGTTCGGTCATGACGATCGCCCCCGATGCCACCGTCCGCGCCGTCTCCGGCCGCGAACCCGCGCTCCATCCGACGGCCTTCCTCGCGGACGGCGCCCGCGTGATCGGGGGAGTGGAGCTGGCCGAGGGAGCGAGCGTCTGGTTCAACGCCGTCCTCCGCGCGGACGGCGACACCATCACGGTCGGTGCGGGCTCGAACCTGCAGGACAACGTCTCCGTTCACGTCGATCCCGGTCATCCCGTGGTCATCGGCGCGGACGTCTCCGTGGGACACAACGCCGTCGTCCACGGCTGCACGATCGACGATGCCTGCCTCATCGGGATGGGCAGCGTCATCCTCTCGGGCGCGAAGGTCGGTCGCGGGAGTCTGGTCGCGGCCGGCGCCGTCGTGCTCGAGGGAACCGTCGTCCCGCCCGGATCGCTCGTCGCCGGTGTCCCGGCGAAAGTGCGCCGGGACCTCACCGAGGAGGAGCGCGCCGGGATCCTGCGGAACGCGCGGAACTACCGGCGGCATGTCGCCGATCACGTCGAGGCGCTGAGCGCCGATGTCGGTCGATGAGAAGGTGGAGGGGCTGACGAGAATCGAACTCGCATCATCTGTTTGGAAGACAGAGGCTTTACCACTAAGCTACAGCCCCGCATTTTGAGTTATCGGTCGGGGTTCTCGGATGGGGCCCGCGACCTCCCACAGTCTACGTCACCGTGCGCGCGACTCCGAACCGCCGGGCGCCGGGCGGCGGTCGGCTAGACTGCACGGGGTCATCAGGCGCACGCGAACGTGCGGATCCGCCGGGGCGTAGCTCAGCTTGGTAGAGCGCCCGCTTTGGGAGCGGGAGGCCGCAGGTTCAAATCCTGTCGCCCCGACCACGATGCCGGCATCGATCCGGTCGACACGGGCCGATTCGGCCGCATCGGATAGACTTGCGGGCGGCCCTCGTCGCGCTCCTCGCTCCGGCATGGAGTTCCGCGCGAGCCCCAGAGGCCGCAGGCTCCGATCCTGTCGCCCCTCCCGGCCCCGCAGATCCCGCGAACAGACCTTCCCACGCCGCGCACGCGCGCGGTCCGATACGAGGAGAACGAACAGGCATGGTCAACAGCACCGTCGAGAAGCTGAGCCCCACCCGGGTCAAGCTGCACATCACGGTCACCCCGGACGAGCTCCGTCCGAGCATCACCCACGCGTACGAGCACATCGCGCAGGACGTGCAGATCCCCGGCTTCCGCAAGGGCAAGGTGCCCGCGCCGATCATCGACCAGCGCATCGGCCGCACGGCGGTCCTGGAGCACGCGGTGAGCGAAGGACTCGACGGGTTCTACCGCGAGGCCGTGACGGCCAACGAGCTGCGAGTCCTCGGGCGCCCGAGCGCCGAGGTCACCGAGTGGCCGAGCGACAAGGACTTCTCCGGCGACCTGGCCGTCGAGGTCGAGGTCGACGTGCGGCCGGACTTCGAGCTGCCCGCACTCGAGGGGACCACCCTCGAGGTCGACGCCGTCGAGGTGGACGAGGCCGCCGTCGAGGAGGAGCTGGACCGCCTGCGCGCCCGCTTCGGGACCCTCGTGACCGTGGACCGCCCGGCCGCGAAGGGCGACTTCGTCGAGCTCGACCTGGTCGCGACGATCGACGGCAACGAGATCGACCGCGCCGAGGGCGTGTCCTACGAATTGGGGTCCGGCGAGCTGCTTGAGGGCATCGACGAGGCCATCGACTCCCTCACCGCGGGCGAGGACACCACGTTCCGCTCGAAGCTCGTCGGCGGCGACCACGCCGGCGAGGAGGCCGAGGTCTCCGTATCGGTGAAGGCCGTCAAGGAGCGCGAGCTGCCCGAGGCGGACGACGACTTCGCCCAGATCGCCAGCGAGTTCGACACGATCGCCGAGCTCCGCGAGAGCCTGGTCGAGCGCGTCAGCCAGCAGTCGGTCTTCACGCAGGGCTCCGCCGCGCGTGACAAGCTCATCGAGCACCTCCTCGCCAACGTCGAGATCCCGGTTCCGCCGCAGCTCATCGAGGACGAGGTGCACAACCACCTCGAGGGCGAGAACCGCCTGGAGGACGACGAGCACCGCGCCGAGGTGACCGAGGCCAGCGAGAAGCAGTTCAAGACGCAGATGCTCCTGGACAAGGTCGCCGAGACGTTCCAGGTCCAGGTGTCGCAGGAGGAGCTCACCCAGTACCTCGTGCAGTCCGCCGCCCAGTACGGAATGGCGCCGCAGGAGTTCGTCAACGCGCTCCAGCAGGGCAACCAGCTGCCCGCCATGGTCGGCGAGGTGGCCCGGAACAAGGCCCTCGCCGTCGCCCTCGGCAAAGTGACCGTGGTCGACACGAACGGCAAGACCGTCGACCTCACCGGGTTCGTCGCCGTCGAGGACGACGCGGAGGCCGAGGAGGACGTCGTCGAAGAGGCGGAGGAGATCGCGGACGCCGCGGCCGACGCCGACGCCGTCGTCGAGGCCGAGGAAGCCGCCGCCGAGGAGGCTCCGGCCAAGAAGGCACCGGCGAAGAAGGCCGCAGCCAAGAAGGCACCGGCGAAGAAGAAGGCCGCCGACAGCAAGTGATCACAGTTCGAAGGGGCGGGTGCCGCGGCATCCGCCCCTTCGGCGTTCCGCGACCTCGACCGGTGCGTCCGCGGGCGGCACGGACACGCCCGATCCGCCCGCGGCGAACACGGCATCCGCCCTCGAACCGCGCCGGTAGATTCGTTCCAGATCACCGGAAGAGGAGCACACATGCCCGAACCCCTTATGGCAACGAGCGTCTTCGACAGACTGCTGAAGGACCGCATCATCTGGCTCGGTTCGGAGGTGCGCGACGAGAACGCGAATGAGATCTGCGCGAAGATCCTTCTCCTCGCCGCCGAGGACCCCGAGCGGGACATCTACCTCTACATCAACTCCCCGGGCGGCTCCATCACCGCCGGCATGGCCATCTACGACACGATGCAGTTCGTCCCGAACGACATCGTGACCGTCGGGATCGGCATGGCCGCCTCGATGGGCCAGCTGCTGCTGACCAGCGGCACCAAGGGCAAGCGGTACATCACCCCGAACGCCCGCGTGCTCCTCCACCAGCCGCACGGCGGATTCGGCGGGACCTCCAGCGACATCCAGACGCAGGCGCAGCTGATCGTGTCGATGAAGAACACCCTCGCCCAGATCACGGCGGCCCAGACGGGGAAGTCCGTCGAGCAGATCAACGAGGACGGCGACCGCGATCGCTGGTTCACCGCGACCGAAGCGTTGGAGTACGGCTTCGTGGACCACATCCGCGAGCACGCCGCCGACGTGGCCGGTGGCGGCGGAACCGACGCCAAGTGACGGATGCGAAGGCGAAAGGAACCTACACGCACATGAACACGCCCACCGCCGGCATCCCGCAGGGAATCGCCCTGCCCCACAGCCGCTACATCCTTCCCCAGTTCGAAGAGCGCACCGCCTACGGGTACAAGCGCCAGGACCCCTACAACAAGCTGTTCGAAGATCGCGTGATCTTCCTCGGTGTCCAGGTCGACGACGCCTCGGCGGATGACGTCATGGCGCAGCTGCTCGTCCTGGAGTCGCAGGACCCCGAACGCGACATCGTCATGTACATCAACTCGCCCGGTGGCTCGTTCACCGCGATGACGGCGATCTACGACACGATGCAGTACGTCTCACCGCAGATCTCCACGGTCGTCCTCGGACAAGCGGCCTCCGCCGCTTCCGTGCTGCTCGCGGCCGGCGCGCCGGGCAAGCGTCTGGCGCTTCCGAACGCCCGCATCCTGATGCATCAGCCCGCGATGGGGGAGGCCGGCCACGGTCAGGCGTCCGACATCGAGATCCAGGCGCAGGAGATCCTCCGCATGCGCACGTGGCTCGAGGAGACGATGGCCCGCCACACCGGCAAGGATGTCGCGAAGATCAACAAGGACATCGACCGCGACAAGATCCTCTCCGCGAGCGAGGCACTCGAATACGGCATCGTCGATCAGGTTCTGACGACGCGCAAGCGGACCACCGCGGCGCTGACCTCCTGACCGACCTCGACGGCGGCCCGGTCCTCGGACCGGGCCGCCGTCGTCTTCGGCATCACGACATCGTCCGACGCAAATCCCGTCGCGTGTCGCCGCCACAGGTTAGGCTCGGAGCATCGCCCGGATCTGACCGGATACGACTGGAGGAGCCTGATGGCACGCATCGGTGAGAGCGCCGACCTCTTCAAATGCTCCTTCTGCGGCAAGAGCCAGAAGCAGGTGCAGCAGCTGATCGCCGGTCCCGGCGTCTACATCTGCGACGAGTGCGTCGAGCTGTGCAACGAGATCATCGAAGAGCGCATGGCGGAGTCGTCGGACGGCGAGGTCGCGGATTTCGATCTGCCGAAGCCTCGCGAAATCTTCTCCTTCCTCGAGGAGTATGTCATCGGGCAGCGCGATGCGAAGCGTGCGCTGTCGGTGGCCGTCTACAACCACTACAAGCGCGTCCGGGCGCGCGGCACGATCCAGTCGGCCGAACAGCGCGCCGACGAGATCGAGATCGCCAAGAGCAACATCCTGCTGCTCGGCCCGACCGGGTGCGGCAAGACCTACCTCGCGCAGACACTCGCGAAGCGGCTGAACGTCCCGTTCGCCGTGGCGGACGCGACCGCGCTGACCGAAGCCGGCTACGTCGGCGAGGACGTGGAGAACATCCTCCTCAAGCTCCTGCAGGCGGCGGACTTCGACACCAAGCGCGCCGAGACGGGGATCATCTACATCGACGAGGTGGACAAGATCGCGCGCAAAGCGGAGAACCCGTCGATCACGCGTGACGTGTCGGGGGAGGGCGTGCAGCAGGCCCTTCTGAAGATCCTCGAGGGCACGGTCGCCTCGGTGCCTCCGCAGGGCGGCCGCAAGCACCCCCACCAGGAGTTCATCCAGATCGACACGACCAACGTGCTCTTCATCGTCGCCGGAGCCTTCGCGGGGCTCGAGGAGATCATCTCCTCCCGCGTGGGGAAGCACGGCGTCGGGTTCGGTGCTCCTCTGCACAGCAAGGGCGATGACCTCGACCTCTTCAGCGAGGTGCTGCCCGAGGATCTGCACAAGTTCGGGCTCATCCCGGAGTTCATCGGTCGCCTTCCTGTCGTCGCTTCCGTCTCGCCCCTTGACCGCGAGGCACTGATGGAGATCCTCACGGAACCGAAGAACGCCCTGGTGAAGCAGTACCAGCGGATGTTCGAACTCGACGATGTGACCTTGGAGTTCGACACCGGTGCCCTCGAGGCCATCGCGGAACTCGCCGTCGCACGGAAGACCGGCGCGCGTGGTCTGCGGGCGATCCTCGAGGACGTGCTCGGCCCGATCATGTTCGAGATCCCCTCGACCGATGACGTCGACAAGGTCGTGGTCACTCGCGCTTCCGTCGAGGAAGGCGCGGCACCCACCTTCGTCCTCCGCGAGAAGCGCAAGAGCGCCTGACACTGTCGGACGTCGGGGTTACCGTGCCGGTATGGGCACGATCCGTTACGACACCGCCAGCACGTTCACCGGCTATATCGCCGATGACGCTCACTCCCTCGACTGGCTCTTCGCCGTGCCGGGGGGCGAGGAACCCGATCCGAGCCTGATTCCCGACGCAGCCGTGTTGGTGATGGGCTCGACGACCTATACGTGGGTCCTCGAGCACACCGGTGCGCGGAACGACCCGCAGTCCTGGCTCGCCGAGTTCGGCAACACGTCGGTGTTCGTGTTCACCACCCGGGATCTCGACGCTCCGGAGGGTGCCGACGTGCGCTTCGTCTCCGGCACGGTACGCGACGTCCTGCCCGCGATCCGCGCCGCCGCGGGGGACGGGGACATCTGGATCGTCGGCGGTGGCGATCTCGCGGGGCAGTTCTACGATGCCGACGCCCTCGACGAGATCGCCGTGTCGATCGCACCCGCCGCCCTCGCATCCGGCGCCGCTGTCTTCCCGCGGCGGGTCGGCGCCGACCGCCTTGCGCTCATCGAGGCGCGGGCGGTCGGCGCCTTCGCGCGGGTGCGCTTCAGGGTCGCACCGGCGTCCTGACGCCTCCCGTCAGCCCGTCAAGCCGCGACGCTCGAGGAGCGGAGCGATCTCGGCATCCCGTCCTCGGAAGTCGCGGTAGGCCTCGAGCGGATCCTTCGATCCCCCGACACCCAGCAACCGTTCCCGGAATCGATCGCCGTTCGGGCGCGTCAGGCCGCCGTTCTCTCGAAACCATTCCACGGTGTCCGCGTCGAGGACCTCGCTCCAGATGTAGGAGTAGTACCCCGCGCTGTAGCCGCCGGAGAAGACATGGGCGAAGTACGTCGAGGAGTATCGGGTGGGAACCGCGGGATCCTCGAGCCCGATCTCCGCCAAGGCGGCGGCTTCGAACGCCTCGACGTCGTCGATCTCCTCCGCCTGCCCGGCCGACAGGGAGTGCCACGCCTGGTCCAGCCAGGACGCCGCGAGGTACTCGCTGGTCGCGAAACCCTGGTTGAATTGTTCGCTCGCCGCAAGGCGCTCGACGACGTCCGCCGCAAGCGCCTCGCCCGTGTCGACGCGCTTCGCGTACGAAGCCAAGACCTCCGGCCACGAGATCCACATCTCGTTGACCTGACTGGGAAACTCCACGAAGTCGCAGAAGACGTTCGTCCCGGCGAAATGAGGGTACGTCACGGTCGCGAACAGCCCGTGGAGCGCGTGCCCGAACTCGTGGAAGAGCGTCGTGACCTCGTCGAAGCTGAGGAGCGTCGGCCGGCCGTCGCCCGGTCGGACGACGTTGAGGTTGTTCACCACCACCGGTGCGGTTCCGCGGAGGCGCGACTGATCGACGATCGAGTTCATCCATGCGCCTCCGCGCTTGGTGTCCCGTGTGTAGAGGTCGAGCACGAAGAGACCGAGAGCCGAACCGTCCTCGTTGAAGACTTCGAAGACGCGCACATCCGGGTGGTACGCGGGGATGTCCGTTCTCTCGGTGAAGGTCACGCCGTACAGCTGCGTCGCGGCGAAGAACACGCCGTCTCTGAGGACGCGTTCGGCCTCGAACCACGGCCGCAGAGCCGTGCGGTCGAGGTCGTAGGTCGCCGCGCGGACGCGCTCCGCGTAGAACGCCCAATCATGGGCGGCCAGGCGGAAGGGGGCGGCCTCCGCGTCGATGATCGCCTGGAGTGCAAGAGCCTCCTTGCGGGCGTTCCGCGCGGCCGGTCCGGCGAGCTCGCGGAGGCGGGCGTGAACGGCCTCCGGCGAGCCGGCGGTCTCATCCGCGGTGATGTACGCCGCGTGCGAGGCGTATCCGAGCAGCTCGGCCCGTCGCGCGCGAAGGCGGGCGATCTCCAGAACGACGGGACGGTTGTCCCAGGCGTTGTCGCGGCGCCCTCGGACGCGAGAGGCCTCCATGATGCGACGCCGGCTCTCCCGGTCCGTCAAGGAGGACAGGTACGGATGCCCGGTGAAGAGGGTGAGCGTCACCACGAACGCACCGGAGAGCCCCCGTTCCTCGGCGGCACGTGATGCGGCGGACAGCTCGCCGTCCGTGAGGCCGTCCAGCTGCTCTGCCGAGTCGAAGACGACCGCGAGGTCGTTCGTGTCGGCGAGGAGGTTCTTCTCGAAGGTGTTGCTGAGCGTCGACAGGCGCGCGTTGAGCTCGGTCAACGCCTCCTTCTCCGCGGCATCCAGCGACGCACCGGCGTGCGTCATCTCCCGGTAGTGGCGCTTGACGAGATAGCGCTGCTCTGGGTCGAGGCCCATGTCATCCAGGCCCGCGTGCAGCGTGGAGATCCGACCGTAGAGAGCCGCGTCGAGCTGAATCGCATCCTGGTGAGCGGACATCAGGGGCGCGAGTTCCGCCTCCACGTCCTGGATTGCGGGAGTCGCATCGGCCGAGGAGACCGTGTAGAAGGCGCGTGCGACATCCCCCAGGAGCCGTCCGCTGCGCTCCAGCGGGATCATCGTGTTCTCGAACGTCGGCATCGACCGCACCCGGGTGATGGCGTCGATTTCGGCGCGATGCTGCGCGAACGCGGCACGGAACGCCGGCAGATAATGCTCCGGCTCGATGGCAGGGTAGTCGGGCATCCCGTACGGGTGGGGGGAGGGATGGAGGAGGGGGTTCTCGGTCGACACCATGCGCTCCACCCTAGGTCGCCGGAGGGCAATCACCAAGACCCGTTTGCAAACACAGTGTTGCAACCTTTTGTTTGCACCGTTACGCTCGACGCATGGACATCTCGGATCACGACGATGCAGCCCGGAGTGCTGCGCGCCACGAGCAGGACCGCGTGCTGGACACCAGCGCCCTGCGGGCCCTTGCTCACCCCCTGCGGGTTCGGATGTACGACATCCTGAGCCAGTACGGCCCGCAGACCTCGTCGTCGCTCGCCGTGCGGCTGGGGGAGTCCAGCGGTTCCATGAGCTACCACCTGAGGGCCCTCGCCAAGCACGACCTCATCCGTGAGATCCCGGACCGCGGCACCGTTCGGGAGCGATGGTGGGAACGCCCACCCGGGGGCGTCACGTTGGGGCCTGTCGAAGCAGCCGGCACACCCGCGGGTCGAGCGGCCGTGCAACTCGTCACGCACGAGGTGATGCGCAACCGGAATCAGCAACTCGCGGACTTCCTCACCAGCGGTATCGATGACGAGGATGAGACGTGGCGGGATGCCGCACTCGTCTCCACCGCCACGACCCGCATGACGCCGGCCCAGACCGCGCTCCTGCGCGGACGCATCATGGCGCTCATCGACGACGCCGTGGACACGTACCGCGATCAGACCGGCGACGATGTGCGTCCGGTGACCATCCGCGCGGACATCTTCCCGCTCCCCGACCTCGGAGGCGACGTATGACCACCCTCACCGCACCGCACCGCGTCCCCGGCCTCTCGCTGCCGGACCGGGCGCTCCTCGACCTGGCCCGACGGCTGGAGGCCTACGTCGCACGTCGCGCACATCGCGACCGCGACGGCGCGCGCGAGGCCGCCGAAGCGGCGTACGCCGAGGTCCGGGCAGCCGCCCGGGCATCCGGCTCGCTCGGGCTCCTCCCGCGCTGAGCAGTCGCTCAGGCGAAGTCGTCCTCGTCGTCGTGCCGCACGACCGCGGTGCCGTCGTCGTCCAGTTCGACGATGACTCCGGTGTCGAGTTCCGCGATCGGACGCCCCTCGAGCCAGGTCAGCGTCCAGCGCGGCCGAGGCTGACCGAGGTCATCGACGGGCAGGAGCGCGTCGACCCCCCGGATGCCGTCGCGCAATGCCGCCGGCACCGCCCGGGGCGGTTCGTCTCCGGATGTCCAGCGCGTACCGACCTGCATCTCACACCTCCGTCTGAGCGAGCTCGATGCCGACCACGGCGGTCGTCTCGCCCTCGATGAACTCGATCTCCTCGATGCGTCCGACGGCCTTGAGGTCGCCTTCTGCAGAAGCGAGGGCCCGCAGCGCAGCCGGTGCGCCCGCGATGACCGCCCGCCGAACCGGGGTCTTCTGCGAGGCCTTCGCCTCGGTCTTCGCACGACGGATGCCGACGAGTGCCTCCCCGACGGCGGAGAGCACCGCGGGGTCACCGGCGACGCCGGACTCCACCGGCCAGGCCGCACGGTGCACGGAGCCTTCGTTGAACCAGGACCAGGCTTCCTCCGCCGCGAACGCCAGGACCGGCGCGAACAGACGCAGAAGCGTCGAGAGTGCGGTGCGCAGCGCGGCGACCGCCGACGCCTGTCCAGGGTGGCCGGCGTCGTACGCCCGCTCCTTCACGACCTCGAGGTAGTCGTCGCAGAACGTCCAGAAGAACGCCTCCGTGACCTCCAGCGCCCGCGCGTGATCGTACGCCTCGAACGCACGGGTCGCCTCGCGTACCACGCCGTCCAGCGTCGCGAGCATCGAGACGTCGATCGGCTCGGTCGCGGTTCCCTCTTCGTCCGACGGGAACGACAGGACGAACTTCGCCGCGTTCAGGACCTTGATGGCGAGCCGGCGACCGATCTTCACCTGCGTCGGGTTCTGCGGATCGAAGGCCGCATCCGCGCCGAGCCGGCTGGACGCCGCCCAGTAGCGCACGGCATCCGTTCCGTGCTGGTCCAGGATGTCGGCCGGTGTGACGACGTTGCCCTTCGACTTCGACATCTTCTTGCGGTCCGGATCCACGATGAACCCCGAGATCGCGGCATCCGACCAGGGAGCACGACCGTCTTCCAGGGCGCTTCGGAGCATCGTCGAGAACAGCCAGGTCCGGATGATGTCCTGACCCTGCGGGCGGAGATCGAAGGGGGCCACGGTCTCCCACAGCTCAGGGTCGCGCTCCCATCCCCCGGCCAGCTGCGGGGTGAGAGACGATGTCGCCCAGGTGTCGAAGATGTCCCGTTCCGCGTCGAACCCGCCGGGCACGCCGCGCTGATCCGCGGAGTATCCGGACGGCACGTCGATCGTCGGGTCGATCGGGAGATCCGCGACATCCGGGACGATCACCCTCGCGTAGTCGCGCTCGCCGGCGTCGTCGAGGGCGTACCAGACCGGGATCGGCACGCCGAAGAACCGCTGGCGGGACACCAGCCAGTCACCGGTCAGACCGTTGGTCCAGTTCTCGTACCGCACGCGCATGAAGTCCGGGTGCCAGGACATCCCCGCGCCGAGGGCGATGAGCTTCTCGCGCAGCTCCGCGTCGCGCGCCCCGTTGCGGAGGTACCACTGACGGGTGGAGACGATCTCGAGGGGACGGTCGCCCTTCTCGAAGAACTTCACCGGGTGCGAGAACGGCGCGGACACGGCGCGCAGCTCGCCGCTGTCCTGCAGGAGCTCCACGATCCGCTTCTTCGCGCTGAACACCGTCTTGCCGGCGAGTTCGCCGTACGCCGCCAGGCCCGTCTCGGAGACGATCGCGTCGGGTGCGTCGGCGACCACGCGACCGTCAGCCCCGAGGATGGTGCGGTTGGGAAGATCGAGCTCCCGCCACCAGATGATGTCGGTGACGTCGCCGAACGTGCAGATCATCGCGATGCCCGAGCCCTTGTCGATCTGGGCCAGCGGGTGGGCGAGCACCGGCACCTCGACGTCGAACAGCGGGGTGCGCACGGTGGTCCCGAAGTACGGGGCGTACCGTTCGTCCTCGGGGTTGGCCACGAGCGCGACGCACGCCGGGAGCAGCTCCGGACGAGTGGTCTCGATCTCGATGTCGCCCGACCCGTCACTCTTGGCGAACGCGATGCGGTGATACGAGGCCTGCTGATCGCGGTCTTCCAGCTCGGCCTGCGCGATGGCGGAGCGGAAGTCGATGTCCCACAGCGTCGGTGCGAGGGCCTGGTAGGCCTCGCCGCGCTCGAGGTTGCGCAGGAACGCGAGCTGGCTCGTGCGGATCGTGTCGTCGGAGATGGTCCGGTAGGTCTGCGTCCAGTCGACCGACAACCCCAGCTGACGGAAGAGGTCCTCGAAGGTCTTCTCATCCTCGACGGTGAGCCGCTCGCACAGCTCGATGAAGTTCCGGCGGCTGATCGGCACCTGGTCCGCGGCACGGCTGGACTTGTTGTCCCCGCCCTCGAACGGCGGGGTGAAGTCGGGGGTGTAGGGGAGCGAGGGATCGCACCGTACCCCGTAGTAGTTCTGCACGCGGCGTTCGGTGGGCAGGCCGTTGTCGTCCCAGCCCATGGGGTAGAACACCGTCTTGCCGCGCATCCGCTCGAAGCGCGCCTTCAGGTCGGTGTGGGTGAAGGAGAAGACGTGACCGATGTGCAGGGAGCCGGATGCCGTCGGCGGCGGGGTGTCGATCGAATAGACGCCGTGGCGACCAGAGGCGACCGCGGCCGCGCGATCGAAGAGGTAGGTGCCGGCATCCGACCAGGTCCGGTCCCATTTCGACTCGAGGCCTTCCAGGGCGGGCTTGTCGGGGATCTGCGCTTCGGCCATGGTGCTCCTCGAGCGATATGTGCGGCACTGTGTGAGCGTGCCTGAGTGTGGGACGCCCCCGATTCTACGGGAGCACAATGGTCGGCATGCCGCGCTTCCCGCCCTCCCGCGCCGAATGGTCGGCCGCGCAGGGACGGCACCGGACGCACTAGAATCGTCCTCACAGACATCGATCCGGCCATCACCGGGGAGTCTTCGGAAGAACCGGGCGCGAGCCCCCAGTAGAACCGAACGGGTCAGGCCCGTCACAGCCGCAGTGAAAGTGGGTGGGTGTTCCCGCCAAGGCAGGGTGGTACCGCGGCTCGCGAGAGTCGTCCCGGCGTGATCCGTCCGACCGGCTGCGAGAGTGCGATGACCTACCCACAGAATTCCGACGAATTCGTCGTTCCCAGCCCGCGCCTGCCCGAGATCGAGGCCGACACGCTCGCCTTCTGGCGGAGCGACGACACCTTCCGCGCTTCGATCGCCGCGCGCGAGGGCGCTCCGGAATGGGTGTTCTACGACGGCCCTCCGTTCGCCAACGGACTTCCGCACTACGGCCATCTGCTCACCGGCTACGCGAAAGACCTCTTCCCCCGCTTCCAGACCATGCGCGGCAAGCGCGTGGACCGGGTCTTCGGCTGGGACACCCACGGTCTTCCGGCCGAGCTCGAGGCGATGAAGCAGCTCGGCATCACGGAGAAGAGCGAGATCGAGCAGATGGGGATCGCGACCTTCAACGCGAAGGCGCGCGACTCGGTGCTGGCCTACACGCGCGAGTGGGAGGACTACGTCACCCGACAGGCGCGCTGGGTGGATTTCGAGCGCGGGTACAAGACGCTGGACACCGGATACATGGAGTCCGTGCTCTGGGCGTTCAAGAGCCTGTACGACAAAGGGCTGGCCTACGAGGGCTACCGGGTCCTTCCGTACTGCTGGCGCGATGAGACCCCGCTCTCCAGCCACGAGCTGCGCATGGACGACGACGTCTACAAAACCCGCCAGGATCCCTCCGTCACGGTGACCTTCCCCCTGGTCGGCGCGAAGGCCGAAGCCCTCGGGCTCACCGCGGTGCGCGCACTCGCCTGGACCACGACCCCGTGGACCCTGCCGACCAACCTCGCCCTGGCCGTCGGTCCGGACATCGTCTACGCGGTGGTGCCCGGAGGACCGCTCGGCGCCGCCGACGTCCACCGAGACGCCGCCGGGCACCCCGATGAGGCGATCGAGGCGACGGCGCACGAGTACCTGCTCGCCGAAGACCTGCTAGCCGGGTATGCGAAGGATCTGGGCTACGAGACCGCCGAGGAGGCGCGGGCCGCCGTCACCCGCACGGTCCGCGGCACAGACCTCGACGGCGTGTCGTACGACCGCCTGTTCGACTACTACGCGGATGCCGAGACCTGGGGCACCGGTTCGGCATGGCGGATCCTCGTCGACGACTACGTCACCACGACCGACGGCACCGGCATCGTCCACCAGGCACCCGCGTACGGTGAGGACGACCAACGGGTCGCCGAGGCCGCCGGCATCCCGACGATCCTCTCCCTCGATGACGGCGGACGTTTCCTCCCCGCCGTCGAGGATGTGGCGGGCCGGCTCTGGATGGACGCCAACCGCCCGCTCATCCGGATCCTCCGCGACGCCGGTCGCCTCCTGCGCGAAGCCAGCTACGAGCACTCCTACCCCCACTGCTGGCGCTGCCGGAACCCCTTGATCTACAAGGCCGTGTCCAGCTGGTTCGTCCGGGTCACCGAGATCAAGGACCGACTGCTGGAGGTCAACGAGCAGATCACGTGGGCTCCCGAGAACGTCAAGCACGGGCAGTTCGGCAAATGGCTCGAGGGTGCGCGGGACTGGTCCATCAGCCGCAACCGCTACTGGGGATCGCCGATCCCGATCTGGAAGAGCGACGACCCGACGTATCCGCGCGTCGACGCCTACGGGTCGCTGGAGGAGCTCGAACGCGACTTCGGAGACCTGCCGCGGAACGAGGCCGGCGAGGTCGATCTCCACCGGCCTCACATCGACGCGTTGACGCGGCCGAACCCCGACGACCCCACGGGCCGGTCGCGCATGCGCCGGATCGAGGACGTCTTCGACGTCTGGTTCGACTCGGGTTCGATGCCCTACGCGCAGGTGCACTATCCGTTCGAGAACCGCGACTGGTTCGACGAGCATTCGCCCGCCGACTTCATCGTCGAGTACATCGGCCAGACGCGCGGGTGGTTCTACGTCATGCACGTGCTCTCGGTGGCGCTGTTCGACAGGCCGGCGTTCACGGGTGTCAGCTGCCACGGCATCGTGCTCGGCAGCGACGGACAGAAGATGTCGAAGTCGCTGCGCAACTACCCCGACGTGTCGGAGGTCTTCGACCGTGACGGGTCGGATGCCATGCGATGGTTCCTGATGTCGAGCTCCGTCCTGCGCGGAGGCAACCTCGTCGTGACCGAGGAGGGGATCCGCGCCGGTGTCCGGGAGTTCCTCCTGCCCCTGTGGAACGCGTGGTACTTCTTCGCCACGTACGCCAACGCGGCGGGAGGCGCGGACGGCTCGGGCTACACCGCGACATGGCGGACGGACTCGACCGACGTCCTTGACCGGTACATCCTGGCTCTCACCGGCGACCTCGTCACCGCGGTCGCGGCCGACCTCGAGGCCCTCGATTCCACCAGTGCGGCCGAGAAGCTCCGCGACTTCACCGAGGCCCTCACCAACTGGTACATCCGCCGCTCCCGCGATCGGTTCTGGGAAGGCGTGGGGGAGGACCCGACCAGTCGCGACGCGTTCGACACCCTGTTCACGGTGCTCGAGACCGTCACTCGCGTCGCCGCGCCCCTCATCCCGCTGATCGCCGAGCGCATCTGGCAGGGCCTCACGGGCGGGCGGAGCGTCCACCTCCAGGATTGGCCGGATGCCGCCGCGTTCGCCCCGGCATCCGACATCCGTCGTGCGATGGATGCCGTCCGCGATGTCTCGCGGGTGGCCAACGCCCTGCGCAAGAAGGAGGGCAAGCGGGTGCGACTGCCCCTGCCGCGACTGACGGTCGTCCTCCCGGACGCGGCCGCACTCGCGCAGTTCGAGGCGATCATCCGCGACGAGCTGAACGTGAAAGCCGTCGGGCTCGCCGACCTCACCGACGACACCGCGGGGGAGTACGGCATCACCCATCGCCTCGCCGTCAACGCACGCGCGGCCGGACCCCGTCTCGGGAAGAACGTCCAGCAGGTGATCCGCGCCGCGAAGGCCGGTGAGTGGACCGAGGAGGGCGGTGTCGTCACGGCCGGGGGGATCCGACTCGAGCCGACGGAGTACGACCTCGTCCTCGAGACCACGGGACGGCCCGAGGGCGAGGCGCTGGCGCTCCTGCCCGGCGGAGGCTTCGTGCTCCTGGACACCACGACGACGCCCGAGCTGGAGGCGGAGGGACTCGCCCGCGATGTCATCCGCGCCATCCAGGACACACGCAGGGCGGCGGGCTTCGACGTCAGCGATCGCATCCGCCTCGCGCTGGTCTTCCGCGATGCCGAGGACGGCGCCGCGGTCGAGAGCGCCTTCGTGTCCGCCGACATCGCGGGCGAGACCCTCGCGGTCGAGCACTCGGTGTCGATCGCGGGGCGCGACGAGCTCGCGTGGACCGCGACCGAGCCGAGCCCCGACTCCGCGCCGGCCTTCTCGACCGAGGTGGCGGCCGGCACCTACGCCAACCGGGGCGGGTTCCTCGTCTCGGTGACCCGAGTGGAGAACGTCCGATGAGTGAACGCGCCCGTGCCGACGAGGTCTACGCCGAACTGCTGACGCGCCAGGGCGAGCAGTGGGTCGAACCGCGCATCGAGCGTACGCGACGTCTGCTGGAGTATCTCGACGATCCGCAGCGCACCTATCGGGTGATCCACATCACCGGCACCAACGGCAAGACCTCGACCGCACGCCTCATCGAGAGCCTGCTGCGGAGCCTGGGATTGCGAACGGGTCTGTTCACCAGCCCGCACCTCATCCGGTTCACTGAACGCATCGTGGTGGACGGAGAACCGATCGCCGACGCCGCCGTCGTGGCGGCCTGGGACGAGATCGCACCGTTCGTGTCGCTCGTGGACGCGCAGCTGGCGGAGGCCGGCGACGCCCCGCTCACGTTCTTCGAACTGCTCACCGCCCTCGCCTTCGTCGCCTTCTCCGACGCCCCCGTGGACGTCGCCGTGGTCGAGGTCGGAATGGGTGGCGCGTGGGACTCCACCAACACCGCCGACGGCGATGTGGCGGTCTTCACCCCGGTGGGTCTGGACCACACAGACCGTCTCGGCGGAACCCTGGTCGAGATCGCGTCGGTGAAGTCCGGCATCATCAAGCCGGACGCCGTCGTGGTGTCGGCCCGCCAGGATCCCGAGGTCGCGGCGGTTCTGCGCGACGCCGCCGCGGAGGCCCCCGCACGCATCGCCTTCGAGGGCAGCGACTTCGGTCTCGCCGAGCAGAAGCTCGCCGTCGGCGGCCAGCTTCTGACGGTGCGCGGGCTGGCGGGGGAGTACCCCGAGCTCTACCTGCCGCTGCACGGAGCCCACCAGGGACAGAATGCCGCGCTCGCCGTCGCGGCCGTCGAGGCCCTGATCGGCGGCGGGAGCCGAGAACTGTCGGCAGACGCGATCCTCGAGGCCTGGGCGGAGGTGTCCTCCCCGGGTCGACTGCACCTCGCCGGCATCGACCCGACGGTCCTCATCGACGCCGCCCACAATCCGCACGGAGCGGCGGCGCTGGCTGCGGCCCTGCGACAGTCCTTCGACTTCCCGGAGTGGGGTGTCGTGCTGGGCGTCCTCGACGACAAGGACGTGGACGGCATCGTCGACGCCCTCGCGCCTGTCGCCGCACACGTGTTCGCGACCGCGCCGTCCTCGGATCGCGCCTCCGACGAGGACACCGTGGCGGACGCGGTGGAGCGGAGGGGGCTCGCGGTGACTGTGCATCGTGATCTCGACGACGCCGCCACCGCCGCACGGGAATGGGCGGCATCCGCCGCCGGGCGCGCGGTGGTCGTCGCGGGTTCGGTCGTCCTGGCCGGAGAAGCGCTCGCCTTGGCCGACGCGCAGTCGTGGAAGGGCGCCGCCGATGGCGCGTGAGAGGGAGCCGCGGATGCGGCGGGCTCGGGGAGCGCAGGAATCGCTCGCCTCGATCGTGCTGTCCTTCGAGGCGGTGATCGCCTTCCTCGGCGGCCTGACGATCTTCGGGCTCAGGGCTCTTCCCGAATCGGTCCCGGCATGGTGGGGCATCGTCGCCGGTGTCGTCGTCGCCGCACTGATGATCGTCACCGCTCGACTGGTGCGCCACCGGTGGGGGATCGGACTCGGGTGGGCGCTGCAGGTGCTCGTTGCCCTGGGGGCGTTCCTGGTGCCGGCGCTGGCGCTCGTCGCGCTCATTTTCGGCGGCATGTACGCGTATGCGACGATCAAGGGAGGCGCGCTGGACCGACGCAACGCACGGCTCGCCGCCACCCACGACGAAGACGGAACACAGGAGAACACTGAGCGATGACCACCGAAGAGACCCTCGTCCTCATCAAGCCCGACGGTGTCGCCCGCGGCCTCACCGGAGCGATCCTCGCCCGCATCGAGGCGAAGGGCTACGCCCTCGTCGACATCCGTCTCGTCGAGCCCGATCGCGGGCGACTCGAGCGCCACTACGCCGAGCATGACGGCAAGCCCTTCTACGAGCCGCTTCTCGAGTTCATGATGTCCGGCCCGTCCGTCGCGATCCGCCTCGCCGGAAACCGCGTCATCGAGGGCTTCCGATCGCTCGCGGGCACCACCGACCCCACCACGGCCGCTCCCGGGACGATCCGCGGCGACTTCGGACGGGACTGGGGCCTGAAGGTGCAGCAGAACCTCGTCCACGGATCGGACAGCCCCGAATCGGCTGCGCGGGAGCTCGGCATCTGGTTCGCCTGAGCGGGATCAGCCGAACAGGGTCTGCAGGATGTTGGGTATGGCGTCCATCTCCACCTGTGCCAGCAGCAGGATCACGGCGTAGCTGACGATCGCGGCGAGCGGGATCCACGCGCCGAGGCCTCGGGTCGTTCGTCGCGTGCGCGCAGACCCCGGAATCACGCCTCCGGCGAACAGGTGCAGGATCACGGCGTAGAACGTGGGGATGGTCACGGCCCACGTGACCATGCACCAAGGGCAGAGGGTGTTGAGCTCGAAGATGCTCTGACCGATGAGCCAGATCACGAATCCGAACGCGAACGCCATTCCGGCGGCGAACGCGACCCAGAACCAGCGCGCGAACCGCGCGCCGGCGAGAAGCGCGGCGCCGACGACGATCGGTGCGATCCATCCGCTGAGGCCGAGCAGCGGGTTGGGGAAACCGAACACGCTGCCCTGCCAGGAGTCGAGGTTCGCGGTGCACTGGACCAGCACGCTGAAGTCGCAGGAGGCGCCTTCGCCCGGGTTCGTGAGGGCGTGCAGCTTCTCAAGGGTGAGCTGGAACGCCGCCCACCAGCCGACCGCACCCGCCAGGATGAGCCAGACCGCGAGGACCGTGGGACGTGAGCGCGCAGTGTCGGACATTCGGGGATTATTTCACCGCGTGCCGGATGTCCGCTCCGGACGGGCCGTGAGAATGCCCTGCGCCCCTCGCGGCGCTGCCGACCCGCCTGCGCCGCGTGTGGGCAATCGAGACGGGATAGTGCGATAATGGCTCCCGATGTACCACGGCCGCGCCGTGACGTACATCACCGAAGACTTCAAGGGCGACGAACGCCCTTCGCAACGGCAGGTCCCGCCGCGACAGCCGGGATCCCGTTGTAGACCGAGTGAGTTCGCGGCACCGCAGGTGCGGCACCGCACGAGATTTCGCCGGGCGACGCGCGGTGTCGCCCCGCTGGGAGTACGGCAGCGATGGCCGATGGCACATACGACGAAACCGACAACAATTCCGAGACGGGGAGCGAGGCACCCGCGGCATCGGGAGATGTGACGTCCTCGACACCTACGGCGACCGACTCGACATCTACGGCGACCGACGAGGTCGCACCGACCACGTCGGAGGTCAGCCCCGAGACCGCACCGACAGAGACCGAGCAGCCCGAGGCGGAGCAGGCCGAGACCGAGCCGAGCGGCCCGCCGACCGCGGTCAGTCTCGGACTCCTCCCGGAGACATTCGTCTCCGCCGTCAGCACACAGCTGCACTTCTACGCCCCGACCGTCGCGCCGTTACCCGCCCTGCCGAACGATGAGCCCGACTCCGAGGAGCCACGCTCGTCCAACCGCCGTCGCAGCCGTCGACGCGGCGGTGCCGACGGGTCGGAAGACCGGGTGTCCTCCCCTCCCGCACGCCAGCGTCCGGTCGAGGTGATCACCGAGCCGCAGCGGATCAAAGGCTCCACGCGCCTGGAGGCAAAGAAGCAGCGTCGCCGCGACGGCCGTGAAGCCGGTCGTCGTCGCGCCGTCGTCACGGAGGCGGAGTTCCTCGCGCGCCGCGAGGCGGTCGACCGTGAGATGATCGTGCGCTCCAAGAGCGGCCGGATCCAGATCGCCGTGCTCGAGGACAACGTCCTCGTCGAGCACTACGTCGCGCGCAACCAGGATGCCTCCCTCATCGGCAACGTCTACCTGGGACGCGTGCAGAACGTGCTCCCCAGCATGGAGGCGGCCTTCGTCGACATCGGTCGCGGGCGAAACGCCGTGCTGTACTCCGGCGAGGTGGACTGGGACGCGGTCGAAACGGGGAACCAGCCCCGGCGGATCGAACTCGCTCTGAAGTCCGGCGACCGCGTGCTCGTCCAGGTCACCAAGGATCCCGTCGGACACAAGGGCGCACGCCTCACCAGCCAGATCTCGCTGCCGGGCCGCTACCTCGTCTACGTCCCCGGTGGCGCGATGAACGGCATCTCGCGGAAGCTCCCGGACACGGAGCGCGCGCGACTGAAGAAGATCCTCAAGGAGGTGCTCCCGGAGTCGTCGGGCGTCATCGTCCGCACGGCGGCCGAAGGCGCCACCGAGGAGCAGCTCACCCGCGATGTCCAGCGCCTCACCACGCAGTGGGAGCACATCAGCAGCCAGGTGCAGTCGATCTCGGCACCGGCGCTTCTGCACTCCGAGCCCGACCTGCTCGTCAAGATCGTGCGCGACGTCTTCAACGAGGACTTCACCCGCATGCTCATCCAGGGCGACGAGGCGCTGCAGACCATCAGCCGGTACCTCGAGTCGGTCGCCCCGGATCTGCTGGGGCGTGTCGTCGCCTACGAGGGGAACGGCGACCCGTTCGACGAGTTCCGCGTGACGGAGCAGATCGAGAAGGCGTTGGACCGCAAGGTGTGGCTTCCCTCGGGAGGCTCGCTCGTCATCGACCGCACCGAGGCCATGACCGTCGTCGACGTCAACACCGGCAAGTTCGTCGGTTCCGGCGGCAACCTCGAAGAGACGGTGACCAAGAACAACCTCGAGGCCGCCGAGGAGATCGTCCGTCAGCTCCGCCTGCGCGACATCGGAGGGATCATCGTCGTCGACTTCATCGACATGGTCCTGGAGTCGAATCGCGATCTGGTCCTCCGGCGGCTGGTGGAATGCCTCAGCCGCGATCGCACGAAGCACCAGGTCGCCGAGGTGACGTCGCTCGGTCTCGTCCAGATGACGCGAAAGAAGCTCGGCCTGGGTCTTCTGGAGACCTTCAGCGAGGCCTGTGACGTCTGCGCCGGGCGGGGCGTGATCGTGCATCACGATCCCGTCGTCAAACACCGCACGGGCCCCTCGAACGGCACGTCGTCGAACCGCCGCTCCCGCGGAGGAAACGGCTCCGCCTCCAACGGCGCCGCCCCCTCGTCGTCGCAGGGAACGCACGTGATCACGGAGGGCGTCAAGTCGGCGCTGGCCCAGATCGCCGCGTCCACGATCCACCACCCGGAGGAGGAGGTCGCGGTCCACGAGCCCGCCGGGACCGACACCGTCGAACCCGAGGCGGCCCGCGTCGACGCCCCGGCGGAGCGCCCGAAGAAGGCACGGAAGAAGCGGTCCGACTCCGGCGGCCCCAAGACCGAGAAGGACCTGCTCCTGGACTCCGTGCTGAGCGCCCTCCCGGAGCCCAAGGCGCCCGGCCAGGGACGCGGACGTCGTCGTGTCACCACAGCGGCGCTCACGGGCACGCCGGTCGTCCACGACCCCTCGGCCGGCACGGGGGCGTCGAGCTAAAGCCCGCGCCGCTGGCGCGCCGTCACCCTCAGACCCGAGGCGATCAGGCGGCGCACCAGTTCGCGCCCGCCGATGTGTTCCGCGCCGGCGGCGACCAGGCGACGATGGGCCTCGGCAGGGACGTCGTAGTGGTCCCGGTCGAAGCCTCGTCGGGGGATGCCGTTGCGTGCCGCGAATGCATGCAGCTCCTCCAGGTCGGTGTCACTGACCAGGTGTGCCCACAGTCGATCATGCGCGGGCCACATCGGGTCATCGATCAGGATCGCCATGGCCAGATCGTATCCAGCAGGATGTGGAGATACCGCCGCCCGCGACACGCGGGCGGCGGCTTTTGCGGCCGGGCGCGGCATCCGGTAACCTAGACCCTTGGTGCGTCCCGGTCCGTCCTCACCGTCGGTCGAAAAGAGCTTTGCTTCCGCACCAGTGACTTCCCAGTCTCCTAAAGACAACCGGAGCCGAGCGCTCCCAAGACGAAACAGGTGTGAAGTGGTTTACGCAGTTGTGCGCGCCGGCGGCCGGCAGGAAAAGGTCGAAGTGGGCACCATCGTCGTGCTCGACCGTCAGGCCGCCTCGATCGGCGACAAGATCCAGTTGCCCGCAGTGCTGCTCGTCGACGGCGACACCGTCACGACCGACGCCGACAAGCTCGCGAAGGTGTCCGTCACCGCCGAGGTTCTCCGCGAAGAGCGCGGCCCGAAGATCGTGATCCAGAAGTTCAAGAACAAGACCGGCTACAAGAAGCGCCAGGGGCACCGTCAGGACCTCACGCGCGTCAAGATCACCGGCATCAAGTAACCGCGAGGAGACGCAGAGATGGCACACAAAAAGGGCGCAAGCTCTACCCGTAACGGTCGCGACTCCAACGCACAGCGCCTGGGCGTGAAGCGCTTCGGCGGCCAGGTCGTCAGCGCCGGCGAGATCCTCGTCCGCCAGCGCGGCACGCACTTCCACCCCGGCGCCAACGTCGGACGTGGCGGCGATGACACGCTTTTCGCCCTCTCGGCCGGCGCGGTCGAGTTCGGCAACAAGGGCGGCCGCAAGGTCGTCAACATCGTCGCAGCCGCGGAGTGATCCGAGGTTCCACGAACCACATCGGCGAGGGGCGGGCTTCGGCTCGCCCCTCGCTTTTTCCGTACAGACAGCGGCTCGGGCTCGAGCGCAACAGGAAGGAGATGCCATGGTCACCTTCGTCGACCGTGTGACCCTGCATCTGCGCGCGGGCAAGGGCGGCAACGGCTGCGTGTCGGTGCGTCGAGAGAAGTTCAAGCCGCTCGCGGGCCCCGATGGCGGAAACGGCGGCAACGGCGGGGACGTCGTGCTCGTGGCTGACCCCCAGGTCACGACATTGCTGTCGTACCATCACTCGCCGCACCGCTCCGCGGGCAACGGCGGGTTCGGCATGGGCGACAACCGTTCGGGGGCCGCCGGCGAGCACCTCGAGCTTCTCGTCCCGGTGGGGACCGTGGTCAAGGACGCCGACGGGACGCCCCTGATCGATCTCGTCGAGCCCGGAACCCGGTTCATCGTGGCGCCCGGCGGCCGCGGGGGCCTCGGCAATGCCGCGCTCGCGAGCCCCAAGCGCAAAGCGCCCGGCTTCGCCCTCCTGGGCACGCCCGGGTGGGAGGGCGACGTCCTCCTCGAGCTGAAGACGGTCGCCGATGTCGCCCTCGTCGGCTTTCCGTCGGCCGGGAAGTCCAGCCTCATCGCGGCCGTGTCCGCGGCGCGCCCCAAGATCGCCGACTACCCGTTCACGACGCTGCATCCGAACCTCGGCGTCGTCGAGGCCGGTGACGTGCGCTTCACCGTGGCCGATGTGCCCGGCCTGATCGAGGGTGCGAGCGAAGGCCGCGGTCTCGGTCTCGAGTTCCTGCGACACGTCGAGCGCTGCAGTGTCCTCGTGCACGTCCTCGATTGCGCGACCCTCGATCCCGGCCGCGACCCGCTCACCGACCTCGACGTGATCGTCGCCGAGCTCGCGGCCTATCCCGTCCCCGACGGGCAGAGTCCCCTCCTCGAGCGGCCTCAGGTCGTTGTCCTGAACAAGGTCGACGTCCCCGAGGCACGCGATCTGGCGGACCTCGTCCGGCCGGACCTCGAGGCGCGCGGCTACCGCGTCTTCGAGATCTCCACCGTCAGCCGCGAAGGCCTTCGTCCGCTCTCGTTCGCCCTGGGTGAGCTCGTCGCCGCGCATCGTGTGGAGCAGGCCGCGGCTCCGGCACCCGAACGCATCGTCATCCGGCCGACCGGCGCCGACAGGGCGTTCGACGTCCGCGTGGAAGGCGGAACCTGGGGCAACATCTACCGCATCCTCGGTGAGAAGCCCGAGCGTTGGGTGCAGCAGACCGATTTCACCAACGATGAAGCGGTCGGCTACCTCGCCGATCGGCTGGATCGCATCGGCGTCGACGATGCTCTCTACCGCGCTGGTGCGACCCCCGGGGCGACCGTCGTGATCGGGGCCGGCGACGGCGTCATCTTCGATTGGCAGCCGGCGTTGAGCTCGGCCGCGGAGCTGATGACCGCCCCGCGCGGCACCGACCCCCGCCTGTACCAGGGTGGGCGCCGCACGACGAGCGAGCGGCGCGAGAAGTATCACGAACAGATGGATGCCAAAGCACAGGCGCGCGCAGAGCTGGAGGCCGAGCGTCGCGCCGAGCAGCACGGGTGGGATGTGGAGGACGACGCGTGAGTGCTCTCCTCCGCACCGACATCCCGGGCGCCCGTCGCGTCGTGGTGAAGGTCGGCTCCTCGTCGATCAGCGGTGAGAACGCGCACAAGATCGGCCCGATCGTCGACGCGCTCTCCGTGGCCCACGCGCGGGGGACCGAAGTCGTCCTGGTCTCCTCCGGAGCGATCGCCACGGGGATGCCGTTCCTCGCGCTCGACGAGCGGCCGAGTGATCTCGCGACGCAGCAGGCCGCCGCGGCGGTCGGTCAGAACATGCTGATCTACCGCTACCAGGAAGCCCTCCGCCCGTTCGGGATCGTCGCCGGCCAGGTGCTCCTGACCGCCGGAGACCTCGAGAACTCCACCCACCGGTCGAACGCCCGTCGAGCGATGGAGCGTCTCCTGGGGCTGCGGATCCTCCCCATCGTGAACGAGAACGACACCGTCGCCACACACGAGATCCGCTTCGGCGACAACGATCGACTCGCCGCCCTCGTCGCGCAGCTGATCGGCGCCGACGCCCTGGTCCTCTTGAGCGACATCGAGTGCCTGTACACCCGCCCGCCGGGTGAACCGGGCGCACGTCCGATCACGGACGTCGACGTCGGCGACGATCTGCGGGGCTACGAATTCGGCTCCGTCGTCGTCAACAGCGTCGGCACCGGCGGGGCTGCGACCAAGGCGTCGGCCGCGCGCCTGGCCGCGACGGCCGGGGTGGGTGTGCTGGTCACGAGCGCGGATCTGGTCGGTCCCGCTCTCGACGGCGCCCCGGTCGGTACCTGGTTCCACCCTGATCCCACCCCGCGCCCCACGTCCATGACCGGCTCCGTCCGCGCCGTCGATAGGCTCAAGGGATGAGCGTCACCGTGACCACCGCCCGTGAACGGATGGAACTGGCCAAGGCGGCTTCGCGCGGGATCGGCCTCCTGTCGGACGAGCGCAAGCGTGACATCCTCCGCTCGCTCGCCGATTCGATCGTCGCCCGCACCGACCGGATCGTCGCCGAGAATGCCGAGGACCTGTCCCGGGGCCGCGCGAACGGTCTGAGTGACGGCCTGCAGGATCGACTCCGACTGGATGCGCCGCGCGTCGCTGCTCTGGCCGCCGCTGTCCGTGACGTCGCCGAGCTCCCCGACCCGGTCGGCCGCGTCCTGGACGAGCGGGTCATCGGTGGCGGTGTCCGATTGACGAAGGTGAGCGTGCCGTTCGGCGTCGTGGGGTCCATCTACGAAGCCCGGCCGAACGTCACCGTCGACATCGCAGCCCTCGCCCTCCGGTCAGGCAACGCCGTCGTGCTACGCGGAGGGACGGCTGCGGAGCGGACCAACGCCGCACTCGTCGACGCGATGCGCGACGCACTGCGCGCGCAGGACGTGGATCCCGAGGCCATCCAGACGCTCGACGATCTCGGTCGCGACGGTGCACGCGACCTGATGCAGGCGCGTGGGCTGGTCGACGTGCTCGTGCCGCGGGGAAGCGCGCAGCTGATCGAGACCGTCGTCACCCAGTCCCAGGTGCCGGTGATCGAGACGGGCGCCGGCGTGGTGCACATCGTGGTCGACGCCTCCGCGCGCGAAGACTGGGCGCGCGAGATCATCGTGAACGCGAAAGTCCAGCGGCCGAGCGTCTGCAACGCCGTCGAGACCATCCTCGTCCACCGGGATGCCGCCGACCGGCTCGTCCCGGTCATCGTCGCCGACCTGCAAGAGCAGGGCGTGACCGTGCACGGCGACGCCGGTGTGGCGGCACGTGCGACGGATGTCGTGCCCGCCACGGACGCCGACTGGGCGCAGGAGTACCTCAGCCTCGACGTGGCGATGCGGATCGTGGACGACGTCGACGACGCGATCGCGCACATCCGGACGTTCTCGACGCAGCACACCGAGGCGATCATCACGGAGGACGAGGGCAACGCCGAGCGCTTCCTCGCGGAGGTCGACGCCGCCGTCGTCGTCGTCAACGCCTCGACCCGTTTCACCGACGGCGGCGAGTTCGGTTTCGGTGCGGAGGTGGGGATCTCGACGCAGAAGCTCCATGCGCGCGGACCGATGGGGCTTCCCGAGCTCACGAGCGTGAAGTGGCTTGCGCGAGGCGCCGGGCACGTCCGGGCCTGAACGCCTAAACTGAATACGACTGCGCCCCGCGCGGCCGACACTCGAACGGAGCACGCATGACACTCGCCACGATCCTCACCCTCGCAGCGGAGGAAGCCGAACACGGGAACGTCGCGCTCGAAACCGTGGGGTACGGGATCGTCGCACTCGTCGTCTTCGGCGCCCTGGCGCTGGTGACCGTGTCGTATCGCAATGTCGCCAACCGCCACTCGCACAAGGCCGAGGCCTACGCAAAGGCCCACGCGAACGACATCCAGCGTGCAGGACACGGGCACTAAGCCCACCGCATGACGGCGACACGAGCCCCGCGGATCGGGGTGATGGGCGGCACATTCGACCCCATCCACCATGGTCACCTCGTCGCGGCGTCCGAGGTCGCTCAGTCCTTCGATCTCGATGAGGTCGTCTTCGTCCCGACGGGCGAGCCCTGGCAGAAGACCGAGGTCTCGCCCAGCGAGCACCGGTACCTCATGACGGTGATCGCCACGGCCTCCAATCCGCGCTTCACCGTGAGCCGCGTGGATATCGATCGCGCAGGACCGACGTACACGATCGACACGCTCCGCGACCTCGCCGCGCAGCGTCCCGGGGCGGAGCTCTTCTTCATCACCGGCGCGGATGCGGTCGCACAGATCTTCAGCTGGCGCAATCACGACGAGCTGTGGGCGCTCGCCCATTTCGTCGCGGTCTCACGTCCAGGCCACGTGCTGAACACCTCGGGACTCCCGAGCGAGGACGTGAGCCAGCTCGAGATCCCCGCCCTTGCGATCTCTTCCACCGACTGTCGCGATCGTGTCGAACTCGGACACCCCGTGTGGTACCTGGTCCCCGACGGCGTCGTCCAATACATTGCCAAGCACCACCTCTACCGGAGCAAGGAATGAACACACCCGAGCAACCGGCCACCCCGCCCCTCACCCGCAAGCAACTGCGCGAGATCCGGAACACCGGTGCGACACCGGTGATCCTCCCCGCGGAGGCCGACGCGCACGCAGCCGCCACCCGGGAGGAGGCGGCCCCTGCGTCGTCCGAAGACCGTGATCTGCCCGTCGATGGCGATGTCCCCGAGACCGCAGACGCCGGTCCGATCGAGCAAGAGAACGACCTCGATTCCGACTCCGCACCGGCACCGGTCGCGGTGCCGGTGATCGAGGCCATCCCCGCCCCTCTCCCGCGTGCGGCCGACGAGGCGAAGATCGCCGAGACGCCCGCGCCCGATTCCTCGGTCGACCTCGGCGCCGCACCACTGACCCGACGGCAGGCACGTCAGCAGGAGCGCATCCGCACGGCATCCGTTCCCGTCATCACGCCTGAGATCGCCGCCGCCTCGCTCGCCGGCTCCGCTGCGCGCGCCGAAACCGAGCGAGCGTCGGAACGCGCCGACGAGCCGGCTTCGCAACACGACGCCGATCAGCGGGACGCTTTCGGCCAGAAGCTCGACGATGCGGGTGATGCGACAACCGACACCGAAGACCGTCCGGTCGTCGGCGCCGCCTTCGGCGCGGACCTCCTCGCCGGGGAGACCCCCGCCGTCGAGCTCCCGCCGTCGTTCGACCAGCTGCTCGCGCGCTCGTCCAGCGGATCGGCGACGGCGTCCAATGCGCTCATCATGACGCAGACTCCCGAGGTCTCTGCGCTCGTGGCGCCGGTGACCGCCACCGGCGAAGTGCTCATCACGGGAACCTTCAATCTGCCCGAGGGGCTGGGCTCCACCGGACACGCACTCGGCACGGCCGACGGCAAGGATGTCGATGCCGTGCTCGTGGACGGGGAGCTGCCGGCGCACTCGTCACCCACACCGATCGCCGCCAGCGCCGCTGTCAGCACGGTCAAGACGCCGGGAGAGATCATCACCCCGCCGGCGCCCGAGAAGGGCAGCCGTCTGACGCTGATCCTGACAATCGTCGTCGGTGCCCTTGGCCTCGCACTTGCGGGTGTCCTCATCCTCGCTTTCGTCACAGGAGTCTTCGCATGACCGACCGAACCGTCCCCCGCGAGATGCTCGCCGTCGCCGCCGCCGCCGCCGATTCCAAGGGCGGCGAGGACCTCGTCGCGCTGGACGTCTCCGGGCCGCTGCCGCTCGTCGACATCTTCCTCGTCGTCACCGGACGCAACGAGCGGAACGTCGCCGCCATCGCCGACGAAATCGAGGACCGTCTGCTGGAGCACGGCTTCAAGCGCCTGCGCCGCGAAGGACGCCAGGAGTCGCGCTGGATCCTGCTCGACTTCGGTGATCTTGTGGTGCACGTCTTCCACGAGGAAGAGCGCATGTACTACGGTCTCGAGCGTCTGTGGAAGGACTGCCCGGTGGTACCGATCGACCTTCCCGCCACGTCCACGGCGGACTGACGCCGGTTCGGCGGAGCGCTCCGGATGTTGTAAGCTGGGGGAGTTGCCCCGGGAGATCCGGGAAGACGTCAGGGCCTGTGGCGCAGCTGGTAGCGCACCTGCATGGCATGCAGGGGGTCAGGGGTTCGAGTCCCCTCAGGTCCACCGAACGATCCCCCCGGAACACCGGGGGGATTTCGCTTTGCGCAAACGAGATGAGCGTTGCGTCCGTCCACTACGGTGAGCACGTGATCACCACGCAGCCGCGCTGCCCGCACTGTCGCGGGTTCGTCTACCTCGACACCCTGATCTGCCCTCGGTGCGAGGGCGAGCTCGGCTATCACGTCCTCACCCGTCAGTTCTACGGCATCCGTCATGGCCGCGTGGTGATCGACGGCACCCAGTGGTACGCGTGCTCGAACCGGGAGTGGGCCTGCAATTGGCTCGTGAGCGAAAACGCCCCGGCAGGACGGTGCCTTTCGTGTCGACTCACCCGCCGGCGACCGGAATCCGACGACACCGTGGCCCTGGACAAACTCGCGCGCACGGAGGAAGCCAAGCGGAGACTCCTCCTCCACCTCTCCGACCTAGGGCTCCCGATCGTGCCGTGGCACGCGAAAGAGGGGGGACTGGGGTTCGACCTCCTCTCGAGCCTCACAGACGGCAGACCGGTGACGATCGGGCACGCGAACGGCATCATCACCCTGGATCTCGCCGAGAGTCTCGATGATCGGCGCGAGGCGCTGCGAATTCGTCTGGGCGAGCCGTACCGGACGATGCTGGGGCATCTCAGGCACGAGTCCGGCCACTACTACCAGAGCGTCCTCCTGACCGACGACCGCGCATGGCGGGCCTGCCGCGACCTCTTCGGCGACGAACGGTCCAGCTACCGCGATGCCCTCGACCGGCACTACCGGCTCGGCGCCCCCGAGAACTGGCACGAAACGTTCATCTCGGAGTACGCGACCATGCACCCCTGGGAGGACTTCGCCGAGACCTTCGCGCACTACCTCCACATCACCGGCACCCTCCAGACCGCAGCGAGCCTCGGCATCCACCTGGATGCCGAGGCGACGACCTTCCGCGACACGGACATCGTCCCCCTGGCCTCGTATCGGGACGAATCGGTCCAGCGCCTGCTCGATGACTGGGAATGAATCGCGCAGGCCCTCAACCGGACGAATCGGTCCATGGGGCACGGCGACCTGTACCCGTTCACCCTGGTGGCTCCTGTCCGCCGGAAGCTCTCCTTCATCCACGATCTCGTAACGCGGGCACCGCTGGACCCCGACGCTCAGATGGCGATCGCGACGGCGGTATCGGTGGACACCGAGCGGGCGTGATGCGGCGCGCGTACTCTGAAGGGATGCCGTCACCGATCCGCGCGGTTCCCGTCGGACTCTTCCTCGCTGCGAGCGTCGCGCTGGGCTCCCTCAGCCCCGTGCACGCCGCGGAGGACCCGCCGGACGCCACCGCGACGACGGGGGCGCGCGGTACCGCGGTCGCGGGGACATCGGATGATCTCACCGCGCACGCCGAGGCTCTGGTGGCGCGGATGGACACCACCGAGCGCGCGGCGAGCGTCGTGATGGGGCACCTGCCGACGACGGACCCGGTGGCCCTCGAGCAGTACATGCGTGAAACGGGCATCGGAGGGTTCATCCTCATGGGTGCGAACATCCCCGGGTCGGAGGGCGAGCTGCGCGCCATCACATCCGCGTTGCAGGTCGATCCGGAGCTTCCACCGCTCATCGGCATCGACCAGGAGGGCGGCGACGTCTCCCGACTTCCGTGGGACGACAATGCCTCCGCGCGGACCCTCAAGAACGCGCCGATCGCCGACGCGGGCACCGCGTTCGCCGCCCGTGCCGCCCTCGTCGCTCGCGCGGGCGCGACCGTCAACTTCGGCGTCGTCGCCGATGTGACCGACGATCCCTCCATGTTCATCTATCCGCGCGCACTCGGCACGACACCGCAGTCCGCCGCGGATCACGTCGGTGCCGCCGTCCGGGGTGAAGCGGGCCTCGTGCTGTCCACTGCGAAGCACTTCCCCGGCCATGGAGCAGCCCCCGGGGACTCCCATCGGGGGATCCCGGCCACCTCCCTGACCCGCGCAGAGTGGGAGTCCCACGACGGTGCGCCGTTCCGCGCGGCCATCGACGCCGGCGTCCCGCTGGTGATGCTCGGCCACCTCGCCTACACCGACGTCGACACCGCGCCGGCATCTCTCTCCTCCGCATGGCACGACATCCTGCGAGACGACCTCGGGTTCACCGGTGTCGCGATCACCGACGATCTCGGCATGCTCCAGGCCTCTGGAATCGCCGCATACGACGATCCGGTCGCCAACGCGGTGTCCGCGCTTGCGGCGGGGAACGACATGGTGCTGTCGGTGATGTTCACCACGGCCGACACGGCGCCGGCCATGGTGGCCGGGATCACCGCCGCGGTGGAAGCGGGAACCCTGTCCGCAGAGCGGCTGGAAGAGGCCGCCACCCGAGTGATGGCGTTGCGTCTGTCCACCGCCGCGCAGGGCGACACTCTCATGCCCTGCGCGGAATGTACCGCGGTCCTCTAAGAGGGCGCCGACGCGGGAGACGCCGCGATCTCGATCAGGTGGCCTCTCAGAACCGCGCCTCGCTCCGCGAAGATCTGCTGCCGTCGCCCGTACTCGGCTTTTCCCGCGGCCGTCTCGACGGTGATCGCTGCGTAGCCCCAGTCGGTCAGGTCGTAGGGGGAGGCCCGCATGTCGACCTCGCGGATGTCGCGGGCCAGCGCGAAGCAGTCGAGGAGGAGCTCACCCGGGACCAGAGGTCCGAGTTTGACGGCCCACTTGTAGAGGTCCATTCCGGCGTGGAGGCATCCCGGCTGCTCGGTGTCGATCTGGGTGTCACGCGTCAGCGGGAGGGGATTCCGAGGCGCCGCCGCCGGGGTGAAGAACCGGTAGGCGTCGAAGTGCGTGCACGCCAGATCACTCGACTCGACGACCGCGTCGGTGGTCGCCCGACCGAGCCGGAGGGGGATGTCGTGGCGGATGTCGGGGGAGCGGTAGACCATGGCCCACTCGTGCAATCCGAAGCAACCGAACCGCGGTCGCCTGCTCGCCGTGGCGACGAGGAGCGCGTGGATGCCGCCGATGAGCGCGGCCTTCTCGCTTCGGAGCGCGTCCCCGTCCACCACGAGGTCCTCGGCGGAGTCGGCGCGGCGATACCACCGCCACGACGATCGCTCGGTGTCGCCGGCGTCCCGGAGGACGACACCCGCGCCCGGATGCCAACGGCGCAGCAGCGCGGGCTTGTACCCGTAGTAGCGGAAGAGGAAGTCCATCACGGGATGCCGCTCGCCCCGGGCCGCCCGTTCCCGGTGCGCCCGGGTCATGGCGTCCGCGCGCTCCTCATGGCGGCGCTCGAGGTCGCGCCACGCGTCCGGCGCGAGCGACACGGCCGCCCTGCCGTCGACCGCGACGAGGCTCATGCGGCGTCCGGTGCCGGCCGGATGAGCTCGGGACCGTTGTTGCGCACGTTCCCCACAGCGGCCCCGACCACGCGAGCGTCGAGAGTGTCCACCATGCTCGGCGCGGCATCCATCGCGGCGTCCAGGACGTCGCCGACGTTCTCCGTCGACGGGTCCAGCCACGCGTCGGCATGATCGGCGTCGACCATCAGCGGCATCCGGTCGTGGATGTCCGCCAGCGCACCGGCGGAGCTGCGGGTGAGGATGGTGAAGCTCAGCACCCAGCGGGCCGGATCATCGTCGGCGCGACCAGGATCCCGCCACCACTCGTAGAGTCCCGCGAGGAAGATCGGGGCGTCGTCGGCCGCGTGGAGGTAGTGGGGGACCTTGCCCGCAGGACCCGTCTTCCACTCGTACCACCCGGAGCACGGCACGATCGCCCGGCGGGAGACGAGGGCGTTGCGGAACATGGGCTTCTGCTCCACCTCCTCGGCCCGGGCGTTGAATGCACGCGCGCCGATCGAAAGGTCCCTCGCCCAGCCCGGGACGAGGCCCCACCGCGCGGCCTCGACCCGGCGCAGCGGCGGCTCGGACTTCACCGAGTCGAGCACGATCGCCGCACGATCGGTCGGCGCGATGTTGAAGGACGGGACGGGGAGGTCATCGGCGATCACGTCCGCACGGAGCACCGACACCAGCTCTTCACCCGCTCGGGCCACGACGAATCGACCGCACATGCCGGAAAGCCTACGCGCGGGTGCCGACGTCGATCAGCGCGAGACGATCCCCACCTCGCGGAGACGGTCGAGAAGACCCGCGCCGTCGGATTCACTCACCCACGGGACCTCCGCCGCGGCGTGGTCGTTGACCGCGGTGCGTCCACCGGCGAGGACGGCTTCGGCCGGGGAGAGCTTGCGGATCGCCACCGCCGCCACGTTCGCGGGATGCTCGTCCGTGAAGGTGGTGTAGATCTCATCGTCGTGCTGGCCGTCATCGCCGACCAGGAGCCAGCGGACGTCGGGGAACTCCTCGGCCAAACGGCGGAGGTTGGCGAGCTTGTGGGCCATTCCGCTGCGGAACCACCGGTCGTGCGTCGGGCCCCAGTCCGTCAGGAGGAGAGACCCCGGCGGGAACAGGTGTCGGCGGAGGAACCGGTTCAGCGTGGGCGCGACGTTCCACGCGCCCGTGGACAGATAGATGACCGGGCATCCCGGATGCTCGCGGACGACCCGCTCCATCATCACCGCCATCCCCGGCACGGGCTGACGGGCGTGCTCGTCGAGGACGAAGGAATTCCACGCGGCGACGAAAGGCCGGGGGAGCGCGGTCACCATCACGGTGTCATCGACATCCGACACGACGCCGAAGCGCGTGTCGGCGCTCACCACGAACACGCGCAGGGGGATCGGGTCGCCGCCCTCGACCGTGACTTCCACGTTCTGCCATCCGGCGGGGAGCGATGCGGGCAGTCGGGTGTCGATGACACCGCCGCGATCGGCCACCACCTCGTGCGTGCGATCCCCGATCCGGACGGTGACCTGCGCGTAGCCGACGGGGACGGCCACGAAGCTCCGCCACCCCCGCACGCTCTCCCAGCCGCCGGAACGCCGCGCACGGCCGCCCGCCCTCGGCGGAACGATGAGGACCCTCCCGAGCACACGCACCCAGTCCTCTCCGCCGTACCCGGGGAACGGGGTCACGGTCGGGGTGAGTCCGCGCGCACGCGCACGCCGTTCGCGCCACGCGTGGAAGCGGTACTCCCACCGGGCGAGCCAGAGGATGTTAGGACGATCGGGGCGGGGGGCGCGCGAAGCCATCGCTTCAGTCTTCCATGCTCTCGCGCAGCGTCGTGGACGCCTCCGAGCCGTCGTCCCCCGTGTCGAGGTGCTTGCGCTCGACGCGTTCGATGATCTTCTTCGACACGAACACCAGGACGAGGAAGACGAGGATCACTCCGACGAAGAGGTATCCCGCGAAGTGGATCCGGTCGGCGAGTTCGCGGTACGTGCCGGCGGCAGCGGCGGCGACACCGACGTAGAGGAACGCCCAGATCGTGCACGCCGGCACCGTCCAGGCGAGGAAGCGGCGGTAGGGATACCCGCTCATCCCCACGGTGAGGGGGACGAGCGAATGCAGGACCGGAAGGAATCGGGAGAGGAAGATCGCCGGCCCCCCGCGACGTCGGAGGTAGCGCTCCGAACGGACCCAGTTCTCTTCGCCGATACGGCGACCGAGCCGGGACCGGCGGATCGCCGGGCCGAGCCACCTCCCCAGGAAGAACCCGATGGTCTCCCCGGCGAGCGCACCGACGACGACCACGACCCCCAGGAAGATCCCCTCTCCGACCGACGCCACGGCCGTGCCGGCGACGATGACGATGGTGTCGCCGGGAACGACCAGTCCGATCAGCACGCTCGTCTCGAGCATGATGGCGATCCCCGCGACGATGGTGCGGATCGCGGGATCGACGGACTGCACCGTGTCGAGCAGCCAGGTGAGGATCTCGTTCACACCCTCGAGCCTAGATCGCCGGCATCGCCCCTAGCCTGGAGGACGTGACGGCGTCGACGACGGTGGAGCTCCCCGAGTGGGCGGACCCTGAAGCGGTCTTCGCGGTCTGGGAGCAGCGCTCGGACGATGTCTTCTGGCTGGATGCCGGGCCTGACGCGACGACCGGATGGAGCTGGGTCGGGACGGGTAGCCGCGCCTCGGACGAGGCGGTCGCCGCGGTTCCGGCGGGCGGCGAGGTGTCCGCGTCCGTCTCGGCGGGTCCGCTCGCCGGTGGATGGGTGGGGTGGATGCCGTACGACCGGGCCGCCGCGCTGGCCGGCGCTCCCGCGACGGAGGAGCCCGGACTCGCCGCCGGCCGCTGGGTGCACGCCGACGCCGTGGTCGGTTTCGATCACGCTCACCGCCGTGTGCGGATCCGCGCGACACCCGCCGATCTTCCGGATCTCATCGACCTCGTGCGGCGGGCGCCGTCGCCCGCGCCACCGCCGCCCGCGGCGGCGTCACAGGCACGGACACGCCACACTCCGACCCGTTACCGCGCGCTGATCGCCGCGTGCCGCGATGCCATCCGCGAGGGCGACGCCTACCAGCTCTGCCTCACCACACGTTTCGACGTCGACGGCATCGAGGATGCGGCATCCGTCTACCGCCGGTTGCGCGCGCTGACGCCGGCACACCACGGCGGATTCATCCGCATCGGCGACACGAGTCTGCTCAGCGCGAGTCCGGAGCAGTTCCTCGGTGTCCACGGCGGACGGGTCCAGACCCGTCCGATCAAGGGCACGCGCCCGCGAGGTGCCACCCCGGAGGAGGACCGGGCGCTGGCCGCGGATCTCGCGGCGGACCCGAAGGAGCGCGCGGAGAACGTCATGATCGTCGACCTCATGCGCAACGACCTCGCGCGCGTGTGCACGCCCGGCTCGGTGGGCGTGGATCACCTCCTCGAGGTCGAGACGTATCCCGCGGTCCACCAACTGGTGAGCACGGTCTCGGGCGCCCTGCGACCGGACGTCACCGTGGGCGCTCTGATGGCCGCCACCTTCCCGGCCGGCAGCATGACCGGCGCTCCGAAGCTCTCCGCCATGACGCTGCTGCATGACCTGGAGGCGGCGCCGCGCGGCGTGTACTCGGGCGCGTTCGGGTGGGTCGGGGCCGATGGTGCGCTCGATCTCGCCATGACCATTCGCTCGATCGTCGTCACGGGCGCTCGCGCGTACGTGGGTGCGGGCGGCGGGATCACGTGGCGATCGCGGCCGGATGCCGAGGTCGCCGAGGTCGGCATCAAGGCGCGCGGGCCCCTCTCCGCGCTCGGCGCCCCCGTCCCTGACGGCTGGTGAACGGCCCGTTCCGCTAGCCTGGACGTTGCGCTCTCGCGCGACACCCGGCATCCCCCACGATTGGTCTTTCTGTGTCTCACAGCTCCGCACCGCTGCCCGCCGCCGACGGCGGAGGCTACGACGCGCACGCCGTCCAGACGAAGTGGCAGCAGCGATGGGAGGCCGCAGACCCCTTCCGCGCCGGTGGGCCCGAGGACACGCGGCCGCGCAAGTACGTGCTGGCGATGTTCCCGTACCCGTCGGGCGACCTGCACATGGGGCACGCCGAGAACTACCTCTACTCCGACATCGTGGCCCGCTTCTGGCGTCACCGCGGCTACAACGTCCTGAATCCGATCGGATGGGACTCCTTCGGGCTGCCCGCGGAGAACGCCGCGATCAAGCGCGGCGCGGACCCCCGCGAGTGGACCTACGCCAACATCGAGCAGCAGAAGGCGGGTTTCCGTCAGTACGGGGTCTCGTTCGACTGGAACCGGGTCCTGCACACCAGCGACCCCGACTACTACCGCTGGAACCAGTGGCTCTTCCAGAAGCTCTACGAGCGTGGCCTGGCCTATCGGAAGGCCAGCCCGGTCAACTGGTGCCCGAACGACCAGACCGTCCTCGCCAACGAGCAGGTCGTCGACGGACACTGCGAGCGATGCGGCCATGAGGTCGTGAAGAAGAAACTCACGCAGTGGTACTTCAAGATCACGGACTACGCCGACCGGCTCCTTGACGACCTGAACCAGCTGGAGGGCTTCTGGCCGTCGAAGGTGCTGCGCATGCAGCGCAACTGGATCGGCCGCTCCGTCGGCGCCGACATCGACTTCGAGATCGAGGGGCGCGCAGAGAAGGTCACCGTGTTCTCGACACGACCGGACACGCTGCACGGGGCCACCTTCATGGTCGTCGCGCCCGACAGCGACCTCGCGGCCGAACTCGCCGCCGGCTCGACGGCGGAGGTGCGGATGCGCTTCCAGGACTACCTCGAGCGCGTACAGCGCGAGACCGACATCGAGCGCCAGAGCACCGATCGTCCGAAGACCGGCGTCTTCCTCGACCGCTTCGCGATCAACCCCGTCAACGGTGAACGGCTGCCGATCTGGGCGGCCGACTATGTCCTGGCGGACTACGGACACGGTGCGGTCATGGCCGTTCCGGCGCACGACCAGCGCGACCTCGACTTCGCCCGCGCGTTCGATCTCCCCGTGAAGGTGGTCGTGGACACCACCGCACCCATCACGGGTGCCATCCCGGTCATCGAGCTCGACGAGAACGGCGACCCGATCGACCCGACGCTGGACGACCCGTCTCTCGACGACCTCGACCCCGCCCGCACCGGCATCGCCCTGACGGGCGAAGGCCGACTCATCAATTCGGGTTCGCTCAACGGACTCTCCAAGCGCCACGCGATCGCTCGGATCGTCGAGGAGCTCAGCGCTGCCGGGACCGGCCGCGCCGCGAAGTCGTACCGCCTGCGCGACTGGCTGATCTCGCGCCAGCGCTTCTGGGGCACCCCCATCCCGATGATCCACACCGAAGACGGCGGGATCGTCCCCGTACCGGAGGACCGGCTGCCCCTCACGCTGCCGGATGCCGGGGGGATCGATCTCACGCCCAAGGGCTCCTCCCCGCTGGGCGCGGCCTCCGCGTGGATGCAGACGCAGGATCCCGAGACCGGTGCGCCCGCACAGCGCGACCCCGACACGATGGACACGTTCGTCGACAGCTCGTGGTACTTCCTGCGCTTCCTCTCGCCGGGCGATGCCACGCAGGCGTTCGACCCGGCGCAGGCCGCACGCTGGGCGCCCGTCGACTTCTACATCGGCGGCGTGGAGCACGCCATCCTGCACCTGCTGTACGCCCGCTTCATCACCAAGGCCCTGTACGACATGGGTCACCTGGACTTCACGGAGCCGTTCTCGAGTCTCATCAACCAGGGGATGGTGATCCTCAACGGCGCGAAGATGTCCAAGAGCAAGGGCAACCTCGTCCTCTTCCAGGAGGAGCTGGACGCCCACGGCGCGGACGCGCTGCGCGTCGCGCTCGCCTTCGCCGGTCCCGTCGAGGACGACAAGGACTGGGCGGATGTCTCGACGACCGGCGCGACGAAGTTCCTCTCGCGGGCGCTGCGCGTCGCCCACGACGTCTCGAGCGAGCCGGATGTGATCTGGGCCGAGGGGAACCCGGCATTGCGTCGCGTGACCCATCGCCTCCTGGCCGATGCACCGGGCCTGGTCGAGCAGACGAAGTTCAACGTGGTCGTCGCGCGACTCATGGAGCTCGTCAACGCGACGCGGAAGGCGATCGACTCCGGGCCCGGCGCCGCCGACCCCGCTGTGCGCGAGGCAGCCGAAGCGACGGCCATGATCCTGGATCTCTTCGCACCGCACGTCGCCGAGGAGATGTGGGAGGTCCTCGGATACGACGGCTTCGTCGGTCTCGTGACGTGGCGGCAGGCGGATCCCATGCTGCTCGTCGAGGACAGCGTGACGACCGTCGTGCAGATCGACGGCAAGGTCCGGGCGACCCTCGACGTCTCGGCGCGGATCGACGCGGCCGAACTGGAGCGCCTTGCCCGGGCGGATGCGCGCATCGTCAAGGCTCTCGGCGACCGCGACGTCGTCCGGGCCGTGGTGCGGCCGCCGAAGGTGGTCAGCTTCAGCACCCGCTGACCCTCCTCCCCAGCGGGGGATCCGCGCGATGCCGTCCACGGACAGGGGAGGGCGACGGATGCCGTGGCCGCATCCGCTTAGCGTGAGAGCGTGTCCGCCCCTCGCCCCGCGTCCGAAGCGGCGCCGAGCGCGCGACGATGGGGATGGGGAGCGGCAGTCGCGCTGGTCCTGGTCATCCTCGTCGTGACGATCGGGATCGGCATCGTCCGCTCGGCGAGCGCGCCGACGGCGGTGGTGCCGGCCGACCCGCCGGCGGCATCGCACGTCTCCGACCCGACCGGAGACCCCGCCCGCGTGGACGATTCGGAGATCTTCGTCCACGTCTCCGGACAGGTGCAGAGCCCGGGACTCTACGTCCTCGCCGACGGAGCGCGTGTCGTGGACGTCGTCGCCGCCGCCGGGGGTTTCGCCGAGGGCGCCGACCGTGCCGCGGTGAATCTCGCCCGTCCCGCGGTCGATGGGGAACAGGTGCACATCCCGGCACCGGGCGAGACGCCGCCCGACGGCGCCGCGGCCGGCGGCGGGTCCGCGGAGGGCGGGCCTGCGGGCGACGGACCGCTCGACCTGAACACGGCGGATGCCGCGGCGCTGGACACCCTGCCCCGGATCGGGCCCGCGATCGCGCAGCGGATCATCGAGTGGCGAGAGCAGAACGGTCCCTTCTCCAGCGTCGAGGATCTGCTGGCGGTGCCGGGGATCGGCGAGAAGCTCCTGGCCGGGCTCCGCGAACAGGTGCGGGTGTGACGGACGCCGTTCCGCGCCGCCGTCGCGCTCTGCGTCGTCTGCGCGTCGTGCCCGCCGCGGCGTCGGTCTGGGTGACCGCGGGCGTGCTCGTCCACCATCCGGATGGGGCCGCCGGGGCATCCGTCGCGCTGTGGACCTGCACCGTCGTGGTCGTGGCGGCCGCCGTGCTGCGCGTCCGCGCGGGACGGACGGGGGTGGCGCCCGTGGTGCTGGCCCTCTCCCTCGCGCTGGCCGCGGCCGCTGCGTCCCACGTGGCCCTGGCGGAGCCTCAGCGCGACGCGGCTGCAGGGCTCCTGCTCGACGCTCCAGGCCGGCTGGAGGTCACCGCGGTGGTCGTCGGGAAGATCGAGCCCTCGGCCTACGGCGCCTCCTTCGTCGCCCGCGCGACGTCGGCATCGGTGTCGGGTGATGAGCGGCCGCTCGGCGCCGACGTCGTCGTCGCGCTGAGTCCCCAGGATCGCGCGGTTGCCGGCCCCCGGCTCGACGTCGGTGCGACGGTGCGCGTCGTCGGCAGCGCGGCGCCGGCTCGGAGCGGCGAGCGTGCGGTCGTGCGTCTGCGCGCCGTCGAGGCACCGCAGATCCTACGAGCACCGACGGGGGTCACCGCCGTCGCCTCCGGCCTCCGGCACGGCCTCGTGCGGGCGGGTGAGCCGCTCCCCGCGCCCGGAGCGGGTCTGATCGCCGGCCTCGCCGTCGGCGACACCTCAGCGGTCTCGCCCGAGCTCGACGCGGCGATGAAGGCCACGTCGCTCTCGCACCTCACGGCTGTGTCCGGCGCCAACTGCGCGATCGTGGTCGGGATCTCCTTCGTCCTCTCCGCGGCGCTCGGCGCCGCCCGTCGCACCCGAGTCCTCGTCGGCGTGACGGTGCTGGCGGGCTTCGTCCTGCTCGTGACCCCCGAGCCGAGCGTCGTGCGGGCGGCGACCATGGCCGCGGTGTCGATGCTCGCCCTTCTGCTCGGTCGTCCCGCGGCCGGGATCGGGATCCTCACCCTCACGGTCGGCGTCCTGCTCGTCCTCGATCCGTGGCTGTCGGCGTCGCTCGGCTTCGCGCTCTCCGCCGCGGCGACGGGCGCGCTCCTGCTGTTCGCCCGCCCGCTCGCCGAGGGGTTGTCGCGGGCACTCCCGCGATCCCTGGCGCTGGCCCTGGCGGTCCCTCTGGCCGCACAACTCGCGTGCGGACCACTGTTGATCCTGATCACCCCCGAGGTGCCGCTCTGGGGGGTGCCGGCGAACCTCCTCGCCGCACCCGCCGCGCCCGTGGCGACCGTCGTGGGTCTCCTCGCCTGTCTCGCCGCTCCGTGGCCGACGCTGCAGAACGGGCTCACGATGCTCGCGTGGCTCCCGGCATCCTGGATCGCCGGGACGGCGACGGCGCTGTCGGACCTGCCGGTGGGCACCCTGGGCTGGATGGGCGGGATCGAAGGTGCGGCCTCCCTCGCGGTTGTCGGCGTGTGCGTCGGGGTCGTCATCGCGGGCATCCGGGGATCGACGCGCCTCGCGAGGGCGACACGGGTCCTCACCGGCGCCGTCCTGGCGGTCGTCATCGGTCTCGCGGGCGGACGCATCGCCCTCGAATCGGTGATCGGGCCGTGGACCCTGCCTCGCGACTGGACGATCCTCGCGTGCGACGTCGGCCAGGGCGACGCCGTGCTCGTCCGCTCCTCCGGCGTGGTCGCCCTCATCGACACCGGCCCGGATCCCGAGCTGCTGTCACGCTGCCTCGCGCGAGCGGGAGTCACCCGCATCGATCTGCTCGTCCTCACGCACTTCGACCTCGACCACAGCGGGGGGATGGACGCGATCGTCGGGCGCGTGGGCCGCGTCCTGCACGGGCCCGTGGAGTCCCAGGATGCAGTGACCCTCGCGGCACTGGAGGCGGCTGGCGCACGGGTGACCCGCACCGGCAGGGGCGACACGGGTCTCCTCGGCGGCGCCCGGTGGCGCACGGTGTGGCCCGTCCCCGGCGCCGGTGCCGGCGACCCCGGCAACGACGCCAGCGTCGTGCTGGAGATGTCGGGTGGGGGAGTCCCCGACTCCCTGTGGCTCGGCGACCTCTCGGCCGCCACGCAGCGCGTCCTCGGGGCCTCGGGAGCGCTCGATGCTCCGTACGCCCTGGTGAAGGTCGCGCACCATGGGAGCGCCGACCAGGATGCCGGTCTGTATGCGCTCGCCGCGCCCGCCATCGCCCTCGTCCCCGTCGGCGCGGACAACACCCACGGGCATCCTCGCGCCGAGACCCTCCGCATCCTCGACGAGATAGGCGCAACCGTCGCCCGGACCGACCGGGCGGGAGTCGTCGCGATCATCCGCGTCCCCGACGGATGGCGGATCTGGAGCGAGCGGACGGTCGGCTGACGGTCGGACGTCGGCCCCCGCTTGTAGGCTGAGAACCATGCCCGCCGCGCGTCGTCCCGCTGCCCGAGGGCCGAAGAGCGCGATCCCGCAGGTCTCGTGGCGCAGGCCGCAGCCCGCCCCCCTCGTCCTCGTGTCCGGCCCCGAAGAGGTCTGCGCCGAGCGCGCGATCGCCGGCGTCCGCGACGTTCTGCGGGCGGAGGATCCGAGCCTCGAGGTCTCGGATGTCCGCGCGGACGACTACGCTCCCGGCACCCTCCTGTCGCTGACGTCACCCTCCCTGTTCGGCGAACCCCGGCTCATCCGGGTGAGCGGCGTGGAGAAGTGCAGCGACGCGTTCCTCACCGAAGCCCTCGGGTATCTCGAGGCGCCCCAAGAGGGAGCGACCGTCATCCTGCGCCACACCGGTGCGACCGTGCGCGGGAAGAAGCTGCTCGACGCCGTGCGCAGCGGGCGCGGCGGCGGTGTCGAGATCTCCTGCTCCGCGGTCAAGAGGGATTCGGATCGCTTCGACTTCGCCGCGGACGAGTTCCGGTCGGCCCAGAGGCGCATCGCACCCAGCGCTCTGCGGGCGCTGGTGTCCGCGTTCGCGGACGACCTCACCGAACTCGCGGCGGCGTGCCAGCAGCTGATCTCCGACGTCCCCGGCGACATCACCGACCAGGTGGTCGAGCGGTACTACGGCGGGCGCGTCGAGACCTCGGCGTTCGTCGTGGCCGACACCGCCATCGCCGGCCGCTACGGCGATGCGCTCGTCGCCCTGCGGCACGCCCTCGCCTCCGGGGCGGACCCGGTGCCGCTGGTGGCGGCGATCGCCTCCAAGCTGCGCACGATGGCTCGCGTGGCTGGCCATCGAGAGTCCTCGAGCGCCCTGGCTGCGCGCCTCGGGCTGAAGGACTGGCAGGTCGATCGCGCACGGCGAGACCTCAGCGGGTGGAACGAGACCACGCTCGGAATGGCCATCCAGGCCGCCGCGCGCGCCGATTCCGAGGTGAAGGGAGCCTCACGCGACCCGGTGTTCGCCGTGGAGCGTCTGGTCACGGTGATCGCCACGCGGAGCCCGTTCGGTCAGTGAACCGAGGACCCGCGAACGACGAAGGCCCGCTCCGTGGGGGAGCGGGCCTTCGTCGTTGCTGCAGGACGTCAGAGGGACGCGACCTGCTTGGCGATCGCCGACTTGCGGTTCGCAGCCTGGTTGGCGTGGATGACGCCCTTGCTCACGGCTTTGTCGAGCTTCTTGTTGGCCTTGCGCAGAGCGGTCTCGGCCGCGGCCTTGTCGCCGGAGGCGACGGCCTCGCGGGTGCGACGCACCTCGGTCTTCAGCTCGCTCTTGACCGCCTTGTTGCGCTCGCGGGCCTTCTCGTTGGTCTTGTTGCGCTTGATCTGCGACTTGATGTTCGCCACGTGTGGACGTTCCTTCGCTCGGAGTGATGGTGGAGTGCCGGTGACGCGAGAGGGGCGCCGCGGCGGTCGTGCGGTGAACCCACACGCAAGCCAAACAAGGATTCTACCAGGTCTGCTCGACCGTCGCGATCGCCAGGTCCAGCACGGCGTTGAAGACGCGCGGCCGCATCGCGGTGACGAGGTGGCTCGTGCGCGGGACGACGATGAGCTCGGCGTGCGGAGCGACCCGCGTGAACAGACGCTCGTTCACCCTCAGCTGGTCGAACTGACCGTTCACGAACCACAGCGGAACCTCGATCCGCGCCAGGGCCGACAGCAGATCCAGCACCGACAGGCTGCGGAGGGCGACATCCTGGGTGTCGAAGGCATAGCCCCCCGCCCCGAAGTCGGCGCGAGTGTCGCCGGGGAGCGTGAGATCGAGCACCCGATCGGTGAGCCACATCCCGCGGTCGGGCAGCGCGTCGAAGCGGCGCGCGAGGAATCGGTAGGCCGCGAGGCCGGGTCCGCGGGGGATCGCGGTGCAGGATGCCGCGATGAACGCCGCCAACGGCGGCCGCTCCTCCGCGCCGGCGTACTCGATGCTCAACAGTCCCCCCATCGAATGTCCGACGAGGACGACCGGACCCCGCGTCGCGGCATCGCGCACGGCGTTGTCGATGGTGGCGAACGCGCCGGCGACGGAGAACTCCTCCGACATCCGCGATCCGTGGCCGGGGAGGTCCACGGCGATCGCGCCGACACCACGGTCCTGGAGGTGGGCCACTTGGGCGCGCCACATCGTCGCGGACGTACGGATGCCGTGAACCATCACCACCTGGACGACCATGCCGTCAGGCTAAGCCACCACCCCCGTAGAATCGACGAGACATGTCACCTCGCGCCCTGAAGCCTCTCGAGCCGTCCGCCACCCCGCCGGAGCTCATCCGCAACTTCTGCATCATCGCCCACATCGACCACGGCAAGTCCACCCTGGCCGACCGGATGCTGCAGATCACGGGCGTCGTCGCCGACCGCGACATGCGCGCCCAGTACCTCGACCGCATGGACATCGAGCGCGAGCGCGGCATCACCATCAAGTCCCAGGCCGTGCGGATGCCGTGGCAACTGGGCGATTCCGCCTACGCACTGAACATGATCGACACGCCCGGGCACGTCGACTTCACCTACGAGGTCAGCCGGTCGCTCGCGGCCTGCGAGGGGGCCATCCTCCTCGTCGACGCCGCTCAGGGCATCGAGGCCCAGACGCTGGCGAACCTGTACCTCGCCCTCGAGAACGACCTGCACATCATCCCGGTGCTCAACAAGATCGACCTCCCGGCCGCCGACCCCGAGAAGTTCGCCGCCGAGCTCGCCGGACTCATCGGCGGCGATCCCGCGGATGTGTTGCGCGTCTCGGGCAAGACGGGGATGGGTGTGGAGGCCCTGCTCGACCGCATCGTCGAGCAGATCCCGGCGCCGACCGGCAACGCGGACGCGCCGGCCCGCGCCATGATCTTCGACTCGGTCTACGACGCCTACCGGGGCGTCGTGACGTACGTGCGCATGGTCGACGGACAGCTGTCGCCCCGCGAGCGCATCCAGATGATGTCCACTCGCGCGACGCACGAGCTCCTCGAGATCGGCGTCTCCAGTCCTGAGCCGACGCCCACCCGCGGACTCGGCGTGGGAGAGGTGGGCTACCTCATCACCGGCGTGAAGGACGTCCGTCAGTCCAAGGTGGGCGACACCATCACGCACCACCGCGTGCCTGCCACCGACGCGCTCCCGGGGTACACGGATCCGAAGCCCATGGTGTTCTCGGGCATCTACCCGATCGACGGGAGCGACTACGGCGACCTCCGCGAGGCGCTGGACAAACTGAAGCTCTCGGACGCGTCCCTGCAGTACGAGCCGGAGACGTCTGTCGCGCTGGGATTCGGCTTCCGCTGCGGGTTCCTCGGACTCCTGCACCTCGAGATCATCACCGAACGCCTCGCGCGCGAGTTCGGCCTCGATCTGATCACCACGGCCCCCTCTGTGACGTACGAGGTCACCACCGACACCGGTGAAACGGTCACGGTGACCAATCCCAGCGAGTATCCGGACGGACGGGTCGCCTCGGTCTCCGAGCCGATGGTCAAGGTCGGCATCCTGCTCCCGAAGGACTATGTGGGCACCGTCATGGAGCTCTGCCAGGCCCGACGCGGCAGCCTGCTGGGCATGGACTACCTCAGCGAGGACCGCGTCGAGCTGCGCTACGACATGCCGCTCGGCGAGATCGTGTTCGACTTCTTCGACCAGCTGAAGTCCAAGACGCAGGGCTACGCGAGCCTCGACTACGAGCCCAGCGGGCAGCAGGAGGCCGACCTGGTGAAAGTCGACATCCTGCTCCAGGGCGACAAGGTGGACGCGTTCAGTTCGATCGTGCACCGGGAGAAGGCGTACGCGTACGGAACGATGATGACCGAACGCCTGCGGAAGCTCATTCCGCGCCAGCAGTTCGAAGTGCCGATCCAGGCCGCCATCGGCGCGCGCATCATCGCGCGCGAGAACATCCGCGCGATCCGCAAGGACGTTCTCGCGAAGTGCTACGGCGGTGATATCACCCGCAAGCGGAAGCTGCTGGAGAAGCAGAAGGAGGGCAAGAAGCGCATGAAGATGGTCGGACGCGTCGAGGTCCCCCAGGAGGCGTTCATCGCCGCGCTCTCCGGGGATGTCGAGGGCAAGGCCGCGAAGTAGGCTGGACCCCATGCGTCGAGGAAGCTTCCGGGACGACACCGTCGACTATGCCGCCGTCGGAGCCACCCAGGCCCCCGATCTCATGCAGTATCCGCCCGAGCGCAGCATCCCTGCGGAACAGGCGTGGCGCATCGGCAGCGGTGAAGCGCGGTTCCGCTCCGCGGGCGAGGCGCTGCTGTCGTGGACGGCGCAGCGCGGGGCGGGACTCGCCCTGAGCGACGTGCGGCCGGCCGCCGGGCCCACCTACGCCGGTGTCAGCTTCGACCCGGAGGGGGTGCCCGTCGCTCCGAGCAGGAGCGAATCGGACGTCCGATACGACGCCGACGGCACCCCGTACGTCGCCGGGGGGACGACGGTTCGCGTGGCCGGGCGCGTAGGTGGAATGCGGGCGGATGCCGAGCTCCGCGTCATCTTCGCCGTCGACGAGCCGCGCCGGATCGGTTTCGCGATCGGCACCGTCGGCGATTCCGTCGTCAGCGGCGAGGAGTCGCTCATGCTGGACTGGCACGACAACGACGAGGTGTGGTTCACGGTTCGCGCATTCGACGCTCCGAAAGCCTCTCTCCACCGCCTGTTCCCCGCGTTGACGCGACGCCGCCGTCGCGCGCTCTTCTCCGGCTACCTCCGCGCCATCTCGCCTCTGTACAAGACGTCGGCCTGACGTGGGGGCTGCGCTTCCGCTCGGTGACCCGATCCCTGCGGCGGGTCCGCTCGGGGAGGACGCGACGTGGTCGGCGGACGCGCCGTTCAGCGTGTACCTGCACGTTCCGTTCTGCCGTGTCCGTTGCGGCTACTGCGACTTCAACACCTACACCGCTCAAGAGCTGCACGGCGCACCGCAGGACGCGTACGCCGACACCGTACGGCGGGAGATCGCCCTCTCGGCCGCGCAGCTCGCCGCGCGCGGTCCGCTGCGCCCCGCGACGACGGTGTTCCTCGGGGGCGGAACCCCGACCCTTCTTCCCCCAGGCGACCTCGGGCGGATGCTCCACGGCGTCGCCGAGGAGTTCGGAATCGCTCCGGACGCCGAGGTGACCGTGGAGGCCAATCCCGACACGGTCGTCGACGGCACCGCGGAGGCGCTGGCGGCGGCCGGAGTGACCCGCATGTCCGTCGGCATGCAGTCGGCGGTCCCGCACGTGCTGGCGAGCCTCGACCGCACGCACCGCCCCGAGAACGTGCGCTCCGCGGTCGACTCCGCGCGGTCAGCGGGCCTCCAGGTGAGCGTCGACGTGATCTACGGTGCGCCGGGCGAGTCGCTGGAGGATTGGCGGCGCTCGCTGGACGCCGCTCTCGCGCTGGAGCCCGATCACATCTCCGCATACGCCCTCATCGTGGAGGACGGGACGAAGCTGGCCCGTCAGATCCGCCGCGGCGAGGTCGTTCCGCCCGACGACGACCTGCAGGCGGACATGTACGAACTGGCCGACGCGCTCCTCGGTGAAGCCGGATACGACTGGTACGAGGTGTCGAACTGGGCGCGGAACCCCGACAGCCGCTCACGCCACAATCTCGCGTACTGGGAAGGTACCGACTGGTGGGGCTACGGCCCCGGCGCGCACAGCCACATGGCGGGCACCCGGTTCTGGAATGTGCGGCACCCGGCGGCATACGCCGCGCGCCTCGCCGCGGGGGAGTCGCCGGCGGCGGGTCGCGAGACGCCGGACGCGACCGCACGCCGGTGGGAGGAGGTGCTCCTCCGCACCCGCATCCGCGAAGGGCTCCCCGTGGAGCGTCTGTCGGCATCCGGGCGACATGCCCTCGCCGCTCTCATCGCCGACGGTCTGGTCGAGGGCGTCGCAGCGGTCCATGGTCGGGTGGTGCTGACGCTCCGCGGACGACTCCTCGGCGACACGGTCGCCCGCGCGCTGACCTCCTGAGCGCCTCCCGACCCGATCCGGGGCCATCGAGTAGAATTGGCACTCGATTCCGGTGAGTGCCAACGATCGTCCGAGGAGGTGGCATGGTCAGCGAGCGGGGGCTCCAGGTACTGCGCGCCATCGTCCAGGACTACGTCGATACGCGTGAGCCCGTGGGCAGCAAGGCGATCGTCGATCGTCACGCCTTCGGTGTGTCCGCCGCGACGATCCGAAACGACATGGCCCAGCTCGAGGACGAGGAGCTCATCGCGGCTCCGCACACCTCCTCCGGCAGGGTTCCCACCGACAAGGGGTACCGCGTCTTCGTCGACCATCTGGCCGAACTCCGCCCCCTGAGCACCGCTCAGCGGAGCGCCATCGCCTCCTTCCTGGAGGGGTCGAGCGACCTGGACGACGTCCTCACGCGCACGGTGCGGGCTCTGACCAGTCTCACCGGGCAGGTCGCGATCGTGCAGTATCCCTCGTTCGCCCGGGCACGCGTCACCCATGTCGAGCTCGTGCAGCTCGGCGGCGGACGGATGCTGGTCATCATCGTCACCGACACCGGACGGGTGTCGCAGCGCGTCGCCTCCGTGCGCGACGAGTTCGACGACAGCGAGCTCGGCCGGATCCGCGCGGAGCTGGGAACCCTCCTCGTCGGCAGGCCCGTCCGGGAGGGACTCGAGCGCATCGCCGCGCGGATCGCGACACCCGATGAACCCACGATCCCACGGGAGACGGCCACGATCGTCATCGCGAAAGCCGTGGCCGAGGAGCTCGAGCACTTCCGGCAGGACCGCCTCGTCATGGCCGGCAGCGCGAACCTCGCCCGCAGCGAAGCGGACTTCCGCGGCAGCATCTATCCGCTCCTCGAGGCGATCGAAGAGCAGGTGACCATCCTTCGACTGATGGGCGAGATGGTCGCGGACGATCAGGGCCTCGCGGCGAGCATCGGACGCGAGAACGAGCCGTTCGGCCTCGCCGAAGCATCCGTCCTGGCCAGCGATTACGACGTGACCGGTGCGCGCACCCGTGCGCGCGTCGGCCTCCTCGGTCCGACGCGGATGGATTACCCGACCAATCTCGCGGCGGTGCGGGCCGTGGCCCGATACCTCACGCGGATCCTCGAAGAAGACGAGAGCGGCCGCTGACGCCGCTCACCCGACCCCGCGTTCCCCGCGGGCAGAAAGGCCACCGTGACTGACCACTACGAGGTCCTCGGCGTCGCGCGCGACGCCAGTCCGGATGAGATCAAGAAGGCGTACCGGCGCCTGGCCCGCCAGCTGCACCCGGATGTGAATCCGGGAGACGACGCGGCCGAGCGCTTCAAGCTCGTCACTCACGCGTACGACGTGCTGAGCGACCCCGATCAGCGTGCCCGCTACGACATGGGCGGCGACGGCGGCGGATTCGGCGGTGCCGGGTTCGGCGGCTTCGGCGACATCTTCGAGACCTTCTTCGGCGGCGGCGGAGCCCGCGCCGGGCGTCCGCGCTCGCGTCGGGAGCGCGGGCAGGACGCCCTCGTGAAGGTCTCCCTCGAACTCGGCGACGTCGTCTTCGGCGTGCACCGCGACATCGAGGTCGACACCGCCGTGGGGTGCGAGACCTGCGAGGGCTCGTGCTGCCAGCCGGGCACCGCACCGGTGACATGCGACATCTGCCATGGATCGGGGCACGTCCAGCGTCAGGTCCGCAGCCTCCTCGGGAACGTCGTCACGAGTCAGCCCTGCTCGGTCTGCCAGGGATACGGCACGACGATCCCGTATCCGTGCGCCACCTGCCAGGGGCAAGGACGGGTCCGCTCCCGCCGAACGGTCTCCCTCGACATCCCCGCGGGCGTCGAGACCGGTCTCCGCCTCCAGCTTCCCGGCTCGGGAGAAGTGGGGCCCGCCGGCGGCCCGAACGGCGACCTGTACATCGAGATCTCCGTCGCCCCGCACGATGCGTTCAGCCGCGAGGGGGACGATCTGCTCGCCACCCTCGAGGTGTCGATGCCCGACGCGATCCTGGGGACGACCACCTCCATCACCTCGTTGGACGGCCCGGTCGATCTCGAGATCCGTCCTGGAGTCCAAGCGGGCGACGTGCTGACCATCAAGGGACGGGGTATCACACCGTTGCGCGGTTCTCAGCGCGGTGACCTGCGCGTGGGAGTCCACGTCGTGACCCCCACGCGACTCGACGCGAAGGAGCGCGCGCTGATCGAGGAATTCGCTCGACGCACGAAGGCGCCCGCGCCGCGGCTCTCGGAGTTCCATCAGGGTCTGTTCGCGAAGCTCCGCGATCGGTTCCGCCACTGAGATGGCACTGCACTTCGTGACGGATGCCGCCTCCGATGCCGCCGTCGGCGACGACCTCGTCCTCACCGGCACCGAGGCGCACCACGCCGCGACGGTGCGCCGGGTGAAGACCGGAGAGTCCGTGACGATCGGGGACGGCCGGGGCGTCTGGGCGGAGGGCACCTGCACGGAGGTCGGGCCCGGGCGCGTGGTGGTCGAGGTCACCGCGCGCCGCGAGGTTCCGACTCCGCGCCCGCGCGTGGTGCTCGTCCAGGCGCTGGCGAAGGGCGATCGGGACGAGCTCGCCGTTCAGGCGTCGACGGAACTGGGCGTCGACGAGATCGTCCCGTGGCAGGCGGAGCGCAGCGTGTCGCGCTGGGATGCGGCGAAGGCGATCAAGGGTCGTGCGCGCTGGACGACGATCGTCCGGGAGGCGGCCAAGCAGGCGCACCGGGCCTGGATCCCCGCCGTCGCGTCCCTCGCGACCACGCGCGAGGTCGCGGCCGCATTCGCCGGGGCCCACCTCGTCGTCCTCGACCCCGGGGGGTCGGAGCGCGTGAGCGAGCTGCGCTTCGCCGGCGATGAGGACGTCGTCCTCGTCGTCGGGCCCGAAGGCGGCATCTCCGAGAATGAGCTCCGCACGTTCTCCGACGCGGGGGCGACGGTCGCGCGCCTCGGCGACACGGTGCTGCGCACCTCCACCGCGGGGCCCGCGGCGCTTGCGGTCCTGAGCGCATCTCTCGAGCGTTGGTGACGCCGCCGGTCCTCGCAACCCGCGCGGATAGACTGGCCGCTATGGCCGAGCCGTCGATCTTCACCCGCATCCTCCGCGGAGACATTCCCGCGGAGATCCTCGCCGAGACCGAGAACGTCTTCGCCATCCGCGACATCGCGCCGCAGGCACCCCTGCACCTCTTGGTGATCCCGAAGTCTGAGGAGTACCGCAACGTCGTGGAGCTCGCGGCCGGTGCACCCGACATCCTGGCCGAGATGATCGGTCTCGCGTCCTCCCTGGCCGCGGAACACGGCGAGGGCGATTTCCGACTGGTCTTCAACACCGGCGCCGGCGCCGGTCAGACGGTCTTCCATGTGCACGCACACGTCCTGGCCGGTGGGCTGGGGGAGAAGAGTCTCGGTGGCTGACGACACCTCGACAGAACGCATCTACGCCGACGGGGTGGCGATGGTCCAGCTCCTCGGTCCACAGGATCGGCTGCTCCGCGTGGTGGAGCGGGAGCACCCCGGCGTCGACGTGCTCGTCCGCGGGAACGAGATCACCCTCTCAGGGGCGACCGACGACGTCGCGGCAGCGCGGCGACTCGTCGACGAGCTGCTCGAGATGACGCGTGCGGGGCACGACCTCGCTCCCTCGGACGTCTCCTCGTCCAACCGGATTCTCCGCAGCGACGGCGGTCCCCGCCCGTCCGAGGTGCTCGGCGAGGCGATCCTCTCCTCGCGGGGCAAGGTGATTAGACCGAAGACGGCGGGGCAGAAGGCCTACGTCGACGCGATCGAGGATCACACGATCGTGTTCGGCATCGGTCCGGCCGGGACCGGGAAGACCTACCTCGCCATGGCGAAGGCGGTTCAGGCCCTGCAGCGCAAGGAGGTCAACCGGATCATCCTCACGCGGCCTGCTGTCGAGGCGGGGGAGCGGTTGGGATTCCTCCCCGGGACGCTCACCGACAAGATCGATCCCTACCTGCGCCCGCTCTACGACGCACTCAACGAGATGATGGATCCCGAGCTGGTCCCCAAGCTCATGGCGACCGGGACCATCGAGGTCGCGCCGCTTGCGTACATGCGCGGACGCACTCTCAACGACTCCTTCGTCGTCCTCGATGAGGCGCAGAACACGACGCCGGAACAGATGAAGATGTTCCTCACGCGACTGGGATTCGGCACCCGGATGGTCGTCACCGGCGACGTCACCCAGGTCGACCTCCCGCAGGGGGCGTCCGGGCTCCGCCTGGTGACCCGCGTGCTGTCGGACATCGACGACATCCACTTCGCTCATCTGACGTCGGACGATGTCGTCCGGCACACGCTGGTCGGACGCATCGTCGACGCCTACAGCGCCTACGACGAGAAGCGGCTGGCGGCTCGACGCGAGCGCGATGAGGCGAGCGAGTTCGCCAACCGCGCCGACCGACGGGGAGGACCGCGCGGCGCAGGCCCGCGCGATCGCCTGGGCAAGAGGGGGCGTTCATGACGATCGAGATCAGCAACGAGTCGGGAATCGACGTCGACGAGACCGTCCTCCTCCGCCTCACCGAGCACAACCTGTCGGAGCTGCGCGTGAGTCCGGACGCGGATGTCGCCATCCTCCTGGTCGACGAGGGCGCGATGGAATCGCTCCACGTCCAGTGGATGGACGAACCGGGACCGACCGACGTCCTGAGCTTCCCCATGGACGAGCTCCGCCCGGGGACCGAAGACATGCCCACGCCTCCCGGACTCCTCGGCGACATCGTCCTGTGCCCGCAGGTCGCCGAGGCGCAGGCGGTTGCGGCCCGGCACTCGACAGCCGACGAACTGATCCTGCTCACCACCCACGGCCTGCTCCACCTCCTCGGATTCGACCATGCCGAGCCGGAGGAGGAACGGGAGATGTTCGGCCTGCAGCGCGAGCTCATCGCAAGTTTCCACGCGGCCGAACGTCGTCGGCCTCGCACATGACCGAAGCGCTCCTGCTCGTCGGGGCCGCACTGCTGCTCGGCTTCGGCTTCCTGATGGTGGCCCTCGACGCCGCGCTCGGCGTGACGTCCCGCGCCGACCTGGCCGAGCTCGGCGTGGAAGGCCGCAATGCCGTGTCGCTGCGGCGCATCGCGGTCGACCCCGAAGCCCATGCCAACGCCGTCATCTTCATCCGGGTTCTGGCGGAGACGACCGCAGCCGTCCTGGTGACCGTGGCCCTCACCCTGCTGTTCGACAGCATCTGGTGGGCGATGCTCGCCGCGGCCGTGCTGATGACGGGGATCTCCTACATCGTCGTCGGCGCGAGCCCGCGCAGCGTGGGACGACAGCATGCCCGCGGCCTGCTCCGCGCCGCGGCACCCGTCGTGCGCGGCGTCCGCGTCCTCCTCGGTCCCCTCGCACACGGCCTCGCCGCCATCGGCACGCGGGTCGCTCCGGGAGGCGCACGGACGGGCTCCTTCGCGTCGGAGGAGCAGCTGCTGAGCATCATCGACGAGGCCGCCGAGAACGACCTGATCGAGGAAGACGATCGCGAGCTCATCCACTCGGTGTTCGATTTCACCGAGACCTACGTGCGCGCCGTCATGGTGCCGCGCACCGACATGGTGACGGTGGATGCCGCGGCGTCGACGCGCGAGGCCATGGCCATCTTCCTCGACAAGGGCGTCTCGCGGGTGCCGATCGTCGACGACGAGGCCGACGACGTGATCGGGGTCCTCTACCTGAAGGATCTCGTGCAGTTCGGCTTTCGCGACGAGGTCGGATGGCGCGATGCACCCGCCGCCCGCGTGGCGCGGCCGGCGGTGTTCGTCCCCGAGTCGATGCGCGCCGAGACCCTCCTCCAGCAGATGAAGCGCGATGCCGTGCACGTGTGCCTCGTGGTGGACGAATACGGGGGCGTATCGGGCCTGGTCACCCTGGAGGATCTGATCGAGGAGCTCGTGGGCGAGATCGCCGACGAGTACGACCCGCGGGCGGACGAGATCGAGGAGATCGAGCCCGGACACTACCGCGTCAGCGCCCGCCTCGGCGTCGACGAGGTCGGGGACCTCTTCGGGATCGACATCGAGGACGAAGACGTGGACTCCATCGGCGGTCTGCTCGGCAAGGCCCTCGGGCGCGTTCCGCAAGCCGGCGCCACCGCCGAGTACGCCGGCCTCGTCATGATCGGCGGCGCGTCGCGCGGCCGCGGGCGCGGAATCGCGACCGTGTTCGTCGAACGCGCGCCGTCGCCGGTCGACGAGCTCGCGGGGGAGCGGCATCCGCGTACCGGAGAACTGCGCACGGTGGGCACCGGAGGTGCGGAGACCCGCAGCGACGACCCCCGCGAAGGGAAGAACTGAGATGACCACCGACACGTTCCGTTCGGGTTTCGTGACCTTCGTCGGGCGACCGAACGTCGGCAAGTCGACGCTGACCAACGCCCTCGTCGGCGAGAAGGTCGCGATCATCAGCGACAAGCCCCAGACCACGCGTCGGGCGATCCGCGGCATCGTCACCCGACCGGACGGTCAGCTCGTGATCGTCGACACGCCGGGTCTCCACAAGCCCCGCACGCTCCTCGGGCAGCGCCTGAACGATCTCGTCGAGTCGGTCCTCGGCGACGTCGACGTCATCGGATTCTGCGTGCCGGCCACCGAGAAGGTCGGGCCCGGCGATCGTCGCATCGCGGAGTCCCTGTCGGGATATCCGCGGGCCCGCAAGGTCGCGATCGTGACCAAGACCGACGCGGCTTCGCGGGAGCAGATCACCGATCGCCTGGTCGAGGTGGATGCCCTCCGCGAGGACTGGGATGCCGTCATCCCGCTGTCCTCCCTCACGCGCGATCAGCTGGATGTGCTCGCCGACGAGCTTCTGATCATGATGCCGACGGGGCCCGCGCTGTACCCGGAGGGTATCGTCACCGATGAATCCCGCGAGGATCGCATCGCGGAGATCATCCGGGAATCCGCCCTCGACGGCGTCCGGGACGAGCTGCCCCACTCGATCGCGGTCACCATCGAGGACATCGCACGCCGCGAGACCGGCGACATGACCGACATCCACGCCAACGTGATCGTGGAGCGGGACAGCCAGAAGGCGATCATCATCGGCCACAAGGGCTCACGCCTCCGCGACGTCGGGGCGCGCGCCCGCGCGCAGATCGAGCCGCTGGTGGGCACGCGTGTCTTCCTGAAGCTGCATGTGCGTGTCGCGAAAGACTGGCAGCGCGATCCCAAGCAGCTCGGGCGCCTCGGATTCTGAGCCACGAGCCTGCTACCATAGACGCATGCGCTTCGGCGGGCTTCTCCTTCTTAGTCGCCGCGACGAGTCCTCGTTCTAGGACCCTCCTCGTCGCGGAGCTTGTCGTCGGTCCGCACCCATCGGCATCCAGCCGGCCCCTCCTCGGGCCCACGATCTGAAGCGACGAACCATGGAAAACACCCAGCGCCCCTCGGGCATGCCCATCCACAAGTACCGCCCGTTCCACGAGCAGATCCGGGTGGAGCTGCCCGATCGCACGTGGCCGGACCGCCGGATCACCGCCGCCCCGCGGTGGTGCGCGGTCGATCTCCGCGACGGCAACCAGGCGCTCATCGACCCGATGAGCCCGGAGCGCAAGCGGATCATGTTCGATCTGCTCGTCGGGATGGGCTACAAGGAGATCGAGGTCGGCTTCCCGTCGGCGAGTCAGACCGATTTCGATTTCGTCCGTCACCTCATCGAAGACGATGCGATCCCGGGTGACGTCACCATCCAGGTCCTCACCCAGGCTCGCGAGCACCTGATCGAGCGCACGTACGAGGCGATCGCGGGCGCCAAGCAGGCGATCGTCCACCTCTACAACTCGACGAGTGTGCTGCAGCGCGAGGTGGTGTTCCGCACCGACAAGCAGGGAATCATCGACATCGCCCTCGAGGGGGCGCGGCTGTGCCGCGAGTTCGAGAAGCGCATCCCCGAGACGAAGGTCTTCTACGAGTACTCCCCGGAGAGCTACACCGGCACCGAGCTGGAGTTCGCGGTCGACGTCTGCAACCAGGTGATCGGGGTCTTCGAGCCCACGCCCGAACGCAAGGTCATCATCAACCTGCCCGCGACCGTGGAGATGGCGACCCCCAACGTGTACGCCGACTCGATCGAGTGGATGAGCCGGCATCTCGCGCACCGCGAGAACGTCATCCTGTCCCTGCATCCGCACAACGACCGCGGCACGGCCGTCGCTGCGGCCGAGCTCGGCTACATGGCCGGCGCCGACCGCATCGAGGGGTGCCTGTTCGGCAACGGCGAGCGCACCGGCAACGTCGACCTGGTGGCGCTGGGGATCAACCTGCTGACGCAGGGCGTGGACCCGCAGATCGACTTCAGCGACATCGATCATGTCAAGCGGACCGCGGAGTACTGCAACCAGCTGCCGGTGCCGGAGCGCAGCCCGTGGGCCGGTGACCTGGTGTTCACGGCATTCAGCGGCTCCCACCAGGACGCGATCAAGAAGGGCTTCGAGGCGATGGAGTCCCGTGCGCAGGCGCAGGGCGTCACCGTCGACGAAATCGAGTGGGCGGTTCCCTATCTGCCCATCGACCCGAAGGACCTCGGTCGCTCCTACGAGGCGGTCATCCGGGTCAACTCCCAATCCGGCAAGGGGGGCGTGGCGTATCTGCTGAAGAGCGATCACGCCCTGGACCTGCCCCGTCGCCTGCAGATCGAGTTCTCCGGTGTCGTCCAGGCCAAGACCGATGCCGAGGGAGGCGAGGTCACGAGCGAGCAGATCTGGTCGGTCTTCACCGACGAGTACCTGCCCGCGGCCCACGACGACCACCGCTGGGGCCGGTTCGAGCTGCTCTCGACCCGGTCGCAGAGCGACCTGTCCGCGGACGTCGCGCTCGATGTGACCCTCCGCGACGGCGGCGAGAGCGTCGAGGCGTCCGGCCGGGGCAACGGCCCCGTCGCCGCGTTCCTGGAGATCATCCGCGCCCAGGGATTCGACGTCACGCTCTACGACTACGTGGAGCACGCGCTGAGCTCCGGCGGCGACGCGCAAGCCGCTGCTTATGTGGAGCTCCAGGTCGACGGCGAGCGCCTGTGGGGCGTGGGCATCGACAACGACATCTCCACGGCATCCCTCAAGGCCATCGTCTCCGGCGTGAACCGGGCGATCCGCACGCGGACCCACGCCGCGGAACTCACCGCCGTCTGACCCCCCCCCCCCCCGACCGCGAGACTGCATCCTCCGGTCGAGACTGCACGCCGCGCACGCAGTCTGGACGGGAGGATGCAGTCTCGCGGCCAGTGGGGCGGGGATCAGGGCTTGGGGAGGGCGATCGACGAGGTCTCCACGGCCACCTTGCGCCGGTACAGCGCGCGCTGCTCGGGGAGCGAGATGTCGAACACCACCGCGAGCACCCGGATGACCGCGGTCACCGCCACTCCCGCGATCGCGGCGACCCCGGCCGCTCCGCCGAGTTCCGTGGTGGTGGCCAGGGTGGCGCATCCGGCGGCCGCGGCCACGGCGTAGAGCGATCCGACGTGCATGATCGCCACCGGCAGGCCCATGATGATGTCGCGCAGGATGCCGCCGCCCACGGCCGCGCATACCCCCACGAACACCGCGGGGACCGGCGGAAGACCGAGCGCCAGCGCCTTGGTGGTGCCGAAGGCGCCGAACAGGCCGATCACGACCGCGTCGAGACCGACGATGAGTGCGTTCAGGCGTCGGAAGACTCCGGCCAGCAGCATCCCCACGAGCGCAGCGGCGGTCGCGGTGAGCAGGTACCAGTTGCTCTGCAGGGTGACGGGCGGAACGTTCAGCAGCAGGTCGCGGATGAGTCCGCCGCCCATGCCCATGACGATGCCGATGATGGCGACGCCGAGGAGGTCCAGACGACGCTCGCCGCGGAACCCCGACGCGAACAGCGCCCCCTGGATGCCGCCGAGTCCGACGGCGAGGAGGTCCGCCCACAGGGGGATCACGAAGATCGGCTCGTCCACGCCTCCATTGTGCGCGGTCGCAGGGATAATCGAGCAGTGCCCACGTATCGCGACGAGGTGGTGATCCTGCGCACCCACAAGCTGGGTGAGGCGGACCGCATCCTCACGCTCCTCTCCCGCCGACACGGCAAGGTCCGCGCCGTGGCCAAGGGGGTGCGACGGACCTCGTCTCGCTTCGGAGCGCGGCTGGAGCCGTTCATGGTGGCCGATGTGCAGCTCTACAGGGGGCGCTCCCTCGACATCGTGCAGCAGGCGGAATCCCTCGGGTCCTACGGCGCCGACATCGTCGCCCACTACGACCGCTACACCTCCGCCCACGCGATGGTGGAGGCCGCAGATCGGCTGAGCGAGGCGGACGCCACGACGCAGCAGTACTTCCTCCTCGTCGGCGGGCTCCGTGCTCTCTCCCGCGGCGAGCACGCTTCCCGCGCAATCCTGGACTCCTATCTCCTGCGCGCCATGGCGCTGTCGGGCTGGGCACCGGGGCTCGACGAGTGCGCTCGGTGCGGTACCCCGGGTCCGCACGACGCCTTCGTCGCGCAGCTCGGCGGGATGGTCTGTGGGGCGTGCGCGCCCACCGGGTCCGCGCGCATCGACCGTTCGACGGCCGTGGTGCTCCGCGCCCTCATGTCCGGGGACTGGGATGCCGTCGACACGGCGACAGCGGGTGCGACCAACGCCGCGTCCGGTCTGGTGTCGGCCTACGCGCAGTGGCACCTCGAGCGCGGCATCCGCGCACTGTCCCATGTCTCCTCTCGCGGAACGGTCTCATGACACCCAAGCCCTACACGCATCGCGACGCCGTCCCGTACCGCCCGATCGACTGGACCGGCATCCACCCTCCGGCCTTTCCGAAGAAAGGGGTGCCCCAACATGTGGCCATCGTGATGGACGGCAACGGCCGCTGGGCGAATCGACGCGGCCTCACGCGCGTCGAGGGCCACCGCGCCGGCGAAGCGGCTCTTTTGGATGTCGTGGCGGGCGCGATCCAGGCGGGGGTCCGCCACCTCTCGGTCTACGCCTTCTCCACCGAGAACTGGTCGCGCTCGCCCGACGAGGTCCGCTTCCTGATGGGATTCAACCGCGACGTCCTGCACCGACGCCGCGATCAGCTGAACGAGTGGGGCGTCTGCGTGCGCTGGGCGGGGCGCACACCCCGCCTGTGGGGCTCGGTCATCAAGGAGCTCCGATACGCGGAGGAGCTCACCCGCGACAACTCCACGCTGACGTTGACGATGTGCGTGAACTACGGTGGGCGCATCGAGCTCGTCGACGCGATGCGCTCCATCGCCGACGACGTCGCAGCGGGGCGTCTGCGTCCCTCCGCCGTCAGCGAGAAGCTCATCGCACGCCGGCTCTACCTGCCGGACATGCCCGACGTCGACCTCTTCGTCCGCTCCAGCGGGGAGCAGCGCACTTCGAACTTCCTCCTGTGGGAGTCCGCCTACGCAGAGTTCGTCTTCCTCGACACGCTGTGGCCGGACTTCTCCCGCGCCGATCTGTGGCGCGCGATCGAGCTGTACCTCGACCGGGACCGACGCTTCGGCGGCGCGGTCGACACGCCCGAGCCGCCGGCTCTGTGAGCGCGTCGGAGCACGAGACGCCGTCACCGTCGCCGCCGTCACCCAGCTCGCGCCGAGCCGACCGGGAATAGACGCACGCGTTCCCGATGTTCGGTCGAGGGTGACGGAACCCATCAGAATCGACGTGTGGAGCGACATCGCCTGCCCGTGGTGCTACATCGGCAAGCGCAACCTCGAGACGGGGATCGCTCAGGTCGCGGAGGACGGCGACGCGCCCGAGGTGCAGGTCGTCTTCCATTCGTACGAGCTCTCGCCCGACACCCCCGAGGACTTCGACGGGGGTGAGGTCCAGTATCTGACCGCCCACCGCGGCGTGTCCGAGGAGCAGGCCCAGCAGATGCTCGACCGCGTCGGCGCGATGGCGGCCGACGCGGGCCTCGAGTACCGCTTCGACATCCTCCGGCACACCAACACCCTCAAGGCCCACGAGCTGCTCCACTTCGCACGGGAGCAGGGTCGACAGGGTGATGTCGCCGAGCGTCTCATGGCGGCGTACTTCACGGAGGGGCGTCATCTCGGACGCATCGAGGAACTCGCGACCCTCGCGGGGGAGGCGGGGCTCGACTCTGCGGCCGCGGCGGAGGCGCTGCGATCGGAACGGTTCGCCCCGGCCGTCGCCGCCGACAAGGCACAAGCAGTCGCGTACGGCATCACCGCCGTCCCCTTCTTCGTCATCGACGAGAAGTACGGAGTGGCGGGCGCGCAGCCCGCGGACGGGTTCGCCCAGATACTCCGTCGGGTGCGGGACGAGCGATCCGACGAGGTCGTCGCACCCGCGTGAGCGTGTTCGCACGGCGTCGCGGGCCGGTGACGCGACCCTCTGCCGACCTGGGAGAATGGGGCCCGTGAGTATTGCGACCGCGCCGCCGAGCACGTTGCGCATCGGGCCGATCGCCCTGGATGCGCCCGTCGTCCTCGCCCCGATGGCGGGGATCACCAACACCGCGTTCCGACGCCTGTGCCGCGAGTACGGCGCGGGTCTGTATGTGAGCGAGATGATCACCTCGCGGGCCCTCGTCGAGCGCAACGCCACGACGATGCGACTGATCACCCACCACGAGTCCGAGACCCCGCGCTCGATCCAGCTCTACGGCGTGGACCCCGGAACGGTCGAGGCCGCCGTCCGGCTGCTCGTCGAGGAGGACCGCGCCGACCACATCGATCTGAACTTCGGATGCCCCGTCCCCAAGGTGACGCGCAAGGGCGGGGGAGCGGCGCTCCCGTGGAAGCTCGGTCTGTTCCGGGAGATCGTCGAGCGCGCGGTGCGCGCGGCGGGTTCCGTCCCCCTCACGGTGAAGATGCGCAAGGGAATCGATCCCGACCATCTCACCTACCTGGAGGCCGGCCGAATCGCCGAGGGCGCCGGGGTCTCGTCGATCGCGCTCCACGCCCGCACGGCCTCAGAGTTCTATTCCGGCCATGCCGACTGGGCCGCGATCGAGAAGCTCAAATCCGCCGTCACCTCGGTCCCCGTCCTCGGGAACGGCGACATCTGGTCGGCCGAGGACGCGGTGCGCATGATGGCGGAGACCGGGTGCGACGGCGTGGTGGTCGGGCGCGGATGCCTCGGTCGACCGTGGCTCTTCGGTGATCTCGCCCGGGCTCTCGGAGCACAGGATGCCGGGGCCCCCGTCGACGCGGATCTGCGCTTCGTCGCCGCGGCGTTCCGCCGACACGCAGAGCTCCTCACGGAGTTCTTTGAAGACGAGCAACGCGGATGCCGCGATATCCGCAAGCACGTCGCGTGGTACTTCAAGGGCTATCCGGTCGGCGGCGACGTCCGCGCGCGACTGGCGACGGTCTCCTCGCTCGACGAGATCGACGAGCTTCTGGCCCTGCTCGATCTGGACGCGCCGTACCCGGGGGCGGCCGCCGAGGGCCAGCGCGGCCGCGCGGGAACTCCCAAGCGCCCTGCTCTGCCCGATGGCTGGCTGGAGTCCCGTGAGCTCACCGGTGCCGCCTCCACCGCGCTCGCCGAGGCCGAGACGGATCACAGCGGTGGGTGACGCGCAGCCGGCCTCTGTCGCCGGGCCGCCGTCCGGCTATGTCGCCGCCGATGCCGAGCGGTTCCATCCCGAGCAGCACCGGTCGCAGCGTGACGGCTTCGCCCGCGACCGCGCGCGCGTGCTGCATTCGGCGGCCTTGCGCCGGCTCGCCGCGAAGACGCAGGTGCTGAGTCCCGCGAGTCCGGTCGACTTCGCGCGCAACCGTCTCACCCATTCGCTCGAAGTCGCCCAGGTCGGCCGCGAGCTGGCCACCGCGCTGAACCTGTCGCCCGACGTCGTGGACACCGCGTGCCTCAGTCACGACCTCGGCCACCCGCCGTTCGGACACAACGGCGAACGCGCCCTGAACGACTGGGCCGAGCCGTTCGGAGGGTTCGAGGGGAATGCCCAGACCCTCCGCATCCTGACCCGCCTGGAGCCCAAGGTCATAGCCGAGGACGGCCGGAGCCACGGCCTGAACCTCACGCGGGCGAGCCTGGACGCCGCGTGCAAATATCCCTGGACCGTGGACCAACCGCTCCCGGACCCCGGTGGCCGGCTCAAGTTCGGGGTCTACCCCGAAGACGAAGCGGTGTTCCGCTGGATGCGGGAGGGTGCACCGGGGCGCGTCCGCTGCATCGAAGCGGAGGTGATGGATCTCTCCGATGACATCGCCTACTCGGTGCACGATTTCGAGGACGCCATCGTCAACGGCTACCTCGACCCGGCACGGCTGGCCGACCCCGGCGAGCACGACGCACTGCTCACGGCCGTACAGACCTGGGTCGGGTACGACTTCGCCCGCGACGAGCTCGAGGACGCTCTGTTCCGTCTCATGCGGCTGCCCGAGTGGGTGCAGGAGTTCGACGGCACACGGGCGTCGTCGGCACGTCTGAAGAACCTCACGTCCGATCTGATCGGTCGGTTCGCGCGCGCCGCGACCGCCGCGACGCGGGCAGCGGCACCCGAACGCGAGCTCACCCGCTACCGCGCGCACGTGGTCGTCCCCCGCGTCGTGGAAGCCGAGATGGCCGTCCTCAAGGGCATCATCGGGGCGTTCGTGGTGTCGATCGACGGTCGCAAGGAGCTGTACAAGGAGCAGCGGCGTCTCCTGAAGCGCCTGGCGAGCGCGCTGTGGGACTCGCCCGGCGAACTGGACGCGGTGCATCGAGAGGATTTCGCCGCGGCGGAGACGGATGACGCACGCCGACGCGTGATCGTCGATCAGGTGGCGAGCCTCACCGATCAGCTCGCGATCGCCTGGCACACCCGGCTCGTCGGCGAGGTCGGCCCGGCATCCGTGGGGCTCTGGTCCCCTCATATGACGGCGCCGCGCGACGGGAGGCGGTGATGGCGGGCCGCATCCGTCAGGCGGATGTCGAAGAGGTCAAGGCGCGCACCGACATCGCCGACATCATCGGAGAGCGCGTCGCCCTCCGCCCGGCCGGCGTCGGATCCATGAAGGGCCTGTGCCCCTTCCACGACGAGCGCAGTCCGAGCTTCAACGTCCGACCGCAGGCGGGGTTCTACCACTGCTTCGGATGCGGCGAATCCGGCGACGTGTACTCCTTTCTCCGCCGCATGGACCACCTGTCCTTCTCGGAGGCCGTGGAGAAGCTCGCCGGCCGCATCGGCTACGCCCTGCACTACGAGGACGGGGGAGCGGCCCCGGACACCACGGGACGCACGCGGCTTTATGCCGCGAACGCGGCGGCGGCGGAGTACTTCCGGGGGCAGCTCTCCTCCGGGGAGGCGGAGATCGCCCGGCGTTTCCTCGGCGAGCGCGGCTTCGACGCCGGAGCGGCGGCGCACTTCGGCGTGGGCTACGCCCCGCGCGGCTGGTCCGGTGTCCTCACGGCACTCCGGGAGAAGGGCTTCCGCGATGATGAGCTGTCGGCGGCGGGCCTCGTCTCCCAGGGACAACGCGGCGTGTACGACCGGTTCCGCGGTCGTGTCGTATGGCCGATCCGGGATGTCACCGGCCAGGTCATCGGGTTCGGCGCCCGTCGGCTCCATGAGGACGACAACGGACCGAAGTACCTCAACACCCCCGAGACCGCCGTGTACCGCAAGGCGAACGTCCTGTACGGATTGGATCTCGCGAAGCGCGACATCTCGCGCGAGCACCGCGTGGTGGTCGTCGAGGGATACACCGACGTGATGGCCTGTCACCTCGCCGGAATCACCACCGCGATCGCGACGTGCGGCACCGCTTTCGGCGCCGACCACATCTCGGTGCTCCGCCGCGTGATGGGTGACGATTCCGCGGCGGGTGAAGTGATCTTCACCTTCGACCCGGATGCCGCGGGCCAGAAGGCCGCCCTCCGCGCGTTCGCCGACGCGAAGCGGTTCAACGCCCAGACGTACGTCGCGACCGGTCCCGAGGGTCTCGACCCCTGCGACCTCCGGCTGCAGCGGGGCGACGGAGCGGTCCGCGCGATGGTGACGACCAAGGCGCCGATGGTCGAGTTCGTCATCGGTCAGCGCATCGCGGGCTTCGACCTCGCCACCGTCGAGGGCCGCGTGGGCGCGCTGCGGGTCGCCGCACCCGTCGTCGCCGAGCTCCGGGATCCGCTCCTCCAGCCGGAGTACGTTCGCGTGCTCGCCCGACGCCTCGGGATGGACACCGAAGACGTGCGCCGCGAAGTGACGCGTGCGGGCCGGTCCTCGGGAGAGTCCCCTCGCACGGATTCCGCCCCCTCGGGGGCCCCGGAGGGGACCGCCGATGCCCTGCGGCCGACCCTGGCGACGCTGCCCCGCACCCGCGATGTGGCAATGGAACGGGACGCGCTGATGGGGGTCCTCCAGTTCGGTCACCGCATGGACGGTGACATCGTCGCGCGTGCGATCGGCCTCCCGTTCCGGCATCCGGGGCTCGATGCGGTTCGCCAGGCTGTGGCGGGGGTGGACGATCTCTCCCGCCCGGGGTGGGCCGCCGACGCGATCGGGAACGTCCGTGAGCCCTTCCGGGGGCTCGGTGCCGAGCTGCTCGCGGCGAACTTCCCCGCGCAGAACGACGACGAGGCGGTGGCGTCGGCCACGGACCTGAGCAGACGCCTGGTCATGCGCGCGCTGGAAGCGGAGAAGCACGAGCTGCTCGGTGCGATCCAGCGTGTCGCACCCGACTCCGACGGCGGGCGCAGCATCCGCATCAGACTCCGGGAGATCGACGCCGAGCGGGAGCGGATGCTCGTCGAGGAGTGACGGCGCCTTTGGCCGGTCGCTCGGCCTCGGGCATGATGGCACGATGGCCCGACCCCGCGAGACCGACACGGCGATCCGCTGTTCCGACCTGTCCGTCGCCCGGTCCTCCCGGGGGGTCCCATCTCAACGGGTCGTGGACGGGGTCTCCTTCGTCCTCCCGCGTGCGTCGGCGCTGACCGTGATGGGGCCGACGGGATCCGGGAAGTCGAGTCTTGCGACCGCGCTCTCGGGCATCGAGACGGCAGGGCTGTCCATCGACGGCGGGGATGCGGAGGTCGAGGGCATCTCGGTGCGACGCCCCGGACGTTCGCGGCGGGTTCTGACCTACGTCGCCGCCCACCTGCCTCAGGCCGCCGGCGCTCGCCTTCCGGCCCGCCTCACGGTGTCCGAGGTGATCGGTGAGCCGATCACCTCTCGGGATCGCCGCGTGAATCAGCGTGCCCTCGCCGTGCGGGTGGCGGCGTTGCTGGACGAGCTGATGCTGCCGCTCGGCGCCGCAGCGAAGTACCCGTACGAACTCAGCGCCGGGATGCGGCAGAGGGTCGCCTTCGCCCGCGTCCTGGTGCTGCAGCCGAAGGTGCTCATCGCCGACGAGCCCTTCGCGAACCTCGACGTGGAGGTTCGACGGGCGGCGAAGGATGCGATCCTCGACAGACAGAAGGCGTACGGGCTCTCGGCGGTCATCGTGTCCAACGACGCCGATGTGATCGAGGATCTCGACACCGACGTCCTCGTCCTTCGGGGCGGACACACCGTCGCCTACGGTCACGGCTCCGACGGACTCCTCTGGACGCCGGACGAGGGCGACACGCCGAGCCCGGTTTCGCCCTGAGTTCACGAGCACCCTCCGGGTGTTGCTAGGATGATGGGGTTGCCTGCTCCGGCGGGCATATTCCTCGGTAGCTCAATTGGCAGAGCAATCGGCTGTTAACCGATAGGTTCTTGGTTCGAGTCCAAGCCGGGGAGCGAGAAATCCGCGTTCATCTGACGCGGCTCTCACCGAAAGCCCGGGCTTCCACCCCGGGCTTTCCTCGTTTCTCAGGCGTCGAGGTCGTCGACCCCCGGCATCCAGGACTTCCCCGGCCGACCCCAGCCCCGCTTGCGCGCGATCTTCCCCACGATCCGCGCGTCGCCGTCATCGAGCCGATCGACGTAGAGGACACCGTTGAGGTGATCGAACTCGTGCTGCAGGATGCGGGCGCGCCACCCGTCGACCTCGATGCGCACGGGAGCCCCGTCGAGGTCCGTTCCCCTGACCACGGCCCGGTCCGAACGACGCAGCGGGAAGCGCTCACCCGGGAACGACAGGCATCCTTCGGACTCGTCGTCGGGATCCGGATGCCCCGGCTCGGGAGGTGTCATCCACAGCTCGGGATTGATGACGACGCCGCGCCACGGAAGCCCGTCGTCGTCCTCGTATGAGTAAGTGAAGATCCGCAGACCCACCCCGACCTGCGGTGCCGCCAGGCCCACGCCGGGAGCGGCATCCATCGTGTCGTACATGTCCGCCACGAGCTTCCGGATGTCGGCGTCGACGGTGTCGACGGGCGCAGCGGGAGCGTGGAGGACGGGATCACCCATGATGCGAATCGGCAGAACGGCCACGCCTTGAGCCTACCCAGCGGGGTGCGCGGCTAATGTCGTTACGTGATCTGGACCGCGAACGAGCTCGAAGAGTACGGCGAGACCCTCGTCGGGGCGTTCCAGAATCCCGGCATCCTGATCGGGATCCCGTTGGCGCTGCTGGGCGCCGTCTTCATGTCGTTCGGAGCTCAGTACCAGCACCGCGGCGTCACCAAGGTCGAACAGCTCAGCGGCACCGCCGCGCGCCAGGGCCTCTCCGGTTCACACGTCGCGAAGCTCCTGGCGCGGCCGTCGTGGGTGCTCGGCACGGTGATGCTCGGCCTCGCCATCGTCTGCCAGCTCGCCGCCCTGTCTTTCGCCCCCCTGATCGTGGTCCAGCCGCTCGGCGCGATCGCTCTGGTCATCACGACGCTGCTGAACGCGCAGATCAGCGGTCATCGGCCGACCAGACGGTCGCTCGTGGCCATCGCGGCGTGCGTCGGCGGCATCTTCGTCTTCGTCACGATCGCTGCGCTCTTCGCCACGGAGAAGCCTGTGACCGACCTGCAGGTGATCACGATCCTCGTGATCATGGCCGTGGTCACCGTCGTCTTCGCCGGTCTCTGGGTGTGGCTGCGTGCCCGGATCGGGGCACTGTTCTACATCATGGCCGCGGGGATCATCTACGGCTTCGTCGCGACGCTCGCCAAGACCGTCATCACCCGGCTCCAGGCCGGAGACATCGGATGGTTGACCTTCGCGGCCCTCGCCGCGCTCCTCATCGGCACCGCCGTCGGCGCGTACTTCGTGCAGACCGCCTACTCGTCGGGGCCGCCGGATCTCGTCATCGCCGGACTCACCGTGATCGATCCGATCGTCGCGGTCTTGATCGGCTTGTTCGTGCTGCGCGAAGCCGTGGGCGCCCCTCTGTGGGCGTACATCGGATTCGGTGTCGTCGGCGCCGTCGCCGTCTGGGGCGTCTTCCAGCTGGCGCGACACCACCCGCAGATCGTCAGCGACTCGCAGGAACTGCCCATCCCACGGGGAAGCACGGGCGAACCGGCCGCTTCGACCGGCTCGATCCGCATCGCGGAAGCCGTGTCGAAGGTATGGCCGGAGCCGCCGGTGAAGGATCCGGCGGACGATCCCGACCGGACCTGATCGGTAGGGCGGGTGGGACTTGAACCCACGATCGTCGGGTTATGAGCCCGCTGCCTTGACCAGCTTGGCCACCGCCCCCTGCATCGACGAGCCTACCGCCCGGCGATCTCCTGCATGGCTTCACCGATGTAGGAGTACTTCACGAAGACCTCCGGGGCGATCCCGGCCTCGTCGAGAACGCCCTGCACGGCACCGAGCATGTAGCTGTAGTCCCAACCCATGTACAGGTGGTGCCCGTCGTCGAGCGCGTCCCAGTCGCCCGTCCACGACGCCTCCGTGTAGACCGGTCCGCCGTTGCGTTCGCTGAACGCGACGACAGCGGGACGCGCGTCGGCCCAGAGTCGCTTGAAGATCCGGTTGAACAGGTAACGGGCATCCGGCACTTCCCAGTGCTCGCCGCGGTACTCGACGTACGACCACTCGCGCTGCCAGCCGCGGGGCCAGCCACGACGACGGACCGCGTCGAGGATGGGAGTCAGGCCGTCGTCGTCGATCGGGCCGAGGTCGGGGCGCGCCCAGGTGCGGACGACGGCGTCCGCGAGGTGCTCTGAGCGTCGCGATACCGCCGCCGTGCTCCAGACGGCGATGCCCGCGATCTCACGGGTCTGCGGGACCCGGCTGCCGGCGTACGCATCGCGTTTGGCGGGGAACGCGGCGTCGAACACCGTCGCCGCGCGCTCCTCCTCCAGCAGCGCGAGGTTGCCGAGCGTTTCGGACAGCGCCCGGTGGCTGTTCTGCTCGTCCTCGCTGAGCGCAGCCCATACGCGTCCGTCGCCGCCCGTCCAGGCCTCGCCCGGCACGACGGGCGCGATGTGATCGACGTCGTACCCTTCCGCCGAGTCCAGACCCGCGAGTCGGGCGAGAACGAATGCGGGGTGGGGGAGGGGGGAGAACTTCAGCGCCACGCGGATGCGTTCGTCGGACGGGGTGACCCGCGCGATCGACTCGCGGAGCGCCCCATGTCCCTCGTCACGCGCACGGCACAGACGAGGAACGATCCGGTCCATCGACACGGAGACGACAGCCCGCCGGAAGGAGAGCGTCTCGGCGAGCTGCAGGGTGTCGCGGAGCTCGTCGTCCGAGGTCGCCCCTCGGCGGTGGTCGTAGAGGGCGCGCAGAAGCAACGGATGCAGTGCGGAGCCGAACGTCGACAGGCCCGCGAGCCGGGAGGCGAGGGCGGGATCGGCGTGCGTCCGCGGGGAGAGCAATGCGCGGTAGAGCTCGGAATACACGCGCCACTCCTCGGCGACCTCACGGAGCGCGTGGATGTCGAGGCGCGGGAACAGCTGGCGGAACACGTCGTAGACCGCGCGCTGACCGGGTGCGATCTCGCGCCCCGTGCGCTGGACCAGATAGTGCCGCCAGAACGCGGCGATGGACTCGCCCGTGTTCTCCTCGAGTGGGAGCCAGAAGGCCTCCTCGATCTCGCGCTGCTCCGCGTGCGAAAGGCCCATGAGGACGTAGTTGTGGATCAGCTCGTGGTCCCGGAGCGGCTCTCCGGTCGAATTGAGGCTTTCGAAGATCTGCTGGGCGTTCGCCCCCGGGCCGAGCGTGATGGCGACGTGCTCCAGCTTCTGCAGCCCCCGCCAGATGCGAGGTGCCTCGCCGAGACTGATCTGGCTGCGGAAGAAGGAGTAATTGTCGGCGAACCGGGAGCCGAGCCCGTTCTCGGCCTGCGCGAACACGACGGCCTCGAACTTCTCCGCCCACGCGCGATGAGGGCGCAGGCGCGTGCGCGTGGGATCCGAGGGGGAGACCAGCAGCCGCGTGAGTGAGGCCGCGAGGTCATCGACCTGACCGCGCACGGTGTGCTGAAGCGCCGCGGCGAGGAGCATCAGCGTCGTCAGCCTCTGCTGACCGTCGATCAGGACCAGGTCCTGGCCTTCGGCACCGCTCGACGACAGGACCGATCCCAGGAAGTGCATCCGGGAGTCGTCCAGATCCGCCACGGCGCGGATGTCGCTCAGGAGCTGCTCGCACGCCCCGATGTCCCAGCGGTACTGCCTCTGATACACGGGGACGACGATCGAGCGTGAGCCCGAGGAGAGCCATCCGATGGTGTTGACCGCGGTCGCCTCGACATTGGTGGCTGTCACCATCAGCTGTCTCTCACCCTTCCCACGCCGTCCGCGCCACTCGGCGCACCCGGTCGATTCTACGCGGCACGCCCTCCGCCCCCGGGGAGGGGAGACCACCCGGAGTAGGCTTGCCTAAGTTGGGCCTGTAAAAACTTCGCTGGCCCGCTGACGAAAGGCAACCCATGGGTTACATCAAGTCTGCCGCTCTCGAAGAGACCGGCTTCGTCGTCCTCGACAGCTACGATCGCGAGATCGACCCGAAGGAGTGGCTGGAGGTCGAGTACGTGGACTGGAAGTCCTCCGGCGACACCCGCTTCGCCCCGATCGCGTCCGCGAAGGGCGAGATCGAGTGCAACGGATTCTGGAACCACACGCCCCCGCGCACCGACAAGGACGGCGTCTGGATTCCCTCGCAGATGGAGAAGGCGCCCACGCTGACCGAGCGCGCGCAGGAGCCCGGAGCGAACGTCGGACGCTGCCGTATCATCGAGCTCCAGCCCAACTCGTACGCCGATGCGCTCTACAACCTCCACCAGGACGACAACAATCGTCTGAACCCCGACGGGACCGGGTGGGTCGTCCGCGGCTTCTTCAACCTCACCGACGACAAGAACAGCTACTTCGTGCTCCGCGAGAACCGCACGGACCCGAGTATCGAGTATCGCGTGGCCCTGCCCGCCGGCGCCCAGCTGATCGTCGACACCCAGCGCCTGTGGCATGCGGTTCACCACGACGGAGACGAGCCCCGCTACTGCCTCATCACCTCGTGGACCTCCGGGCCGGAACTGGACGCGTTCATCGAGAAGTACCACGGCCGGCCGACGACCGAGTACGTCGACGTGCCGCAGGACGTCCTCGACGCCGGCCAGGCCGAGCAGGCGCGACGCGATGCCGCGCGCGCGGCGTACTACGCCGCGAAGGGCAAGGCGGAGGTCCAGGCGATGAGCGAAGCCTGATCCCAGGCGACTCACGTCCAAGGGGCGGGGGAATCACAGGCTTGTGATTCCCCCGCCCCTTGGCGATAATGGCGGGAGAACTGAAGAGCAGCGCCACAATCCGGTCAGGTCGTTGGGGAAGACGAACCTGACGATCGGAGAAATGATGGCGACAGCACAGACGCGCGGAGTGATCTACGTCCACTCCGCGCCGCGGGCGTTGTGCCCGCATTTGGAGTGGGCCGTAGGCCGCGTTTTCGGCCGCCCGCTCTCTTTCGAGTGGGCGGATCAGCCCATCCTGGCCGGTAGCCGACGCACGGAGCACTACTGGGAGGGCCCCGCGGGTACGGGGGCGGCCCTCGCGACAGCGATCCGCGGCTGGGAGCACCTGCGGTTCGAGGTGAGCGAAGATCCCTCTCCGCGCAGCGACGGAGGTCGCTGGCTTCACACCCCCGGTCTCGGCATCCACTACGCGCAGACGGACTCGGCCGGCAACATCGTCGTGGCGGAGGATCGCATCCGCTATGCGATCGAGGTCGCCGCGGGGGACCCGCGAGAACTCCAGCGCGAGCTCGACGTGGCCCTGGGCGCCGCGTGGGACGAGGAGCTGGAACCGTTCCGTCACGCCGGAGACGACGCACCCGTGGTCTGGCTGCACAAAGTCGGCTGATGCCCAGCGGGCCATGCCCGCCTGAAACCTGCAGCGATCGTCGAGGAAGGGATCGCTGTGAGGACGTAGGAGACGAGGCGCGCGTACCGAACCCCGGAGAGAACTCCCGGGGAGTGGGAGAGCGAATCGGCCCCTCAGAGGAAAGGCCCCGCGCGATGCGCGGGGCCTTTCGATCGTCGACCGCTCAGACGGTCGTGAACGCGGCGACGGCGTTGTGGCCGCCGAAACCGAAGGAGTTGCTGATTGCGAGCTGCGGCCCACTCCCGAGTGCCTGCTTCTCGCCGGAGATCCGGAACGGCACCTCCGGATCCTGCGTCGTGATGTTGATGGTCGGCGGGGCGACGCGGTCGCGGATTGCGAGGATCGTGAACATCGCCTCCAAGGCACCGGTCCCGCCGAGCAGATGACCCGTCGACGCCTTGGTCGCCGAGACCGGGATCTCGTCGACACGGTCGCCGAGCACGGCTTTCAACGCCTGGTACTCGTTCGGGTCGCCCACCGGCGTCGATGTCGCATGGGCGTTGATGTGCGTGATGTCGGCGGGGGAGGCATCCGCCATCGCGAGGGCCATCTCGACGGCGCGAGCCGCACCGTGACCTTCGGGATCGTTCGCGGTGATGTGGTACGAGTCCGCGGTGACGCCACCGCCGACGACGGCGGCGTAGATCTTCGCCCCGCGGGCGCGCGCGTGCTCCTCGGTCTCGAGGATGAGCACCGCCGCGCCCTCGCCCATGACGAACCCGTCGCGGTCGATGCTCCCGGGGCGGGACGCGGTCGCCGGGTCGTCGTTGCGCCGCGACAGAGCCTGCATCGAGGCGAACGACGCGATGGTGATCGGGTGGATGGCGGACTCCGTCCCACCGGCGATCACGACGTCGGCGAGCCCCGCACGCAGGTGCTCGACCGCGTTGACGATGGACTCCGTACTGGAGGCGCACGCGCTGGCGACGGTGCGTGCGTACGCGCGCGCGCCGAAGTGCAGCGACAGATTGCCCGCCGCGGCGTTCGGCATCAGCATCGGCACCGTCATCGGCATCACCCGACGCGGCCCCTTCTCGCGCAACACGTCCCACGCGTCGAGCAGGGTCCACACGCCGCCGATCCCCGTCGCGAAGTCTACGCCGAGCCGCTCGGGAGCGACCTCCGGGGATCCGGCATCCTCCCACGCCTCCTGGGCGGCCACCATCGCGAACTGCGACGCGGGGTCCAGGCGCTTGGAGACGGGCCGGGGCAGGACGGTGTCCGGGCGGACTTTCGCCTGCGCGGCGAAGGTCACCGGGAGCTGGTACTTCTCCACCCAGTCGTACTCGAGGGTCCGGGCGCCGCTGGCGCCGTCGAGGAGGGCGTCCCAGCTCTCCTGTGCGGTCGCGCCGATGGGCGACGTCGCGCCGATGCCGGTGACGACGATGCGGGGGGTGCTCATGGGTATGGGAATCCTCACAACGGATCCGGTGGGGGCATATGCCCCCACCGGGACGGTCTCACGCCTGGTTGGACGTGATGAAGGTGACGGCGTCGCCGACGGTCTTGAGGTTCTTGACCTCGTCGTCGGGGATGGTCACGCCGAACTTCTCCTCGGCGTTGACGACGATCGTCATCATGGAGATCGAGTCGATGTCGAGGTCGTCCGTGAAGGACTTCTCCATCGCGACCTCGTCGGCCGAGATGCCCGTCTCGTCGGTGATGAGCTCGGCAAGACCGGCGAGGACCTCGTCGTTGGTGAGTGCCATGGGTTTCTCCTGTTTCTTCGGGGTTCACGGTCCCGGGCGGGCCGGGAACAGTCTACGGAAGGGGACGCTCGGACTACGGGAGGACGACGACCTGCGCGCCGAACACGAGACCGGCGCCGAAACCGATCTGCAGGGCGAGTCCTCCGCTGAGCTCGGGGTGCTCCGTGAGCAGCCGGTGCGTCGCGAGCGGGATCGACGCGGCGGAGGTGTTGCCGGTCGTCTCGATGTCGCGGGCGATCAGGACGTTCTCGCCGAGGCCCAGCTGCTTGGCGAACTCGTCGATGATGCGCATGTTCGCCTGATGGGGGATGAAGGCGGAGAGATCCTCGGCACGGACACCGGCGGCATCGAGCGCCTGCCGGGCGACCTTGACCATTTCCCACACGGCCCAGCGGAAGACCGTCGGGCCCTCCTGGCGAAGCGTCGGCCACGGCGCGGCACCCTCGCGGAACTCGACGAGCGTGTGGTTCATGCCGACCGCGTCCGCCTTCGAGCCGTCCGACCCCCAAACCGTCGGGCCGATGCCGGGGGTGTCGCTGGGACCGACGACGACGGCGCCCGCCCCGTCGCCGAGCAGGAACGAGATCGATCGATCGGTCGGGTCGACGATGTCGCTGAGCTTCTCCGTGCCGATCACGACGGCGTATCGCGCTGCGCCGGCACGGATGAGCGCGTCGGCCTGCGCGACGCCGTAGGCGAAGCCCGCACAGGCCGCGTTGAGGTCGTAGGCCGCCGCCGGATTCGCCCCGACGCGGTCGGCGACGATCGCCGAGACCGACGGGGTCTGCTTGGGGTTGCTGATGGTCGCGACGATGACGGCGTCGATGTCGGCGGCGGCGACACCGGACGTCGCGATGGCCTCGGCCGCGGCATCCGTCGCCAAGTCGATCGCGTCCGTCCCCGCGTCCGCGCGCATCCGGGTCACGATCCCCGTGCGCTGTCGGATCCACTCGTCGCTGGAATCGATCGGCCCGACGAGGTCGTCGTTCGGCACCGCGTTCTCACCCCGGGCCGCGCCGTACGCGTAGATGCGGGTGTGCGCGGGGCCCGTGGCCTGAACGAGGGTGGGTCGCATGGAGATTCTCCGATCAGGCGCCGCGCGCGAGGTCCGCCGCCGCGGGAAGGTCTTCGGGGGAGGTGACGGCCACGCTCGGCACACCGCGGAGGGCGCGCTTGGCGAGCCCCGTCAGCGTACCCGCGGGGGAGAGCTCGATGAGACCGGACACTCCCGCATCCGAGAAGGCGGCCATGCAGAGATCCCACCGCACCGGTGATGCCACCTGCGAGACCAGCGTCTGCATGAACTCGACGCCGGAGGCCACTGCGGAGCCGTCCCGGTTGGTCCAGATCCGCCGGACGGGATCGGCCGGACGGACCCCGGACGTCGCGTCCCGGAGCGTGTCGACCGCCGGCGCCATGAAATCGGTGTGAAAGGCTCCGGCCACCTGCAGCGGGATCACGCGCGTCTTGGCGGGCGGGTCCGCGGAGAGCGCCGTCAGCGCCTCGGCCGCGCCGGCGGCGACGATCTGGCCGCCGCCGTTGTGGTTCGCGGGGGTGAGCCCGAGCTCGGCGAGTCGCGTCAGGACGGCCTCGGCGTCGCCCCCCAGCACGGCGGTCATGCCCGAAGGCTCGGCCGCTGCGGCCTCGGCCATCGCCCGGCCGCGGATGCCGACCAGGCGGAGAGCGTCCTCGTCCGACAGGATCCCGGCGGCCGCGGCGGCGGCGAACTCTCCGACCGAGTGGCCGGCCACGCCGGCGATGGCGTCCCGATCCTCCAGCGCCCGCCAGGACAGCAGGCTCGCCGCCACGATCAGCGGCTGTGCCACTCGGGTGTCGCGGATGCGATCGGCGTCCCACTCCGTTCCTGCGGCGAGGAGATCGACGCCCGCCCACTCGGAGTAGGCCGACAGTCGCTCCCGCGCGTCCGGCAGGGCGAGCCACGGGGTGAGGAAGCCGGGCGTCTGGGCGCCCTGACCGGGGAAGACGGCGATGATCACCCGTCTATCCTGCCAAGGAACCACCGTGGGCAACTGGCGCACCTCTCCGAAGAATGCGGGGATGCTTTGTCGATGAACGACGATCAGGCGCCGCGTCGAGGTGCTCCGCCCCGGCGCCGCGTGGCGTCCGTGCCGATCGATCCGAGCACCAGCGCCGTCTGCAGGATGAGAGCCTCCCGCGGACCCGTCGCGTCCCAGCCGATGACCTCGGACACGCGTTTGAGGCGGTAGCGAACCGTGTTCGGATGCACGAAGAGCTCTCGCGCCGTGGCTTCGAGGGAACGCCCGTTGTCGAGATAGCTCCACAGCGTCGCCACGAGGTCCGTGCTGTGCGCCTGCAGCGGTCGGTAGATGCGCTCGACGAGGGTGAGCTTGGCGAGGGGATCGCCGGCGAGGGCGCGCTCCGGGAGGAGATCGTCCGCCTCGACCGGTCGGGGCGCGTGGCGCCACGCCCGCGCAACGGCGAACCCTGCGAGGGCGGCACGCGCACTCTGGCCAGCGTCGACCAGGGCGGGAACGGTGGGTCCGAGCACGAGGTATCCGGACCCGAAGCCCGGTTCGAGCTGTGACGCGATATCCGCAAAGGGGAGCTCCGCGGGCAGATCCTCTGCGCGCGATGCCGGTTCCGCCCGGCCGACGACCAGGACGAGCCTCGACCCCTGAACGCCGATCAGGACGTCGACGCCGAGTTTGCGGGCGGTGCGGCGGAGCTGATCGACGTCGAACTGCGGCGGAGTCGTCCCCACGATGACCGCGACCTCGCCGTGGCCGTGCCAGCCCAGGGCGGCGATGCGGCTCGGGAGTTCCTCGTCCGCTTCCCCCGTGAGGATCGAGTCGACGACGAGGGCCTCGAGACGCGCATCCCACAGGCCGCGAGCCTCGGCGGCGCGGGCGTAGACGTCCGCAGCCGCGAAGGCCACCTCGCGGGAGTAGAGCAGGATCGCCTCCCGCAGACGGTCGTCCTTCCCCGCCACCCGCTCTTCCGTGACCTCCACGGTCACGCGGATGAGCTGGAGCGTCTGCTGGAGGCTCACGCTGCGCAGCAGCTCACGAGGGGCGGCGGCGAAGATGTCCGCGGCGATCCAAGGGGTCGAATCGGGGTCGTCGAACCACTGGATGAACGAGGTGATGCCCGCCTGCGCGACCAATCCGACGGCGGATCGGCGCGCAGGCGGCATCTCGGCGTACCAGGGGAGGGAATCCTCGAGGCGTTTGATCGTGGCGGTCGCCAGATCACCCGAGATGCGGCGCAGCCACGCCAGCGTCTCAGCCCGATCCATCGAGGCTTTCCGCGACATCGCGACGGGTCAGCTCTCGCCGCCCGCGTTGCCGCTCGTTCCGGCACTGACGTCGTGCAGGCGGTACTTCTCGATCGCCTGAGCGGACAGGCTCCGGTCGACCTTGCCCTCGGCGGCCAGCGCCTGCAAGGTGCGGACCACGACGGACGGGCCGTCGATCTTGAAGTAGCGCCGTGCCGCGGCGCGGGTGTCGGAGAAGCCGAAGCCGTCCGCCCCGAGCGTCACGAACTGCTGAGGCACCCAGGGACGGATCTGATCCTGGACGGCGTGCATGAAGTCGCTGACGGCGACGACGGGACCTTCGGCATCCTTCAGCTTCTCGGTGACGAAAGCCGTCCGCGCTTCGTCCTCGGGGTGGAGGAAGTTGTGCTCGTCCGCGGCGAGACCGTCGCGGCGAAGCTCCGTCCAGGACGTCACAGACCAGACATCCGCCTGGACACCCCAGTCGTCGCGGAGCAGCTGCTGCGCCTCCATCGCCCACGGCACACCGACGCCCGACGCGAGGATCTGCGCGCGCGGGCCCTCTCCCTCCGGCGAGGAGATGCGGTGCATGCCTCGGACGATGCCGTCGACATCGACCCCCTCGGGCTCGGCGGGCTGAACCAGCGGCTCGTTGTAGACGGTGATGTAGTACATCACGTTGGGGTCCGGGTGCTCGCCGCCGTACATGCGCTCGATGCCGGAGCGCACGATGTGGGCGATCTCGTAGCCGTAGGCGGGGTCGTAGGACACCGTCGCCGGGTTGGTCGAGGCCAGGAGGTGGGAGTGCCCGTCGGCGTGCTGGAGCCCTTCGCCCGTGAGCGTCGTGCGCCCGGCGGTGGCGCCGATGATGAATCCTCGGGCCATCTGGTCGCCGGCAGCCCACTGCGCGTCGCCGGTGCGCTGGAAGCCGAACATCGAGTAGAAGACGTACACCGGGATGAGCGGTTCGCCGTGGGTGGAGTAGGACGTGCCCGCCGCGGTGAACGCCGCGAGCGCACCGGCCTCGTTGATGCCGACGTGCAGGATCTGGCCCTGCGGGCTCTCCTTGTACGCCAGCAGAAGCGACCGGTCGACCGAGGTGTAGTTCTGCCCGTGCGGATTGTAGATCTTCGCGGTCGGGAAGTAGGCGTCCATGCCGAAGGTGCGTGCCTCGTCCGGAATGATCGGAACGATGCGGTGGCCGAAGTCCTTGGCCTTCAGCAGGTCCTTGAGCAGCCGGACGAACGCCATCGTGGTGGCGATCTCCTGCGTGCCCGAGCCCTTCTTCGGGAGCGCGTAGGCGCTTTCGTCGGGGAGAGTGAGCCCCACGTGGTGCGAGCGGCGCTCGGGGAGGAATCCGCCGAGCGAGCGACGACGCTCCTGCATGTACTGGATCGTCTCGTCCTCGGCACCGGGGTTGTAGTACGGCGGGAGGTACGGGTTCTCTTCGAGCTGGGCGTCCGAGATCGGGATGCGCATCGAGTCGCGGAAGTGCTTGAGGTCTTCGAGCGTCATCTTCTTCATCTGGTGCGTCGCGTTGCGCCCCTCGAAGTGGTGACCAAGCCCGTAGCCCTTGATGGTCTTGGCGATGATGACGGTCGGCTGACCCTTGTGCTCGGCGGCGGCCTTGTACGCGGCGTACACCTTGCGGTAGTCCAGCCCGCCGCGGCGCAGGCGACCCCAGATGTCGTCATCCGACCAGTCCTTGACGAGGGCAGCGGTCCGCTCGTCGCGCCCGAAGAAGTGCTCGCGGATGAATCCGCCGTCCTCCGCGCGGTAGGTCTGGAAGTCGCCGTCCGGCGTGGTGTTCATCAGGCGGACCAGCGCACCGTCGGTGTCCTTCGACAGCAGCTCGTCCCAGCCGGAGCCCCACACGACCTTGATGACGTTCCAGCCGGCGCCGCGGAAGAAGCTCTCCAGCTCTTGAATGATCTTGCCGTTTCCGCGGACGGGACCGTCGAGGCGCTGCAGGTTGGCGTTGATGACGAAGGTTAGGTTGTCCAGGCCCTCGTTGGCGGCGACCTGGAGCTGTCCGCGGCTCTCGACCTCGTCCATCTCGCCGTCGCCGAGGAAGGCCCAGACGTGCGAGTTCGAGAGGTCCTTGATGCCGCGGTTGGTGAGGTACTTGTTCGACATCGCCTGGTAGATGGCGTTGATCGGGCCGAGACCCATCGACACCGTCGGGAACTGCCAGTACTCCGGCATGAGGCGAGGGTGCGGGTAGGAGGGGATCCCCTCCGGCGCCTTCGACTTCTCCTGCCGGAAGCCGTCGAGCTGCTGCTCGCTGAGGCGGCCTTCGAGGAACGAGCGGGCATAGATGCCGGGGGAGGCGTGCCCCTGGATGAAGATCTGGTCTCCGCCGCTCGGGTCGTCGAGGCCGCGGAAGAAGTGGTTGAAGCCGACTTCGTAGAGCGACGCCGAGGACGCGTAGGTGGAGATGTGCCCGCCGACGCCGATGCCCGGGCGCTGCGCGCGGTGCACGGTGATGGCGGCGTTCCACCGGATCCAGCGTCGGTAGCGACGCTCGAGCTCCTCGTCGCCGGGGAACTCCGGCTCGTTCTCCGGAGCGATGGTGTTGATGTAGTCGGTGGTGGGCACCTGCGGCACATTGAGCTGCAGGTCACGCGAGGCCTGCAGGAGGCTCAGCATGATCTCTCGCCCTCGCCCCGGCCCCTTGGCCTGGACGAGCTGGTGGAGTGACTCCTGCCACTCGGACGTCTCGTCGGGATCGCTGTCCAGCGGGTCCTGCGAGTACGGATCCTGATCGTTGACAGTCACAGAAGACCTTTCGTCGTCCGGCAGATCATGCCAGGGGAACGGCAACACGGGCGGGCACCCGCGTTGTCTCGCGCGTGCGGCACACCCAGAACAGCCTAGCGAGTCGTGCGCCCCGCGGATGCTCCTGTGGCGGGGAGGCGTGCGGTGGGCCCTGCCGGGATCGAACCGACGACATCCACGGTGTAAACGTGGCGCTCTACCAGCTGAGCTAAAGGCCCTCTGCGACCATCATATGGCCGCGCCACGTCGGCGCATCGGCGCCCGTCCCACGGACGAGAGGCCGGCAGCGGGTAGCGTGGAGCCTGTGAACGCCGACCCCGCCGACCAGCGCAAACTGCTCGATCTCGCCGACCTCGACGCCCGGATCCGGCGCGACGAGCACGTCGCGGGCAACCCACCGCAGGCGGCGCAGGTGCGGGAGCTTCTCGCGCAGCGGACCATGTTGGCCCACGAGCTGGCGTCGCGGGCCAACGCACGCGACGACCTGAAGGCGGAGCTCGCCCGCGTCGAGTCCGACGTGAACGTGGTCGACGCGCGCATGGCCCGCGACTCCGAACGCCTCGCTACGGCGACCAACCCCAAGCAGGCACAGGGCTTCGAGAGCGAGCTCGCCTCGCTCGCGCGACGAAAGAGCGACCTGGAGGATACAGAGCTCATCCTGATGGAGCAGCTCGAGGCGGCGGACACCGCCGTCGCCGAGCAGGAGGCGAAGATCGCCGACGCCAACGCACGGGGAGCGGAGCTCAGCTCCGAGGCCAAGCGTGTCGTCGCCGAGGCCACCGAGCGCCTCGAGGCATCGCGCCGCGATCGGTCGGCGATCGCCGGCGGCATCCCCGCGGATCTCCTCGCCCTGTACGACCGTCTGGCCTCTCGCGGGATCGGCGCAGGGCTGCTCCGCGGCGGTGCCTGCGAGGCCTGCCGCATGGTCCTCCCTCCCAACGACCTGGCCGTCGTCCGCCGCGCGCAGACCGACGAGGTCGTGTTCTGCCCGGAGTGCGGTGCGATCCTGGTCCGCACCGAAGAATCGCGGTGACGGACGCTGGCGTCGTCACCCGCTGAGGTCGTCCTCGGGCGGTCGGCAGCAGGCGACGTCGCGCTGATCGACATCGACGCCGCCGGCACACCGGTGTCCACCGTCGACATCGACGCGCTGCCTGCCGCGGTCGCTGCGCGCGAAGGGGCCGGCGACGTCCGGTGGATCTGGAGCGACACGCCGACTTGGTACCCGCGACTGCTGTCGGCGGGGGTCCGTGTCCGCCGTGCCTGGGATCTTCGACTCGTCCACGCGATCCTCCGTGACGCCGCATCCGTCCACGACGATCAGGGTCTCCGCGGACAGACATCGTGGGATGCCGCGGCAACGGCGCTCGACGACCTGGACACGCTCTTCGCCTTCAGCGACCGCGTCGGGCCGCCCGAGGGCGCGGATGAGGCGCTGGCCGAGTACCGGCGTCAGCGCGCCGCGATCGCGGCCGCCCGGACTGCCGGGAGCCTTCGCCTGCTCGCAGCCGCGGAGTCCGCCGGCGCACTGATCGGCGCGGAACTCCACGCCGCGGGGCTCCCCTGGAGCGTCGAGGCGCACGCACGCCTGCTCGAGGATCACCTCGGCCCCCGTACAGCGGGTGGACTCCCCGCCCGCATCGCGGACGCCGCGGCGGCCGTCCACTCCGCCCTCGACGACCCCGGCGCCTCCCTCGACTCGCAGCCCAAGCTCCTCCGTGCGCTCCACCGCGCCGGCATCCTGGTCGAGTCGACCAGTCAATGGGACCTCGGCCGCCACGATCATCCGGCGGTCGCGCCTCTCATCGCGTACAAGAAGCTCATGCGGCTGTACACCGCGAACGGGTGGGCGTGGATGGACGAGTGGGTGCGCGACGGCAGGTTCCGGCCCGTCTACGTCCCGGCCGGCGTCGTCACCGGCCGGTGGGCGTCCTCGGGTGGGGGAGCGCTGCAGATCCCTCGCCGGTTGCGCACGGCGGTGCGCGCCGATCCCGGGTGGACTCTCGTCACCGCCGACGTCGCACAGCTCGAGCCGCGCGTGCTGGCGGCGATGGCGCGCGACACCGCGCTCGCGACTGCGGCATCGGGCCGTGACCTCTACGCCGGAGTGGTCGACTCCGGCGCCGTCGCCACGCGCGCGGAGGCGAAGGTGGCGATGCTGGGCGCGATGTACGGGGCGACGACCGGGGAGAGCGGCCGGCTCGTCCCCCGCCTCCGACGAGCGTTCCCCCGGGCGATGGGACTCGTGGACGACGCCGCGCGGATCGGCGAGGACGGCGGACGGGTGAGCACGTGGCTCGGGCGGACCTCTCCCGCTCCGGAGGACGCATGGTTCGCTCTGCAGTCCCGCGCGAGCGGTGCGGAAGCCTCGGGCGGTGATGAGACGAACGCCCGTCGCGCCGCGCGGGATCGTGGTCGCTTCACCCGCAACTTCGTCGTCCAGGGGACGGCTGCCGAATGGGCACTGGCGTGGCTCGCGGAGCTGCGCCAGCGACTGAGCACGCTCGCAGCGGTCGAGGCGCCCGACGCGGCACCGCGGTCCGGTCCGGCGTTCGCACGGTCACCGCACCTTGCGTTCTTCCTGCACGATGAGATCATCGTGCACACGCCGCTCGTGCACGCCGACGCCGTCGCCGATGCGGTCCGCACCTCCGCGGCATCCGCCGGTCGACTTCTCTTCGGGGAGTTCCCGATCGATTTCCCCCTCGACCTCAAGATCGGGCCCACCGCCGAGAAGGAGTGAGCGGCCCGCGTAGACTCCATCCTGCGAATGGGTCGGCTGGACGGTCGCGTGGCGGGAGACCGCACCGAGGAACGTCCGGGCTCCACAGGGCAGGGCGGTGGGTAACACCCACCCGGAGTGATCCGCGAGACAGTGCCACAGAGAGCAGACCGCCCCGGCTTCGGCCGGAGTAAGGGTGAAAGGGTGGTGTAAGAGACCACCGGGGTCGCGGTGACGCGGCCCGCAGGGTAAACCTCGCCCGGAGCAAGGCCAGACAGGGGATGCCGACGCGGCCCGCCGAGTCCCCGGGTAGGCCGCTGGAGCGTCACGGCAACGTGACGCCGAGAGAGATGACCGTCGATGGGGCGAAAGCCCCGGGACAGAACCCGGCGTACAGGCCGGCCCATTCGCCTCTCAGCCGAGCGCCAACGCCGCGGCGCCGATGATCCCGGCGTTGTTGCGGTGCTTCGCGGGGACGATCGGCGTCTTCAGGTCCAGCAGGTGAAGGAACTTGTCGGCGTGCTTGGACACGCCGCCGCCGACGACGAACAGGTCGGGGGAGAAGAGGAACTCCACGTGGCTGTAGTACCACTGCAGCCGCTCCGCCCACTGCTCCCAGCTGAGCTCCTCACGCTCCATCGCGGAGTACGCCGCGTACGCCTCGGCATCCTTCCCGTGCTTGGCGCGCTGGAGGTGTCCGAGCTCGGAGTTCGGGATGAGGACGCCGTCGTGCAGGAGGGCCGAGCCGATACCCGTCCCGAGAGTCGTGAGGATCGTGAGTCCCGCCACCCCGTGGGCGGCGCCGAAGCGCACCTCGGCAATACCGGCGACGTCGGCGTCGTTGGCGAAATGGATGTCGCGCCCCAGGCCGGTTTCGAAGAACGCCTCGGCGTCGAACCCGATCCAGGTGTCCGACACGTTGGCGGCCGACAGTGTGCGCCCGCCCTTCACGATCGCGGGGAACGCCACACCGAGGGGGACATCGGCGTCGTCCGCGACATCCAATCTCGTGAGCACCTCGCGCACGGCGTCGAGCACGTCGCCCGGTTCGGCGCCCCGGGGCGTGGGGACCTTCACCCGGTCGCTCAAGAGCGTGCCCTCCTTGAGATCGACGATCCCCGCCTTGATCCCGGTCCCGCCGATGTCCACGCCGACCGCGCGCGCCTGTGCTGCCATGTCGTCCACCCTAGCGATGGCGGCGTCCGTGCGTTCCTGTTCCACGGCGGGCGCCGTCACTAGGATCGGAGCACACCACGCCGACGTGCATCGGAGGAGCACCCGTGACGAGCGACAGCGACAAGTTCTGGTACAACCTCAAGACCGGGAAGGTCGAGAAGGGCTTCGAATCCCCCGTAGCCGACCGAGCCGGCCCCTTCGACACGGCAGAGGAGGCGGCCGCCGCACCGGAGAAGCTCAAGGAGCGCTCCCGGCAGTGGGACGAGGACGACGCGGCCGAGGCCGAATGGGGCGACGGTCCCGCATCGGAGCAGCCCGACCGGCACTAGTCTGAGAGGCACGCGCGCGCCCCACCCCGCGGCGCCGCGCGAGACCGGGTAACCCGCGGAGAGGATGCGATGGACAAGCAGCGTGACTTCGTTCTGAGGACGATCGAGGAACGCGGGGTGAAGTTCATCCGACTCTGGTTCACCGATGTCATCGGCACCCTGAAGTCCGTCGCCATCGCCCCCGCCGAGGTGGAGGGGGCGTTCGCCGAGGGCCTCGGCTTCGACGGATCCGCTATCGAGGGTCTCACCCGGTCCTACGAATCCGACCTCCTCGCCCACCCGGACCCGACGACGTTCCAGACGTTGCCCTGGCGGGGGGAGATCGATCCGACCGCACGGATGTTCTGCGACATCACGACGCCCGACGGCCAGCCGGCCGTGGCCGATCCCCGTCACGTGCTCAAGCGCTCGCTCGCGCGCGCCGCCGACGCCGGATTCACCTTCTACACCCACCCCGAGATCGAGTTCTACCTGCTGAAGTCTTCGACCTACGGACCCGATGGACCGGAACCGGTGGACTCGGCGGGCTACTTCGACAATGTCCCCGGCGGCACCGCTCACGACTTCCGCCGACGGTCGGTACGGATGCTGGAAGACCTGGGGATCTCCGTGGAGTTCAGCCACCACGAGGGCGGGCCCGGTCAGAACGAGATCGACCTGCGCTATGCCGACGCTCTCGCGACCGCGGACAACATCATGACCTTCCGCACCGTCGTGAAAGAGGTCGCCATCGAGCAGGGCGTCTACGCGACGTTCATGCCGAAGCCCCTCAGCGGCAAGCCCGGCAGCGGCATGCACACGCACATGTCGCTCTTCGAGGGCGATCAGAACGCCTTTTACGAAGAGGGTGGGCAGTACCAGCTCTCCAAGGTCGGACGCCACTTCATCGCGGGCCTCCTGCGCCACGCGAACGAGATCTCCGCGGTCACCAACCAGTTCGTCAACTCCTACAAGCGTCTGTGGGGCGGCGACGAGGCGCCGAGCTTCATCTGCTGGGGACACAACAACCGTTCCGCCCTGGTGCGCGTCCCGATGTACAAGCCCAACAAGGGCCAGTCCTCCCGTGTGGAGTACCGCGCCCTCGATTCCGCCGCCAATCCCTACCTCGCGTACGCTCTGCTGCTGGCCGCGGGGATGAAGGGGATCGAGGAGGAATACGACCTTCCGCCCGAGGCCGAGGACAACGTCTGGTCGCTCACGGACGGCGAGCGCCGCGCGCTCGGCTACGCGCCGCTGCCTGCGAGCCTGGACGTCGCGCTGGAGTACATGGAGGAGTCCGAGCTCGTCGCCGAGACCCTCGGGGAGCAGGTGTTCAATTACGTCCTGCTGAACAAGCGCCGCGAATGGCAGGAGTACCGCTCGCAGGTGACCCCCTACGAGCTCAAGAGCAACCTCGAGATGCTCTGAGCGCGATCCTGTGACCGGCTCGGAGCGCTCGGGTGCGCGGACTCTCCTCGCACGACTGGGATTCAGCCGGTTGGGGGAGGCGGAGGCGCTGCTCACCGAGCTCACGGCCCTCACCGGTCTGACCCGCGACGATCTCCTGGCTGACGTCGCCGTGTCCGCCGACGCCGATGAGGCACTCGCGGCTCTCACGCGGATCGCGCGCCGTGACGCTGCGCCGGTCCGCGCAGCCCACGAGGATCCGCGCGCACGACGCGCGGTCTGGGCGCTTCTCGGCGCATCGGACGGTTTCGCGGACTTCTACTTCCGGCACCCCGATGAGCTGGCCGACTTGGCCTCCGCGGGAGTTTCCCTCCCGACGGATGCCGAGATGCGCAGCTGGCTGGCGGACGCGATCGACGCGACCGCCGACGGCTTCTCCGCGACGGGTACGGAGAGCGCCTGGGTCTCGTTGCGTGTGCGCTACCGCCGTGTCCTCGCCCGCATCGCCGCCTACGACCTCCTGAGTCCGTCACCGATCGACGAGATCCCGAAAGTGACGGCGGCACTCGCCGATGCGGCCGGCGCGGCGTTGGAAGCGTCGTTGGCGGTCGCCCGCACCCGCGTCTCCCAGGGCGCCGCCGGAGCGGGGCTGTTCCCGCGCGCCCAGGTCGCTGCGACGCGTCTTGCGATCATCGGGATGGGCAAGACCGGTGCGCGGGAGCTCAACTACGTCAGCGACGTCGACGTGATCTTCGTCGCGGGGGTCGATCCGGAGCAGTCCGACGCGCTCAGCGAAAGCCGCGCGGTCGACATCGCAACCCGTCTCGCGGTGCAGACGATGCGAGGGCTCTCCGAGGTCGAGGTCGAACCTCCGCTGTGGGAAGTGGATGCGAACCTCCGTCCGGAGGGCAAGCAGGGAGCGCTGGTGCGGAGCCTCGACTCCCATCTGGCCTACTACGAGCGATGGGCCAAGAGCTGGGAGTTCCAGGCTCTCCTGAAGGCGCGGCCGATCGCCGGTGACCGCGAGCTCGGCGACGCCTACGTGCGGGCCGTGCAGCCGAAGGTGTGGACGAGCGCCGCGCGCGAGAACTTCGTCGACAGCGTCCAGCGCATGCGCGAGCGCGTCACCGACCACATACCCGCGGGAGAGGTGCCCTTCCAGATCAAACTCGGTCCGGGCGGCATCCGCGACATCGAGTTCACCGTGCAGCTCCTTCAGCTCGTCCACGGTCTGTCGGACGACCGCATCCGGCAACGCGGCACGCTCGAGGCTCTGGACGCCCTGGTCACGCAGGGTTACATCGGGCGCACGGAAGCGGCGACTTTCGCCCGCGACTACCACGTCCTGCGTCTCCTGGAGCATCGCGTGCAGCTTCGCCATCTGCGCCGGACGCACCTCATGCCCGCGGATGCCGAGGACCGGCGGATGCTGGCACGCTCGACGCGGCTGGCGGAGTCCGGGGCGCAGATCTGGGACATCTGGGAGGGGATCAAACGCGAGGTGCGGGACATCCACGTCCGCCTGTTCTACCGGCCGCTCCTCTCCGCGGTCGCTGCCCTGCCCGCGGAGGAGAGGGTGCTCTCCACCGAACAGGCGCGCGATCGGCTGGCTGCGATCGGATTCAGCGACCCCGCCGGGGCGCTGCGGCACATCGCCGCCCTCACCAGCGGCCTCAGCCGCAAGGCCAGCATCCAGCGGCACCTGATGCCGGTGATGATCCGATGGTTCGCCGACGGCGTCGATCCCGATTACGGCCTGCTGGCCTTCCGGCGCCTCAGCGAGCGGCTCGGCGACACCCCGTGGTTCCTGCGGATGCTCCGAGACTCCTCCGGAGCGGCGGAGAGCCTCACGCGTGTGCTCTCCGGCTCCCGCTACATCGGCGAGCTGATGGAGTGGATCCCGGAATCGGCGGCCTGGCTCGACGACGACACCCTCCTGCGTCCTCGCAGCGGCGTCGCCCTCCAGCAGGAGGCGCGCGCGATCCAGACACGTCATGCGGGGATCGAGGACGCCATGCGCGCGGTGCGCGCCCTTCGTCGCCGCGAGCTGCTGCGGACGGCGATGTCCGGCATCCTGCAGACCGTCACCATCGAGGAGGTCGCACAGGCGCTGACGACGATCACCGAAGTGACCATCCAGGCCACGCTGCGGGCTGTTCGCCGCGAGGTCGTCCCCGCCGAGGACGACGCTCTCGACTTCTCGGTGATCGCGATGGGCCGATTCGGGGGAGCGGAGCTCGGCTTCGGCTCGGATGCCGATGTGATGTACGTCTACCGCGCCAATGGCATCGACGCCGACCGCGCGCAGCGACTCGCGACGAAGATGGTGTCGGAGCTGCGTCGCCATTCGGAGGACCATCGGGTGCCGCTCGATCTGGATGCCGACCTCCGCCCGGAGGGCCGCAACGGACCGATCGCGCGCTCCCTGGACTCCTACGCCGCCTACTACCGACGCTGGTCCCTCTCGTGGGAGGCGCAGGCGCTCCTTCGCGCGCGCGGCATCGCCGGCAGCGTGAAGCTCATCCGCGCCTTCACCGAACTCGCCGACCAGGTGCGCTACCCGCAGACACCCGACCCCCAGGGCCTCCGCGAGATCAAGCGCATCAAGGCGCGCGTGGAGTCCGAGCGGCTCCCGCAGGGCACGGATCCCTCGCGCCACCTCAAGCTCGGTCCTGGGAGCCTCAGCGACGTCGAGTGGCTCGTCCAGCTGCTCCAGCTGCAGCACGCGCACGACGTGCCGGCGATGCGGACGACCTCGACCATCGAGGCGCTGCGGGCCGCAGAGGCCGCCGGCCTGATCCCCACGACAGCCGCGGATCGGCTCGCGGCCGCGTGGCGACTGGCGAGCCGCCTGCGCTCGGCCAACACGCTGCTGTCGGGGCACACGAGCGATGTCCTCCCGACCGATCGGGGCAAGCTCGACGGCATCGGACGTCTTCTGGACTACCCGCCGCGCTCGGCGACCCAGGTGGAAGAGGACTATCTGGCCACCACCCGACGCTCGCGGCGCGTGTTCGAGAAGCTCTTCTACGGGTGAACGGAGAAGGCCCCGGCGGGTCGCCGGGGCCTTCTCGTTCGCCTGGTGTCAGACCCCGAAGTACAGCTCGTACTCCTCCCGCCCTGTTGGTCGACACTGACAACCGCCGAGATCCGCGTGATTCCGCGGAAGTAGACACCGGGACGTGATGGGCGAGATTGGGCTCCGTGGGACATTCTGCGGACTCGCTGCGGACTGGAGGCGGACCCGTGACCACCACGATGAAGACCTGGCACACCTACGCATCGGCCGCTCGCCGAGTCCGGTCCACCGAGCGCACCATCCACCGGTGGCGCGCCGACGGGATGCCGATGACGTGGCGCGTCACCGGCGATGGCACCCGCGAGCGTGTCGTAGAGGAGTCGATCCTGCTCGAGTGGTGGCGGGAGAAGCTGAAAGCGTCGCCAGCTGCTTACTACCGTCGGCGCCGAATCGCACGGGAGAGGGGTCTGCCCGACCCTGAGCGGCCCGAGAGGTCTGTCGTCCGGTCTACGCGGGCGCACGACGCCGGAGACGCGGCCGAATCCGACAGCGACGACGTCGCTCCGGATGCCGAGTGGATCAGGGAGCAGGCCCGCGCACGTCGCGAGGCGTGGCACGCGGTCCTCGAGGCGAACCGGTTGAGCGCCGGCGGGCCGGAGTACTGGGCGCTGCAGGAAGCGCTCCGACACGAGACGCCCGCGTGCGACGGCGTCACCGCGTTCACCGACACGGCCGTCGACGTCGAGCACCACGAGCAGATGGAAGCGATCTGCTGGCGATGCCCCGTCCGGGATCTCTGCGCCGCTTTCGCCGACGTCGCGCAGCCCGCAGGGTTCTGGGCCGGTCAGCGGCGCTGAGAGTCCACCCACGCCGCGACGACCGCTTCGTCGTACCGCACGAGGCGCCCCATCTTCACCGACTTCGGACCGATCCCCGCGACGCGCCAGTTCGCGAGCGTCCCGACGGCGAGGCCGAGACGGTCGGCGACCTGCGCGGGCGTCAACCAGCGGCGGCCGCGGTCGCGGTCGCGGTCGGCGAGCACACGCTCTACCTCCGCGCGGACCCGCGCCTCGAAGTCGTCACTCTCGGTCGTGGCCACGGCGCCAGCCTACGACCCCCGGTGCGGCTGTGTACGGCGCTGAGGCGGACACTGGACGCGGCGCTCACCGCCCTGTGGACCCGGAATGGGGGTGATCTCAAGGGGTGCTTTTCGTCACACTCGTCACCCCGGAATCCGCAGAATCTCGGGGCAGAACGGCCCTCGCGCGCGCGACCCCCCGGTAGAAACCGTTCGAAGCCGGGGAGGGAGAGCCCCCTTCCCGGTGGTGGTCCCCCTTCCAGTGGTGTGCTGGATTTTAGGCGCGGTGGGGGTCGTGTGAGTTGGGTCGTCAGTAGGCTCGGGCGTCATGACCGATGCGCCCGGCCTCAATCAGTTCACCTGTCCTCGATGCAAAGTGATGAGCCATCATGAACGGCGGCAGCTGCTCATCCAGACGACCAGCAGCAACATGACTATGGACGTCCCCTTCTCCGATGAAGCGGGTCCATTCCGTGTCGACGGCACGCTGATTCGACTAACCAGATCTCAGCCGGAGAACGTCTGGGAGATGACCCTCTGCGTAGCCTGCTCGCAGGCATCTGTATGGCGCGGGGACGTGCTCATCTACCCGCGCGAGAGTGCCGTCCCTCCGCCGCATCCTGATATGCCGGACGCGGCGCGTGAGCTGTACGAGGAGGCGCGTCGCGTACTGCCGGACTCGCGTCGTGCGGCGGCGGCGCTCGCGCGGGCTGCGCTCGAGTCGTTCCTGAAGTCTCAGGATGAGAGCGGCAAGCGCATGAACCTGCAGACCCGGATCGGGAACCTTCGCGGCCTCGTCAACGAGCCATTGTGGAAGGTGCTGACCGCGCTCCGCGTCGTGGGCAATGACTCGCTACACGGCGACGACGACGAGCTCGTGACGATGTACCTATCCGGCGAGGACGGCGGCATAGTCGAGCCGCTATTCGGGGCGCTGAATGCGCTCGTGGAGGAGATGATCACGCTTCCGAGGAAGGCCGAAGCGCTCTACAGCATGATCCCCGACGCAAAGCGATCGGCCGCCGAGTCCGCCGGCTCGTGACCAATAGCGACGCCCCCGGCGCCGCCTCGAGATGAGGGGCGCCGGGGGCGTCTAGGGCCGAACATATTGATGGTCTCGTTCGGGTGGTGAAGACAGACGCGTCAGGCGGCGTAGCTAGACCGGACCCCAAGCGCACTGTCCATGAATGCGACCATTGTGCCCGCCTGGCTAGCGATAGACGCCGTCGAGTGGCCCCCCGTGACCTCCACTCGCGTGACGTTTGCCACTTCCGATGCCGAAGCGTAGAGCGCCTGACCGTTGGCGACCGGATCAATCACGGCGTCATCGGTCGCTATCAGCATCCACATCGGGATGCCGCGGAAGGCAAGGGGGTTCATCAACGCCGGGTCTCGACCTGCCGTCTGAGCGGCGTAGTTGCCTCCCGAGATGCCATAGGCCGATGTGATCGCAGATGTGAAACTGCTGTTTGCGTAGTTCTCGGCGAGGTCAAAGGTCGGCACTGTGCCTACCCATGCGGCAACCCCGGGAATGCCGTCCTGCGAGAGCGCATTGAGCGACTCGATGCTGCCCATGCTGTTTGCATAGAAGCCAAGCGCACCGATGTTGTAGTGGTCGCGCGCGTATTGCCAGGCCCGGGTGTAAGCGTCGATCCCGGCCTGCGCTCCCCAGGTAGACAGGAGTCCCGTGTTTGCCGCTGCGACAACGACGTATCCGCCAGCGACAAACGCGTCCGCGACTGCTCTGGCGTTCCCATTGCTGATCCACGTCTTCTCGTCAGACCCATGCCCGTGGAACATCATCACGGCGGGGTATGACCGCCGTGCGTCATATCCGACTGGCGTCATGATGAGAAACCCGTCACCGTGCACGCTTCCGTGGTGGAGCCCAGGGGCGGCTACCGCCGGGCTTTGTGTGAGCCCTGTCACAAAAGCGTCATAGTCGTCGTTGCCGATCGTCGCTTCATTGATCGCCTCGACGGACATACCGGAGACACCCCGGCTGTCGTTCACCATGATCGAGAGGTTGTTCAGGGGCATCGTTGAATCGTTGCGTGCCCACCGGATTGTTCGCCGCTGTCCCCCGCCGGCCGCTGTCGCCAGCGCGATGGAGAGGTAGTTCTCGTCCACAGTGATCGTGACAGTCCACGTCGAGCTACCAAGGGATGAGTACACGGGGTTCGGAATGTCCTGTACGCCATCGTTGATCGGGTTCACGACACCATCGGTGCTCCCCGAGCCCTGCCGAAAGTAGACGCCAGTGCTATTTGCCGCGCCGGAGGCCGGGGCGCTACCGGCGGAGTCGTGATTGAACCCGACGAAAAGTCCCTGACCGGAGGTCCCACCACTGAGGTAGTTGACAACGAGGACGACTCGAGCAGTCTTACCGGGAGCGACACGGAATGACCGATTCGCGCCGCCTCCGCCGGATACGCCGTATAGCTTGCCGCCGAACACCTGAACAGATGTCCCGCTGACCGCCCATGCAGATAGGTTTGCCCACGATTCCGAGACACGTGTTGCCTTACTCGCTGCCACGGCGCATCGGCCGGAGGAGAGTGCAGCGTCGTAGGCTGCGCGTGCTGCCAAGCGCTGGCGCGTCAGGGCAGAAATCGGTCCGGCTTCCGCAGCGATCGAGGCTCTTTGTTGCGTCGCGAACGCGGAGTCCGGGTCGGCCGCCACGGCGGTCATGATCGCATCGTTCGTGGTCCCGACCGCTTCGGCGGCTTCCTTCGCGGCGAGAGCCTCGTCGCGCGCCGTCTCCGCTCCGCCCTTCGCGGCTTCCGCGCCCGCGACCGCATCGACCGCTGCTTGCACCTGGTCGGCGTCGAATCCGGCTTCGGCGAAGATCCCGAACCGGGACGACAGGAGCGTCGCGAACGATCCGGAACGGATCACGACCTCCGGGAGGTCCCCGGCGACTCGAAACGGGGGCAGGACACCGATGTTGCTCGAACGGAGTGTCGGGATGTTCACGCCTGACGCCGGCTCAGTGAGCGCGAGAGGGTTGGTGAAGGAAACGTCGTCAGGTGCATACACCTGGAACACCGCGTCCGACACGAGCTGCCCCGTGTCGGGGTTGTAGGCGATCTGGGAGGTGTAGAGGTCCGTGATGACCATCAGTTCTGCTCCTCTTCCTGGTCGTCGGTTGTGTCGTCAATGTCGTCGGGAGGTTCAGGTGTTGTGATGCCTGCGAACGCGATGCGCATGATGATCTCTCTGTTCGTTGTTGGGGTGTTGAGGGGCTGACCCCGCCCAGCGTCAGCCCCTCAGGTGTGGGTGCGAGCGTCCCGCGGTGGCGGTCGACCGATGCTCAGCACCCGACCGGATCTCGTAGGCCCCAACCGGAAAGGAACGGCGGGCGGGCCACGAGCCCGGATGATCGGTCAGCGGAGCCCTGCGGCCCGCTCGAGCGACGCGATGCGCGCATGGGCGCTCGCCGCTGATTCGCCCTTGGGGAGTGCGGTGCGCTGCGCGGCGACGCGCGCCCTGATCTTCTCCTCCACCTCCGCGGGGCTGTTCAGGCGCAGGCCGCCGGCGGCGAGCGCGAGCCAGTCGATGTGCGTGCGGTGCTGGTCGAGAACGTACCCGTCGTCGAGTGACCAGTTCTCGCCTTCCGCGAAGCACACCGAGTAGTTCACGGAGAACTGTCCGAACGCCTGCAGGCTCGACGCCAGGGTGTCCCGCGTCGGCGCGATGTCGAAGACTTCCGAGATGCTGCGCCGGAAGCTCACGACCGGAAGCAGTGCCGCCTCGGCGTGACGCAGGTTCCTCCACGCGGCCGCGGCGCCCTCGTCGGCGCGCTCGATCACTTCATCCGACGTCGTCGCGTGGGTGAACCCGTACTCGCGAGCGGCGGCCACGAACGGCCGGGCTGCTTCGTCGAAGACCGGTCGGAGGTCAGCGACCACCTGCTCCAGCTCGGGCAAGACAGCCGTGCGCATCTCGATGAGGAGCTGCTCCGAGAACTGCGCGGCACCTGCGCCGAGACCGTCAGGCGTCATCTCGCTACGGCCTGCGTGGCGGCGAATTGAGAGGTCGACGAGGAGGGGAGCGATCTCGTCGGGAGACAACGACAGCAGGTTGCTGAGCTTCCGGTCTGCGGCGTGGTCGTCGGCGGCGTCGAGGAGCTCAAGGCCTCTGATCAGCGATGCCGGCGGTGCGACGTCGAATGCGCGGCACTCCTCGACGAACTGCTCTACGAATCCGCGGTGCAATCCCTGGGGGCCGCTCTTGCGTGCCATGATCAGGCGCTCTCGGCGGTGTGACCGAACACGCGGCCCCAGAGCGCGTCGTCAGACATGTCGACCGGCTGAGGCGCGGCCGGCTCGCCGCGGCCGTTGATTCGATCCCACAGCTCGTCTTCGTACGACCGTGCCGGGGACGCGGCCGGGGTCGGCGATGCCTTCGTGAGACGCGCGTCGACGGCGGCCAGGACCTCGTCGTTCGATGCATTCGCCGGCAACCCGAGGCGGTCGGTGAAGTCCTGGCGCGTGACCTTCCGGCGCGCGACAGCGGCGCTCGCTTGGTGCGCGATCGGCTGGCCGTTGATGCGGAGGGTGGGATCGAAGTCGATCCCGAGATAGGTGGGGTGATACATGGTGACTCCCGATGGTGAGTGATCCACCTGCCGCGCCGGTCCCAGACCTGTCGCGCGTTGCCCTCGGGGCTCCGTGGCTTCGATCTGAACCAGACGGTGGCTCACGATCGTGCCTTCATCCACTGTAGCGCCGACGACCCCCGCGGCCGGGAAGCGACATCCATCACCGCGTAGTGCGGGCGCTCGTCGAGCAGCTCGTCGACGAGCACGTCCACGCGTCCCCACAGGATCCGGCCGGCGGGGTCGACGAGCTGCTCGATCGGCACCAGGTGCAAGAAGTCCCGCGGATCCTGCAGCCACTCCCGGAGGTAGTAGATCACCAGCGTCCGGTTCGCCTCGGCGAGCGCAGCGCGCGTCTCAGCGTGCCGGCTCTCCTCGTCGCGCAGGGACAGCCGCCACCGCTTCGCCTCATCCGAGAACCGCTGCTCAGGCGTGCGGGTGTCGCAGCGATGCGCGTGCCGGCTCACGGCGTCTCCTCCCGGCGGCCGAGGCGCGCGAGGCGCCGTCGTTCGCACGCCTCGTTGTGACGCCGCCGGAACTCCGCATCACCGTGATACCGGCGCCGATGACGATCGGCGTCCGCTGCCTTCCGCTCGGGCTGCCTGTCACGCCACCGATACCGGCACGTGTCCGAGCAGAACCGACGCCGAGACGAGGCCGATGATGGCAGCGCACCGGCGCACTCGACGCACCGGCCGGTCACCGGCGGACCTCCCGCGCGTGCCGTGGTCGCGCTGGGCGCCCCCGCACGTCGCCGGTCTGAGACGGACCGGAGGCCAGCGAGGTCACCCAGCCACCCTCCTGCTCGCCATCATCAGCCAGCGGCGCCGGGAGGCGGCGCAACAGCGACCACACGGTCACCGCGACCTTGCGGGGAGCGACCGTCGCGGGTCGTTCCCCCCTCCCGTCCCCCTCCGGGGGAGCGTCGAACGGCAGAGCCGTCCGACCCGCGATGGATGATCCGAGGATGGTCATGATCATGGTCAGCGAGCGGAGCGAGCGGCGAGCGCCCGGGAGGGCGCGCACAGCCACGGCAGAGCGTCCTCCGTGACATGTTCTTACTTCGTGACCGGCTGGCGGGCTAGTTGCGAACCTCGAACTAGCCCCGTGAATCGGTCTAGTTGATCGCGTACAACTGGCCCGACTGCCGGGCCAGTTGGGGCACCTCGCCGATTCGGTATCGCGCCGACCGGCCTTGACGTCCGGGCTCGTGCTCTGAGATGGCGTGCACCTCGACGAGACGAGCCAGCGCAAGCTGGACCGTCGAGCGCGCGATGCCGAGATCGGCCGCGATCGTGTACTGCGACGGCCACGCGATCCCGTCGGAATCGGCGCGGTCGACGAGTGCCACGAGCACCCATCCCTCGTGCATCGTGAGGCCGAGCTGGCGGAGGCCTCCGCGCGCGAGCCAGCGGGTAGTGATCCTTCGGGCCACACGCTCACACCTCCCCGTCGACGGGGCGCGCATCCGACGGTGTGCGCCCCGTGAGCGTGAACGGCGCCCACGTCGACGCCCGTGACAGGGTGCCCGCTGGTGTCCGCCACCCTGACGGCCGTGCGACCGGCCACGAGAGCATGACCATCGCGCACCCCGAGCACGGCGGCCGCACGCTCGCGAACCCGTTCTGAGCACCCCACGCGCACTGGGCCGCACACCGGGAGCACAAGCCCGCGCCCTCCGCGTTCCGGCAGACCTGATTCCACGACGCCGCCTGAGACTGTGACTCCGGCTTCGGCGCGCTCACGCGGTTGCCCCCAGTTCGGGGTGAGCGCCGGCAAACTCACGCATCGCCGCGCGAGCCTCCGCGAGCAGGGCAAGGTACTCGTCGATCTCGACGTCAACCTCAGAGAAGCCGATCTCCCAGTCGTCCCACCCGTCGATCGTGAAGCTGGGCGGCTCCACCTCGGGAAAGGACAACGTCGGCTCCTGCAGCCAGAACCGCAGAACGAGCTCCCCCCGCGGACCGACGATGCGCGCCACGGTGCCGAAGTGCGCGGCGATGTCGTCCAGATTCGTCACCCTGGCATGTCCCGTGCACCACGTGAACCGAGGGCAGGGGGCGATGTTGGGGTCGACGGCGGGGGATTCTGCGATGATCGTCATGGCTGGTTCCTCTGCAGGGTTCTGGTTGCTGCCCTCGGCCGCGGTTGCCTCCGCGCCGAGGGCTCCTTCGTTCGACGTGGTGGCCATCAGGACGCCGCCTCGTCGAACGCGGCGCTAATGAATCGGTCGAGTTCGTCCGCGGCGACGACGACGCGGCCGCCGAGCTTGCCGGTCTTGAGTCGCCCCGTGTGGATGAGCCAGCGGACCGACGCCTCCGAGCGTCGGAGTTCGGAAGCGACCTCGGCGACGAAATAGAACCGCGGCCGTACGGTGATGTCAGACATGTCAATCCTCTCCAGTAACGCACCTAGTTGCGTTAGTGGAGACAGTATTGCCAGTTACGCCCTAACGCAAGTAGTCTCGTTACGTGTCCGATCAGAATTCGCGCGAACGCCGCAACCCCATCGGCCCCACGACGCGAACCGTCGGGGAGAACGTCCGTCGCGTCCGCGAAGCATCGCGCCTTACTCAAGCGCAGCTCGCGACGCGACTTGCCGAGAACGGGCATCCAATCCCGGTGTCGAGCATCGGCCGGATCGAGAGTGGCGGCCGGCGCGTCGAGGTCGATGATCTCGTGGCGCTGGCGATCGCGTTGGGCGTCGGCCCGCTGGCGTTGCTTCTGCCTGACTCCCGGCTACCGTCGGATGCCGTCGAACTGACCGGTTGGGGAACGGTGCAGGCCGCGGAAGCATGGATGTGGGGCGCGTCCGCGGTCCCGCTCGTTCTCGACGGGAGCGTCGAGGACATGGAGAGCGAAGTGCACGCCGCTCACCGGATGTCGGGACCATGGTGGCTGGAGGCCCCGTACGTGCGGGTTGCCGACGTCACCTCGCAGGTTCAGAAGGTCCGTCTGAGTCTGCACGACGAGACCGCCGAAGAGGTCTTCCTGCCCGGGCTCAAGGTTGAGGCTCCACAGACGCCGAAGGAGTGACACTGTGGCGTCGATCAAGCAGCGCCCTGACGGAAAGTGGCGGGCAAGGTACCGCGACGACACCGGCAAGGAGCACGCCCGGCACTTCGCGACGAAGCGCGACGGGCAACGCTGGATCGACGAAAACACCGCGGCGCTCGTCACCGGCACCCACGTGGAGCCGTCTCGGGCACGGATGACGCTGGGGGAGTGGGCCGACGTCTGGATCCGTGGGTACGAGCGCAATCGCGCGTCGACGGTCCGACAGGCGCGCGTGCATCTCCGGGTGATCGTCGCCGATCTGGGGGCGCGCCCCTTGCGCGCTGTGCGCCCGTCTGAGGTGAACACGTGGGTCGCGTCACTCGCAGCCCGCGGTTACGCCCAGTCCACCGTGTACGCCCTGCACCGGCGCCTGTCGCAGCTGTTCACGGACGCTGTGCACGACGGTCTCATTCCGCGGTCGCCGTGCTCGAGGCGGACGTCCCCGCCGGCGGCTAAGCAACGCCCCTACGTCGCCACCACAGAGCAGGTGTGGGCGCTCCACGACGCGCTGCCGCCGCACTTCCGACCGGTGGTCCTGCTCGGCGCGTTCGCAGGCCTCCGCGTCGCTGAGATCGCGGCGCTCCGCGTCAGCGACGTCGACTTCATGCGGGGCATCATCACCCCGGCCGTGCAGTACCCGGGTGAGCCGCTGAAGTCGGAGACGTCGAAGACTCCCATCCCGATCCCGACAGAGCTCGCGGTGATGCTGAACGCGAACCCCGTCGAGTGGGGGAGCGACACCATCGTCGTCGGCGCGTTCGGGCGCCCCGTCGCGCCGTACACGATCGAGACGGCATTCAAGGACGTCCGCGACACGATCGACGTGCTCCCGGAGGGCTTCCGCATCCACGACCTGCGGCACTACTTCGCGAGCCTGCTGATCGCCGCGGGCCTCGACATCAAGACCGTGCAGGCCCGACTCCGCCATGCGTCAGCGAAGACGACGCTCGACACCTACGGGCACATGTGGCCCGACCGCGACGAGTCCTCGCGCGCGGCCGTCGCCGCAGCGCTGCGGCCGTCAGTACCCGACGAGCGTCTCGACTTCGCCTAGCTCCAGACCGAACTCGATCGTCACCGACACGTGGTGAGAGACGTTCGAGTTCGACACCGGCGGCTGAGCAACGACGTCGATCGCGCTGACCCTCCCCTTGCCGACGTCGAGCCCGCGGGACTCGGCGAGCAGGGCGAGGAGCTTCTCATCACTGACCGGGACTTGAATGGATGCCATGCCCGGATGCTACCGACAGCAGAAGGCCCGCCAGCGGCATGCCGGCGGGCCTTCTGGGAGATTCTGCGGACTGCCTGCGGACTAACCCCAGGAAAACCGCGGAATCTGGCTACACTCCGAAGTACAGCTCGTACTCGAAGGGGTGCGGACGGGCGTTGATCGGCTGGATCTCGTTCTCGATCTTGTACTCGATCCACGTCTCGATCAGCTCGGGCGTGAACACGTTGCCGCGCGTGAGGAACTCGTGGTCGGCGCGCAGCGCCTCCAGCGAGTCGAGAAGCGAGTTCGGCACCTGCGGGATGTTCTTGGCCTCCTCGGGAGGAAGCTCGTACAGGTCCTTGTCGACCGGCTCGTGGGGCTCGATGCGGTTGATGATCCCGTCGAGGCCCGCCATCATCTGGGCGGCGAAGGCGAGGTACGGGTTGCCGGACGCGTCCGGCGCGCGGAACTCGATGCGCTTGGCCTTCGGGTTCGAACCGGTGATCGGGATGCGAATGGCCGCGGAGCGGTTGCCGGCCGAGTAGACCAGGTTGACCGGCGCCTCGTACCCCTTCACCAGACGCTTGTAGGAGTTCAGCGTGGGGTTCGTGAACGCCAGCACCGCAGGAGCGTGGGCGAGAAGGCCGCCGATGTACCAGCGCGCCGTGTCGGACAGTCCGCCGTAGCCCGCCTCGTCGTAGAAGAGGGGCTTGCCCTCGAGCCACAGCGACTGGTGCGTGTGCATGCCCGAGCCGTTGTCGCCGAACAGCGGCTTCGGCATGAAGGTGGCGACCTTGCCCCACTCGTTCGCGACGTTCTTGACGATGTACTTGAACTTCAGGATGTCGTCCGCCGCGTGCACCATCGTGTCGAAGCGGTAGTTGATCTCCTGCTGTCCACCGGTGCCGACCTCGTGGTGAGCGCGCTCGAGGATCAGTCCCGACTCGATGAGGCGGAGGCTGATGTCGTCGCGGAGGTCCGCGGTCTTGTCGACGGGGCTGACGGGGAAGTACCCACCCTTGTAGGGGGTCTTGTTCGAGAGGTTCCCGCCCTCCTCGACACGGCCCGTGTTCCACGCGCCTTCCTCCGAGTCGACGGAGAAGAACGCGGAGTTCTGCTTCACCTCGTAGCGGACGTCGTCGAAGATGTAGAACTCGGCCTCGGGCGCGAAGAAGGCGGTGTCGGCGATGCCGGTCGAGGCGAGGTACTTCTCGGCCTTCTTGGCGACCTGGCGGGGGTCCTTCGCGTAGATCTCACCCGTGCGCGGGTTGTAGATGTCGAAGACCATGATCAGGGTCTTCGCCTCGCGGAAGGGGTCGAGGTACGCGGTCGAGACATCCGGGATCAGCTGCATGTCCGACTCGTGGATGTTGGCGAAACCACGGATCGAGGAGCCGTCGAACAGCTGCCCCACCGTGAAGAAGTCCTCATCGACGGTGGAGGCCGGGATGTTGAAGTGCTGCTGCACACCGGGAAGATCCGTGAATCGGATGTCGAGGAACTTGACGTCCTCGTCCTTGATGTACTTGAGCACCTCGGATGAATCTTTGAACATGAAGGCTCCAGAGATAGGGCATCGGGAATTGCCACCCGCGTCGCGGGATGGTGGAACGGTATCGACAGGGGATTGCCCGGCAGTGACACCTATGTTTCGGCCATGTTACAGAGGCCTGGATACGCTGGAAGGGTGACCCCACTGTCCGAACCGTATCCCGGCGAACGCCTCGGCCTCCCGCGTGAAGGGCGCGGCGCCATCGGCGGCCTGGGCCGCCGGGTGGGTGCCCTCTTCGTCGACTACGGCGCCGCGTACCTGCTGTCCGGCTTCTTCGGGTGGGATGCGCTGGCGATCCTCATCATCTTCGGCGCGATCCAGATCGTCTTCCTCCCGACGCTGCAGGGGAGTCCCGGCCATCGGCTGTTCGGCCTGACCCTGCGGCGATCCGACGGCGGCTGGGTGGGCCTGTGGCGCCCCGTCGTCCGGACGATCCTGCTGATCCTCGTCATTCCCGCCGTCATCTGGGACAGCGACCACCGTGGTGTCCATGACAAGGCTGCGGGCACGGTCCTCGTCCGCTCCTGAGGTCGGATCGGGTCGGCGGTGCCGACTCAGCGAGGACGCTGCGCCCGCACCTTGGTCGGATCGATGCCCTTCGGAATGGGCAGCGACGTCAGCGACTGCGAGACCGACTCGACGCGCTTGATGACCGCTGCCATCGTCGCGCGGTCGACCGCCTTGGGCAGAGCCTTGATCGTGGAGGCGAGCTTGCCGATGGGGACCTCATCCTCGCCGTGACCGATGTAGAGCACCGTGATCGGAACGCCGGACGCGACACGCTGGACCTTCGTGCGCTCGTCGGCGACGAGCCGGGTCAGTCGGCCGCGCGCGCCCTCGCCGACGATCACCACCCCTCCGCGACCGATGGCCCGGTACACCGCATCCTGGGTCTTCGGGTTGACCCCGACGGGCAATTCGCTCGCCTGCCACCGACGTCCGAGCGAGGTGGAGATGACGTGGCCGGTCGCACCGGGCATCCCGTCGAGGCGGCGGTACATCGCGCGCGTCGACAGCCGCGTCATGGTCATGAGGGACGCCAGGACACCCAGAAGCAGACCGGTGATGCCCCAGAGGATCACGCTCCAGATCGCCACGGGCGGAAGCAGGAAGCCGATGCCGACACCCAGCGCGATCCCGACCAGGAGAATGCCGACCAGAAGGAACGGGAGCCAGGGGAACGCCTTCTGGGTGAAGGTGTAGAGCGTGCGGAGCTGGGAGAAGAACCCCGGACGCTTCTCGGGGCTGGTGGTACGCGCGGCCATGGATCCAGACTACCTTTTCGGCGCCTTCCGCCCCTCCTCCACAGCCGGCGCGCACCTGTGCCGCATCCACAGATGACGTTCCCACCCCGTCGCCGGCCCGCGCGTCGGCTCACGCTGGGGGAGTGAACATCGCACGTGAGCGCCTCCTCTCGCCCTACCGCGCGGTGCGCCGCGTGGGTGCGGGCACCGAGGGACCCTGGCCGGGCCTGGGAGTCGCACTGCAGGACGGGGGCCGAGGGCTCCTCGTCGACGCCCAGATCCTCGGATCCACCTGGCCGGGCTGGGCGGCACGGGACGACGGCCACCTGCTGAGTCCCCTCGACGTCGTACGACGCCCCGATGGACACGATGCGCTCCTTCCGATCTGCCGGCGCCTCGACCGGATGCTGTCGGACCGCGTCTCCGCGGGGGAGAACTTGCCCGCGGGGGAGGCGGTGACCCTCGCCCTCAGCCTTCTGCGCGGACTCCGCGAAGCGGGCGAGCACGCGCGCCTGCCCGGCTCCTGGTGGGTCGATGCGGGCGGACGCCCGGTCCTCGCGATCGGCGACGGCGCCGGCGAGGCGGACGCCCGCACCGCCACCCGACGCTGTCTCGAGCTCGGCGGCGCCTCGCCCGCGGACCCTGTCTGGGCACCGGTGTTCGCTGATCTCGAACGGAGTCGATCGTCGGCTCGAGAGATCCGTGCCGTGGAGGACGGGCTCTTCGCGATCGCCGAACCTCAGCCGCTGTCCCACCCGGGGACGGCACCTCGGCCGATGACGTCCGTCCGCCCGGAACACGACGCCATCGCGACCGTGGAGGACGCACCCCCGCGGATGGTCGCATCCTGGGCGCGGTTCCTCGATGCCGATCTCGCCGATCTGTTCTCCCGGTGGACGACCGAGGTCTGGCGCCGAACTCGACTGCCGCAGAGATCGCGACGATTGCCCGTCGTCCTCGCCGGCGTCACCGGAGCCGGCGTGCTCGCCGCGGGCCTCCTGTGGCCGGCTGCGGGCGCTGCGACCTCGGGCGACGCGCCCGCAGCCACGACGGATGCCGTCGCGTCCGACGCGCCCGCGGAGGTTCCGCAGGAGTCCGCGTCCGCGGCGCCCGCCGCCTCGGACGGCGCGACCGAGACCACGGACATCCCATCCGTGGCCGATTCCCTGATCCAGGGACGCCTGACCTGCGCGGGAGATCCGTCGTGCCTCGCGGGCGTCGTCCTCGACCCGGCGACAGCCTTTCCCTCAGGGGCCGTCGATGCGCCGTCGACCGAGCGGCGGATCACTCCGCTCGATGATCTCGGCGGGGTCGCCGTGCTCCGTCTCGATGTCGACGGACACGCTCCCCAGCTGGTCGTCATCGCTCTCCGAGACGGAAAGTGGCTGTTGCGGGACGTCCACGACGTCCCGCAACAGCCCGAACCGTGATCCGGAGCGGATCAGATCCCGAGGTCGGCCTCGAACTCCGCCGCTTCGAGACGCGCCTTGACGGCGCCGAGGAAGCGCGCGGCATCGGCACCGTCGATGATGCGGTGGTCGTAGGACAGCGCGAGATAGACGTAGGAGCGGACCGAGATCGCGTCCTTCCCATCAACCGTGACGACGCCCGGCTTCTTCACCACGGCCCCGAGACCGAGGATCGCCGACTGCGGCAGGAAGACGATCGGGGTGTCGAACAGGGCACCGCGCGAGCCGGTGTTGGTGAGGGTGAACGTGCCCCCGGCCAGCTCGTCCGGCTTCAGCTTGTTGTCGCGCGTCCGGGCGGCCAGATCGGCGATCTCCCGCGCGAACTGGGCGAGGTTCTTCCCCCCGGCGTCCTTGACGACCGGCGTCAGGAGACCGCGCTCGGTGTCCACGGCGATGGAGATGTTCTCCGTAGCCGGGTAGACGATGTCGTTGCCGTCGACCGTGGCGTTGATGATCGGGAACTGCTGGAGAGCCTCGACGGCGGCCACCGCGAAGAAGGGCAGGAAGGACAGCTTGTCACCGGTCTTGGAGTGGAAATCCGCCTTGACCGCGTCGCGGAACGCCGACAGGCGCGTCACGTCGACCTCGACCACGGTGGTCAGCTGCGCGGTCGCCTGCATCGAAGCCACGGCACGCTCGGCGATGACCTTCCGAAGTCGCGACATGGGCTGGGTCGTCCCGCGCAGTTCGGAGACGACGGGCTCTCGACGCGCCGGTGCGGCAGCCGCCTCGGTCGCCGACGCCGCGGGGGCCTCGGCAGCCTTCAGGACGTCTTCCTTGCGGATGCGGCCGCCGACACCGGTGCCGGTGACCCGCGTGAGGTCGACGCCCTGCTGCTGCGCCAGTCGACGCACGAGGGGCGTCACGTACGGCGTCGCGTCGTCCGCGGAGGGCGCGACGGCGGCGGGGGCCGGCTCCTGGACCGAGGCGGGCTCCGGTGCGGGCGCGGGCGCCTTCTCGGGCTCCGGTGCGGGTGCGCTCGCCTTCGCCGGCTCCGGCGCCTCCTCGGGCTCGGGCTGAGGCTGGGGCTCCGGCGCGGCCTCGGCGGGGGCGCCGTCACCGATGCGGGCCAGTGCGGCGCCGACCTCGACGGTCTCGTCCTCCTGGACGAGGATCTCCTGAAGCGTGCCGGCGAAGGGCGAGGGGATCTCGGTGTCGACCTTGTCGGTGGAGATCTCCAGGAGCGGCTCGTCCACGGCGACATCATCGCCCACCTGCTTCAGCCAGCGCGTGACGGTACCCTCGGTCACGCTCTCGCCGAGTTCGGGGAGGACGACGTCCTTGCCGCCACCGGATGCGGCCGGCGCGGCCGCCGGTTCGGGTGCGGTCTCCGCGGGCGCCTGCTCGGCGGGCTCAGCCTCGGCGGCGGGTGCCTCGGCTTCTTCGGGCGCGGATTCCGGCGCGGCGTCACCGGCGGGTGCACCGGATCCGTCGCCGATCTTCGCGAGGACGGCTCCAACCTCCACCGTCTCGTCCTCTTGGACGAGGATCTCCTCGATGACCCCGCTGACGGGGGAGGGGATCTCGGTGTCGACCTTGTCGGTCGAGATCTCGAGCAGACCTTCGTCGGTCTCGACGGTGTCGCCGACCTGCTTCAGCCAGCGGGTGACCGTTCCCTCGGTGACGCTCTCTCCGAGCGCGGGGAGGACCACGGAAGTGCTCATGGGCTTGTCTCCTTCAGGATTCCTGATGTCGTTCTTAGCTTAGTGATGGGTTGGTGCCGGAATGGTCAGAGCGCGTGCAGCGGTTTTCCGGCGAGAGCGAGGAAGGCTTCGCCCAGCGCTTCGCTCTGGGTGGGGTGTGCGTGCACGAACGGAGCGATGTCCTCGGGGTGGGCCTCCCAGCCGACGGCGAGCTGCCCCTCGCTGATGAGCTCACCGACGCGGTCTCCGACGAGGTGGACGCCGACGATGGGCCCGTCCACGATCCGGACGACCTTTGCGACGCCGCCCGTGCCGATGATCTCGCTCTTGGCGTTCCCCGCGAGGTTGTACTCGTACGCGGCGACGCGGTCTCGTCCGTGCGCGTCGGCCGCCTGTGCCTCCGTGAGGCCGACAGAGGCGACCTCGGGGTGGGAGTAGGTCACGCGAGGGATCTGCGCCTCGGGGACGATGACGGGATCGAGGCCCGCGATCTCTTCGGCGACGAAGACGCCCTGCTGGAAGGAGCGATGTGCGAGCTGGAGCCCGGGCACGATATCCCCGACGGCCCAGACATGCGCGGCATCCGTCCGCAGACGATCGTCGGTGACGACGAATCCGCGATCGAGCGCGACCCCGGCCTCCTCCAGTCCGAGACCGGCGGTCGCCGGTCCTCGGCCGACCGCGACGAGGAGGTAGTCGGCGGTGAGCGACGTGCCGTTCTCGAGGCGCACCGAAACCTCGGCGGGGGAGGCGTCCACACCCGCGACGCGCGCGCCGAGGTGCGACACGATCCCGCGCTTGCGGAACGCACGCTCCAAACCCTTGCTGAGGACGGGATCCTCGTTGGGGACGAGGTGGTCCAGCGCCTCGACGATGACGACGTCGACGCCGAGGGAGCGCCACAGCGAGGCGAACTCGACACCGATGACGCCGCCGCCGAGGACGATGACCCGACGCGGCACCTCCGGAAGCTCGAGCGCGGTCTCGCTCGTGAGGATCCGTCCCCCCACCTCGACACCGGGAAGCGTGCGCGAGTACGAGCCGGTCGCGATGATGACGTCCGCCCCGCGGTAGATGTCGTCTCCGACCGCGACCGCCGGACCGGATACGAGCGTCCCCTCGCCCGCGACGACCGTGATTCCGCGCGCCGCCAGCAGGCCCTGGAGGCCCTGATGCTTCTTGGCGACGATCCCTTCCCGGTAGGCGCGCATCCGGTCGGGGTCGAGACCCTGCACCTCGGCGATGACGCCGACGGATGCCGCATCCCGCGCGACATCGGCAACCTCCGCGACGTGCAGCAGCGCCTTGGTCGGGACGCACCCCCGGTGCAGGCACGTCCCGCCGACCTTGTCCTTCTCGATGAGGGCGACGGAACGTCCGAGCTCGGACAGCCGGATCGCGGCGGCGTAGCCTCCGCTGCCCCCGCCGAGCACGACCGCGTCGAAGACGTGCTCGCTCATCGGGCGGCCTGCGCTTCGATCAGGCGGATGATGCTGCGCACGCTCGCCCCGGTGGCGCCCTTGTCGGTGAAGCCGTGGCCGCCGCCCTTGTTCATGCCTACCCCCGCGATGTCGAGGTGGACCCACGGGATCCGACGCTCCTCGTCGCCCTCGCCGACGGTTCCGACGAAGTGCCGGAGGAACAGGCCCGCGAAGAGCGATCCGCCGGCGGGGTCGCCGACCTTGGCGTTCTGGAGGTCGGCGATGGGGGAGTCGAGCTCCTCGACCATATGGTCGGGCAGGGGGAGTGCCCATGCGGGCTCACCTTCATCGGCCGCCGCGTCGAGGAACGACGCGACCGCGTCATCCTCGCCCATGACTCCGATGTGCCGGGTGCCCAGCGCGATCGTGATGGCACCGGTGAGCGTCGCCACGTCGACGAGGAGGTCGGGGTGCTCGCGGCTGGCAGCGACGAGCCCGTCCGCGAGCACGAGGCGTCCCTCGGCATCCGTGTTGAGAACCTCGACAGTCGTGCCGTCGAGCATGCGCAGGACGTCGCCGGGCCGTGTCGCACGCCCGGACGGCATGTTCTCCGCCAGACACAGCCACGCGCTCACCCGCACCGGCAGCTGAAGCTGGGCAGCTGCGCGCACCACGGCCAGAGCGGTGGCGGCGCCGCACATGTCGTACTTCATCCCCACCATCGAAGCGGGGGGCTTCAACGAGAGACCGCCGGTGTCGAACGTGATGCCCTTGCCGACGACGGCGACGTGACGCGTCGCGTCGGCGGGTGCGTAGTCGACCCGCACGAGTCGGGGGGGACGGTCCGAGCCTCGGCCCACGCCCAGGATCCCGCCGTACCCTCCGTCCTCGAGTGCGACCTCGTCGAGCACGTCGACGGTCACATCGAGCCCCTGCAGCAGAGCGCCCGACCGCTCGGCGACATCGGCGGGTCCGAGACGGTCGGCGGGGATGGAGACGAGGTCCTTGACCACGGCCACCGCTCCGGCGAGGGCCTCGGCGCGGGCGAGGGCGGCGGCGTCCTCGGGTGCGGACGCGTGGACGCTGACGCGGGACGCGCGGGGCTTCGGGGCCTCGCTCTTGTAGCCGTCGAAGCGGTAGCCGCCGAGCCCCGCCCCTTCGGCGATCGCCGGCCAGGTCTCCGAGGCGGCGGCCGGGGCGTGCACCGCGACGTGCGCGAAACCGACGAGCTGACGGATGCCGCTGCCCGCCGCCTCCCTCAGGGCCGAGGCCCCCGGAGCGGGCCCGGTTCCGACGACGGCGACGGGGAGGGGACCGAGCGTCGGCACGTACACGCGCTGGAACGCGCCCTTCACGCCGGTGAACCCGACCGCCTCGAGGGCGTCGGACAGACCGGGCCATCGATCGGCGTCCGGGGTCCAGCTGGACGACGGCGGCAGGAGGAGGAGGACCGCATCGGCGTCCGTGTCTCGAACGGGAGTGGATCGGTGCGCGACGACGGGAAACGACATGCGCTCCATCCTAGGTACCCCGACGTGTTCGCCCTCAGCGGCAGGCCGACAGCCCCTCGGGCGCACCTCGGCTCGTAGCATGGAGCCATGCCGCTGAACGCACCCCTGTACGAGCGATCGGCCTCCGCCCCGCCCGTCCCCCGCGGGATCCCCCTCGTGATCGCCCTCACCGGCTTCACGGACGCCGGCAATGCGGTGAGCCGTCTGGTGCAGTACTTCCGAGACGAAGCGAACCCCGTGCCGATGGTGCAGTTCACCAACGACGTCCTCCTGGACTACCGCGCGCGACGCCCCATCATCACTTTCGACCGCGATCACCTGTCGGAGTTCCGGATGCCCCGACTGGAGCTCTCGCTCGCACACGACGCTTTCGGCACACCCTTCCTCCTCCTCGCCGGATACGAGCCGGACTTCGCGTGGGACGCGTTCGCCGACGCCGTCGTCGCGCTCGCCGACGAGTACGGCGCGTCCACCGTGACGTGGGTGCACGCCATCCCGATGCCGGTGCCCCACACGCGGCCGATCGGCACGACGGTGAGCGGCACGCGCACGGAACTCACGAAGGCGCACTCGGTCTGGCAGCCGCAGACGCAGGTGCCGTCGACGGCAGGCCATCTCCTGGAGTATCGGTTCGCGGCGACGGGCGCGCGCGTGTCCGGGTTCGTCCTGCTCATCCCGCACTACCTCGGCGACACCGACTACCCGGCGGCGGCCCTGGCGGCACTGGACAGCCTCACCGCCGCGACCGGCCTGGTGTTCGCGGGGGAGGACCTCCGGGACGAGAACAAGGAGTATCTGTCGAAGGTCGAGGACCAGGTCGAGGGCAGCGACGAACTGTCGCGGATGATCCACACGCTCGAAGAACGCTACGACGCGTACATGGCCGGGGCGACGCAGGCGACGCCGATGATCCACACGGGCGATCTGCCGAGTGCGGACGAGCTCGCCGCGGAGTTGGAGCGCTTCCTCGCCACGCGGCCGCCGGATGACGACAAGCGCGGCTGACGCCGGGGAATGTCGGTCCGGGCCGAGGCGTTAGGAGAAGAGCGCCCCGCCAGCCGCTTCGTGCGGATGCGCGCGGCGAGTATGAGACAATTGGAGTTCTCGACCCGTTGTCGCCCCGTGTGCAGGCCCGTCCTTCACATCTCGGGGACTTGACAAGGGTCTTACTAGTGTCCGAAATCTCCCGGAGGGCATCGCCCGACGCGCTCCGGTGAAAGGCGAAACGTGACCTCAGGGACGAAGACCACAGCGGCCCCGACCGCAGCGACGGACACGGAGCTGGACGAGGCCGAGAAGGTGACGACGACCCCGAAGGCGTCGCCCAAGAAGCGTGCCGCGTCCACGGCGACCAAGAAGAAGGCGGCGCCGAAGAAGGCGGCCGCCGCGGAGGAGCCGGAAGAGGACGACGAGGTCGACGATGACGTCGAGATCGACGCCGACGACGACAGCTCCGACGACGACGCCTCGGATGACACTGCGGCGAAGAAGAAGTCCGACGGTGACGACGACGACGACGAGAGCAACACCAAGCCCGCCGCCGCTGAGCCGCTGCCCACCGGGGCCATCGTCATCTCGACCAGCGACGAGGACGACGTCCCGGTTTACTCGACGCAGATCACCGGCGCGACCGCGGACCCCGTCAAGGACTACCTGAAGCAGATCGGCAAGGTGCCGCTCCTCAACGCGGCCGAAGAGGTCGAGCTCGCGATGCGCATCGAGGCGGGCCTGTTCGCCGAGGAGAAGCTGTCGCAGATGTCGGCGGCCGAGAAGTCCTCGCAGCTCGGACTCGATCTGCAGTGGGTGGCCCGCGACGGCCAGCGCGCCAAAAGCCACCTTCTCGGCGCGAACCTCCGCCTGGTCGTGTCGCTGGCCAAGCGCTACACCGGCCGCGGCATGCAGTTCCTCGATCTGATCCAGGAAGGCAACCTGGGCCTCATCCGTGCCGTCGAGAAGTTCGACTACACCAAGGGGTTCAAGTTCTCGACCTACGCCACGTGGTGGATCCGGCAGGCCATCACCCGGGCGATGGCGGACCAGGCCCGGACGATCCGCATCCCCGTCCACATGGTCGAGGTCATCAACAAGCTGGCCCGCGTCCAGCGCCAGATGCTCCAGGACCTGGGTCGTGAGCCCACCCCCGAGGAACTCTCCCGCGAGTTGGACATGACCCCCGAGAAGGTCATCGAGGTGCAGAAGTACGGCCGTGAGCCGATCTCACTGCACACCCCCCTCGGCGAAGACGGCGACAGCGAGTTCGGCGACCTCATCGAGGACACCGAGGCGGTCGTGCCCGCCGATGCGGTCGGCTTCACGATGCTCCAGCGTCAGCTCGAGTCGCTTCTGGATTCGCTGTCCGAGCGCGAGGCGGGCGTGATCCGCATGCGCTTCGGCCTCGGAGACGGTCAGCCCAAGACCCTCGACCAGATCGGCGACACGTTCGGGGTCACCCGCGAGCGGATCCGCCAGATCGAGTCGAAGACCATGGCCAAGCTCCGGCATCCGTCACGGTCGCAGTCGCTGCGGGATTATCTCGAGTGAGCGAGGCGAACGACGGCAAGGCGCTGACGGTCACGCTCGAGGGCGCGTCGTTCTCGCGCATCCCGATCCGCACACGGGTCGTGATGCCGGGTGATGACCTGGACGCGTTCATCCGCGAGTATGCGGCTGATCAGGTGCGGGCGGGAGACCTGCTCTTCGTGACGGAGAAGATCGTCGCGATCACGCAGGGGCGGTCCTACCTCGTCGAGGAGATCCAGCCTCGCCGTCTCGCGCTGTTCCTGTCCAAGTACGTCACCCGCACGCCCTACGGCATCGGTCTCGGGATGCCCGAGACGATGGAGATGGCCTTGCGCGAGTGCGGGACTCCCCGCATCCTCCTCGCCGCCGCCGTCTCCGCGGTGACGAAGGCGTTCGGGCGGAAGGGCGACTTCTACCGGATCGCCGGCGACAAGGCGCGCGCCATCGACGGCCCCACGAGCGGAACCATCCCGCCCTACAACAAGGCCGTGGTCCTCGGACCCGAACGGCCCCGCGACGTGGCGCAGCGCCTGAAGGCGCTTCTCGGATCCGTCTGCGAGGTCGCCGTCGTCGACATCAACGACCTCGGCGGGAACATCCTCGGCTCAACCGTGGACAAAGCGACCGAGCGGCGTCTGCTGGCGATCCTGAAGGACAACCCCCTCGGCCAGGGCCACCAGTCCACGCCGCTGGGAATCGTCCGCACCGCCTGACCGTCCCGATCGCCGCACTCCCACCTCCTCGATGAACCTCGCACGGGCGACCTCCCTCATCGCCGCAGGCACGCTCGCCTCGCGTCTGACCGGACTCGTCCGCACCGTCGTGCTGGTCAGCGCCATCGGCGTGTACGCGGCCGGTGATGCCTTCTACGTCGCCAACCAGCTGCCGAACACGGTGCTCACGCTCATCTCCACCGGCCTGTTGACCGGTGTGATCGTCCCCCGGGTCGTCGCGGTGAGCGCCCAGGCGGACGGCGGTCGCGTGTTCCTGCCGAAGCTCCTCACGGCCGGGGCCAGCATCCTGATGCTCGCGACCGTCGTGTCGATGCTGCTCGCGCCGTGGCTCATCTGGGTGCTCGCGAACGGCTTCTCCGACGAGCAGCGCGCTCTCTCCACTGCGTTCGCGTACTGGTGCCTCCCGCAGATCTTCTTCTACGGGATGTTCGCCCTCATGGGGGAGAGCTTGAATGCACGCCGCATCTTCGCGCCGTACGCGTGGGCACCTGTGCTGAACAACATCGTGTCGATCATCGGCTTCGGTGCCTTCATCGTCGTCTTCGGCAGCGATCGGAGCGATCTGGTCGGGTGGACCCCCACCGCGGTCGCGCTGATCGGCGGGACGGCGACGCTGGGGATCGTGGTGCAGGCCGTCGTCCTCGCGATCGTCTGGCGTCGATCCGGCATCCCGCTCAAGCCCGACTTCCGTTGGCGCGGCGTCGGATTCGGCGGCATGGGCGCCCTCGCCTCCTGGACCTTCGGCATGGTCCTGGTGACCCTGTTCGCCGGAATCGTCCAGGTGCGGGCGATGTCCGAAGCCTCCGGAGACAACGTCTCGGTCACGGTCTGGGGGAATGCCTGGCTGGTGTACATGGTGCCGTACGCCCTGATCGTCCTGTCGATCGGAACGCCCTACTTCACCCGGATCGCCGAGCATGCCGCCGCCCAGCGCGACGTGGCCCTCCGGGAGGACATCTCCGCCGCCATCCGCACCCTCGGGCTCTTCGTCGTGATCGCCGCCGCCGCCCTCATCGCCGCGGCCGTGCCGGCGTCGCGGATCTTCACCAACGCCGCCGTCGACGCCCTCCTCGCCGCACCCGTGCTCGTGGCCTTCCTGTTCGGCCTCATCCCCATGGCCGTCCTGTTCATCATCCAGCGCACGTTCTACGCCTACGGCGACACGCGCACGCCGTTCTTCTTCACCCTCGCCCAGGGGATCCTGGTCGTCGCGCTGACGATCACCGCGGTCGCCACGGTGCCGCGCGAGCACCTGACGGCGTCGGTCGCGGCGGTGCAGACCCTCTGCGGGATCATCGAGCTCCTGCTGGCCATCTGGCTGCTCCGCAGGAAGCTCGGTCCGCTCGGACTCCGTCGTCCGACGCTGGCGCTCGTGCGCTTCGTGCTCGCCGCGGTCCCCGCGGGCGCGCTGGGGTTCGGTGTGTACGTGTGGTCTGGAAGCGCAACGGGATGGATGCTCGCGAACGTCTTCGCCGCAGCCGCGGGGACGTTCGTCATCTGCGCGGTGAGCGCGCTGGTCTATCTCGGCATCCTCGCCGCCCTCCGCACCCCGGAGCTCGCGATGGCGATCGGCATGGTCCGATCGCGGTTCTCCCGCTGAGTCAGCCCCGTCGGTCCAGGACGCCCGCGCCGACCGCATCGCGATACCGCGAGAGCAGGCCGGTGCGGATTCCCGAGACGCTCGGCTTCATCTGGAACACGCTGGAATTGTGGTTCGCCTCGATGAGCGCGGGACCGGACGGCGTGATGGCGACGTCCCACCCGACATACGGCACGGACGGCAGGCGCCGGGCAGCCTGCTCGACCATGGCGAGCGCCTCGGCGTAGAAGGGCACGGCGAAGCCGGCGATCTCCACCCCGGTCACCGGATGCCGCTCGAAGACGTGGGAGTTCTTGTCGACGCCCGCCCACCGGGCCACGCCCTCATCGTCGAGCATCGTGAACATGCCACCACCGGCGAAGTTGTCGACGACGCCGCCGTTGCCGATGCGCAGCACCGAGGCGATGATGTGGAAGGTGTCATCGGGAGCGCGATAGGTGATGATCCGCAGCGTGTTCACGCTCCCGCCGTAGAGCTCGGACAGGCGCGCGTGCTGAGGCAGGATCTCTTCGACGAGCGTGCCGCCCTCGTGGATCAACCGCGATCGCCAGGCGGCGACATCCGTGATCTCGGACGCGTCGAACGCGGAGATGCCCCGCCCACCCTCGCCGCGGGCCGGCTTGACGAGGACCCGGGGATGCCGCTCGAGGAACGCCGAGACGTCCTCGACCGTGGCATCCTCCACGTCGATCCACTCCCGACCGACCATCTCGGCGAAATCACGGTAGAACCGCGGCTTGTCGCCGAGCAAGGCGGCGGAGTCCGGTCCGTTGAGGGTGTTGTTCAGCCGGATGGCCTTGGGATGGGTCATCCACGTCGCGCGTTCGCGGCGGTTCAGTGTGCGGATGTCCCACACCGCGTAGTCGCGGAAACCCATCTCGTAGCGCACGGAGCACCAGAGCATGTCGGCGACGATCACGGGCAGCGGTGCCCGCGACACGCGCTGCGATTGGCGAGCGAACTCCGTCACGTTTCCGAGGTTCAGGCGCCGGGCCCGCTGGAGCAGATAGCGCACGCGCAGGGAGACCTGTGACACGTCCTCACGCTAACACAGCGCCCTCCGCCGTCTTCGGGGGACGCCAGGCCGCACCCTCGTATAATCAGTCCTTCTATGGACATCTCGCTGAAAGCCCGCGCGGGCTACCTCTTCAAGCGCGCCACCGCGTTCCGTCCGAGTCGCGTGTGGGGCTTCGCGCGGCAGATCTCGCACGAGCAGGGTCGGTGGGCGGTGCCCGTGTTCGTCGACATGCTGTGGTCGGCGGCCTTCCGCGACACCGCGTACATCGACTACTACGAGGCCGACTTCGCGCTCCTCAATCGACGCGAGCGCGCGACGTTCATGACCTCGCTCCTGCAGCACCACCTGGCCAACGCCCTGAACGACCGCGAGGTCGCGAAGACGCTCGAGGACAAGATCCGCTTCAACCGCGCATTCGAGCCGTTCCTCGGGCGCGAGTGGCTCGCCCTGGAGGAGACGGATGCCGCGGGCCTGCGCGAGTTCGCGCAGCGGCATCCGGTGATCATCGCAAAGGTCCCGGTCAGCCGCGAGGGCAAGGGCGTCTTCCGCTACGACACCGCCGAGGTCGAGGACTGGGACGCCTTCCGCTCGGAGCTGGTCGAGAAGGGGCAGATCCTCATCGAGCAGCCGATCGTGCAGCATCCGTACCTGTCCTCCTACTGTGCCGGGACGGTCAACACGACGCGGATCACGACGTACTTCGACGGTGAGCGGGTCCACCCGCTCGTGATGGTGCAGAAGTTCGGCCGCGGGGCCGTCAGCGACCAGTTCACCTGGGGCGGCTTCTTCACGATGCTCGACGACGACGGCCATTCGGTCGGCCCCGGTCACACCGGCAAGCACAAGAGCCGCTACCTCGAGCACCCCGACTCGCACATGTCGATCGTGGACTTCGCCGTCCCGCTCTGGGATCAGGTGCTCGACCTCGTCGACCGCGCCGCCCGGCAGATCCCCGCGGTTCCGTACGTGGGGTGGGACGTCGCCGTGGGCCCGGACGGTCCCGTCCTGATCGAGGGCAATTGGACGCCCGGCCTGTACGAGACGAGGGTCAGCGCCACCGGCATCCGTGAGGGGTCGCGCCCCCGGCACGAGCGCGCCATGGGGTCTGCGCTGCGCCGATGAACCCCGTCGCACGGATCCGGATCGACGCGCTCCGCGACAACGCCCAGCGGGCACCCCTCGCCGACGCTGTTCTGGACCTTCGGTGGGACGCGTGGGGGCACGGTGCCGCGTCGGTCGCGGCCACGTTGCGCCCCCTGGGCCTGCATGCCGTGCGCGCCGATCCCGGCACCGGCGCCGACCTCGCCGCGCTCGGCATCCGCGTCGTCGACGCACGCGAGAACGCGGATGATCTCGTGGATGCCCGGCAACTGTACGGGCTCGCGGGTGCCGCGACCCCCGTCATGCGCATGAGCGGCACGGTGCTCGGCACCAAGGTCCTGCGACGCGGCGAGGGCGTGTCCTACGGGTACCGGTACCGGGCACCGCAGGACACCCGGGTCGCGCTCATCTCGGGAGGTTACGGACAGGGAGTCGTCCGTGCGCTCGGCGGCGCGGCGCACGTGAGCATCGAAGGACGGGCGTGCCCCATCCTCGGGCGTGTGGCGATGGACGTCTGCGTGGTCGACATCGCCGGCGCCGCCGTCGCACGCGGCGAAACCGCGTGGTTCTTCGGAGACGAGAGGGAGGGTCACCCACGCTTGAGGGAGTGGAGCCGCGTCACCGGAATGGACGTCGCAGAGCTGGCCGCCGCGGTCGGCGCCCACGCTCGGAGGATCATCGAATGACCGCGCGCCTCATCGTCGACCTTCACGCGCTGGACGCCAACATCCGCCGCGTCCAGACCGGCCTCGCTCCCGCGGAGCTCATGCTCGTTGTCAAGAACGACGCGTACGGGCATGGGATCTCTCGCGTCGTCCCGCGCGCGTCTGCGCTCGGTGTGGCCTGGTTCGGCGCGTTCGATGTCGTCACCGCCGCAGCGGTCCGACGCGCGGCGGGGGACGGTCCTCGCATCTTCGTCTGGCTCGTACCCGGCCGACAGGAGATCGGCGACGCTCTCATGTTGGACACCGACATCGGCGTCGGAGACGCGGATGTGCTCGAGGACGTCGCGGCGGTCGCCGCGGACCGATCCCGGCGAGCCCGTGTACACCTCAAGATCGACACCGGGCTGCATCGCAACGGCATACGCCCGGAGGACTGGGCCGACGCCGTCGGGCGGGCGCGTGCTCTTCAGGATGCCGGGCTCATCGAGGTCGTCGGCATCTGGAGTCACATCGCCGAGGCCTCCGACGACGAAGACGACGCCGCGCGGGCGGCGTTCGACCACGCGGTCGGGGTCGCACGGTCGGCCGGCCTCACCCCGACCCTGCGGCACCTCGCGGCCAGCGCCGCCGGCACCATGAGGCCGGAGTTCCGCTACGAGATGACGCGCGTGGGCGCCTTCTGCTACGGCATCGCACCCGCGGGCGGGCCATCTGCGGCCGACCTGGATCTGACGCCGATCGGCACCCTCGCGGCATCCGTCGTCGCCGTCGACGCCGACGCCGACGCCGCAATCATCGATATCGGCGTCTTCGACGGACTGCCGTCGCTTCTCGCCGGCCGGGTGGACGTCGGGACCCCGGGAGGTCCGCGCCGTCTTGTGACCGTGGGGGAGGACTCCCGCGTGGAGGGGTGGCCGGGAATGGCCGTGGGGGATGAGGTCGTCATCTACGGCACGGGCTCACGCGGGGAACCGACCTCCACGGATCTCGCCGAGACCCTCGACACGATCGGCGAAGAGATCGCCGTGCGACTCTCGCCGGCGGTACGGCGCGAAGACGACGACGCCCGATCTGCTCGGCAGAGCTGATCGGGCGTCGGTAGGCGCCCCGCGTTGATGCCGACGGGGCGAGAGCGTGTCGTCAGACGGCTTCGTGGAGCCTTGCGGTCTCATCGTGCCAGGAGGTCGCGACGGCGCGGAGCTTCTCTTCATACTTGCGACCGTGGTGGGCGCAGAAGAGCAGTTCGCTGCCGTTGACCTCCGCGGCGATGTAGGCCTGCGCGCCGCAGGAGTCGCAACGGTCCGTGGCGGTGAGGCGGTGCTCGAGGACGGTACCGGGCTCGGTCGGGGTCGAAAGCGTGTTCATCTCAGTGCCTCCTCGTGCAGAAAGTCGATCGTCGAGTCTCTGAATCCAACCACGGGATTGTTTCGAGAATGCCGCGTGGCGGTCACATTTCGCTGAGCGCGTACGGTGCGCCGCCGTTGATGCGTGTCGACCCCGACCCCGGTGGGGCGGCGGATAATCTAGACGATTGTGACCTCCGAGTACTCCGCCCACCACCTCCAGGTGCTCGAAGGCCTCGAGGCCGTCCGCAAGCGCCCCGGTATGTACATCGGTTCGACCGACTCCCGCGGTCTGATGCACTGCGTGTGGGAGATCATCGACAACGCGGTCGACGAGGCCCTCGGCGGCCACGGCGACAAGATCGAGATCATCCTCCACTCGGACGGCAGCGTCGAGGTGCGCGACCGCGCCCGGGGCATTCCCGTGGACGTCGAGCCCCGCACCGGCCTCACCGGCGTGGAGGTCGTGTTCACGAAGCTGCACGCCGGCGGCAAGTTCGGGGGAGGGTCCTACGCGGCGTCGGGTGGACTCCACGGGGTCGGCGCCTCGGTGGTCAACGCGCTGTCCGAGCGCCTCGACGTCGAGGTGGACCGCGGCGGCAAGACCCACGCGATGTCCTTCCACCGCGGCGAGCCCGGCATCTTCGCGGGACCCCAACCGGATTCGCCCTTCTCACCGTTCGAGAAGTCTTCGGAGCTGCGGGTCGTCGGCAAGGCGCCCCGGGGCGTCACGGGGACGCGCATCCGGTACTGGGCGGACCGTCAGATCTTCACCAGGGATGCCGCCTTCGCCCTGGACGAACTCGAGCAGCGCGCCCGTCAGACAGCCTTCCTCGTGCCGGGACTCGAGATCCTGATCGTCGATGAGCGCGGCGACGAACGCATCGAGACCAGCTACCGCTACGACGGCGGCATCTCGGAGTTCACCGACTTCCTCGCCCCCGACCCCGCGGTCACCGACACGTGGCGGCTGCAGGGCGAAGGCCGGTTCACGGAGACCGTGCCCGTCCTGCAGCCTTCCGGCGCGATGGTCCCCACCGAAGTGGAGCGCACGTGCATCGTCGACGTCGCCCTTCGCTGGGGGACCGGGTATGACACGGTCACGCGATCCTTCGTGAACATCATCGCCACCCCCAAGGGCGGCACGCACCAGGCCGGGTTCGAGCAGGGACTGATGAAAGTCATCCGCGATCAGGTCGCTCAGAACGCTCGGCGTCTGAAGGTGGGCGCGGGCGAGAGGCTGGAAAAGGACGACATCCTCGCCGGGGTCACCGCCGTCCTCACCGTGAGCTTCCCCGAGCCGCAGTTCGAGGGGCAAACCAAGGAGATCCTCGGGACTCCGGCCATCCGCGCGATCGTCTCGAGCGTGGTGGGCAAGGAGCTCGCGGCGCGGTTCTCCTCGACCAAGCGCGACGACAAGGCCCAGACGGCCCTGGTCCTCGACAAGGTCGTGTCGGAGATGAAGGCGCGCATCTCCGCGCGGACGCACAAAGAGACACAGCGCCGGAAGAACGCGCTCGAATCCTCGTCCCTGCCCGCGAAGCTCGCCGACTGCCGGACGAGCGACGTGGACCAGACGGAGCTGTTCATCGTCGAGGGCGACTCCGCACTCGGGACGGCCAAGCACGCCCGCAACAGCGAGTACCAGGCGCTCCTGCCGATCCGGGGGAAGATCCTCAACGTGCAGAAGGCGTCGGTCAGCGACATGCTCTCCAACGCCGAGTGCGCCGCCATCATCCAGACCATCGGCGCGGGCTCCGGGCGCTCCTTCGACCTCGCCGCGGCGCGCTACGGCAAGATCATCCTCATGAGCGACGCCGACGTCGACGGCGCACACATCCGCACCCTCCTGCTGACCCTGTTCTTCCGCTACATGCGTCCCCTCATCGAAGCGGGCCGCGTGTACGCTGCCGTCCCGCCCCTCCACCGCGTGATCGTGATGAATCCCGGCTCGAAGCCGAACGAGACGATTTACACGTACTCGGAGAAGGAATTGCACACCTTGCTCACGCGTCTGCAGAAGTCCGGCAAGCGGTGGCACGACCCCATCCAGCGGTACAAGGGTCTCGGCGAGATGGATGCCGATCAGCTCGCGACGACCACGATGGACCGCAACGGGCGAACGCTGCGGCGCGTGCGCGTCGAGGACGCCGAGGCCGCGATGAACGTGTTCGAGCTGCTCATGGGCTCGGAGGTCGCGCCGCGGCGCGACTTCATCGTCTCTTCGGCGGATCGCCTGGATCGCGAGGCCATCGACGTCTGATCGCCGCGCGCGACGATCAGACGCGACCTCAGAGAACGGCCGTACCCACGGCGGCGATCACCGCGTCGAGGGGCTGCCCTGAGGCGTCACGCTTCGCGCCGACGTCGGGGAGCGCGCGCACCGCCCCATCCGCCGCGACCGCACGCGGATCCACTCCGACCCACGCCAGAGTGAGCGCGTCCTCGCCGCGAAGGAAACGCTGGGCCCGGACACCGCCGGTCGCTCGGCCCTTGGCCGGGAACTCCGAGTACGCCGACACCTTGCCGCTGCCGGCATCGGTGCCCGGCAAGGCGGTCGTCGTCCCCGCGATGGTGACCACGACGGCCTCCTCGGACGAGGAGAGAGCGGTGAAGGAGATCACACGAGCGCCGTCGCCCAACCGGATCCCCGCCATCCCGCCTGCGGCACGGCCCTGGGGGCGGACCGACGCCGCGTCGAAGCGGAGCAGCTGGGCGTCGGATGTGACGAAGACGAGCTCCGCACCATCGGCCGCGGGCGCGGCGCCGACGACCGTGTCGCCGGGCTTCAGCGAGATGATCTCCACGTCCGGTTTGCCGGCGATCTCGTCAGCCGCGACCCGTTTGACCACCCCGTCTCGGGTGCCGAGGGCGATGACCGGGTCCGCGACGAGCGGCACGATCGCGACGACGTGCTCACCCGAGGGCACGCCGATGTACTGGTCCGCGCGGACTCCGGCGGCCATCTGGATCGAGTTCCCGGGAACCGACGGCACGTCGACGGGGGAGAAGCGCACCAGTCGTCCGGACGACGTGACCGCACCGAGATCGCCTCTGGTGGTGGTGTCGACCGCACTCCGGATCGCATCGTGCTTCGAGCGGCGGGCCGGAGGAACGATGCCGCCGTTCGGCGCGTCGGCGATCAACTCGGCGCGCACCATCCGTCCCGTCGCGGAGAAGAACACCCGGCACGGCGCGTCGGCGATCTGCAGATCGGCCGGGGCGGCGGCGCGCGACCGCGAGGGCACCGGCCCGCCGTTGAGGAGCAGCGTCCGCCGCGGCGTGCCGTAGGCCTCGGCAGCGGCTTCGAGCTCGCGCGCGACCTGCGCCCGGAGCAGCCGATCACTCGCCAGCAGTTCTTCGAGCGCGGCGATCTCGGCCTTCAACTCGTCGCGTTCCGCTTCCAGCTCGATCCGTGAGAAGCGGGTGAGGCGACGCAGCTGCAGCTCGAGGATGTAATCGGCCTGGAGCGTCGAGAGGTCGAAGACGTCCATCAGACGCTGACGCGCCTGCGCGGTGTCGTCGGAGCCACGGATGAGCTGGATGACCTCGTCGATGTCGAGGATCGCGATCAGCAGACCTTCGACGAGGTGGAGGCGGGCCTGGCGTTTGGCGAGCCGGAAGCGACTGCGGCGGGTGACGACCTGGATCCGGTGGTCGAGATACACCCGGAGCAGATCCTTGAGCCCGAGCGTCTGCGGCTGTCCGTCGACGAGCGCGACGTTGTTGATGCCGAAGGAGTCCTCCAGCGGCGTGAGGCGGTACAGCTGCTCGAGGACGGCGTTCGGGTCGAACCCGGTCTTCACCCCGATCACCAGGCGGAGGCCGTGATTGCGGTCCGTGAGGTCGGTCACATCGGTGATACCGGTGAGCTTCTTCGCCCCGACGGCATCCTTGATCTTCTCGATGACGCGCTCGGGCCCGACCATGTAGGGCAGCTCCGTCACCACGAGTCCGGTGCGGCGCGGACCGAGCGACTCCACCGAGACCTTGGCCCGCGTGCGGAAGCTCCCGCGTCCGCCGGCGTAGGCGTCCTTGATGCCGTCGACCCCGAGAATCACGCCGCCGCCGGGGAGATCGGGGCCGGGGACGAACTCCATCAGCTCGTCCAGCGTGGCGTGCGGGTTCTCGAGCAGGTGGATGGCGGCGGCGACCACCTCGATGAGGTTGTGCGGCGCCATGTTCGTGGCCATCCCCACGGCGATCCCCGTCGTGCCGTTCACGAGGAGATTGGGGAACGCCGCAGGCAGAACCTCGGGCTGCTGGAACTGCCCGTCGTAGTTCGGGATGAAGTCCACGACGTCCTCGTCGAGGTTCTCCGTCAGCGCCAGCGCGGCGGGAGCGAGTCGCGCCTCTGTGTACCGGGCCGCCGCGGGGCCGTCATCGAGGGATCCGAAGTTCCCGTGTCCGTCGACGAGAGGCACCCGGAGAGCGAAACCCTGCGCCAGGCGCACCAGAGCGTCGTAGATCGCGGAGTCTCCGTGCGGGTGCAGCTTGCCCATGACCTCGCCCACGACGCGGGCGCTCTTGACGTGGCCGCGGTCGGGTCGCAGGCCCATGTCGGCCATCTGGTAGAGGATGCGGCGCTGCACGGGCTTCAGACCGTCGCGCGCGTCGGGGAGCGCGCGCGAGTAGATGACCGAGTAGGCGTACTCGAGGAACGATCCCTGCATCTCGGCCGAGACATCGACGTCCTCGATGCGGCTGAGGTCGGGCGGCGGCGAATCGGTGCGGGATGCGGGCATGACAGAAGGCCTCGGGTCTCGGGCGTAAGAACGGGGCCGCGTCTCGCGTGTGCGAGACTGGCCCGGATGTCCCTCAGCCTACCCGCGGACCCCTCTTCGGCCCGGAGCCTCACCGATGTCGCACGGGAAGCCATGGCCGCCCTGGACGGGCGTTCGCAATGGTTCGCTCCGGCCACCAGCACCATCGTCTTCGTCATCGACGGCCTCGGTGCCGCGAACCTCGCGGCACGTTCCGGCCATGCGCGCTTCCTCTGGGCGCACCGCGGGAAGAGGGATGTCGCACGCTCGGTGTTCCCGTCGACGACGGCGGCGGCCCTGACGAGCCTGCTCACCGGAACCGCGCCGGGGCATCACGGGATCGTCGGCTACCGCGCCCGCGTCCCCGAGACCGGAATCGTCGCCAACCAGCTGCGCGGATGGGAGGCGGGGGAGTTGCCCGCCGACTGGCAGCGCGCCGAGCCCCTCACCGCGACCCGGCGGAGCTTCGTCGTCACCCGACCGGAGTACGTCGGAAGCGGATTCACCCGCGCCTCCGTCGGCGGTGCGGACGTCGAAGCGGTGAGCGACCTCGAGGAGCGGGCGGCACGAGCGGCCGAGCTCGCGGCGCGGCACCCCGGTTCCTTCGTCTACCTCTATGCACCGGACCTGGATGCGATCGGACACAAACACGGCTGGGAGTCGGACGCGTGGACGGCGGCGTTGGAGCGCGTCGATGCCGTGGTCCGCGATCTCGCTCGGGACATCACACCGAGCACCGGTCTGATCGTCACCGCGGATCACGGCATGGTCGACGTTCCTCGCCACCGCCACGTCCTTCTCGAGGAGGGCGACGGGCTGCTGCGCGACGTCGAGGACATCGGTGGCGAACCGCGGATGCTGCACCTCTACACCGCGCCCGGCACGGCGGCGGATGTGGTCCGGCGCTGGGCCGAGGCGGAGTCGAGCCGTGCGTGGGTGATGACCCGGGACGAGGCGATCGCTTCGGGACTCTTCGGCCCGGTGGATGCCGCGGTCGCGCCTCGGATCGGTGATGTCCTCGTGGCCGCGCGCTCCGCGATCGCGTACTACGACGATCGTGTCGAGGACAAGGCGCCCCAAAGGATGGTGGGCCAGCACGGCTCGCTCACCCCGGAGGAGCGGATCGTTCCTCTGGTCAGGCTGGGCGCCTTCGCCTGAAGCTCACTCCTCGGAGCGTGCTCCGAAGACGATCTCATCCCAGGACGGCATGGAGGTGCGTCCCTTACGTCGCCCACCCTCGGCGACCGCGGGCGGGGCCTGCTCGCGCGGCGCCTCGGGCTCGACATCCTCGTCCGTCTGCTCGTAGCCGGGCTCGAGGGCGTCGAAAAGGGCCACCGGGGCGTGCGGTCGAGGCGACTCCTCCTCTTCGGCGGCGGGCAGCGGCTCGCGCTGGCCGCGGCGTCGACGAAGCGCCTCGAGCAGGTCGGCGGTCTCGGACGACGTGAGCGCGGGCTCGTCGGCGCGCTTGATCGCCGCTTTGGACACCGCGGGCGCGACGGGAGTAGGCAGCTCGGGCGACGCGATCGACGCGTCGAGGTGGCGAGGTCCGAATGCTCCGCTGTCGAACTTCGAATCGTCCGCCGACGCCTGCGCCGTCTCCAGCGCCCGCAGTCGCGGGATGAGCCCTTCCGGCAGCGGACCCTGACGCGAGAGCTGAATGGCATCCGCGTTGAGCGGAGAGAGCGTGCTGCGCCGGGGGTCGAAGCCCCAGCGTGCGTCGTGGTCGATCTCGGCGGCCGTGAACTCCAGCTTCACCACCCAGCCGGTCGGCTCCTTCCAGCTCGTCCACCGCTCGCGGGAAGCACTGACCTCCGCGAGCTTCGCGCGCACGGCGGCACCGAACGTCGTGTTCGCGTCCCCGTCGAAGTCGTTGCCGAGCAGAACGGGAACGGCGAGCGCCTGTCCGACGACGTGCTCGCGCTCCGCGAGCACGGGCCCTTCGAAGCGGGCGACATCCTCGACCCGCGCGCCGAGCAGCTCGGCCACCTCCGCCGCGCTCAGACCGGCGCGGATGTGCGACTGGATCTCGCGAGGACTGGGGCGGGGCGCACCCGCATCGGGGTCGCGTTCGCGCCGGGCGCGACGCACCTCCGCGCGCAGCACATCGTCGATGGCGAGAGAGAAGCGGTCGCCCGACTCGTTCGCCAGGACGATGCGATCGTCCTCCGCGGCGATCACCTTGAGCTGTTCCATGCGGAAGCCCCTCCGATCAGAGTGTCGGTCCATGCTGACACGCACTTCCGGGGGGCCCGGGAATATCCTGCGCGCGCCGCGAGTTTGATCGGTTCGCAGCATCCGCCGGCGAGCGGCCCGCATTTGCGAATCGGACCGTGGTCATGCAAACTATGGCCGCCCGTCAGGGCACGCACAGCGACCCACCCGAGAGAATCACCCGGAAGTAGAGACGTCCACGCATGGCCACCGATTACGACGCCCCCCGCAAGACCGAGGACGACAGCGAGTCGATCGAGGCGCTCAAGGAGCGCGTTCCCGACAAGATGTCCGGCGCGGTGGACGTGGAGGACGCCGACAACCCCTCGGGCTTCGAACTCCCCGGTGCCGACCTCTCCGACCTCGATCTCGACGTCGTCGTCCTGCCCCCGCAGCAGGACGAATTCACCTGCGCGAGCTGCTTCCTCGTGAAGCATCGCTCCCAGGTCGACCACGACAGCGCCGACGGTCCTATCTGCCGGGAGTGCTCCTGACCTGCGCGTGACGGATGGCCGCCGCGAGGCGGTCCGGCGTCCGCGTCGACATCACCCACGACGGAGTCGGATCGTTGGGGTCCACGACGTCGACCGTCACCGTCGCATCGATCCCCCCGCGGATGAGATGCCAGGAGTCGCGTGCCAGACGCGCTCCGCGCGCCAGACGCGCATCCTCCCCTTCGTCCACCCGCGGGTCTGCCAGGTGATGGACCTCGATTCGCGCACGCCCCGCGCGGAGGGTCCCGTCACGGACTTCGATGACCGGGGAACCGGCGATCATCAGTGCCACGACCGCCACACCGACGGCGAGCCCGGCGATCAGGGCGACGGTCGTGTCGATCGGAACGAAGACCAGTGAAGCCATGGGGGCGACGACGGCCGCGGAGACGAGGATCCACAACGACGGCGTGAGCCTCTCGCGGTACACGCCTTCGCCGATGTTCTGTGTGTGCTTCTGCATTACCCTCGATGGGTGACTTCAACGGTGGACATCCCCATTATCGCGGCAGAGCCGCCGCGCTACGCGCACCCCGGCGATGCGGGGGCGGATCTCGTGTCCGCGGAAGCGGTCCGCCTGGATCCCGGACACCGCGCACTGGTCCGTACCGGCGTGCGGATCGCCCTCCCCGACGGGTTCGCGGCCTTCGTCGTCCCCCGCAGCGGTCTCGCCGCCAAGCACGGCATCACCGTGGTCAACGCGCCGGGAACCGTCGACGCGGGGTACCGTGGCGAAATCATGGTCACGCTCCTGAACACCGATCGGGAGCACCCCTACGACGTCTCGGTCGGCGATCGGATCGCGCAGCTGATCGTGATGCCGGTCGCCCGGGCGCAGTTCCTCCCCGTCGAGGAGCTCCCCGGCAGCGTCCGCGGCGCAGGAGGCTTCGGCTCGACCGGATACACCCAGGATGGAGAATCCCGATGACCGATCCCACCTCCGCCGGCGACCCGATTCCGGCATCCGGTGACCGCGCGTCGACCGGACCGTTCGACGAGAGCGAAGCGAACCCGGTCCGTCCCTACATCGACCTCGGCGGGATCAAGATCCTCCCGCGGGAAGGACTGAACCTGCGGCTGGAGGTCGAGGAGCAGACCAAGCGGATCGTCGCGGTCGGTCTGGACTACGCCGACTCGACCCTGCAGGTGCAGCCCTTCGCCGCGTCACGATCCCAGGGACTGTGGGAGGAGACCCGCGAGCAGATCCGGACCCAGATCCGCCAGCAGGGCGGACGCGTGGAGGAGCGGGAGGGACCGCTCGGACCGGAACTCCTCGCCGAGGTTCCCGTCGTCGCGGGCACCGACGGCGTCGCGGGCAAGCGCCTGGCGCGCTTCGTCGGGGTCGACGGGCCGCGCTGGTTCCTCCGGGGTGTCATCGGAGGCGCGGCGACGGCGGATGTCGACGCCGCTGCCAGGGTCGAGGACCTGTTCCGGTCGATCGTGGTCGTCCGCGGAGGCACGCCGATGCCGCCCCGCGATCTCATCCCGCTCCGCATGCCGGCGACCCCGGGTTCCGCGTGATCGATCCGGACCGTGATCCCCGCGTCGGCGCGACCGACGACTCCGAGCCCGCGGATCGCGCCGGCGCGGACCGGGACGTCCCCGGGATGACGCCGCCCCCTGCTGCTCGCGCCTCGGAGGTGCTGGGCGCCGCGCTGGGTGACGCCGCCCGAAGGGCCGGGCTCGACCCCAACTCCACCGAGGACACACGGCACGCCGTCTGGAACGCCATGGGAGGCTGGCGCGGCATCCTCGAATCGGTGTTGCCGAGCCTGGCGTTCGTCGTCCTGTTCACCTTCACCCAGAACCTGGTCCTCGCCCTCGCGATCTCGGTGGGATCGGCGGCGGCGTTCACCCTGGCTCGTCTGCTGCAGAAGCAGCCGCCCTCGGCGGCGCTCGGGGGCTTGATCGCTGCGGCCGCGGCTGCCGCACTCGCGCTGTGGACCGGACGCGCAGAGGACAACTTCCTCTGGGGATTCCTGACCAACGGCGTCTACGGGGGTGCGTTCGCCGTCTCGGCGCTGGTGGGGTGGCCGCTGATCGGCCTCGCCGCCGGGTTCCTGCTCGGTGAAGGCACCGCATGGCGCCGGGATCGGCGGAAGCGCCGGACGTTCTTCTGGCTCTCCATCGGCTGGGCGGCGCTCTTCGCCACGCGCTTACTGGTGCAGGTGCCGTTGTACTTCGCCGGCGATGTGACGGCGCTCGGAACAGCGAAGCTTCTGATGGGTCTGCCGCTGTTCGCGCCGATGGTCGCCGTCACCTGGCTCGCCGTCCGCGCTCTCTACCCCGCACAGCCCAGGTGATACATTTATCTTGACATCAAGATAAATACGCTCCGCTCGTTCTAAGGCGAACCTCACTGGCAGCCGGGATCCGAGCAGAGGAAGATGGGGGAGCCGGCCCATCGGCCGTCCCGCCGCCGACGAAGGAGACATGACGTGTCCACGGTTGACAGCTTCGGTGCGAAGAGCACCCTGACGGTCGGCAGCACCGACTACGAGATCTTCCGCATCGACACGGTCGAGGGCTACGAGAAGCTTCCGTTCAGTTTGAAGGTCCTCCTTGAGAACCTTCTCCGCACCGAAGACGGTGCGAACGTGACGAAGGCGCAGATCCAGGCCCTTGGATCGTGGGATGCTGCGGCGGAGCCGGACACCGAGATCCAGTTCACCCCCGCCCGCGTGGTCATGCAGGACTTCACGGGTGTGCCGTGCATCGTCGACCTCGCGACCATGCGCGAAGCCGTCACCGCGCTCGGTGGCGACCCCAAGCGCATCAACCCCCTCTCGCCCGCCGAGATGGTCATCGACCACTCGGTCATCGCCGACCTCTTCGGCCGCGAAGACGCGCTCGAGCGCAATGTCGAAATCGAGTACGAGCGCAACGGCGAGCGCTACCAGTTCCTGCGGTGGGGCCAGACGGCCTTCGACGACTTCAAGGTCGTCCCCCCGGGCACGGGCATCGTCCACCAGGTGAACATCGAGCACCTCGCGAAGGTCATCTACGACCGTTCCGTCGACGGCGTCCTGCGCGCCTACCCGGACACCTGCGTGGGCACCGACTCCCACACCACGATGGTCAACGGCCTCGGCGTTCTCGGGTGGGGCGTCGGCGGGATCGAGGCGGAGGCGGCCATGCTCGGCCAGCCCGTGTCGATGCTCATCCCGCGGGTCGTCGGCTTCAAGCTCACGGGCGAGATTCCCGCCGGCGTCACCGCAACGGACGTCGTCCTCACCATCACCGACATGCTCCGCAAGCACGGGGTCGTCGGGAAGTTCGTCGAATTCTACGGCGAGGGCGTGGCATCGGTGCCGCTGGCCAACCGCGCCACGATCGGCAACATGAGCCCGGAGTTCGGGTCGACCGCCGCGATGTTCCCGATCGATGACGTGACGCTCGAGTACCTGCGTCTGACCGGTCGCGACGAGCAGACGGTCGCGCTCGTCGAGGCGTACGCCAAGGCGCAGTCGCTGTGGCACGACCCGAGTCGCGAACTCGTCTTCAGCGAGTACCTCGAGCTCGACCTCTCCACGGTCGTCCCCTCCATCGCGGGGCCGAAGCGTCCTCAGGACCGCATCCTTCTCTCCGAGGCGAAGGCCCAGTTCGAGAAGGACATCGTGGGGTACGCCTCGCCTTCCGTGTCCAACGACATCGTCGACCTGGAATCCAAGCACTCCTTCCCGGCATCCGATCCCGGCACCGCTCCCGGCGACGAAGAGGACGAGACCCGCGACGTCCACATCTCCAGCGGTGCGCCGGCGGATGCCTCCAACCCGGTGCGCGTGACGCCGCCGACGGGATCCGCGTACACGCTGGACAACGGCGCGGTCACGCTGGCGGCGATCACGTCCTGCACGAACACGTCGAACCCCTCGGTGATGATCGCCGCCGGTCTCCTCGCACGGAAGGCGCGGGAGAAGGGCCTGAAGCAGAAGCCGTGGGTGAAGACCACGCTCGGCCCGGGGTCGAAGGTCGTGACCGACTATTACGAGAAGTCGGGCCTCGACAAGGATCTCGAGGGACTCGGCTTCTACACCGTCGGCTACGGCTGCACGATCTGCATCGGCAACTCGGGTCCGCTCATCGAAGAGGTCTCCGCCGCGATCAACGAGCACGACCTCGCCGTGACTGCGGTCCTCTCGGGCAACCGCAACTTCGAGGGGCGCATCAGCCCGGACGTGAAGATGAACTACCTCGCGTCGCCGCCTCTCGTGGTCGCGTACGCGCTCGCGGGCTCGATGCACTTCGACTTCGAGACCGACCCCCTCGGTCGCGACGCCGACGGCAACGACGTCTTCCTGAAGGACATCTGGCCTGCGCCCGACGAGGTGCAGGAGATCATCGACTCCTCCATCTCGCGTGAGCAGTTCATCACCCAGTACGCCACCGTCTTCGAAGGCGACGAGCGTTGGAAGAACCTGCCCACTCCCACCGGGCCGGTCTTCGCGTGGGACGAGGATTCGACCTACGTGCGGAAGGCGCCGTACTTCGACGGCATGACGATGGAGCTCACCCCGGTGAGCGACATCCGCGGCGCGCGCGTCATGGCTGCGCTCGGTGATTCCGTCACCACGGACCACATCAGCCCGGCCGGCAACATCAAGGCCGGCACCCCGGCGGCGCAGTACCTGACGGAGCACGGGGTCGCGCAGAAGGACTTCAACTCCTACGGCTCGCGCCGTGGAAACCACGAGGTGATGATCCGCGGCACCTTCGCCAACATCCGGCTGAAGAACGAGCTCGTCGCGGCGGTCAACGACGGTCAGGTCATCGAGGGCGGGTACACGCGAGACTTCACCCTCGAGGGTGGCCCCCAGTCGTTCATCTACGACGCGTCGATGAACTACCAGGCGCAGGAGACGCCCCTGGTGATCTTTGGCGGCAAGGAGTACGGTTCGGGTTCGTCGCGCGACTGGGCGGCGAAGGGAACGCGCCTCCTGGGCGTGAAGGCCGTCATCACCGAGAGCTTCGAGCGCATCCACCGCTCCAACCTCATCGGCATGGGCGTCGTCCCGCTGCAGTTCCCGGCGGGGGAGAGCTGGAAGTCCTTGGGCCTGGACGGCACGGAGATCATCTCGATCACCGGTCTTGAGCAGCTGAACGAGGGGGTCACCCCGAAGACCGTTCGCGTGGTCGCCGAGCCGAGCGAGTTCTCGCCGGCGGGCAAGGAGACCGTCGAGTTCGATGCGACGGTCCGCATCGACACCCCCGGTGAAGCGGACTACTACCGCAACGGCGGCATCCTGCAGTACGTTCTCCGTTCGCTCGTCTGATCCCTGAGGGAAAGGGCCGGTGCCATCGAGGCCCGGCCCTTTTCCTTTTCCGGCCATTACACTGGGACGACCCCGCCCGGGGGCGGAAAGGAGCTCGCCATGTCGTTGCTCTCATCGATCGGCGGACCTCGTGATCTGGATGCACTGAACGAGGACCAGCTCGCCGATCTCGCAGACGAGATCCGCACCTTCCTCATCGAGAACGTCGCGCGGACGGGTGGGCATCTCGGCCCGAACCTCGGAGTCGTCGAGCTCACGATCGCGATCCACAAGGTCTTCGACTCTCCCGAGGATCCGGTCATCTTCGACACCGGCCACCAGTCGTATGTGCACAAGCTGCTCACGGGGCGGCAGGACTTCTCGGGCCTTCGCGCACGCGGGGGGCTCGCCGGCTACCCGCAGCGGTCCGAGAGCCCGCACGATGTCGTGGAGTCCTCCCACGCGTCCAGCTCGCTGAGCTGGGCCGACGGCGTGTCCCGCGCCATGACCCTCACCGGTCGGAAGGACCGCCACGTCGTCGCCGTGGTGGGGGACGGCTCTCTCACGGGGGGAATGACGTGGGAGGCGCTGAACAACATCTCCGACGACAACGACCGCAACCTCGTCATCGTCGTCAACGACAACGGTCGCTCCTACGCCCCCACGATCGGCGGCATGGCCCGCTATCTGAACCGCGTCCGGACGGGGGAGACCTACCGTCACCTCCGTCGCGGTTCGGACGATCTCTTCCGCAAGCTCGGCCCGGCCGCCCGTGCGGTGTACCGCGGTGTCCGCGGCGGCACCCGTGGGTTCCTGTCGCGCTTCACGAACAACGGCGATCTGTATTCGAATCTCGACATCAAGTATCTCGGGCCCATCGACGGACACGACCTCACGGCCCTCATCGAGACGCTCGAGCAGGCCAAGCGCTACGGCGCCCCGGTGATCGTCCACACCATCACCGAGAAGGGCCGCGGCTACGAGCCCGCTCGCAACGACGAGGCTGACCAGTTCCACGCCGTGGGCAAGATCGATCCCGTCTCCGGCGTCGCCCTCGGCGGTGGGGGAGCACCCGCGTGGACCGACGTGTTCGCGGAAGAGCTGCTCGCCGTCGGTGAAGATCGCTCGGACGTGATCGCCATGACCGCCGCGATGCTCCGCCCGACGGGACTCCTGCCGTTCGCTCAGAAGTTCCCCGATCGCGTCTACGACGTCGGCATCGCCGAACAGCACGCAGTGGCCTCGGCCGCGGGCCTGGCCTACGGCGGCCTCCATCCGGTCGTGGCCATTTACGCGACCTTCATGAACCGTGCGTTCGATCAGGTGTTGATGGATGTCGCCCTCCACCGCGCCGGCGTGACGTTCGTCCTCGACCGCGCCGGCGTCACCGGTCCCGACGGCCCCAGCCATCACGGCATCTGGGACCTCGCCATGCTCCAGCTCGTGCCTCACATCCGGATCGCCGTTCCGCGCGACGGCGAGCGGCTCCGCGAAGAATTGCGCGAAGCGGTGGCGGTGGAGGATGCGCCGACCGTCGTCCGCTTCCCTCGAGGAGGCGTGAGCGCGGACCTGCCCGCCGTCGAGCGGCTGCGCGACGGCGTCGACGTGCTCGCACGCGGAGACTCCGAGGACGTGCTCCTTGTCGGCATCGGACCGATGGCGCATGTCGCTGTCGAGGTCGGCGAGCGGCTACGTGCCCAGGGCATCGGCGCCACCGTCGTCGACCCCCGCTGGGTGGTTCCGGTGCAGCCGTCGATCGTCGATCTGGCCGCCCGCCACCGTCTCGTCATCACAATTGAGGACGGCATCCGCGTCGGAGGTATCGGCACCCGTGTCCGTCAGGTTCTCCGCGAGTCCGGCGTCGACACGGCGGTCGACGAGCTCGGTGTGCCGGACGAATTCATCGACCACGCCAGCCGCGAGCAGATCCTCGAGGATGCGGGGCTCACTGCGGCGAAGATCGCCCAGGACGTCGTGGCTCAGGTCGTCGGCACGCGCATTCCAGTTGCGCGGGCATCCGCTGAGGCCGACGGCGTCGGCGATGTCCCGCACTGGAGCGACGCGCGACCGCGCTGAGCGCCCCAAGAAGGGGAAGGCGGGTGGGGATGCCGTACGGCTTCCCCACCCGCCTTCCTGTTCGCCTGCGCGTCAGATGGCGCCCTTGAACGTGAACGCCCGGATGATGTTGACCAGGCCGAGCACGATCAGGGAGATGCCGATCAGCCACCAGAGCACGACGGCGCCCCAGATCGGCGAGAACAGCAGCACCAGACCGGCGATGATGCTCAGGATGGCGAACGCGATCGACCACCCCTTCGATGCCGCGTCTCCGAGGGTCGACAGCGCGACGATCCCCTCGACGATCCACATGATGCCGACGAGGATGCCGAGGAACAGCGCGAGCCAGACGGTCGTCTGACCGAGGTTGAACAGCGCGACGACGCCCGCGATGATGAACAGCACGCCCAGCGCGATGTGGCCGACGCGCGCCCAGCCGCCCTTCGTCTTGGCGAAGATGCCGAGCCCCGCGTAGACGAGACCGGCGACGATGGCGTAGATCGCGATGATGGCGGTGACGACCATTGCGGTCTTGCCCGGCCAGGCGAGGATGAGGATGCCGACGATGACCGCGAGGACACCGCCGATTCCGAGCGCCGCGCGGATTCCGTTGACGGCCGACTTCTCGACCGTTGATTCAATGGACATGTCCGTCCTTTCTGAGAGTTCCCTGGGAAGGGTCGGTTGCATTGTAGACCCGCGGTCCAACGCTTTCCCTCAGCCGCGCAGAATGATATCCCTGTGTGACGCCGGGGGAGGAGTCACCCCAGAAGCAGAGTCACAGCCAGAAGCACGGGGATGCAGCCGATCGTCGTGAGGAAGACGGTGTCTCGGGCGATCGGTTCGCCGACGCCGTACCGCTGCGCGTAGTTGAACACGTTCTGGGCGGTGGGCAATGCGGCGAGCACGACGACGATGAGCACATCCTGTGCCGACAGCCCGAAGACGAACTCCGCCACCGCCCACGCCGCCGCGGGCATGACGAGGAGTTTCAGACCGCTCGCGAGGATCACGTCGCGGCGGTGCCCGCGCGCGCCGAGCACCCGCTGCCCGTGCAACGAGATCCCGTAGGAGATGAGCAGCACCGGCACGCAGGCATTGGCGATCAGGACCGCGGGCTCGAGGACGACCGGGGGAAGCGGCACCCCGCTGACGGAGACGGACGCGCCGAGTGCGGATCCGAGCACGAGCGGGTTCGTGATCGCCCGGACGAACGTGCGTCGCCACGACGAACGGGCGGTGGTCGCGGCATCCAGGATCGCGAGTGTGACCGGGGTGAACAACAGCAGTTGCATGAGGATCACCGGCGCGGGGAAGGCGGCGCTCCCGAGAAGGTAGAGCGAGAGCGGGATGCCGATGTTGTTGGAATTGACCTGCCCGGCCGACAGTGCGCCGATGACGGTCTCACCGACGTTCCGGCGCCAGATCGCACGCGCGAGCACCGCGTGCAGGGCGATCACGGCAAGAGCGGCGATCAGCGACACGGGGAGCAGGGCGGAGAACAGCGTCCGCACGTCTGCCTGCGCGAGCACGACGAACAGCAGGAAGGGGGAGAGGACGAAGAACGTCAGACGAGCGAGGACCGGACGCGCATGTTCTCCCAGGAGATCGATCCGGCCGATGATCCATCCGACGACGATCGCCACACCGACGACGACGAATCCCGTGAGCGACTCCCACACCCTTCGAGCCTAGAGAGTCGAGAGGTTTGTTAGGGTTGCCGCACGCTCCTCGCCCCCCACCAGCCGATTCTGAGCGCGGAGACACGAGATGACCATGACCGAGCCTGCGACGCGGCCCCCCGGTGCCGCGTCCTCAAACCGTGACATTGCGCGACGCCGTTCGCGGCGGAAGCTGCTGTCCTGGATACCGATCACCGTCGTGGCTCTGCTGTGCGTGGGATTCGTGGTCGCGGCGGTCGCCATCCAGAACTCCTGGTGGGTCGACGCCGATCGCCCGGCATCCGCAGATCAGGAGGCAGCGGACGGGATGTCGATCTTCACCGGCGCGGGGATCGATTACATCGGCCGCCAGGGTGTGATGAAGATCCGCGTCACGGAGGACGCGTTGGCCGCCGACGAGCTCGGCCTGCCGGCCGACGGCAGCGAGCGGTTCGAACCCATCGTGCCGGTCACCGCGATCATCCTGGGCGGGGACGGCGTCTTCAGCATGGACCTCGTCCGCTCCTTCACCGTCACCACCACCGACGGACGCGTGGAGGCGATCGAGCTCTCGCGCGTCAGCGACGGCGCGTGGCTCACCGTCTTCCCCTACCTGAACTCCGTGGCAGAACGATGGGGTTTCACGGCGGCCGACGTCGCAGCCCTGCAGAAGGATCTGACCGCCGCATCACGCGAGGACGGCGCCGATCAGTACTCCGCCGCGATCGAGCCCGTCCTGCACAACGGTGCCCTTTCGTCCGCCGAGATCACCGTCGACACACAGTCATCGCAGGTCACGGTCACCTTCGAGGTGGCCGTCGCGGACTCTCCGTGAGCACGCCGCCGTCCGGGACGGCGCACCCGGGCCGTGCGGACGACCTCGACGACCTCTCGGAATGGATGAGCCGTCCGGCGTCGCCTGAGAGCGATGCCGAGATGCGAAGAGCACGGGCGATCGGACGCGCGGTCGCCCGCATCTTCTGGAGTGTCGTCCTGAGCGCGCTCGCGGCGGGGACCGGCTACACGATCTGGGCGTTGTCCGCGCCCGTCCCCGAACCGACCATCGAGGCCGTCGCACCCGCCGTGGATCCTGCGACGCCCGCGGAGTTCGCCGTGCCGACGGAGGGATCATCGATCCTCAGTCTTCGCGGCGGCTCGGAGTTCCTCGGACCCGACGCGGCGGGGGAGGGGATGCTGGTGGAGAGCGGCTCGGGGGAGCAGCGACCGATGGCGAGCATCACGAAACTCATCACCGCCCTCGTCATCCTGGAGGCCTACCCCCTCGAAGGTCTCGACGACCCCGGTCCGACACTGACCTTCTCCGAGACCGATCACGATCTGTACGACGCCTACTACGTGCAGGGCGCGACCGTCGCGGCGATGCCGGCAGGAAGTCAGATGACGTTGCGAGGCGCTTTGGCGACGATGCTGATCCCTTCCGCGAGCAACTACGCCGAGGCGGTGTCGACGTGGGCCTTCGGTTCGCAGTGGGCCTTTCGAGACGCAGCCCGGGCGTGGCTGGAAGCGCGGGGGCTGGCGGACACGGTGCTCGTCGAACCGACCGGCCTGGATCCGCGGAACGTGAGCACCCCGAGCGATCTCATGGCACTTGCCCGGATCGCCGCCGAGCATCCCGTCATCGCCCGCATCTCCGCGACACCGGCGGTGTCGTTCCCGGGCACGGGCACCGTCTACACCACGAACACCCTCCTCGGACAGAACGGGATCACCGGGCTCAAGACGGGGAACCTCGGGCCGGGGACGTTCGGGCTGGTCTACACGGCGACTCTCGAGATCGCACCGGATGTGACGCTCGACGTGACGGGCGTGAGGCTCGGCGCGCAGACGAGGGATTCCCTGCACACGGACGTTCTCCGCCTCCTCGACAGCGTCGAAGCCGGCTTCCACTCGGTGCCTCTCGCGCAGGAGGGACAGCGGGTCGGGACGGTGAGCACGCCGTGGGGAGCGACCGCCGAGGTCGTCATCGCGGAGGACGCGGAGGTCTTCACGTGGTCGGACACGCCGATCGACGCCCGGATGGAGAGCGTTCCCCTCGACGCTCCGCGCGACGGTGCGACCGTCGGCGTGATCACGTGGACGGCCGGACCCGAGACGGTGTCGGCGAGCGTCGTCGTGCGCGGCGATGTCGAGCCGCCGTCGGCGTGGTGGAGGCTGACCCATCCGGCGGAGCTGGGGTGACTGCCGTCGACCCCGTGACCCTCCGGCGACCCCGACGGTCCGACGCCGACGAACTCGCCCGGCTGCACGTGCGGACCTGGGAAGAGACATACACCGCGCTGCTTCCCCCGGGCTTTTTCGATGAGGCCCATCGCAAGGGGAGACGCGAGATGTGGCATCACCTTCTCGGCGAGGGGCTACGCCACGGCCTGGTGACCCGTGTCGCGGTGCTCGACGATGCGATCATCGGGTTCGGGATGACGGGGCCCATCGAGCCCCGTGACGACGGTCCACCGGAGATCACCCGCCAGCTGTACATGCTGTACGTGCTCCAGGCGCACCACGGCCGTGGCGTCGGTCAACGTCTATTGGACACGGTCGCAGGAACGGACGCGATGACGTTGTGGGTCGCGAAGGAGAACCCGCGCGCGATCGCGTTCTACCGGAAGAACGGGTTCGTCCTGGACGGCACGGAGAAGTCCGACCCCGGGGCGCCCGCCATCACCGACGCGCGGATGGTCCGCCCCGCCCGCGCCTAACTCCTCCTATCGGCGCCCTGGAACCGGTTCCATACGGAGCGTGACCAGAAAATCGGGCGACTCGGAGGGTTCGGCCCGGGGCGACTCTAAGCATCCGACTCGGCAGCGTTCGGCGCGGCGCGGTCCGGCGCCGCGGGGCGATCCGTGCCGAATTCCTCAGATTCGGCGCACCCGCGGCCGGGACGCCGCGGTCACGCGGCGCGTCGCGTCGGATCAGAGGAGTTCGGCACGACGGATGTCGACCCCGATCGAGGCTGCCCCAAGAAGACCGTATTTGCCGATAATGCACATTATGTCAGCTAACTGATGGTCGGCGGGCGCGGACCACGCCCCCGCTCGACGTCCTCACCGAAGGGTGCGTGCGTCATGAATGCGCCTTCTCCTGAGGCTGGGGGCTGAGTGCCCTGCTGCATCGATCGTCAGAACGGATCCGGCACGAGCCTCAGCGCGAGAAGGATCGCGCCGGGCCGCATGCGCAAACTGTCCAAAAGGCCGAGGTTCTCACGGACCACCGCCGCCGCAGTCACCACCGGGCAGGACCAGGGCGGCCGTGCCCGCGATCTCCGCAAGCCCTCCTCCATCGAGAGTCGGAAACGAGAGAACTGGTACGTTGCGCGGGGCCACTTCCCCGCCGGACGCGTATCGTGTGGACAGCGAGCAGGATGCTCGCGGAAGGACGTTCACCGCCTCATGTCAGCCGACTCCTCCCCGAAGAAGCGCGAGATCGACCAGCGCCCGTTCCTCGAGGCGACTTCGGAGGCGAAGTCCCGCTACGGGCGATTCAACCTCGCGGTCATCGGCGGCACGGGGGTCGGCAAGTCCTCCCTGGTGAACGCGGTCTTCCAGCGCGACTGGGCGGCGGTCGGGAAGGGCCTCCCCGTCACGAAAGGCGTGCGCTACTACCACGACGATTCCCTCGGCATCTGGGACATCGAGGGCTTCGAGATCGGCTCGGCTGTGCCGCCCCGGGATCAGCTCCGAGACCATCTGAAGACGATCGAACAGCACCCGCGCAACGAGCAGATCGCTGTGGTCTGGTACTGCGTGAAGGCGAACGACGACCGGCTCACCCGCGCCGACATCGAGATGATCCAGGAGCTGGATGCTCGCGGACTGCCCGTCATCCTGGTGTTGACGAAGGTGGACTGGGAGCGCAACGGCCTCACGGGAAGCCGGCGCCCCACGAGGGGCACACGGGAGTTCATCTCCTGGCTCGAGGAGCCCGTCGACGAGAACGGCCAGCCGATCACGATCCCGTTCGCCCATGTCATGCCCACCTCGACGCGCGAGAGAGATGGAAAGGGCACGGGCCACGGGCTCGGTGATCTCGTCGCGGAGACCCTCGCGCTGTCTCCCGCCGACGTCAAGGACGCCTTTCGCATCGCGCAGCGACTCAACCTCCCCTGGAAGCGCGAGATGGCGCGCCCGATCATCAACGGCGCCGCAGGACTCGCCGCCGGAGTCGCGGCGACGCCGATTCCCGTCGGCGATGCGCTGGCCCTCGCGCCGATCCAACTCGGGATGATGGGGCGGATCGCCGCGATCTACGACCTCGAGCTGACGACGATGATGTCCGCGGGCGCGCTCGCTCAACTGGGAGTCCAGATCTCCGGCCAGGCTCTCGCGCGAAGCGTCCTGAAGCTGATCCCCGGCGCGGGGAACGCTGTCAACGCGAGCGTGGCAGCGGCGTTGACGGTGGCGATGGGCGAGGGGTGGATGCGCCTGTGCGAGCAGGTCCACACCGGAAAACTCGACCTGGCGAAGGTCGGTGACTCGTGGGGAGACTACGTTCCCGGCGCCCTGGATGTGATGCGGAAGATGACGATGCAGCGGGTGGGGAAGAAGTAGGCCCGGGGTGTCGACCGACGAAACGCTCTGGGGAGAGCCGCACCCGATCGACGGGGTCATCGAGCCACTCCTGTGGGGTCGCTCTCAGTACACGATCCTCCGGATACCCCCCGTCCTCGTCGACGCGGCAGCCCATGCCGGAACACGCCGGGTCGCCGGCCACCTCGACGGCGTGGAGGTGAATCTCGCGCTGACGCGCGCGCCGGTCATCGCCGACACGTTCGTGTGGACGGGCGCGTCCCTCCTGCGGCGGGTGGAGCTCGAAGCGGGCGATCCGGTGCGCGGCCTGCTCGCACCGGTCGATCCGGACCACGTCCCGCTCCCCCACGATTTCGCTGAGGCGCTGACCGCGCAGGGCCTCGTGCGGCGGTGAGACGCGCAGGCGCCGAGCGCACGACGACGCATGCTGGTGCCGATCGAGTCGGCGGTCACCGACGCCACCCGTCGGCGACGCATCGCGGCCGCTCTCGGCGAGATCGATCGCTGACCCGTCGTGACGAGCCCCGACACACCCCGCACATCCCCCGTGCCCACGGGCGACAACCGTCCTAGGATCAGCGCATGACGGGACAGCGGCACGGCACGCGCATCGTCGCGACAGCGGGAACCCTCGCGGTCGTCGCGTACGCTGCGGTGGCGATGGTGCAGATCCTGGTGTGGAACCCTCTGGCGGCTGCGCCGGGCCTCTCGCTGACGGAGATCCACGAGGCGATGTCCGCGGCCGGCGAGGGTGTCTTCGCCCCGGGCGTGATCGGGTTCCTCCTCGTGGGACCTCTCATCGCGGTGTTTTTGCTGATCGCCGCCCGCCGACCCGATGCGACACCGACCGCGACGACGCTCGGCTACCTCGGAATCCTCGCCGCAGGCGCGGGGGCGTACTTCCTCGCCTCTTTCGGCCCGGGGATGGCGCTCGCGGACACGTTCCTCATCAGCGGAGCGGATGGCGCACCCGCCGGGTGGATCCTTGTCGGCGTGAGCACCGTGTCCGCGCTCGCGTTCGTGGGATTCGGCGTGCTGGTCGCTTTCCGCGGGCGGATCGGACGCCGCACGCTGCCCGCCACCTGACGCTCCAACCCTCGCCGCCGGGCGGGACTGGCGTACGCGGCGGAGTACCGTGGACACCGTGTCCTTCCGCGCCGCCCTCCCGCACTCGGACGGCCCGGGATGGCGCGCCTGGCTGATCTGGGGTGTCGGTGTCGCGGCGTACATGCTCGCCGTCATCAACCGCAGCTCCCTGTCCGCCGTCGGTGTGGACGCGGCGGAGCGCTTCACCGCGGATGCCGCGACCGTGTCGATGTTCGCCGTGATCCAACTCGCAGTGTACGGCGGTATGCAGATCCCGGTGGGGCTTCTTCTCGATCGCTACGGGGCGCGGCCGATCATGACGATCGGGATGATCCTGATGGCGGTGGGGCAGCTCACCCTGGCCCTCTCCCCCAGCGTCGGCGTGGCGATCCTCGCCCGAGCACTCCTCGGCGCCGGGGACGCCGCCGTGTTCCCGAGCGTCCTCCGCCTCGTCGCCACCTGGTTCCCCGCCCAACGCGCGCCGGTCATGAGTCAGCTCACGGGGCTCGTGGGTCAGGCGGGGCAGCTCCTTGCGATCGCACCGCTGGCGGCGCTCCTGCACGCCACGAGTTGGGAGATCGCCTTCGGCTCGATCGCCGGCCTCTGCGTGCTGTTCGCGATCCTCGTCGCCCTGCTCATCCGCAACCACCCGCCGGACCGCGCCGCGGACGTCTCGGTGAACACCGAGACCGGGGCGATCAAGATCGTCCGATCCTCGGTCGATACCGGGGTCGGCATCCGCGCGGCCTGGGCGCATCCCGGCACGCGGCTGGCGTTCTGGTCGCACTTCACCACGCCGTTCGCCGGCACCGCCTTCGTCCTCCTGTGGGGAATGCCGTTCCTCACCACCGGCGAAGGGCTCTCCCCCGCACAGGCGGCGTCGCTCCTGTCGTTGTATGTCGTGATCGGAATGGTGATCGGGCCGCTCGTCGGCGACCTCTCCCGGCGCATTCCGCATCTTCGTTCACGCGCGCTCGTGCTCCCCGCCGTCGGTATCCAGGCCCTGGTGTGGACCGTGGTGATCGCGTGGCCGGGCCCCGCGCCGATCTGGATCCTCTATGCCCTCGCGTTCGCCCTTGCGATGGGCGGCCCGGCGTCGATGATCGCGTTCGACCACGCCCGCACTCACAATCCGGCGCACCGCCTCAGCACGGCGACCGGCATCACGAATGTGGGCGGCTTCCTCGCCGCGCTCATCGCGATCTTCGCGATCGGGCTCGCGCTCGACCTGCAGGGCGCCGGCACGCCGTCGACCTACTCGCTCGACGCGTTCCGACTCGCCTTCCTCACCCAGTTTCCCCTGTGGGCGATCGGTGCGACGTTCATCGTCATCGAGCGGCGCCGCACACGCGTGCACATCGGGTGGGACGATCCCCGGCCGAAGCGGCGCTGAGCTTCATCGGTCCTGCCGCCGCGCGGAACGACGAAACTCCCGTGGGAGCAGTGCCCACGAGGGTTTCGTGCCGACGGTTGTGCGGTGTCAGAGACCCGCGGCGTCGTCGCTGGCGCTGGTCGAGCGACGCGTGACGCGCTCGCCGCCGGCGGAGTCGGTGGTGCGCGTGACCGAATCGACCGAACGGCGGCGCATCATCAGCACGAGACCGATCACGAAGATCACGGCACCGGCGGCCATGAGGATGTAGCCGATCATGTCCAGGTTGACCCACTGGACATCGACGTTCACGGCGAAAGCGAGGATGGCGCCGACGGCGAAGAGGAAGATTCCCGCTCCGATGCTCATGCGAGGTTCCTTTCCGGGGCGGGGACGTACGCCCTCCCCTGTACGAGACGGATGTCGTCCCTCCACGAGTGTGGCGCTTCCCGCGTGTTCACTGGGAGGCCTTGACAGCGTCTCGTGTGTGTGGATCAGACGTCGGAGCCCGGGGCGATCGTGACCCACTCGGCGAACTTCGGCATCCGCCCGTCTCCGGATGACGTGCGGGAAAGCCGTCGACGCACCCACGGCGCGACGTGCTCGCGGTAGTACGCCGCTCCCCGCGCGCCGGTCGGAGCGAGCTCCGGGAGCGACCACCACGCCGCCGGCGGCTCGAAACCCAGTGTCGAGAGAACCCGCGCGGCGACACGATGGTGCCCCCGGGCATTCATGTGCAGCCGGTCCTCCGACCAGTAGGGCGGCGTGGCCAGTTCGCGATCCGGCCAGTTCAGCGCGCGGAGCACATCGGAGTGCGCCGAGAACCGTTCGACCACGGCGACAGAGAGGACGTCACCGCGCTGTCGCACCAGCCGTCCGAGAGGCAATTGCCCCGAGGGATTCGCGCCCGACAGCAGGATGAGCTGCACTCCCTCCTGTGCGCAACGCAGACGCACGCGGTCGAAGGCCTCGACGATCGCTGCGATGCTCGTGCGGGGGCGCAGCATGTCGTTGCCGCCGCCGTTGAACGACAGGTGGGTGGGCTTCAGTGCCAGCGCGGGCTCGAGCTGCTCGTCCACGATGGGCCAGACGAGCTTGCCGCGAATGGCGAGGTTGGCGTACTCGACCGGCGCACCGGAGGCGTTCGCCCAGCCCTCGGCGACGAGATCGGCCCACCCGCGCACCGTGCCGTCCGGCAGTTCATCACCCACCCCCTCGGTGAAGGAGTCGCCGATCGCCACGAAGCGCACAGAAGACATCCCGACAGCCTACGACCGCTCAGCGATCATCGAGGCTCGCGCCGCGACGATCCGCCAGTCCCCACGCGGCGATCGCCGCGACGGCGAAGAAGGCCCCGAAGACGACGAACAGCAACGGCGCGCCCCCGCCGGCGAGCAGCGGCGGAACCGTGAGGGGCGCGATGATCGAAGCGATCCGGCCGACCCCGGCCGCCCAACCGGCGCCCGTCGCCCGGAGGGAGGTCGGATACATCTCCGGCGTCACCGCGTACAGTGCTCCCCACGCCCCGAGGTTGAAGAACGACAGGGCCATTCCCGCGCCGATGATCATCGCGACGCTGTCGGCCGTACCGAAGACGAGAGCGGATGCCGCGGACCCGACGAGGAACACGGACAGCGTCGCGCGCCGGCCCCACACCTCCACGAGCCACGCGGCGACGGCGTAGCCCGGGAGCTGCGCGAGCGTGATCACGAGGGTGAACCCGAACGAGCGCACCAGGTCGTAGCCCTGCGACACCAGGATCGACGGAATCCAGATGAAGGCACCGTAGTAGGAGAAGTTCACGCAGAACCACACGATCCACAGGCTCGCCGTGCGTACACGGAACTCCCGGCGCCACAAACCGGACACGCCGCTCCCGGCATCCGGACTCGCGTTCTCGCTCGCGCTCTCGACGACGCGACTCGTCGCCGGTCGGGTCCGTCCCGCGGCGGCAGGGATGCGCCGCGCCGTATCCTCGAAACCGCGCACCACGCGATCGGCGTCGTCGTGACGGCCGCGGCGCGCGAGCCATCGCGGCGACTCCGGCAACCCCCATCGCACGGCGAGGGCGTAGGCGGCGGGGATGGCGCCGATGGCGAACGCCCATCTCCACCCGTCGTCGGTTGCCGGGATCACGAGGAATCCGATGACGGCGGCGGCCGTCCAGCCGACGGCCCAGAACGCCTCCAGGATCACGATGACGCGGCCGCGGATGCGCGCGGGCGCGAACTCCGAGACGTAGGTCGATGCGACGGGAAGTTCCGCGCCCAACCCGAGCCCCACCAGGAAGCGGAACACGAGCAGGGCCGCAAGACCCGTGACGAGCGCACTCGCACCCGTCGCGATCCCGTAGACGAGAAGAGTGAGCGCGAAGATCTGGCGACGCCCGAACCGGTCGGCGAGCAGCCCGCCGAGGGTGGCGCCGATCGCCATGCCGACGAATCCGATCGACGCGATCCACGCGGTCTGAGACGGCTCCAACTGCCACTGCACGGCCAGCGCCGCGATGATGAACGAGATGAGCCCGACGTCCATCGCGTCGAGGGCCCAGCCGATGCCGGACCCCGTCAGAACGCGGAGGTGGCGTCGGGTGAACGGCAGCGCGTCCATCCGCGCCGATGTGTCGGAGGCGCTCGGGGTGTCGGTGCTCACCGGCTCATGTTAGAGCGCGATCGGCACCGCGTCGCGCTCGCGGGCCTCGGCGACCAGCTCGCGAACACGCGGGATCACCTCGGTTCCGAACAGCTCGATGGATCTCATGAGCTTCTCGTGCGGGAGCGTTCCGTTGGAGTACTTCAGGTCGAATCGATCCAGTCCGAGGGCGAGCACCGTGTCGGCGATCTTGCGAGCGACGCGTTCCGGCGAGCCGGAGTAGATGGCGCCCTCGCCCACGTCCTGCTGGAAACGGAGACGGTTGTACGGGGGCCAGCCGCGTTCACGACCGATGGTGGAGAACATCACATCGAACGCGGGGTAGGCCTCTTCCCACGCCTGCTCGTCCGTGTCGGCGATGTGCCCCGGGGAGTGCACGCCGATCGGCCGCGTGTCGTGGCCGAACTGGGCGAGGGAACGACGGAACAGGTCGGCGTAGGGCGCGAAGCGGGCGGACGGACCGCCGATGATCGCGAGCATGAGCCCGAACCCGTAGCGGGCGGTGCGGACGACCGACTCCGGCGAGCCGCCGACGCCGATCCAGGCCGGCATGCCGTTCTCCGTCCTGGGGAAGACCTCGGCGCCCTGAAGCGGCCGCCGCGTGGTTCCCTGCCACGTGACGGGCTCCTCCTTCAACAGTGCCGCGAGGAGGTCCAGCTTCTCCTCGAAGAGAACCTCGTAGTCCTTCAACTCGTAGCCGAAGAGCGGGAAGGATTCCGTGAAGGAACCGCGTCCGAGGATCGGCTCGGAGCGTCCGTTCGAGACCGCATCCAGCGTCGCGAAGCGCTGGAAGACACGCACCGGATCATCGGAGGACAGCACCGTGACGGCGGTGCCCAGACGGATGTCCTTCGTGCGCGATGCGATCGCGGCGAGCACGATCTCCGGGCTCGACACCGCGTACTCCGGGCGGTGATGCTCCCCCACACCGAAGAAGGCGATCCCCAGATCGTCGGCGAGGGCAGCCTGGTCGACGACATTGCGCAGCGTCTGCGCGTGGGAGAGCAGCTCGCCGTCGGAATCGACGGTGACGTCCCCGAAGGTGTGCAGTCCGAACTCGATCATGGATCGTCCTTTCTATTCGCACGAATAGAACATGTGCGGGTTCAGCCTATTCCCTCGGAGACGCCACCGTCGTCACCGCTACGTCGCAGGTTCGCCGATCAGCGGGCCAGCGCCTCGCGCAGAGTGTCCAGACCGACACCCCCGACGTCGAGCGCGCGCTTGTGGAAGTCCTTGATCGAGAACTCCGATCCCTCGCGCTCGGCGACATCGTCGCGCAGCTGCTCCCAGATGCGCTGTCCCACCTTGTAGGACGGCGCCTGCCCTGGCCACCCGAGGTAGCGGTTGACCTCGAAGCGCACGAACTCGGCGGGCATGTTCACGTTCTGGCGCATGAACTCCAGCGCGAACGGCGCATCCCAGGCGGCCGCACCGTCCGGACGCTGCTTCTCGAGGTGGACGCCGATGTCGAGCGCGACGCGCGCGGCGCGCATGCGCTGCCCATCGAGCATGCCCAGGCGATCGGCGGGGTCATCGAGGTAGCCCAGCTGCTCCATCAGGCGTTCGGCGTACAGCGCCCACCCCTCCGCGTGACCGGACGTTCCCGCGAGAAGCCGGCGCCAGGAGTTCAACTGGCCGCGGTTGTACACCGCCTGCGCGATCTGGAGGTGGTGTCCCGGAACGCCCTCGTGGTAGACCGTCGTCAGTTCCCGCCAGGTGTCGAACTCCTCGACCCCCTCCGGAACCGACCACCACATGCGTCCCGGTCGCGAGAAGTCGTCCGTCGGTCCGGTGTAGTAGATGCCGCCTTCCTTGGTCGGGGCGATCATGCATTCGAGCTTGCGGATCGGATCGGCGATGTCGAAGTGCGTCCGCCCCAGCTCCTCGACCGCGCGATCGCTGACCCGCTGCATCCATTCCTGGAGCTGCGCCGTGCCGTGGAGCTTGCGCGCGTCGTCCTTCTCGAGGAAGGCCACCGCCTCCTCGACGCTCGCCCCGGGCAGGATCTCGTTCGCGATCGACTCCTGCTCCGCGACCATGCGCGCGAGCTCCTCGACACCCCACTCGTAGGTCTCGTCGAGATCGATCTCCGCACCGAGGAATCGGCGGGAGTGGAGGGCGTAGAGGTCGCGTCCGACGGCGTCCTTCTCTTCGGCGACGGGAGCGAGCTCCGAGGTGAGGTAGGCGGCGAGCGTGTCATAGGCGACCCGCGCGGCGCCCGCGCGATCGGCGAGATCACGCGCGAGGGATGCGGGGAGCTGCCCTTCCGCCGGCGCAGCCTCCGCGGTGAACTCGGCGAAGAAGCCGGAGTCGTCGGTGTACCGCGCGATCTGGGCCGCGACCTCGACGACCTGTCGTCGCGCCGGGACGACGCCGCGCGCCGCACCTTCGCGGAGCGTCGCGACGTATCCCTCGATCGCGGCGGGGAGCGCGCCGAGCCGCTCCGAGATGACCGACCAGTCCTCGGGCGTGTCGGTGGGCATCAGATCGAAGACGGCGCGGATGTCCTGTGCCGGCGAAGCGATGACGTTGAGGTCGCGCAGGTGCCAGTGGGCGTCGGCGAGCTCCAGGTCGAGCTCGAGCTCTCGCGAGAGGTCGGCCTTCGTCACGCGGTCGATGTCGTCGACGGGCTCCGCGGCGGTGAGGTCCGCAAGCGTGGACCGCGCGGCGGCCACGACCCGGTCGTGTCCCTCGGGGCTGTAGTCGCCGTACCGGCCGTTGTGCTCGAATCGACCGATGTAGGTCGCGACGGTCGGTTCCAGCTCGGCGATGGTGTCGACCCACGCGTCGGCGATCGTGTCGATCGGCGTGGGCGTCCGGGAGTTCTCAGTCATGGATTCGAGCCTAGGCAGGCGCGTGCGACCGCGCCAGCCGCCCACGCCGCGTGGACGTTCCCGACTCAGTGCCCGGCGGTGTCCCAGTCCCCGCCCCGCCCGATCTGCACGTCCAGCGGAACGGTGAGGTCCGCAGCATCCGCCATCCGGACCCGCACGATCTCCTCGACCCGATCCCACTCCCCCGCGGCGACCTCCACGACGAGCTCGTCGTGGATCTGCAGAAGCACGCGCGAACCGAGGCCCTGGCTCATCAGCTCCTCGTGGATGCGGAACAGCGCGATCTTCATGATGTCGGCGGCACTCCCCTGGATCGGGGCGTTCAGCGCGGCGCGCTCCGCATTCTCGCGAAGGACGCGGTTCGGGCTCGCGAGATCGGGGAAGGGCCGGCGACGACCGAAGATCGTCTCCGTGTAGCCGTCGATCCGGGCCTGTTCGACCGAGGACCGGAGGTAGTCGCGCACCGCGCCGAAGCGCGCGAAGTATTCCATCATCAGCTGTTTCGCCTCCGACTGCTCGATGCGCAGCTGCTTGGACAACCCGAACGCCGACAGTCCGTAGACCAGACCGTAGGACATGGCCTTGACCTTCGTGCGCATCGCAGGGGTCACCTCTTCCGGAGCGACCGCGAACACGCGGGCACCGACGAATCGATGCAGGTCTTCGCCCGACCGGAACGCCTCGATGAGGCCCGGGTCCTCCGACAGGTGCGCCATGATGCGCATCTCGATCTGCGAGTAGTCCGCGGTCAACAGCGACTCGTACCCTTCACCGACCTCGAACGCGGCGCGGATGCGGCGACTCTCATCGGTGCGGATGGGGATGTTCTGCAGGTTGGGGTCGGTCGAACTCAGACGACCGGTTTGGCTCCCGGTCTGGACGTACGTCGTGTGGATGCGGCCGTCGGTGGCGATGGCGCCGTCGAGGGACTCGATGATCTGGCGGAGCTTCGTCGCCTCCCGGTGCTGCAGGAGAAGGCTGAGGAAGGGATGCGGGTGGGATTCCTGCAGATCTGCGAGGACGGCCGCATCCGTGGAGTACCCGGTCTTGGTCTTCCGGGTCTTCGGAAGCTCGAGCTCATCGAAGAGCACTTCCTGCAGCTGCTTCGGCGAGCCGAGATTCACTTCGCGCCCGATGGCCGCGTACGCCTGCTGGGCGATACCGTCGGCGCGCGCGGCGAGTTCCGCGGAGAAACCCGAAAGCTTCTCGTGCGACACCGCCACACCCGCGAGCTCCATGTCGGCGAGGGTCGACAGGGTCGGCAGCTCGATGTCGGTGAGCACCGAGGCCACGGATGCCGGCAACTCGGCGCGCAGGGCATCGGCGACCCGCAGGGTGAACCAGGAGAGCTGACCGGGAGTCGCTCCCTCGTTCTCGGGAACCAGTTGCGATGGATCGGCTTCGGGGAGCTTCTCGTCGAGATAGCGGTCGACGAGGTCGGCGAGGGTCTTGTCGGGGAGACTCGGGCGCAGAAGCCACCCGGCGATGACGGTGTCGAACGCCAGGTTCGTCACTGTGATCCCGGCGCGGCGCAGCGCCTTGATCTGCGTCTTGGCGTCGCTGAACGCCTTCGGGGTCTCGCTCGCGAACCAGTCGCGGAGACCGTCCGCGAGATCGTGGGACCAGTCCGCCTCGACGGCGGCAGACGTCGTGGCCAAGCCGATGCGGTGCGGCAGACCGCCTTGGACGATCACCGTCACACCGATGACGCCTTCGGCGGCGGCGAGCCACTCCGTCACCGCGCCGACATCCATGGTGGGCGACGCCGGGAGGGGCTCCGCGTCGGCGGCCGGGGCCGTTCCCATCGACGGGTCGAGGCCCGCGACCTCGAACACCCGCGGGAGAAGGGTGCGGAACTCCAGCCGCGCGAAGATGTCGCGCACCGCCTGAGCGTCCATCGGCTGGACGGCGAGGTCGGCGGGCGTCACGGGAAGCTCGACGTCGCGCATGAGACGGTTCAGCATCCGGTTGCGGCGCACGTCGTCGAGGTGCTCGCGCAGGTTCCCGCCGACGACACCCTTGATGGTGTCGGCGCCGTCGAGGAGGGCGTCGAGCGAACCGAACTGGGTGAGCCACTTCACCGCGGTCTTCTCCCCCACCTTCGGCACACCGGGGAGGTTGTCGCTCGTCTCGCCGACGAGCGCTGCGATGTCGGGGTACTGCTCGGGCGGGACGCCGTATCGCTCGATGACCGCCTCGCGGTCGTAGCGCTTCAGCTGGGAGACACCCTGAACGTTCGGATAGAGCAGGGTCACGTCGTCGTTGACTAACTGGATGGTGTCGCGGTCGCCCGAGCACACGAGGACGTGGAAGCCTGCCGCCGCGCCCTCGGCGGCGAGGGTGGCGAGGATGTCGTCGGCCTCGATGTCCTCCTGCTGGAGCACCGGGATGCTCATGGCGGCGAGACATTCCTGCAGGAGCGGAATCTGCCCCTTGAACTCCGCCGGGGTCTCCGAACGGTTCGCTTTGTACTCGGGGTACTCACGGGTCCGGAACGACTGTCGCGAAGTGTCGAAGGCCACGGCGAGGTGCGTCGGGCGCTCGGCCTTGATGAGGTTCACCAGCATCGACAGGAAGCCGTAGATGCCGTTGGTGTGTTGACCGTCTTTGGTCGAGAAGTTGTCGACCGGCAGCGCGTAGAAGGCCCGGTATGCCAGCGAATGGCCGTCGACGACGAGGAGGGTAGGCTTTGCGGAGTCCGTCACCCTGCAAGCCTAGACGGGGCATCCGACGGCCGATTCTCCGCAGACGGAAGGCGTCGTGATGACCGCAGACTCACCCCGTGACGACGGCCTGGAGTGGGCGCTCAGCCGAGGGATCGGCGCCCTCGCCGAGAAGATGGGGTTCGAGTGGGTGACGTTCACGGCGGATCGCGCCGTGGCGAGGATCCCGGTCGAGGGCAACACGCAGCCGGTGGGCCTCTTCCACGGCGGAGGCTACGTCGTCCTCGGGGAGTCGCTCGGCTCGATGCACGCGAACTTCCTCGCCGGCCCCGGGCGACTGGCCGTCGGCGTGGACATCAACGCCACCCATACCCGCTCGGCGACCCGCGGGTGGGTCACCGGTGAGTGCATCCCCCTGCACGCCGGACGAACCCTCACTGTGCACGAAATCGTCGTGCGCGACGACGATGGCCGGCGTTGCTCCACGGTCCGAATCACGAACATGATCCGCGACCTCGCGGGCTGATCAGCCCTTCTTGGGAGCCAGCTGCTCGATGATCGCCTTCGCGACGTCCTGCATCGTCAGGCGGCGGTCCATCGATGCCTTCTGGATCCAGCGGAACGCCTCCGGCTCCGACAGACCCATCTTCTCGTTCAGCAGCCCCTTGGCCCGATCGACGAGCTTGCGGGTCTCGAAGCGCTCGACCATGTCGGCGACCTCGGTCTCGAGCGTGATGATCTGCTCGTAGCGGGCCAGGGCGATTTCGATCGCCGGGAGGAGATCGTTCGGGGTGAAGGGCTTCACGACGTATGCAAGGGCTCCAGCCTCGCTCGCACGCTCGACGAGCTCCTTCTGGCTGAAGGCGGTCAGCAGCACGACCGGGGCGATGTGGTTCTTGCTCAGCTTCTCGGCGGCGGAGATGCCGTCGAGCTGAGGCATCTTGACGTCCATGATGACGAGGTCGGGACGCAGCTCGGTGGCAAGGGCCACGGCGGTCTCCCCGTCACCGGCCTCGCCGACCACGTCGAAACCGTTGTCGCGGAGGATCTCGACGATGTCGAGTCGGATGAGCGACTCATCCTCTGCGACGACGACGCGACGGGGGGTGGGTGCCGTGGTGGTTTCCTGCTCAGTCACCATTGAATCCTACGGTATGGTCGTTCGCGGACCAGCCGGTGTGGCGGAATGGCAGACGCGACCGACTCAAACTCGGTTGCCCGCGAGGGCGTGTGGGTTCGACTCCCACCACCGGCACGTGCCGGAGGCCGCGACCCGCCAGGGTTGCGGCCTTCTCACGTCTCCTGAGTCGTCACGCCGAGAACGACGACGCGGCCGCCGGAGAACCGGCGGCCGCGTCGTCGTGTCTCACGCTTCTGCTTTGTAGATGGGCGCGTTGCCGTTGACGGCGTCACCGACCTTGTGGATGCGGATGTCGTTGGTGGACCCGATGATCCCGGGAGGGGATCCGGAGATCACGACGACCTTGTCGCCGACCTCGGCGAGCTTGTTGTCGAGGAGGTAGTTGTCCACCTGGATGAACATCAGGTCGGTGTGGGCGACGTGCTCGACGAGCGTCGACTGCACACCCCAGGTGAGGGCCATGCGACGACGGATCGCCGGGTCCGGCGCGAACCCGAGGATCGGGATGTTCGGGCGCAGACGCGACATGCGCCGCGCCGTGTCACCGGACTCGGTGAACAGGCACAGATACTTCGCGTCGACGAACTCCGCGACCTCCATCGCCGCCAGGGTGATCGCACCACCCTGCGTGCGGGGCTTCGTCGTGAGCGGCGCGATGCGCTCGAGACCGTGCTCCTCGGTGGAGGCGATGATGCGGGCCATGGTCTCGACCACCACGACGGGGTACGCCCCGACGCTGGTCTCACCGGACAGCATCACCGCGTCGGCACCGTCGAGGACGGCGTTGGCGACGTCGCTGGTCTCGGCCCGGGTGGGGACGGGGCTGCTGATCATCGACTCGAGCATCTGGGTCGCGACGATGACCGGCTTGGCCATGCGGCGGCAGAGTTCCACCGCACGCTTCTGCACGATCGGGACGGCCTCGAGCGGGAGCTCCACGCCCAGGTCGCCGCGGGCGACCATGATGCCGTCGAAGGCGTCGATGATCTCCTCGAGATTGTCGACCGCCTGCGGCTTCTCGATCTTGGCGATGACGGGGACGCGGACGCCCTCCTCCGCCATGATCTCGTGGACGCGCTGGATATCCTTGGCGTCCCGCACGAACGACAGGGCGATGAGATCCGCCCCTGCCCGCAGGCCCCAGCGCAGGTCGGCCTCATCCTTCTCCGACAGGGCGGGGACGTTGACGGCGACGCCGGGGAGGTTGATGCCTTTGTTGTTCGAGACGGGGCCGCCGACGATCACCTTGGTGGTGACGACCGTGCCGTCGGTCTCGACGACCTCGACGCGGACCTTACCGTCGTCGATGAGGAGGAAGTCGCCGGGCTTGACGTCCTGCGGCAGGCCCTTGAAGGTCGTCGAGACGATCTCCTTGGTGCCGGGGATGTCCTCGACCGTGATCTTGAAGATGTCGCCGGGTGCGAGCTCGTGCGGACCGTTCTCGAACCGCCCGAGGCGGATCTTCGGGCCCTGCAGGTCGACGAGGGCGGCGACCGCGCGGCCGGCATCCTCTGCGGCCTTGCGCACGTTGGCGAAGTTGTTGTCGTGGACCGAGTAGTCCCCGTGGCTCAGGTTGAAGCGGGCGACGTCCACACCGGCGTCGATGATGGCGCGAACCATCTCGTACGACGATGTGGCCGGACCCAGCGTGGCGACGATCTTGGCGCGTCTCATCCGTGGATTCTCCGGGTGGGTAGGGGGCGAAGTGCCGGGGCCAGCCTACGCGGGCTGCAGACCGATCGCGACATCATGCGGTCCGACCGGGGCGGGCAGCTCGGTCTCCCCCATGAGGAAGCGGTCGACGTGCGCCGCGGCGGCGCGACCCTCGGCGATGGCCCACACGATCAACGACTGGCCGCGGCCGGCGTCGCCGGCGACGAACACGCCGGGAGCGGTGGTCTGGTAGTCGTTCTCGCGGTGGACGTTTCCGCGGTCGGTGAACTGCGCACCCAGCTGCTCTTCGAGGTGCGTCCGCTCGGGGCCGGTGAAGCCCATCGCGATAAGCACGAGGTCGGCGGGGATCTCGCGCTCCGTGCCGCTCTTGGGCACGCGGCGACCGTCGACGAACTCGGTCTCGGCCACGCGCAGCGCGCGGACCTCGCCGACGTCGTTGCCCAGGAACTCCACCGTCGAGGCGAGGTAGCTGCGCTCGCCGCCTTCTTCGTGCGCGGAGGCGATCTCGAACAGCGTCGGGCTCATCGGCCAGGGCTGGTTCTCCGGGCGCTCCTCGGGAGGGCGCCGTCCGATGGCGAGGTTGGTCACGCTGAGCGCGCCCTGGCGGTGCGCGGTGCCGATGCAGTCCGCACCGGTGTCACCGCCGCCGATGACGACGACGTGCTTGCCTTCGGCGAGGATCTGGTTGGCCGGGGCATCTCCCGCCACGGCGCGGTTCGACTCGACGAGGTACTCCATGGCGAAATGGATGCCGTCCAGGTCGCGCCCCGGGATCGCGAGCTCCCGGGGAAGCGTCGCTCCGGTCGCGACCACGACCGCGTCGTACCGGGCACGCAGGTCGCTCCACGAGATGTCACGGCCGACCTCGACGCCGGCGCGGAACCGCGTGCCCTCGTCCTGCATCTGCCGCAGCCGGGACTCGAGGTGACGCTTCTCCATCTTGAAGTCGGGGATGCCGTACCGGAGGAGTCCGCCGATTCGGTCGTCGCGCTCGTACACGGCCACGGTGTGGCCGGCGCGCGTCAGCTGCTGGGCGGCGGCAAGTCCAGCGGGGCCGGAACCGACCACGGCGACGGTCTTCCCGGTCAGGCGACCCGGCGGCTCGGGCTCCACCCAGCCTCGGGTGAAGGCCTCGTGGATGATCGACACCTCGACCTGCTTGATGGTCACCGGCGGCTGATTGATCCCCAGGACGCACGAGCTCTCGCACGGTGCCGGGCACAGACGCCCGGTGAACTCGGGGAAGTTGTTCGTGGCGTGGAGGCGCTCGATCGCCGCGCGTCCCTCGCCACGCCACGTGAGGTCGTTCCACTCGGGGATGAGGTTCCCCAACGGGCAGCCCTGATGGCAGAACGGCACGCCGCAGTCCATGCACCGACCCGCCTGACGGCGGAGGACCGCGCTGTCACCCGGCTCATAGACCTCTTTCCAGTCCATGATGCGCACCGGCACGGGCCGCCGCGGGGGCAGCTCTCGGTCGGTGACTTTCAGAAAGCCTTTGGGATCAGCCACCGGTCACCTCCAGGATGCGGCTCCAGACGACGTCGCCGTCGGGGTCCAGCCCCTCGGCGGCCGCCGCCTGGCGGGTCTGCAGAACCGCGGCGTAGTCGCGCGGCATGACACGGACGAAGTTGTCCAGTTCGGTCTCGAAGTCCGCGAGCATCGCCGCGGCGAGGGTCGAGTCGGTTTCGGCGACATGCTGCTGCAGCAGGTCGCGGAGGATCTCGGCGTCGCCGGAGCCCAGCGGACCGAGTTCGAGCTCTCCGCTCGCCAGCGCCTCGCGATTCACCAATGCCTCATCGAGCTTGTACGCGTATGCGGTTCCTCCCGACATACCGGCCCCGAGGTTGCGCCCGGTCGCGCCGAGGATGACGGCGAGTCCGCCGGTCATGTACTCGAGCGCGTGGTCGCCGACACCTTCGACGACGGCGGTGGCACCGGAGTTGCGGACGAAGAAGCGCTCCCCCACCACGCCGCGCAGGAACATGGTCCCCTGCGTGGCGCCGTAGCCGATCACGTTGCCCGCGATCACGTTCTTCGAGGCGTCGAAGGTCGCTGCGCGCGGCGGGCGGACGACGATCTGTCCGCCAGACAGCCCCTTGCCGACGTAGTCGTTGGAGTCGCCCTCGAGCCGCAGGGTGATCCCTGCCGGCATGAAGGCGCCGAACGACTGGCCGGCGGAGCCGGTGAGGTTCACCTCGATCGTTCCCGACGGCAGCCCGTTCTCCCCCTGCACGCGCGTGACATGGTGGCCGAGCAGCGTGCCGACCGCCCGCGCGGTGTTGCGGATCGGGAGGTCCACGACAAGATGGCCGCCGTGGGCGATGACGTCCTGTGCCCGCTCGATGATCTGCATGTCGAAGTGTTCGTCGAGCTCGTGATCCTGCGCCCGGCCGCTGCGGCGCGGTTCGGAGTCCGCGAACGCCGGCCCCTCCAGAACGGGGGCCAGGTTCAGCCCGCTCGCCTTCCAGTGCTCCACGGCACCCTCGATGTCGAGGAGCTCGGTGTGGCCGATGATCTCGTCGAGCGAGCGGTAACCCAGCGCCGCGAGGTACTCCCGCACCTCTTCGGCCACGAACTCCATGAAGTTCACGACGAACTCGGGCTTGCCCGTGAAGCGAGCACGCAGGGTCGGGTTCTGCGTGGCGACGCCCACCGGGCACGTGTCCAAGTGGCAGACGCGCATCATGATGCACCCGGATACGACCAGCGGCGCGGTGGCGAAGCCGAACTCCTCGGCGCCGAGCAGAGCGCCGATCACGACGTCGCGACCGGTCTTGAGCTGACCGTCGACCTGCACGACGACCCGGTCGCGCATGCCGTTGAGCATGAGGGTCTGCTGCGTCTCGGCGAGACCCAGCTCCCAGGGCGTCCCCGCGTGCTTGAGGGAGTTCATCGGGCTCGCACCGGTGCCGCCGTCGTGCCCCGAGATGAGGATGACGTCGGCGAGCGCCTTGGCGGTACCGGCGGCGACCGCGCCGATCCCCGACTGGCTGACGAGCTTCACGTGGACCCGCGCGACCGGGTTGGCGCGCTTGAGGTCGAAGATCAGCTGCTTGAGGTCCTCGATCGAGTAGATGTCATGGTGCGGAGGCGGCGAGATGAGACCGACACCGGGGGTTCCTCCTCGCGTCCGGGCGATCTGCGGATACACCTTCTGGGGCGGGAGCTGACCTCCTTCGCCGGGCTTGGCGCCCTGGGCGAGCTTGATCTGGATGTCGTCCGCCTCGGTGAGGTACAGGCTCGTGACGCCGAACCGTCCGGAGGCGACCTGCTTGATCGCGCTCCGACGCTCCGGGTCGAGGAGACGCTCGACGTCTTCTCCGCCCTCGCCGGTGTTCGACTTCCCGCCGATCCGGTTCATCGCGATCGCCAGCGTCTCGTGAGCTTCCTTGGAGATCGAGCCGTAGCTCATGGCTCCGGTCTGGAAGCGCTTGACGATGGAGGCCACCGATTCGACCTCGTCCAGCGGCACGGGTGTCCGGCCCTCGGTGCGCAGCCGGAACAGGCCGCGGAGGGTCTTCAGCTCTTGCGCCTGGTCGTCGACCATGCGCGTGTACTCGCGGAAGATGTCGTAGCGGCGCGTCCGAGTGGCGTGCTGGAGGCGGAACACCGTCTCGGGGTTGAACAGGTGCGGTGCGCCGTCCCGGCGCCACTGGTACTCGCCGCCGGTCCATAGGCGCTCGTGCGCGCGCACCGCGCCGTCCTCGGGGTACGCGTAGGCGTGGCGCGAGGCGTTTTCGGCCGCGATGACGTCCAGGCCGATGCCGCCGAGCTTGGACTCGGTGCCCGTGAAGTACGTGTCGACGAAGTCCTCCGACAGGCCCACGGCCTCGAAGACCTGCGCACCGGCGTAGGAGGACACGGTGGAGATGCCCATCTTCGACATGATCTTCAGCACGCCCTTGCCGAGCGCGTAGATGAGGTTCTTCACCGCCTTCTGCGGGGTGACACCGGTGATGAAGCCGGCGCGGACGAGGTACTCGACCGTTTCCATCGCGAGATACGGGTTGACCGCCGATGCGCCGTAGCCGATGAGCGTGGCGACGTGGTGCACCTCGCGGACGTCACCCGCTTCGACGACCAGACCGCACTTCATTCGCGTCTGCTTGCGGATGAGGTGGTGGTGGACGGCTGCGAGCATGAGCAGGGACGGGATCGGTGCGAGGTCCTTGTTGGAGTCGCGGTCGCTCAGGACGATGAACTCCGCCCCGTCCTCGATGGCCTGGTCGACCTCGGCGCACATCTGCTCGAGGCGCTTCTTCATGCCCTTGTGCCCGGCCTCGACGCGGTACAGACCACGGATGGTCACCGACGTCCGACCCGGCAGCGCCGTGTCGATGTGCTGGATCTTCGCCAGCTCATCGTTGTCGATCACGGGGAAGTCGAGGGTCACCGTGCGAGTGTGCTCCGGCCCCCACTCCAGCAGGTTCCGCTCCGGCCCGAGACCGAGCGACAGGGAGGTGACGACCTCTTCGCGGATGGAGTCCAGGGGCGGGTTGGTCACCTGCGCGAACTGCTGCGTGAAGTAGTCGAAGAGCAGACGCGGGCGCTCGCTGAGGACCGCCACCGGGGTGTCACTGCCCATGGCGCCGAGCGGCTCGGCACCGGTCTGCCCCATCGGGGTGAGCAGGATCCGGACCTCTTCCTCGGTGTACCCGAAGGTCCGCTGGCGACGCGTGATCGACGCGATCGGGTGCACGATGTGCTCGCGTTCGGGGAGGTCGGCCAGACGCACACGACCGGCGTCCAGCCATTCGCGCCATGGGTGGAGCCGCGCCAGCTCGCCCTTGATCTCCTCGTCCTCGATGATGCGACCCTGAGCAGTGTCGACCAGGAACATGCGTCCGGGTTGGAGGCGCCCGCGGCGCTTGATGCGCTCGGGGGCGAAGTCCAACACTCCGGTCTCGCTGCCGATGACGACGAGGCCGTCGGTCGTCTCGGTCCAGCGCCCCGGGCGCAGACCGTTGCGGTCGAGGGTCGAGCCGACGACGGTGCCGTCGGTGAAGATCAGCGCCGCCGGTCCGTCCCACGGCTCCATCTGCATGGAGTGATACTCGTAGAAGGCGCGGAGGTCGGGGTCGACATCGGCCTGCTTCTCATAGGCCTCGGGGACCATCATCATCACGGCGTGCGGCAGGCTCCGCCCGGTGAGGGTCAGGAGCTCCAGCACTTCGTCGAAGGATGCCGAGTCGCTGGCGCCGGGGGTGCAGATGGGGAGCAACGGGTCGATCTGGCCGAGGAGGTCGGACTCCAGCTGCGACTGTCGCGCCCGCATCCAGTTGCGGTTGCCCTTGACGGTGTTGATCTCGCCGTTGTGCGCGAGCATCCGCAGCGGCTGCGCGAGCGGCCACGACGGGAACGTGTTCGTGGAGTAGCGGGAGTGCACGACGGCGAGTTCCGACGCGAAGCGCTCGTCCTGCAGGTCCGGGTAGAACGGCTCGAGCTGCAGGGTCGTGACCATGCCCTTGTAGCCGAGGGTGCGCGCGGAGAGCGTCACGAAGTACGCGTCGAGCTCGGTCCGCGCGCGCTTGCGCAGACGGAACGTGCGGCGGTCGAGGTCGATTCCGGAGAGAGCCGGCGCATCGCCGACGGCAGGGCGGGAGACGAACAGCTGCTCGAAGACGGGACGCGCGGCGAATGCGAGCTTGCCGAGGTTGTCGTCCTCGGTGGGGACCTCGCGCCAGCCGAGGACGGTGAGTCCCTCGGACGCGGCGACCTTCTCGATCCCCGCCTTCTGCGACGCCCGTGCGTCGTCGTCACGCGGCAGGAACACCATTCCGGCGGCGTACTCCCCCGCAGCCGGCAGGGCGAAGTCCACCACCGCGCGGAGGAATGCGTCCGGCATCTGCGTGAGGATCCCCGCTCCATCGCCGGTACCGGCGTCGGAGCCGATCGCGCCGCGGTGCTCGAGGTTCCGCAGCGCCGTGAGCGCCAGGTCGACGATGTCGTGACCGGGTTCGCCGCGCAGGGTGGCGACCATCGCCAGACCGCACGCGTCCTTCTCGAAGTCCGGGTTGTACATTCCCTGCTTCTGCGGGAACCCGGACAGCCCGGATGCCGGGGTGCTCGCCTCGGGGGCGTTGCGACGGGGGCTCGATGCCATACCAACCGTCCTCACGTTGATGCTCAAAATGGGACGACGTCGGCCCGGGACTCGATGAACTGCCTTGTGCGGGTCGTTCGGTGAGCGCTATTTCGTGGCGGGTGTGCTTGTGGCGCTGCCCCCGACCGGCTCGGACGTCGGCGGTTCGCTGACGTCGACGAAGTCGTCGGTGTCCTGCGATTGTACAGCCCCATCCGGGTGCCATTCGCGACCCGGAACGTACGGCGAAGGCTCGCGTCCGGGGTGACGGCGGTTCTGCACGATCATGATCGCGATGCCGACGACGACACCGAAGATGGCCGCCCACACGTTCGTACGCAGTCCCAGGATGATCTCGCTGGGGTCGATGCGGATGGACTCCCACACGATGCGGCCGGCGCTGTACCAGATGAGGTAGAGGCCGAACAGGCGTCCCCACTGGAGCTTCAGCGCCCGCCCTGCCGCCACCAGCACGACGACGCCCGCGACGTTCCAGATGACCTCGTAGAGGAAGGTCGGGTGGAACAGCGTGCCCTCCGGAAGCCCGACCGGCCACGCGGCGTTGGGGTAGTCGATCTCCAGCCCCCAGGGCAGGTCGGTGGGGAGCCCGTAGAGCTCCTGGTTGAACCAGTTGCCGAAACGACCGATCGCCTGCGCCAGGAGGAGTCCGGGGGCGAGCGCGTCGGCGAACGTCCAGAACCGGATGCCGGTCCACCGGCATCCGAGCCATGCGCCCACGGCCCCGCCGATGAGCGCACCGTAGATGGCGATGCCGCCCTCCCAGATGTAGAGCGCGCTGAGAGGGTTGCGTCCCTCACCGAAGTAGAAGTCCCAGTGCGTGAGGACGTGATAGATCCGCGCGGTGACGATCGCGAGCGGGACGGCCAGGAGCGCGATGTCGATGACGACCCAGGGCTCCGCACCGCGCTTGGTGAGGCGGGCGTTGGTCCACAGTACCGCCGCGACGATGCCGGCGATGATGCACAGCGCGTAGAAGTGGATGCGCAGGGGCCCGAGGTCGATGTAGCTGATCGATGGGCTCGGGATGCTGGCGAAGACGCCCGCGGCGACGGTGATCATGAAGAGCAGTGTCCTTGCTGAGGGGATGCCGGCGCGTCGCCGACGTGTGCAGTCTAGTTCGACGCGCGCGCGGTGCCCGCGGAGAGGGCCCTCGCGGTCTCGCCGAGGGACTCCAGTCCCCCGTCGCGCAGCGCGCGGACCAGAGCGGTTCCGACGATCGCGCCGTCCGAGTACTCCACGACACCGGCGACGTGATCGGCGTTGGAGATTCCGATGCCGACGCACGCGTGCGCGGCGCCGTGCTCCCGCAGACGCGACACCAGATTCCGGGCGGCGGCGTCGAGGTCGGCTCGCTCACCGGTGATGCCCATCGTCGACACGGTGTACACGAATCCGGTCGACGCCTCGACGATCATCTTCAACCGCTCATCCGTCGAGGTGGGCGCCGCGAGGAACACCCGGTCCAGACCGGTGCGTTCGCTGGCGCGGATCCACTCCTCTGCGGCATCCGGAGTGATGTCGGGAGTGATGAGCCCCGCGCCGCCGGCCTCGGCGAGCCCATCGGCGAACCGGTCGATCCCGAACTGGTAGATCGGGTTCCAATACGTCATCACCAGGACGGGCACGCTGGTGCGTCGAGTGATCTCGCGGACGGCCTCGAAGGTGTCGCGCAGCCGGAAACCCGCGGCGAGGGCCGCCTGTGTCGCCTCCTGGATCACCAGCCCGTCCATCACCGGATCGGAATACGGCGGACCCAGTTCCAGGATGTCCACGCCGTTCTCCGCGAGCGTGACGGCCGCATCGATGCTGGTCTGCAGGTCGGGATACCCGATGGGCAGGTATCCGATGAGCGCACCCCGGCCTTCTGCACGGGCCGCGTCGAGCGCCGCCGACACGCGCGAGGTCACTCGGATGCTCCCTCGTCGTAGAGGCCGAAGTACTTCGCCGCCGTGTCCATGTCCTTGTCACCGCGCCCGGAGAGGTTGACGGCCAGAATGGCGTCCGGGCCGAGTTCGCGGCCGATGCGCAGAGCCCCGGCGAGGGCATGCGCGGATTCGATCGCGGGGATGATGCCTTCGGTCTCGGAGAGGAGGCGGAGCGCCTGCATCGCCTCGTCGTCGGTGGCGGGGATGTACTCCGCGCGTCCGATGGCGGCCAGCCACGCGTGCTCGGGACCGACACCGGGATAGTCGAGCCCCGCGGAGATCGAGTGCGACTCCGTGGTCTGACCGTCCTCATCTTGCAGCACGAACGTCTTCGCGCCGTGGAGGACTCCGGGCCGGCCCCGGCCGATCGAGGCGGCGTGGCGCGGCGTGTCGACACCGTCGCCGGCGGCCTCGACGCCGTAGAGCTTCACGCCGTCGTCGTCGAGGAAGGCATCGAACATGCCGATCGCGTTGGATCCTCCGCCGACGCACGCGAGGACGGCGTCGGGGAGCCGGCCCGTCTCCTCGAGCAGCTGGGCGCGTGCCTCTTCGCTGATGATCTTCTGGAAGTCGCGGACCATGGCCGGGAACGGGTGGGGTCCGGCGGCCGTGCCGAAGATGTAGTTCGTGGTCTCGACGCTCGAGACCCAGTCGCGGTAGGCCTCGTTGATGGCGTCCTTGAGGGTGCGCGATCCCGTCGTGACGGGGATCACCTCGGCGCCGAGCAGGCGCATGCGCGCGACGTTCAACGCCTGCCGCTGCGTGTCGACCTCGCCCATGTACACGGTGCAGTCGAAGCCGAACAGCGCCGCGGCGGTGGCGGTGGCCACGCCGTGCTGGCCAGCGCCGGTCTCGGCGATGACGCGGGTCTTGCCGAGGCGCTTGGTCAGCAGCGCCTGGCCGATGACGTTGTTGATCTTGTGCGAACCGGTGTGGTTCAGGTCCTCGCGCTTGAGGAAGATGCGCGCCCCGCCGGCGTGCTCGGCGAACCGCGGCACCTCGGTGATCGGCGAGGGGCGGCCGCCGTAGGAGTGGAGAAGGCCGACGAATTCCGCCTGGAAGGCGGGGTCGACCTTCGCGGCGTCGTAGACCTCCGTCAGTTCGTCGATCGCCGCGATCAGGGACTCGGGCATGTACCGCCCGCCGAAATCGCCGAAGAACGGCCCGGTCACTTCGCGAAGACTCATCAGGACTCTCTTCCTCCGGGGAGGGTGTCCGCGCCCGCCTCGAGGAAGGCACGCAGGGTGGTGACGGGGTCGCTGGTGACCAGCGCCTCGCCGATGAGGACGACGTCCGCGCCCGCGGCGCGATAGTGCGCGACGTCGGCCGGGGTGAGGACGGCGGACTCGGCGATCTTGATCGTCCCGGCGGGGATGCGCTCGACCAGCCGGCCGAAGAGATCCCGGTCCAACTCGAACGTCGACAGGTCACGGGCGTTGACACCGATGAGGTCGGCGCCGAGGTCGACCGCACGATCGACCTCCTCCGCCGAGTGCGTCTCCACGAGTGGGGTCATACCGAGCTCGCGGGTGAAGGCGTGGATCCGCGCGAGGGTGTGCTGATCGAGAGCGGCGACGATGAGGAGGACGAGATCTGCTCCGGCGGCTCGAGCTTCGAGCACCTGGTACTCGTCAGCGATGAAGTCCTTCCGCAGGACAGGGAGGTCCACCGCGCCGCGCACCGCCTCCAGATCCGCCAGGCTCCCCTTGAAACGGCGTCCCTCCGTGAGGACGGAGATCGCAGCAGCTCCCCCTTCCTCATACCGTCGCGCCTGCAGCGCCGGGTCGGGAATGAGCGCGAGGTCGCCGCGCGAAGGACTCGCGCGCTTGACTTCGGCGATGATCTTGACGCGATCGTCCGGCGCGAGCGCCGCCAGGACGTCGAGAGCCGGGGTACGCGCGAGGGCGGCGGCCTCCACCGCGGACCGAGGTGTCGCGCGTGCGCGCGCCTCTGCATCCTCCACCGCGCCGGCCGTGAGGTCGGCGAGCACGCTCAGTGCTCTTTCGCGATGTACTTGGTGCCGTTCACGCCGTATCCGGCCTTGGCCATGATCCAGCCGGTCAGGAGGCCCACGACGAGGAGACCCGCCGACGCCCAGACCAGGACCGGCATGTCGAACCAGTAGAACAGTGTGCCCAGCGCGACCGCGACGAGCATGATCGTGACGGCCGTCCAGGCGGCGGGAGAGTGGCCGTGGCCGGGGTCACCGATCTCGTTGCTCATGGGGGTTCCTCCTGTCAGCGCGGGTTTTCTCAGTCTAGCGGTCGGCGGTCGGGTCTTCTCCGCGCGACAGGTCGTCCCACGAGTCGATGGCCGTGTCCCGAGCCGCATCGGCCGGTCGCGCGTCGTCCGCGCCCGCTGCCCGTGCGGGCGCGTCGCCCTCGGCACGATACCGGCGATCCGCGCTGCGCCATCGGCGCGCGGTCACCAGGATCAGGATGCCGCCGGCGGCGAGGACCACCCAAGCGACCAGCGTGATGAAGGGCCAAGGAGTGGGTGTGAGTGAGGCCACGAGGTCGCTCACCGCCCGGGACCCCGTGATGCCGGTCGCCTCGGTGACACTCGCCGACACGGCCGAGATCGGTGTGGCGAAGGCGGTGCCGGCCGTCAGCGCACCCAGGAGCACCGCGATGACGACCGTGAGCGCGCCGAAGACGTACCGCAGGACGACCCCGACGATCGACAACGCTCCGCCGAGGGCGAGGACCGTCAGGCTCAGGGGGGTCAGGAGCGCCAGCGCGCCGTCGCCGGGAACGAGGAGGGGCTCGGCCGCTCCGTCGTCGAGGAGGACCGTGAACCAGGTCTGCGTCGCGGAGATCACGCCGACGGCCCCGCACGCGAGGAGCGTCAGGACGCTGATCAGACGGGATCGCGCGGTCACGCGCCCGTCTCCGGCCCGCGCGCGGGTTCGAGGTCGAGCGTGTCGAAGCAGGATCGCAGGCCGGTGTGGCAGGCGGCCCCCACCTGCTCGACCTCGACGAGGATCGCGTCGCCGTCGCAGTCGAGGCGCGCTCCGCGGACGAGCTGGATGTGACCGGACGTGTCGCCCTTCCGCCAGTACTCGCCGCGCGAGCGCGACCAGAAGGTCACACGACCCTCCGTCAGCGTCCGGCGGAGAGCCTCGGCGTCCATCCATCCGAGCATCAGGACCTCGCGGGTGTCCCATTGCTGGACGATGGCGGCGACGAGGCCGTCCGCGGTGAAGCGCACGCGGGAGATCCGCTCGGCGACGGCGTCCTCCGAAATGCCGCCGGGGTCGACGTAGCTCATGCGGCGGACTCCCCCGGGAGGAGGCTTTCGCGCACGGCGATCCCCTGCCCGGCCATGCTGCGCTTGACGTCGCCGATCGTGAGCTGACCGGTGTGGAACACGGACGCTGCGAGGACGGCATCCGCCCCCGCGGCGATCGCCGGACCGAAGTGCTCGGCCGCTCCCGCGCCCCCAGAAGCGATGACGGGCACCCGCGAGGCCTCGCGCATGAGCCGGACGAGCTCGAGGTCGAAGCCCTCTCTCGTACCGTCGGCGTCGATCGAGTTGACCAGGAGCTCTCCGGCCCCCCGCTCGATGGCCTCGCGAGCCCAGGCGAGCGCGTCGATGTCGGTCGCGGTACGTCCGCCGTGGGTGGTCACCACGAACCCGGAGGGGATCTCGTCGGTCGGGCCCCCGGGGCGCCGCATGACGTCCAGGGAGAGGACCAGGACCTGGGCCCCGAACCGGTCGGCGATCTCGTCGAGGAGCGCGGGGCGCGCGATGGCGGCCGAGTTCACGCCGATCTTGTCGGCCCCCACGGCGAGCAGACGCGCGACATCGTCGACGGAGCGCACTCCCCCGCCGACGGTCAGCGGGATGAAGACCTCCTCGGCGGTGCGGCGCACGACGTCGTACGTCGTCGCACGCTCGTCGACGGTCGCGGTCACGTCGAGGAAGGTGATCTCGTCGGCGCCCTGCCGGAAGTACTCGCGGGCGAGCTCCACCGGATCCCCCATGTCGCGGAGGTTCTGGAAGTTCACGCCTTTCACCACGCGGCCGCCGGCGACGTCGAGGCACGGGATGACGCGGCAGACGAGGCTCATCAGAGTCTCGCGTTGTCGATCGCGGTCACCAGGATCGCGCGCGCCCCAAGGGCGTAGAGGTCGTCCATCGCCTGGTTGACCTTCTTGCGCGCCACCATGACCCGCACGGCGACCCAGTCGGGGTCTCGCAGCGGAGAGATGGTCGGCGATTCGATGCCGGGCGTGAGCGCCACGGCGTCATCGATCAGGGCCACGGGGAGGTCGTAGTCGACGAGGACGTACTGCCGCGCGACGAGGACTCCGCGCAGGCGGCGGAGGAGCGTCTCGGTCCCGTCGGCGTCGCTCGGTCCCGTGATGAGGACCGCTTCGGAACGCAGGATGACAGGGCCGAAGACCTCGAGCCCCGCCTGGCGGAGCGTGGTGCCGGTCTCGACGACGTCGGCGACGGCATCCGCGACTCCCAGCCGCACCGCGGACTCGACCGCGCCGTCCAACGGCACGAGGTCCACCGCGATCCCGTGGCGGTCGAGGAACGCGTCGACGAGTCCGGGATACGACGTCGCCACCCGCTTGCCCTCGAGGTCCGAGAGCTCGGAGAACGTCCCGGTCGGAGCGGCGAAGCGGAAGGTCGACCCCGCGAAGGCGAGGGATTCGATCTCGCGCGCGCCCGGCATCCGGGCATCCAGGAGCAGGTCGCGACCGGTGATGCCGACGTCGAGCGCCCCGGAGCCGACGTAGGTGGCGATGTCCTTCGGGCGCAGGTAGAAGAACTCCACGCCGTTGTCGGGATCGAGGACGTGGAGGTCCTTCGGGTCGCGGCGGCCGGTGTACCCGGCCTCCTGGAGCATCTCGGACGCGGTCTCGGCGAGCGAGCCCTTGTTCGGCACGGCGATTCGCAGCATGTCGGGACTTTCGATGGGGGTGAGCGGTGGGACGGAGCGCTCAGAGATGTCGGTAGACGTCCTCGAGGGTGAGGCCCTTCGCGAGCATCAGGACCTGCAGGTGGTAGAGCAGCTGCGAGATCTCCTCGGCAGCGGCATCGGTCGACTCGTACTCGGCCGCCATCCACACCTCGGCGGCCTCCTCGACGATCTTCTTTCCGATCGCGTGCACACCGGCGTCCAGCTGCGCGACGGTCCCGGATCCTTCGGGTCGCTCGGCCGCTTTGGCGGAGAGCTCATCGAACAGCGCATCGAACGTCTTCACCATGCAAGGGTAGCGCGCCGCGGGAGGGTGATCCGGCGCCGTGGTCAGTGCGCGTGCGCGGCGGCCTGGCCGCGAAGAGCCGCGATCGCCGCTCCCGGATCGTCGGCGCCGAAGACCGCCGAGCCGGCGACGAACGTGTCCGCTCCCGCTTCGGCCGCCTGCGCGATGGTCGCGGCGCTGATCCCGCCGTCCACCTGCAGCCAGACCGCCGACCCGCGCCGCGCGGCTTCGTCGGCGAGGAGGCGGAGCTTGGGCATCGTCTCGGGTATGAAGGACTGGCCCCCGAACCCGGGTTCGACGGTCATGACGAGGATCTGATCGACCTCGCCCCACAGCTCATCGAGAGCGGATGCCGGTGTCCCGGGCTTCACCGCGACACCCGCGCGCGCGCCGATGTCGCGCAGTCGCCGGGCGAGGGCGATCGGGTCGCGCGCCGCCTCGAGATGGAAGGTCACGGACGCCGCGCCGAGCTCGGCGTAACCGGGGGCCCAGCGATCGGGGTCCTCGATCATGAGGTGCACATCCAGCGGAATCGGGCTCGTCTGCTGAATCCGCTCCACCATCTGGGGGCCGAAGGTGAGGTTCGGCACGAAATGGTTGTCCATGACATCGACGTGCGCGAAGTCCGCGGCGGCGATCCGGGCGAGCTCGGTCTGCATGTTGACGAAGTCCGCCGCCAGGATGCTGGGGTTGATGCGGATCTCGCGCGCGGGCTGAGGGACGTCACGGGCGGGCACGGGTCCATTATGGTCGAGCCGTGGATCCCATCACGGCACTGCTCGACGACCTCCTCGACGAGATCAGACCGATGGACGACGGCGCGCCGGCCGCATACATCCCCGAACTCGCCGCGGCGGACCCCGATCGACTGGCGTTCGCCGTGGTCGGACCGCGCGGTCGTGTGCGGGTCGTCGGCGACGGCGAGCACGAGTTCACCATCCAGTCGATCTCGAAGCCGTTCGTCCTGGCACTGGCTCTCGAGGAATGCGGGCGCGAACGGGTCCTCGAGTGCGTGGGCGTGGAGCCGAGCGGCGAGCCCTTCAACGCGATCAGCCTCGCCCACGACACCGGGCGTCCCGCGAACCCGATGGTCAATGCCGGTGCGATCGCGACGACGGCGCTCGTCGGAGAACCGGAGAGCGACATCGACGAGCGCACGGCACGTATCGTCTCGAAGCTGTCGGCGTTCGCGGGCCGCTCCCTGTGGGTCGATGAGGCGGTGTACGCCTCCGAGTCGGCGACGGGCGATCGCAACCGCGCCCTCGGGCACCTGCTGCGCTCCTACGGCGTGATGACCGGGTCCGTGGAGGCGGCGGTGGAGACCTATTTCCGCCAGTGCTCGCTGCTCGTGACCGTCCGCGACCTGGCGGTGATGGCCGGGACCCTGGCGTTCGGCGGTGTGAACCCCGTGACCGGCGTCCGGGTGGTGAGCACCCGCGTCGCGCGCGATGTGCTCTCGATCATGTCGTCCTGCGGGATGTACGACTACTCCGGCGAATGGCTCCTGCGCGTGGGCCTGCCGGCCAAGAGCGGCGTGAGCGGCGGGCTGCTGGCCGTGGCACCCTCGCAGTTCGGCGTTGCCGCCTTCAGCCCGCGGCTCGACGCGCACGGCAACAGCGTGCGGGCCATCGCCGCCGTCGAGACCGTGTCGGACCGCTTCGACATGCACCTGCTGGAGTCGCACGAGAACGTCGCGGTCCCGGCGCTGCGGATCGAACGCACCGGCGAGGGCCGCGTGGTCCACCTGGGCGGCGAACTCGGCTTCTCCGGCACGGAGCGGGTCATCGGGGTGCTCCGGGAGATCGCCGCCTCCGTTCCCGACGGCACCGAGGTCGTCGTCGACGCGTCGGAGCTCGCCCGCACGCACCCGGCCGCGCTCATCGCGCTCCGCGCGGAGTTCGAAGTGATGCCGGAGGGCTTCAGGCTCGCGGAGTGAGCCGGGAAGCGGATGCCGCCCCTAGGCCTTGCGCAGGAGAGTGATCGACATCGCGTCGGTGCCGTGGCGATGCGGCCAGAGCTGAGCCCGGAGAGTCCCGTCGGTCTGCGCCGGCAGGTCGGTCCGTGACGACGCGATGCCCGCGATCACGTCGCGCGCGGGGAGCTCCTCGACCGCGTCGCCCCAGGACGCGCGGACGTCCGCGACGACCGCCGTGGTCTCGGCGAGATGCGGTGAGCACGTCACGTACGCGACCACGCCGCCCGGCGCGCACGCCACCAGCGCGGCATCCAGCAGTTCCCGCTGGAGGGACGCGAGCTCGGGGACGTCCGCCGGGGTCTTCCGCCACCGCGCCTCCGGGCGCCGCCGCAGCGCGCCCAGCCCCGTGCAGGGCGCGTCGACGAGGACGCGATCGTAGGCCCCGGGGTCGCGAGCCGCGCGGGAGCGACCGTCCTCTTCGGAGACGGGAACCTCCATCGGCACGCCGGCGACGGCTTTGCGTACGAGACCCGCGCGGGCGGGAACGATCTCGTTGGCCTCGACGCGCGCGTCGACCTTCAGCGCCTCCGCGGCCAGAAGGGCGGTCTTGCCTCCGGGCCCCGCGCACAGATCGAGCCAGCGCTCCCCCGCCTTCGCCGGCAGCGCCCGGGCGAGCGCCAGCGCCGCGAGCTGAGAGCCCTCGTCCTGCACGCGGATGCGGCCGTCCGACGCGGCCACCGTCGCTTCGGGGTCGCCGCCCTCGGAACGGAACCCGAACGGTGACAGCGGCGTGGCACGCCCATCCGCGGGTCGGTCGGCGAGACCCGGCAACGCGATCATCGTCACGGCGGGTGCCGCGTTGTCCGCGGCGAGCAACGCGTCGAGTTCGTCGGCGCGCCCCTCGGCGGCGAGGGCCCGACGGAACGCGCGCACGACCCACACCGGATGGGAGGTCAGCAGACCGATGCGCTCGTCATCGGACCGTGCACCCTCGGCGATGCGCGCCATCCACTCCCCCGGCGTGTCGCGCGAGACCCGCCGCAGCACGGCGTTGACGAAGCCGCTCGGGCCCCGGCCCGCCGCCGCCCGCGCGAGTTCGACCGACTCGTTGACGGCGGCGTGGGACGCGACGCGGGTGGACAGCAGCTGGTGGACGCCGAGCCGCAGCGCGTCGACCAGCGCCGGATCGATGTCCGCAACGGCCCGATCGGCGGCCACGCCGATGATCGCGTCGTACGTTCCCTGACGCCGCAGAGTGCCGTAGGTGAGTTCCGTCGCCAGCGCGGCATCCGCACCCGAGACGCCGGCCCGTGCGAGGGACACCGGCAGGAGCAGGTTCGCGTACGCGTCGGACTCGTGCACGGCCCGCAACGTCTCGTAGGCGATGCGACGAGAAGCGGAGGCGCTCACGAGCCGGCCACCGCGGAGGTCACGCGCAGCCCACGCCACCAGTCGGCGGCGTTCATCGCCGATCGACCCGCGGGCTGCACCCGGTCGAGGACCACCGGAGCGTCGGCGGTGCCGACGAGGAGGCGTCCTTCGTGGAGGGACAGCGTGCCGGGATCCAGGCGCGGCGACGGATCGGGCGAGCGTCGCGCGGTCAGGATCTTCAGCCGCATCCCCGCCACCTCCGTGTGCGCGCCCGGCTCGGGCGTCGTCCCTCGGATGCGACCGAGGACCGCGGCAGCCGGGGCGTCCCAGCGGACGCGTCCGTCGTCGATGGAGAGCTTGGGCGCGTACGTGACGTCGCCCTCCTGCGCGCGGGCGACCGCCGTGCCGGAGGCGAGGGCGTCGACCGCCGCGAGGAGGACACCGGTCCCGACGTCCGCCAGCGTCGAAAGGAGCTCCCCCGCGGTGACGTCCTCCGGCGTGCGCATCGCCTCCTCGGCGATGACGTCCCCGGCATCCAGCTCCGCGACCAGGTGGAAGACGCTCACTCCGACCTGCTCGTCGCCGGCGATGAGCGCGTGCTGCACGGGAGCCGCGCCCCGCCACCGGGGCAGGAGGGAGAAGTGCAGGTTGATCCAGCCGAGACGCGGCGCGCTGAGCAGCGGCTCCCGCACGAGGCCTCCGTAGGCGACGATCACGCCAAGGTCGGGGCGACGCGCGCCGATCTCGGCGGTCGCGGTGTCATCGAGGCGTGCGGTGCGAAGCGTCTCGATGCCGAGCTCTTCCGCGGCGGCGGCCACGGGAGAGGGCGTCAGCACGCGTCGTCGGCCGAGGGGGGCGTCGGTGCGGGTCACGACCAGATCGACCTCGTGCGCGGAGGCCGCGAGGGCCTTCAGGGATGGAACCGCGACCGCCGGGGTTCCGGCGAAGACCAGACGCATGGAGCTCCTCACAACTCGAGATCGGGCACATCGACCCGCACTCTGAGTGTATTCCGGCGCACCTGGCCCCTCCCGCGCGGCGGCCGGCGGCCGGACACCGCATCGCTCACCACGGACGCGCGCAGGCTCTCGGCCACCCGCGCCCCGCGCGCGTAGTCGAACCGGACGAGCGCACGCGCGCCGTCCTCGCCGTCCACCGGACCGAGGATCGCCTCGGCGTCGAGCTCGGGGACATCCTCCCGCAGCTTCTGCAGCGCGGTGTCGACCGAACGCCGCGCGCCGCTGAGGGCCGCGACCCGGACGGTGGGCGGCATCCGCAGGGGCAGGCGAGCCGCGAGCTCGGCGCGCGCGTAGGCGGGCTGCGTCCATGTCGCCAGTGCCCGCGCGACCGCCCCGGTGACCCCGACGAGGTGGACCGGCGCACCGGGCGCGGCCAGCGCGGCGGCGTTGGACCACCACCGGAGGCAGGACTCGCCGATGCGCAGATCGTCCGCCATCAGCATCCGATCTCCGTCGAGCAGGATGACGGCGCGGTAGCCGCCCCGAGCGATCGGTTCTCCGCCGCGGGTGGCGACGACGAGTGCGGGCCGGTCGTCGACCCGCAGGACCGGATGATCGCCGTCGGCGACGATGACCCGGGTTCCGGGAAACGCACGACCGAGTTCGTCGGCGGTCCTTTCGCTGCCGGAGGAGGCCATCCGCACCCGATCCGAATCGCACTCGGAGCATCGCCAGGCGTGGGCGCTGCGCCCGCACCACGTGCACACCGGGACGGCTCCCGGGCCCCGCGCATGCAGCGGACCCGCGCAGTGGCGGCACCGCGCCGGATGCCGGCACTCGGCGCACACGAGGACCGGCGCGTATCCCGGTCGGGCGACCTGGACCAGGACCGGCCCGTGCGCGAGCGCCTCGCGGGCGGCGGCGTACGCGGTGGAGGGGACGCGCGTCCCGCGGGACTCCCCCTCGCGCGTCGCGCTGAGGACCACCCGCGCCCCGACGCGGCGTCGCGCCGGCAGATCCCGTACCCACCCGACCGCGACCAGACGCTCGACATCCGTCGTTCTGGTGTGCCCGGCGAAGACGAGGGCACCGCCCTCGAGCTCCTGGCGCAGGAGCGCGGCGTCCCGAGCGTGCACGCCCGGTGAGAGCGGCTCTCCGAGGAGCGGGTCGCCGTCGTCCCAGATCGCCACGAGCCCGAGGCCACGCGCCGGGGCGTAGACGGCCGAGCGGTTCCCGACGACGATGCAGGGGGCTTCGGCGAGCGTCCGCAGATACGCCGCGTACCGAGCGGGTGAGGACTGCGCGGCGTCGTGGCGGACGACCGCGGCGGGCGGGACGCGACCGACCAGCGCCTCCTCGACCTGCGCGCGGTCCCGATGGTCGGGGACGACGACGACCGCGGTCCGCCCGCGCGCGAGGGTGTCCACCGCGAGTGCCGCGAGAAGATCCGCCCACGCCCCGACGTCGTCGCCCGCCGGGAGGCGCACAGGATGCGGCGGCGCGTCGAGTGCGATCCGCGCATCCGCACGCATCGCCTCATCGAGGCCGGGGAACCCGGACAGACGCATCCTCGCCCACTCGCGCACGGTCTCGTCGATCGCAGGGGCCTCCGGAGCCTCCGAGGCCAGCCAGACCTTCTCGGCCCGCACCATCCGTTTCGGGATGGCCAGGCGCAGGATGTCGGCCGCCGAGCCCGCCGCACGATCTGCGACGCGACGCACGAGTCGGTACAGATCCGGTGTGAGGACCGGAACGGAGGAGACCACGTCCTCGATCTCGGACAGCGGCCGTCCCCCCTCTTCGGCGACCGCGCGCTCCACGAGAAATCCCTCGACGACCCGGCCCGCGCTGCGCAGGGGCACCTTCACCCGCACACCGGGTTGGGCGAGCGCGTCGAACTCCCGTGGGATCGCGTAGTCGAAGAGGCGATCGAGCTGCGGCAACGGCGAGTCGATCAGGACCCGGGCGACCGGGAGGCTCACGTCGTGCACCCGCGCAGCCGGAGCCGGTCGGGCACCGCCCTCACAAGCCCGCGGCCGCGCGGAGGTCGTCGGCGCGGTCGGTGCGCTCCCATGTGAACTCCGGGAGTTCGCGACCGAAGTGGCCGTAAGCGGCCGTCTTGGCGTAGATGGGCCGCAGCAGATCCAGCTGATCGATGATCGCCTGCGGACGCAGGTCGAACACCTCCAGGATCGCCCGGGTGATCTGATCGTCGGAGACGTGACCGGTGCCGAAGGTCTCGACGTACATCCCCACGGGGGCCGCCTTGCCGATCGCGTAGGCGACCTGGACTTCCAGCCGATCGGCGAGGCCCGCCGCGACCGCGTTCTTGGCGACCCAGCGCATCGCGTACGCGGCTGAACGGTCGACTTTCGAGGGATCCTTGCCGCTGAACGCACCGCCGCCGTGGCGGGACGCGCCGCCGTACGTGTCGATGATGATCTTGCGACCCGTGAGTCCGGCATCCCCCTTGGGGCCGCCGATGACGAACGGGCCGGCGGGGTTGATGATGAAGTCGGTGCCCGAGATGTCCAGGCCCGACTCCGCGATGACGGGTTCGATGACTTCGGCACGCACCGCGGCGCGGAGCGCGGCGAGCGAGATGTCCGGGTGGTGCTGGGTCGACAGCACGACGGTCTCCACCGTCCGCGGCACGACGCCGTCGTAGCCGAGCGTCACCTGCGTCTTGCCGTCGGGGCGGAGGAACGGGAGGGCGCCGGAGCGGCGCGCCTCGGACAGGCGCTCGGCGATGCGGTGCGCCGTGTGGATGGCGGTCGGCATGAGCTGCGGGGTCTCGTTCGTGGCGAACCCGAACATGATGCCCTGGTCGCCGGCACCGAGCGCGTCGACGGGATCGAGGGATCCGCCTTCCCGGTGTTCGATCGCGGTGTCGACGCCGGCGGCGATGTCACCGGACTGCTCGCCGATCGACACCGTCACTCCGCAGGAGTCACCGTCGAACCCGGTCTCGCTGGAGGTGTAGCCGATGCGGTTCACCACGCCGCGCACGACGCCGGGGATGTCGACGTATCCGTCCGTGCGCACCTCGCCCGCGACGTGGACGAGCCCCGTCGTCACGAGGGTCTCGACCGCCACGCGGCTTCCCGGGTCCTGCGCGATCAGCGCATCGAGGACGGCATCCGAGATCTGGTCGCAGATCTTGTCCGGATGCCCTTCCGTGACCGACTCGGACGTGAACAGGCGCAGGGCGGACATCGATCCTCCAGATCGCGGGACGGGGCGGGGCGGGAACAAGTATGCCCCTGATCGCGGACACGGCCGCGATCAGGGGCACCGGGCCGTCACACGACGGCCGAAAGCGGGATTACTCCGCGTGACGCAGACGCAGCTTGTCCTCGTGGATCTCGTGCATCGCGATCGTGAGCGGCTTGTCCTCGACCGTGGAGTCGACCAGCGGACCCACGTTGTCGAAGAGGTTCCCCTCGTGCAGGTCGGAGTAGTAGTCGTTGATCTGGCGCGCGCGCTTGGCCGCGTAGATCACCAGCTGGTACTTCGAATCGACCTTCTCGAGAAGGCTGTCGATGGGGGGCTCGATGATGCCCTGGTTCGTTCCGGCCATGGGAACCTCCTCGGTTCGGCGGATGGGAAAAATGAGGTCGGCGGCGCGCTCGGCAGAACGCGCATCGGATCAGTCTACCGCGACGGACCGTCAGGACGCGGACGGACGGCTGATCAGCTGTCGCTTGGAGCTGAGGACGCCGGTGTCGAACCCGGCGAGGTGCAGTCCGCCGTGGAAGCGGGCGTGTTCGATCTTCACGCAGCGATCCATCACGACGCGAAGACCCGCGTCCTCCGCGATCCGAGCCGCATCCTCGTTCCACGACCCCAGCTGGAGCCACAGGGTCTTCGCCCCCGCCTCCACGGCCTCCTGCGCGACACCGGGGAGGTCGTCGTGGCGGCGGAAGACATCGACGATGTCCGGCGCGTACGGCAGGTCCGCCAGCGAGGGGTACGCGGGGCGGCCGAGGATCGAGGACGCACGCGGATTCACGAAGAACACCTCGTAGGGGGCGCTCCCGAGCAGGTACGAGCCGACGAAGTAGCTGGCACGGGCCGGGTTGTCCGACGCGCCGACGACCGCGATCGACCGCGCGGAGCGCAGGATCTCGAATCGCTCCTGAGCGTTCGGACCCACCCAGGTGCGGCCGGTGTCGACGACGGGCGCACCGGGAAGCGCGCACGCCTCTCCGACGGAGGGCTGCGGGAGGGCGCAGGAGTCGCTCATCGGGTCACCCCCGTCGCGGCGGTGAGCGCCTGATCGAGGTCCCACAGGATGTCCTCCGGGTCCTCCAGCCCGACCGAGATGCGGATGAGATCCGCGGGCACGCCCGCCCGGACGAGCTGATCGGCGGTGAGCTGGCGGTGCGTGGTGGACGCCGGGTGGATCACGAGGGTCCGGGCGTCGCCGATGTTCGCGAGGTGCGACGCGAGCTGGAGGGCGTCGATCACGGCCTCCCCCGCCCGGCGCCCGGCATCCGGGTCGTCGCCGTCCGCACGGACGCCGAAGGCGAAGACCGATCCCGGCCCGAGCGGCAGGTAGCGCTCGGCGCGGGCGTGGTGCGGGTGGTCCGCGAGTCCCGCCCACGTCACGAAGGACACGCGGGGATCGTCGCGCAGCCACTCCGCGACGATCCGCGCGTTGGCCAGATGGGCATCGATGCGCTGCGGCAGCGTCTCGACGCCCTGCAGGAGCTGGAACGCCGCCTGCGGGCTGAGCGCGGGTCCGATGTCGCGCAGCTGCTCGCTGCGCAGCCGCGTCAGGAAGCCGTACTCGCCGAAGTTGTCCCACCAGCGGATGCCGCCGTAGGACGGGACCGGCTCGGTCATCTGCGGGAACTTGCCGTTGCCCCAGTCGAAGGTGCCCTTCTCGATGACGACGCCGCCGAGGGTCGTGCCGTGGCCGCAGAGGAACTTCGTCACGGAGTGGATGACGATGTCGGCCCCGTGCTCGAGCGGGCGCGCGAGATAGGGCGTCGCCAGCGTCGAGTCGACGACGAGCGGGATGCCGGCCGCGTGGGCGATGTCCGCCAGGGCGGCGATGTCGGCGATCTCGCCGGAGGGGTTGCCGATCGTCTCGACGTAGAGCACCTTCGTCTCCGGTCGGATGGCCGCGGCGTAATCGGCCGGGTCGCTGGAGGGGACGAACGTCGTCTCGACGCCGAAGCGTCGCAGGGTCACGTCGAGCTGCGTGACGGTCCCGCCGTACAGCTGGGCCGAGGCCACGACGTGGTCGCCCGCCCCCACGAGCGCGGCGAAGGTGATGAATTCCGCGCTCATGCCCGACGCGGTGGCGACGGCGCCGATGCCGCCCTCGAGGGACGCCAGTCGCTCTTCGAGGGCGGCGACCGTGGGGTTGCCGATGCGCGAGTAGATGTTGCCGTACTTCTGCAGGGCGAAGAGGTTGCCCGCATCCGCGGCGTCGTCGAAGACGAAGGACGTCGTCTGATAGATGGGGACGGCCCGGGCGCCGGTGGCGGCGTCGGGGGTCCCGCCGGCGTGCAGGGCGCGGGTGCGGAAGCCGAACCGGTGATCGTCGCTCATGCTGCTCTCTCTGTGGGGGCGTTCGGGATGATGCCGCTCAGGCGTCGGCGAGGGCGTCGGCGATCTGGGTGACGGCCCAGGGGTTCTGCAACGACGTGGTGTCGCCGAGGGGGCTCGGGGCACGCCCCGCGCGGCGATCCTGCTCAGCCTCCCACAGCTGTCCGAGGAGGCGGCGCAGGATCTTGCCGGAGCGGGTTTTGGGCAGCTCCGGCACGACGATGAGGTGACGGGGCTTCGCGATCGGCCCGATCTCCCGCGCGACCTGGGAGCGCAGCTCCGCCGGCTGCGGGGCGGCGGCGCCCGAGGCGACGACGAACGCGGCGACCGCATGGCCCGTGACCGGATCGGCGACCGCGGTGACGCCCGCCTCGCCGACGCTCTCGTGCGCGACGAGCGCGGACTCGATCTCGATCGTCGACATGCGATGCCCGGAGACGTTCAGGACGTCGTCGAGCCGACCGAGGATCCAGATGTACCCGTCGGCGTCGATCGTCGCGGAGTCCCCGGCGACGTAGTAGCCGCCGTGGGCTCCGTGGCCGGCGTACTGCGCCCAGTACGAGTCGCGGTAGCGGGCCGCGTCCTTCCACACCGTGCGCGCCATCCCGGGCCACGGTCGTCGCACGACGAGGGTCCCCGAGCGACCGGGGGCCACCTCGCGGCCATCCTCGTCGACGACGGCCGCGTCGATCCCCGGGAAGGGAACGGAGGCCGAGCCGGGCTTGAGGGTCGTGACGCCGGGGAGCGGCGCGATCATGGCCGCGCCCGTCTCGGACTGCCACCAGGTGTCGACGACCGGCAGGGAGTCGCGGCCGAATGTGCGCCGGAACCAGACCCAGGCGGCGGGGTTGATCGCCTCGCCCACGGTGCCGAGGAGGCGGAGCGAGGACAGATCGTGGCCGGGGGGCAGCTCGTCGCCGAACCAGGTCATGAAGGTGCGGATGAGGGTGGGCGCGGTGTAGTACACCGTGACGCCGTACCGCTCGATGATCTCGAGGTGCCGGGTGCGCACCGGCGTGTCGGGTGTCCCCTCGTAGATCACCTGGGTGAGCCCGTTGGAGAGCGGGCCGTAGATCTCGTAGGTGTGGGCCGTGACCCACGCGAGGTCCGCGGTGCACCAGTGCACGTCGTCCTCGTGGGCGTCGAAGTGCGCCCAGTGGGCGAAGCTCGCGTGGGTGAGATACCCGCCGGAGGTGTGCACGAGCCCCTTGGGCCGGCCCGTCGTCCCGGAGGTGTAGATGATGAAGAGCGGATGCTCGGCATCGAACGCGTCGGGCCGGTGCTCCGGTGACGCGGCGTCGACGACGTCGTGCCACCAGATGTCCCGGCCCGGCGTCCACGGGACGTCCTGCCCGGTGCGACGGACGACGAGGACGTGCTTCAGGTGGGCGAGTCCGTCCGCCGCCTCATCGGCGGCGGTCTTGACCTCGACGGCGGCCCCGCGGCGGTACTGCCCGTCGGTGGTGACGAGGAGCTTCGCCTCGGTGTCTTCGAGGCGGAAGCGGAGCGCCTCGGCCGAGAAGCCGCCGAAGACGAGCGAGTGGACCGCCCCGATGCGCGCGCACGCGAGCGTGATCACGACGGTCTCCACGAGCACGGGGAGGTAGATCACAACGCGATCGCCGGGCCCGATGCCGAGGGACAGGAGAGCGTTCGCCGCCTGCGCGACGCGACGCTGCAGATCAACGTAGGTGACGGTGACCCGGTCACCGGGTTCGCCCTCGAAGTGCAGGGCGACCTTCTCGCCGCAGCCCGTCGCGACGTGCCTGTCGACGCAGTTCTCCGCGACGTTCAGGCGCCCGCCGACGAACCAGCGCGCCGCCGGGACCGACAGCGTCCCCTCGGCATCCCGGACCGGCGGATCCCACTCGTGGGCGGTGTCCCACGGGCGTGCCCATGTCAGCCTCTCGGCCGCGCGCTCCCAGAAGGCGATCGGGTCCGCCGCCGCCGTGGCGTACACGTCGGCGGCCACGTTCGCGCGCGCCGCGAGCTCGGCGGTCGGAGGGAACGCCCGGGTCTCCACGAGGCGTCCCTCAGAACCGGGAGCGCTGCTCCCGTCATCGACTCCGCTCATGTCAGATCCACCGCCGGAGCAGGTATTTCTGCACGATGCTCAGGATGCCGTTGGTCAGGGTGCCGAGGACAGCGAGCAGCACGATGGCGAGGAGGATGCGGTCCACGCGCCCGTTCGACTGCGAATCAGTGAGGAGCCAGCCGAGCCCCATCGACGCGGCGATGAGCTCGGCGGCGACGAGGAAGAGCCAGGCCTGCGCGAGAGCGAGTCGCAGTCCGGCCATGATCGAGGGGACGACGGCGGGAAGCTGAACGGTGCGGAACAGAGCGAATCCGCGCAGGCTGAACGACCGCGCCATCTCCACCGACCGCGCATCCACCTGACGGAGCGCGAGGCTCACGGTGGTGAAGACGGGGAAGAACGCCCCGATCGCGATGAGGGTCACCTTCGAGTCCTCCCCGATCCCCATCCACAGAAGGAGGAGCGGGACGAGCGCGAGAGAGGGGATCGCCCGGAAGGCGGCGAGCGTCGGACTGAGCAGGATGTCTCCCGCCCGCGTCAGCCCCACGATCGCCGCGACGGCGAGACCGATCACGGCGCCGACCGCGAAGCCGAGGAAGACGCGCTGCACCGAGATCGCGATGTGGATCCACAGGTCACCGCTCTCCGCCAACTGCACCGCCGCATCAAGGACGCTCGCGGGGGGCGGGAGACGATACGCCGGCACCAGACCGGACACCGTTACGGCCTGCCATACCGCGAGGATCGCCAGCGGCACGAGCGCTCCGCCGACGATGCGGACCGAGCGGCGGCTCCAGAACGCGCGCGCCGACGACCCCGGACGCGCGGTGGCGTCCGGGGTCGTGCGGCTCTGCGCGGGCGCGGAGGTCATCGCCCCTCGGTCGCCTGCACGGCGAAGGTGTCGTTGACGATGGTGTCGAGCGCGTCGTTCACGGCGCTCTCGCCGCCCTGCACCGCGTCCGATGCCACGAGGACCGGCGCGATCACGCGGAGGACGTCGAGCTGGGCCTCACCAGGGACACCCGAGACGTCGAGGTTCGAGCGCTCCTGGATGACGGTGCTCGCGACCTCGATGTCGATCGCCGCGACCTCCGCCAGGAGCGCGGCGGTCTCCTCGGGGTTCTCCAGCGCCCAGGCGCGCGCCTCCTCGTACGCGTCCACGACCACCTGCGCGACATCCGGGTGGTCGGTGAGGAAGCTCTCGGTGGCGTTGAGGAAGCCGTAGGAGTTGAAGTCGACGTTGCGGTAGATCAGCTGCGCGCCGGACTCGACCTCCGCGGCCGCCATGATCGGGTCCAGGCCCGCCCACGCGTCGACGGAGCCGGCCTCGAGCGCCGCGCGCCCGTCGGCGTGCTGCAGGTTCTGCACCTCGATGTCGTCGACCGACAGACCCTCGGTCTCCAGGGCCTGCAGGAGGAAGAAGTAGGGGTCGGTACCCGTGGTGGCCGCGACGGACTTCCCGGCGAGGTCGGCGACGGACGTGATGTCGCTCCCCTCGGGCACGACGATCGCGGACCACTCGGGCTGCGAGTAGATGTCGATGACGTGGATGGGCGACCCGTTGGCCCGGGCGAGGAGCGCCGCCGACCCCGCGGTCGAGCCCACGTCGAGGGAGCCGGCGCGCAGGAACTCGTTGGCCTTGTTCGAGCCGGCGGACTGCACCCACTCGACGGTGACGTCATCGCCGAGCACGTCCTCGATGAGTCCCTGGTCTCGCACGATCAGGCTCAGCGGGTTGTAGGTGGCGAAGTCGATCGACAGCGTGTCGGTGGACCACTCCGAGGCGGTGCCTGCGGTGTCGCCGTCGGACTGCGCGGAGGCGTTCTCGCCCGAGAGGCACCCGGTCGTGGCCATCATCATCGCACCGGCGAGGACGATCGCGGGTACGGTGCGGCGGATGACGGTGCTCATCGGGTCTCCTCGAGAGTCTGGTGATGGGTGGGGACGCCGAGTCCTTCGAGGAGCTCGGCGCGCAGGTCCGCGAAGACGTGATCTGCACGATCGCGGGGACGGATGCCGGGGACGTCGACAGTGCGGGCGACGGAACCGGACGCGGGGTCGTCACCGAGGGTGCGCAGGAGCACCACGCGGTCGGCGAGGTAGAGGGCCTCCTCCACGTCGTGCGTCACGAGGACGACGGTCGTGGGTCGGGAGGCGTGGATGTCCAGGAGCAGGTCCTGCATGCGCAGACGCGTGAGGGCGTCGAGCGCGCCGAACGGCTCGTCGAGGAGGAGCACTTCGGGTCCGCGCGCGAGGGCGCGTGCGAGCGACGCGCGCTGCGCCATCCCGCCGGAGACCTCCGCGGGCCGGCGATCCGCGGCCTGGTCCAGCCCCACGAGACGGAGCAGATCGGCCACGCGGTCGCGTCCCTCGCGCTTCGCCGTCCCGCGCGGGAGACCGAGCGCGACATTCTGCGCGATCGTCCGCCACGGCAGCAGGCGCGGCTCCTGGAAGGCCACTGCGGTGCGGTCGTCGGTGTCGCGCACGGCCGAGGAGTCCAGCGTGATGGTTCCGCGGGATGGCTGGTCCAGACCCCCGAGGAGCTTGAGCAACGTGGACTTGCCGCACCCGGAGGGTCCGACGATCGCGAGGATCTCCCCCGCGGCGAGGTCGAGGTCGACGTCTCTCAGCACGGCGTGCTCCCCCTGCGGGGTCGCGAAGGCGCGCGACAGACCCGTCAGGCGGACGACACCGCGGGCGGTCTGCGCGGACGCTGCGGGCACGGCGGGCGCGAGGAGGGTGGACACGTCTTCGATCATGCCGACTCCATGACCACCCCCGCGTCACGGACGTAACGTGACGAAATGCAGCGTCAGGAGCCGAGCGCGGCGATCTCCGTGGCAGCACGCGCGACGTCGTCGTTCACGACGCGGTAATCGAACTCCGCCTGCGCCGCCAGCTCGCCGCGCGCGGTGCGCAGGCGTCGCGCCTGCTCCTCCGGACCCTCGGTGCCCCGGCCGATGAGCCGGTTGACGAGCTCGTCCCAGCTCGGCGGCAGGAGGAAGACGAGCGTCGCCGTCGGCTCGGCGGCCCGCACCTGGCGCGCACCCTGCAAATCGATCTCCAGGAGCACCGTCCTGCCCTCGGCGAGAACCTGCTCGATCGGGCCACGGGGCGTGCCGTACCGGTACGCGTTGTGGACGGTGGCCCATTCCAGGAGCTCCCCCTCCGCCACGAGCCGGTCGAACTCCGCGTCGTCGACGAAGTAGTAGTGCTCGCCGTGGACCTCACCCGGACGCGGTGCACGCGTCGTGGCCGAGACCGAGAGGTGGATGTCGGGGTGGTGCTCCTTGATGTGGGCGGCGACGGTGCCCTTGCCGACCGCCGTCGGACCCGCGAGGACGAGGAGGCGGCTGCGGCCGGACCGCGGAGCGGGCTCGGGGAATCGGGCGTCGAGGAAGGCGCGCAGCGCCTCCCGCTGGCGCGCACCGAGACCACCCAGACGCTTCACCGGCGAGATGCCGAGGTCGGCGAGGATGCGGTCGCGCTTCCCGGCGCCGATCGCCGGCACACTCGTCAGGAACTCCGTGATGCGCATCGCGCCCGCCGGTGAGGTCGGGGCGTCCAGCGCGCGCCGCAGAAGCTCTTGGGGGGTGATCACCCGCGTGGCGACGTCGTTCTTCAGCGCGGCACGCTCGCGGCGCGCGGCCACGGCCCGCCGGGATGCGGCGACCCGGTCGACCTCGGGAGGAGTTCGCGAATCAGCCATCGTGCGTTGCTCCCCCGCGGCCGCGCGCGATCCCCGCCTCCCGGTAGAGGGCGGAGCGCTCGTCGATGCGCGCGGTCAGGCCCTCAGGACCCGCCGAGAGGACGCTCCGGCTCTCCGACGCGAGGACATGCGCCGCGACGGCGCCGAAGAGCCGCGGCAGATCGGCTGGAGACGCACCCTGCGCGCCGAAGCCCGGTGCCAGCAGCGGGGCGCCGGCGAGCACGTCGTCCGTCAGGCCGAACTCGTGCCGGTCGACGGTCGCCCCGACGACGAGTCCGATCGGGCCCAGCTCTCCGCCGAAGGCGGCGGAGCCGTTGACCCACGCGATGTCCCGTGCGACGCGGCGGGCGACGGACTGGTCCTCTTCCGCTTCGACATCGACCGTGCGCGCCGTCTGTAGCGCCGCGGCCTCCGGATTGCTGGTCGCGGCGAGGACGAACACGCCCTTGCCGAGTCGCACCGCTCCGGTGAGGGTCGCGCGCAGCGACTCGGGCCCCAGGTAAGGGCTCACGGTGAGGGCGTCGGCCTCGAGCGGCGAGCCCGGCGTCAGCCAGGCGGCGCTGTACCCGTCCATCGTCGATCCGATGTCGCCGCGCTTGGCGTCGGCGATCACGATCAGTCCCGCGGCCCGCGCGGACGCCAGCACGGACTCCAGCGCGGCGAACCCCGCGGCGCCGAAGCGCTCGAAGAAGGCCACCTGGGGCTTGACGACCCCGACGCGTCCCGCCGCCGCGTCGACCACGCGGAGCCCGAAGTCGCGGGCACCGGCCGGTGTGTCGCCGAGCCCCCAATCGCTCAGCAGGTGCGGGTGAGGGTCGATCCCCACGCACAGGGGTCCGAAGCGATCCAGCGACTCCCTGATGCGGCGTCCGAACGAGCTCACGCGCGCCCAGCCCGATCGACGGCGTACTCCTGGAGGCTGCGGACCTCGAATCCGCGACGGAGCACGGGAATCGCGCTGACCGCCGCGCCGAGGACGGCCATCGTGGTGAACAGCGCTTTGTCTCCCGCGACCGCGGCGGCGCGGATCTCGTAGCCGTCAGCCCGAGCCATCCCGCCCGACGGGGTGTTCACGACGATGTCGATTTCCCCCGCGTTGATGAGGTCGACGATGTTGGTCTCCCCCGACTCCTGCGTGGACGAGTACTTGTTCACGACCGTGACGCGGATGCCGTTCCGCGCGAGGATCTCCGCCGTCCCCTCGGTGGCGACGAGCTCGTAGCCGAGCTCGGCGAGCCGATGGGCGGGCAGGATGACCGCACGCTTGTCGCTGTCGGCGACGGAGATGAACACGCGACCGCTCAGCGGCACGCCGCCGTAGGCCGCTTCCTGCGACTTCGCGAACGCGGTCGGGAAGTCGCGATCGATTCCCATGACCTCGCCGGTCGAACGCATCTCGGGGCCGAGGACGGAGTCGACGGTCTGTCCGTCCGCGGTGCGGAAGCGCTTGAAGGGGAGCACCGCCTCCTTCACCGCCACCGGGGCGTCGAGCGGCACCCGCGACCCGTCGCGTTCGGGAAGGAGGCCCTCGGCGATCAGGTCGGCGATGCTCGTGCCGGCCATGATGCGGCTCGCGGCCTTTGCGAGGGGGATGCCGAGCGCCTTCGAGACGAAGGGCACCGTCCGGCTCGCCCGCGGGTTCGCCTCGATGACGTAGAGGACCCCCGCGCTGACGGCGAACTGGACGTTGAGCAGACCCCGGACGCCGATGCCGCGCGCGATCGCGCCGGTGGCCTCGCGGACGCGGTCGATTTCGGTGCGCCCGAGGCTCACCGGCGGAAGGGTGCAGCTGGAGTCGCCGGAGTGGATACCGGCCTCCTCCAGGTGCTCCATCACGCCGCCGACGTAGAGCGTCTCGCCGTCGAAGAGCGCGTCGACGTCGATCTCGACCGCGTCATCGAGGAAGCGGTCGACGAGAAGAGGGAGCCCCGGACCGATGATGGCCTGATCGGCGATGCGCAGGAAGTAGTCGCGGAGGCTGTCGGTGTCGTAGACGATCTCCATGCCGCGGCCGCCGAGAACGAAGCTCGGACGCACCAGCACCGGGTACCCGATGTCCTCGGCGACGGCGACGGCGCCCTCGACGTCGATCGCGGTGCCGTGGCGCGGTGCCACGAGGCCCGCCTCCTCGAGGATGCCGCTGAACAGCCCGCGCTCCTCCGCGAGGTCGATCGCCGCGGGCGACGTGCCGAGGATCGTGTAGCCGGCCTCCTCGATGCCCTTCGCGAGCCCCAGCGGCGTCTGCCCGCCGAGCTGGCAGACGACGCCGAGGATCGTGCCCGACTGCGCTTCGGCGTGGAGCACCTCCAGGACGTCCTCGAGCGTCAGCGGCTCGAAGTACAGGCGGTCGGACGTGTCGTAGTCGGTGGAGACGGTCTCCGGGTTGCAGTTGACCATGACCGTCTCGAAGCCGGCATCCGACAGCGCGAACGAGGCGTGCACGCACGAGTAGTCGAACTCCACGCCCTGGCCGATCCGGTTCGGCCCCGAACCGATGATGACCACCTTCGTGCGCTCCGACGGGCTCACCTCCGTCTCGGCGTCGTAGCTGGAGTAGTGGTAGGGCGTGAGCGCGGGGAACTCCCCCGCGCACGTGTCGACGGTCTTGTACACCGGACGGATGTCGAGTCCGTGCCGGACCGTCCGCACGGACACCTCGTCGACGCCCCGGAGCTGGGCGATCTGGGCGTCGCTGAAGCCGTGCTCCTTCGCGATGCGCAACACACGGCCGTCCAGTTCGGCCGCCGTGCGGACGAACTCCGCGACCTCGTTGATGAGGACGATCTGGTCGATGAACCACGGGTCGATCGCCGTCGCCTCGAAGGCCTGCTCGGGCGTCGCGCCCAGGCGCAGGGCCTGCTGGAGGACGACGATGCGTCCGTCGGTCGGGATCTTCGCGATGTCGAGCAGCTCGTCGACCGAACGGGACTCCTCGCCCCAGTGGAAGCTCGAGCCGCGCTTCTCCAGCGACCGCAAGGCCTTCTGGAGGGCCGTGGCGTAGTTCCGACCGATCGCCATCGCCTCGCCGACGGACTTCATGGTCGTGGTGAGGGTGGTGTCGGCGGCCGGGAACTTCTCGAAGTTGAACCGCGGCACCTTCACGACGACGTAGTCGAGGGTGGGTTCGAAGCTCGCCGGCGTCACCTTGGTGATGTCGTTCGGGATCTCATCGAGGCGATACCCGATGGCGAGCTTCGCGGCGATCTTCGCGATCGGGAATCCCGTGGCCTTGGATGCCAAGGCCGACGAGCGCGACACGCGCGGGTTCATCTCGATGACGATGATGCGGCCGTTGGTGGGGTCCACGGCGAACTGGATGTTGCACCCGCCGGTGTCCACGCCCACCGCGCGGATGATGTCGATGCCGATGTCCCGCATCTTCTGGTACTCGCGGTCGGTCAGCGTCAGCGCAGGAGCGACGGTGATGGAGTCGCCCGTGTGGACGCCGACGGGGTCGACGTTCTCGATCGAGCAGACGACCACGACGTTATCGGCGTTGTCGCGCATGAGCTCAAGCTCGTACTCCTTCCACCCGAGGATCGACTCCTCCAGCAGCACCTCGGTCGTCGGCGAATCGCGCAGGCCCGCGCCGGCGATCCGGCGCAGGTCCTGCTCGTCGTAGGCGAAGCCGGACCCGAGACCGCCCATCGTGAAGCTCGGGCGCACCACAAGCGGGTATCCGAGCTCCGCGGCGCCGGCGAGCACCTCGTCCATCGTGTGGCAGATGCGGCTGTCGGCGACGTCCGCGCCCGAGTCGAGAACGAGCTGCTTGAACAGCTGCCGGTCCTCGCCCTTGTTGATCGCCTCGAGGTTGGCGCCGATCAGCTCGACCCCGTACTTCTCGAGGACGCCGTGCTTGTCGAGCTGGATCGCGGCGTTCAGCGCCGTCTGCCCGCCGAGGGTGGGCAGGATCGCGTCCGGCTTCTCCTTGGCGATGATCGTCTCGATGGTCTGCCACGTGATCGGCTCGATGTACGTGGCGTCGGCGAAGTCCGGGTCGGTCATGATGGTCGCCGGGTTCGAGTTGACGAGGATGACGCGCACGCCCTCCTCGCGCAGCACGCGGCAGGCCTGGGTGCCGGAGTAGTCGAACTCGCACGCCTGGCCGATGACGATCGGGCCGGACCCGATGACCAGGACACTGGTGATGTCGTCGCGCTTGGGCATCAGTTGTCGTCCTTGCTGTGGGCCGCGAGCACCATGTCGCGGAACCGGTCGAAGAGGTAGTTGGAGTCGTGGGGGCCCGCGGCCGCCTCGGGGTGGTACTGCACGCTGAAGGCGGGGATGTCGAGGGCGCGGAGTCCTTCGACCACGTCGTCGTTCAAGCCGATGTGGCTCACTTCGACGCGCCCGTACCCGTTCGGGCTCTCCACGATGCCGTCGGTGGGGGCGTCGACGGCGAACCCGTGGTTCTGCGAGGTGATCTCCACTCGGCCCGTCGCCTTGTCGAGCACGGGCTGGTTGATGCCGCGATGGCCGAACGGGAGCTTGTACGTGCCGAAGCCGAGCGCGCGCCCGAGGAGCTGATTGCCGAAGCAGATCCCGAAGAAGGGCAGACCGTCGTCGAGGACGGCGCGCAGCAGCTCCACATGCTGGTCCGACGCCGCCGGGTCGCCGGGGCCGTTGGAGTAGAAGGCCGCGACGGGCTCGATGGCCCGGATCTGCTCGATCGTCGCCGACTGCGGGAAGACGTGCACCTCGAACCCGCGCGCGGCGAGGTTGTTGATCGTGGCGGTCTTCACACCCAGGTCCAGCACCGCGAGGTTTCCGATGCGCTCGCCGACGGCGGGGGTCACCTCGACCTCGCTGACCGACACCTCCGCGGAGAGGTTGCGCCCGCGCATGTCCGGGGCCTCGCGGACGAGGCGCAGCTGCTCCTCGGCGTCGAGGCCCGCCGCGTCACCCGAGAACACGCCGCCGCGCATGCTGCCCTCGGAACGGATGCGGCGGGTGACGGCACGCGTGTCGATGTTGCTGATGCCGACCACTCCGTCGCGCACGAGCGCGTCCGGGAGGCTCTCGTCGGCGCGCCAGTTCGACACGACGCGCGACGGGTCGCGGACGACGTAGCCCGACACCCAGATGCGGCGGGATTCCGGGTCTTCGTCGTTCATGCCGGTGTTGCCGATGTGCGGCGCGGTCTGCACCACGATCTGACCGGCGTAGGAGGGGTCGGTGATGGTCTCCTGGTAGCCGGTCATGCCGGTGGCGAAGACCACTTCGCCGAGTGTCGTGCCCCGGGCACCGTAGGCGTCGCCCGGGTAGCGGGTCCCGTCCTCGAGGACGAGGACGGCGGGGTCGAGGTCGAAGGGAGAGGTCATGCGTCGTGTCCCGTCTTGTTCTTCGGAAGGAGGGCGCCCAGAGCGTCGGCGAGGGCTCGCGCCGAGGCATCCTGCGGGCGGAAGTAGGAGTCGACCGTCGTGTCGTCGTCGATGAGCCACGAGACGCGCACGAGCCCGTCCCGCTCGACGACGCGGTCGATGGCGACGGTGGCCTGCGCGACGGCCGTCACGCGCGCCGCGGGGAGGAAGATGGGGGCTTGCCCGGTGAGGCCGATCGCGACGCCCGCCGAGGCCACGCGGACCTCGCCGCGGGAGCGGAAACCCAGACCCCGGACCGCGAGGCGCTCGAGCGGATCACCGTGGCGCGTCGTGGCGACGTACAGGACGGGGAAGGATGCCGCGACCTCGGCACCGGCCGGCAGATCGCCGAAGGGCGCCGACCACCCGGCATCGCGGCGGGTACGTCGTCGCCACGCCCAGCCGAGGAGCGCGACGACCAGGACACCGACCCCCACCGTGATGAGGAGTGCCCCCTCGCGGGTCACGCGCACACCCCGTTCATGAGCGGGCCCCGGGACGGTCCAGGACCGCGCCGTCGGCCACGGTGACGAGACCGCCGTGGACGGTCCAGCGGATCGCGCCGGGGAGTTCTCGGCCCACGTAGGGCGAGTTGACGCTCCGCCCCTCGAGGTCGGCGGTGCCGAAGGTGCGGACCGGTGCGGGGTCGTGGAAGACGAGGTGCGCGGGATGCCCGACGGTGATCGGCGTGCCGTGTCCGGCGAGGCGGCCGATGCGCGCGGGCTCCCGTGACATCACCCGGGCGACATCCGCCCACGTGAGCATCCCGGTGTCGACCATCGCGTGCTGGACGACGCGCAGCGCACTCTCCAGCCCCACCATGCCGTTGGCCGCCGCACCCCACTCGCAGGCCTTGGCCTCCGTGGGGTGCGGGGCGTGATCGGTCGCGACGATGTCGATCGTCCCGTCGGCGAGTCCCTCGCGCACGGCGCGCACGTCCTCCTCGCGACGCAGCGGCGGGTTCACCTTGAAGCGCGGGTCGTAGTCGCGCACCAGATCCTCGGTGAGCAGCAGGTGGTGCGGGGTCACTTCCGCCGTCACGTCCACGCCGCGCTTCTTGGCCCACCGGATGATCTCCACCGATCCCGCGGTGGAGAGGTGGCACACGTGGAGGCGCGAACCGACGTGCTCGGCGAGGAGGACGTCGCGGGCGATGATCGACTCCTCCGCCACCGCCGGCCACCCGGTCAGTCCGAGTTCGGCCGAGACGGCGCCCTCGTTCATCTGGGCTCCCTCGGTGAGCCGGGGATCCTGCGCGTGCTGGGCGATGACGCCGTCGAAGGCCTTGACGTACTCCAGCGCCCGGCGCATGATCAGCGGGTCCCACACGCAGAAGCCGTCGTCGCTGAACACGCGGACGCGGGCGCGGGAGTCGGCCATGGCGCCGAGCTCCGCCATCCGCTCGCCCTTCTGCCCGACCGTGACGGCTCCGATGGGCTGGACCGTGACGAAACCGGCGGCTTCGCCGAGCGCGAGCTCCTGCTCGACGACCCCGGCGGTGTCGGCGACGGGAGAGGTGTTCGGCATCGCGAACACGGCCGCGTACCCGCCCGCGGCGGCTGCACGCGAACCGGTCAGGATCGTCTCGGACGCCTCGTACCCCGGCTCGCGCAGATGGGTGTGGAGGTCGACGAGACCGGGCAGGGCCACCAGACCGTCGACATCGATCTCGGTCGCGCCGCTGCGGCTGAGGCCCGCACCGACCTCGACGATCAGACCGTCCGCGACCAGGATGTCGGCGGCGGCGGCACCGTCGATGCGTGCGCCGCGGAAGATCAGCCGTTCGGGGGTGGCGGTCGGCGGTGACTGGGTCATCGGGGGCTCTCCTCGTCTGCGGCGTTCCGGTCGTCGGGTCCCGCGCCCGCCAGAAGCAGGTAGAGCGCGGCCATGCGCACCGAGACGCCGTTGGCGACCTGCTCGAGGACGGTCGAGCGGGCGCTGTCGGCGGCCTCTGCGGAGATCTCCAACCCCCGGTTCATGGGGCCCGGGTGCAGAACCATCGTATCGGCCGGGAGGGCCGACGCTCGCCGGGCGTCGAGCCCCCAGATCCGCGAATACTCCCGTTCAGTGGGGAAATACGCCGCATTCATCCGTTCGAGCTGGATGCGCAGCATCATCACCGCATCCGGTTCCCGCGCGAGAGCCTCGTCGAGGTCGTACAGGACCTCGACCGGCCACCGGCTGACGTCTTGCGGGACGAGCGTCGGCGGACTCACCAGGGTGACGTGCGCTCCGAGCGCCGTGAGCAGCCAGACATTGGAGCGCGCGACGCGCGAGTGCAGGACGTCGCCGACGATCGTCACGCGGATGCCGGCCAGATCCCGGCCGCGGCTGTCGGTGCCGAATCGGCGCTTGCGGATCGTGAAGGCGTCCAGAAGCGCCTGCGTGGGGTGCTCGTGGGTGCCGTCGCCGGCGTTGACCACACCGGCGGAGATCCACCCGCTCGTGGCGAGGGTGCACGGCGCGCCGGAGGCTCCGTGGCGGATGACGACGGCATCCGCCCCCATGGCCTGGAGGGTCTGCGCCGTGTCCTGCAGAGACTCCCCCTTGGACACGCTGGAGCCCTTGGCGGAGAAGTTGATCACATCGGCCGACAGGCGCTTGGCCGCGGCCTCGAACGAGATCCGGGTTCGGGTGGAATCCTCGAAGAAGAGATTCACCACCGTCTTGCCGCGGAGGGTCGGGAGCTTCTTGACCTCGCGGCGCTGGGTGTCGGCCATGTCCTCGGCGACGTCGAGAATGCGCAGGGCGTCCTCGCGCGACAGGGTGCGGGTGTCCAGGAGGTGCCTCATGACTCGATCGTCACCTCCTCGACGCCGTCCACTTCCCGCAGGCGGACGTTGACGCGTTCTTCTCTCGCGCTGGGGAGGTTCTTGCCGACGAAGTCCGGCCGGATCGGCAGCTGCCGGTGCCCACGATCGACGAGCGTCGCCAACCGCACCGCGGAGGGGCGTCCGATGTCCTGGAGCGCATCGAGGGCGGCACGGATGCTCCGGCCGGAGAACAGCACGTCGTCGACGAGGACGACCGTGCGTCCGTCGATGCCGACCGAGGGGATGTCGGTGGGCTGCGGGGTGCGGGTCGGGTTCCGATGCAGGTCGTCGCGGTACATCGTGACGTCCAGGGCGCCGACCGGGACGGCGATGCCGCCGAAATCGCCGACGAGCGCGCCGATCCTCTGCGCGAGGGTCGTACCCCGCGTCGGGATGCCGAGGAGGACGAGATCCTCCGGTCCCTTGTTGGACTCCAGGATCTCGTGGGCGATCCGAGTCAGGGCACGCGAGATGTCGGCCTCGTGAAGCACGATACGTGTGCTCATCCGCCGCTCCCTTCTCCGCCTCACAGGACGGGATTAAAGGTTGCTGTGGTGATCGCAGGACAGCCTATCGGACGGCGGCATCCTCGGTGACGCGCTGCGAGCGGATCGGGTGGCCGGTCGTGGTCAGGCAGCGTCCGGTTGCCAGGTCCCACTTCCAGTCGTGCAGTGAGCAGGTGAGGACGCCGTCCTCGATCTTGCCGGTCTTGGTGAGGTCCGCCCGCAGGTGCGGGCAGCGGCGCTGGACCTGCCAGCCGTCGATCTCGGCATCCTCCGTCTGATCGGATTGCTCGGCGTACCAGTTCTCGACATACTCGATGCGGTCCCGCGAGAGGCACTTCAGGAACGTCGTGAGGAACTCGTTGAACTTGCCCGAGCGCCCCACCTCGAACTGCATCGAGAGGAAGATCGAGTTCGACCAGTCGATCTCGTGGTCGCGGATGTTCGTCGAGACCAGGTCGGCGGGAATCGTGTACCAGTACACGCACTCCTCCCCCGCGTACTCCCGGAGCTTGGCCTTGGGGAAGTCCACGACCATGTCGAGCTCGCCGATGCGGAAGCGCACCATCCCGCCGACGCCGTTTCGGATCGTCCGCGCCCGCCGCAGCAGCGGCTCCCACCACTCCTTCAGGGCGGCCAGCATCTCTGCGGGCGGGATGATGTCGGCGCGGGTGGCCTCTTCCGCCGCGATCTCGTCCTGGCGGCTGTCGCGCTGCGCGGCGAGGTACTCCCACTTGTCCTCGAAGATCCGGGCGATCTCCGCCTCGGAGAAGAGCGTCTGTGTGACCGTCACGTCGCTCCCGCGCACGTCGACCACCGTACCGGGGAGGAACAGGTGGCCCTTCTGCTCCGGGCGGACCTCCGCCATGTGCTGGAGGAACTGGTGCTGGTCGGTGAAGATCGAATCGTCCTCGAGTCCCGTGCCGTTGTACCGGAACAGCGCGTCGCGCAGGAACATCGGCGGCCCGGCCATCGGGAAGACGTGCGCGGCGTCGACCTTCTCGATGTAGTACATCGCGCGCTTGTTCTGGGCGTCGCGCTTCAGCTGGGCGAAGTTCTGCTTGGCGTCCTGAGGCAGGTCGTAGACCATCGGCCACCAGATGGCCCCCGAGACCTGGGTGAAGTAGGCGTCGGGCTTACCGAAGTCGAACAGCTTCTCGAGGTCCAGCGGGTGGGAGTCGTTCTGGTTCAGCACCGAAGCGGTGCCGTCGTCGACCGAGAGCGACGAGTCGCCGATGGGGCCGTCGCTCGGCGCGCGCAGCGGCGTCACCATGAGCCTCAGCGACCCGAACTCCAGGGGGACGCCGGCCTCGGTCCGCACCAGATTGGTGTAGCCGAGGGCGATCAGGTCCTGCTCGAGATCGTCGGTGGGGTACTCCGGCAGAAGCACGCGGATGTCCTTCGAGACGTACCGCTCGAGGAGTGCCGGGTCGAAGTGGTCGCGGTGACGATGCGAGATGTAGAGGAAGTCCGCGGCACCGTACCGCTCCCAGTCGAGCGCGCGGTTGTCCGGGAACGGAAACCACGAACCGAAGAAGCTGGGGCCGATCACCGGGTCACAGAGGATCGAGCCCCCCGCGGTCTCGATGAACATCCCGGCGTGCCCGAGGCCTGTGATCTTCATGTCGCTCCTGTCGGAAAAGAACTCTCCGAGTCTACGCGGGCCCCTCTTGGGCGCTCCGTGAGCGAGCCGGGGATAATCACGACTCCAGCAGAGCGCGGATGTCGGACGCGTCCAGAACGTCGGCGAACGCGGCACCGTCGTCGAGCACCCCGCGGATGAGCTCGGCCTTGCGCTGCTGGAGTGCGCGCACCTTCTCCTCGATGGTTCCGGCGGCGATCAGCCGGTAGACGAAGACGCTCCGACTCTGGCCGATGCGATGCGCGCGATCGACCGCCTGCGATTCGGCAGCCGGGTTCCACCACGGATCGAGGAGGAAGACGTACTCCGCCTCGGTGAGGGTGAGACCGAACCCGCCCGCCTTCAGGCTGATGAGGAAGACGGGGGCCCGACCGGAGCGGAACTCCTCCACGACCTCGTCCCGGCCCCGGGTGGTGCCGTCCAGGCGCGTGTGGACGATGCCCGCCTCGCTCAGCCGTGCGCCCGCGAGGTCGAGGAAGGAGGTGAACTGACTGAAGACCAGCACCCGGTGACCTTCCGCCCGCACCTCGGCGATGCGCTCGACCAGGACGTCGAGTTTCGCCGAGCCGAGCCCCGCATCGCGCTCGTCGATCAGAGCCGGGGCGAGGCTCAGCATGCGCAGAAGCGTGAGGGAGCGGAAGACGATGAAGCGCTGGCGGTCCAGGTCGTCCAGCAGCCCGAGGATCTTCTGGCGCTCGCGTTGGAGGACACGGTCGTAGAGAGCGCGATGCGCCGGGGAGAGCCGCACCTCGATCTCCTGTTCCTGCTTCGGGGGCAGCTCCGGGGCGACGTGCTCCTTCGTCCGCCGGAGGAGGAAGGGCCGCGTGCGCCGGCGGAGGTTCTCGCGCTGTCGCGCGCGATGGGAGCGACCGGCGGCGACAGCGAGGGGGGTCGGCGCGTCCCCGTCCGTCCGGGTGAGCGGTCGGACGTACTCCTCCCGGAAGCGACGGCGCGACGGGAACAGACCGGGCGCCGTGAGGGAGAGCAGCGCCCAGAGGTCCTCCACACTGTTCTCCATCGGGGTGCCCGTCACGGCGAAGACGCCGTCGGCGCGGATCGCCGCGACGGCGCGATGGATCCTGGTCGCCGGGTTCTTCACGAACTGCGCCTCGTCGAGGATCAACCCCGCCCAGGTGAGCGCGGCGAACTCGTCGGCGTCGATACGGACGACGCCGTAGGACGCCACGACGACGTCTGCCGTGGCCGCGATGTCGAGGACTGTGCGATCACGCCGGGCCGCTGTGCCGTCGACGAGGGCGACACGAAGATCCGGGGCGAATCGCGCCGCCTCCCGACGCCAGGTGGTGACCACCGAGGTGGGCCCGACGACCAGCCACGGTCGCCGTCCCCCGCGCTCCCGGTCGCGGGCCACCAGGCTCAGAAGCTGCAGGGTCTTCCCGAGACCCATGTCGTCGGCGAGGATCCCCCCGAGCCGATGGTCGTGCAAGCGCGCCAGCCACGACAGTCCGTCGCGCTGGTAGGGACGGAGCTCCGCGCGGATCCCGGCGGGGACATCCGCCGGGGCTGTCGGCGACCCTTCGTCGACGAAGGCGGCGACGAGCGCGCGCCATTCGTCGGCGGCATCCGACTCGTCCGCGAGGTCCTCGAAATCCGCCCACAAGCTGATCTGGCTCCGCGCGATCCGCGGACCGGTCTCCCACTCGTCCAGGTCGCCCGCCTCGTCGAGGAGGTCTTTCAGGCGTCGCAGCGCGGGGTGACGGAGGGAGAACCATCCGCCGTCGGCGAGCTTCATCCGCGCCCGTCCCCGCGAGAGCGCGCGGAAGAGCGCCCCGAACGGAACGGGCCTGCCGTCGATCCACACGAGGATCCCGAGATCGAACCAGTCCGGATCCGACGACGGGACGGCGGTGATCCGGATGCGCGGGTCCCCGCGGAGGGCCTCGGCCGTCGGAGGCGTCCCTTCGACGATCACGACGATCTCTGGGTGCGCGTCCAGCTCCGGGAGGATCGCGGTCGCGAACGCCGCGGCGTCGGCATCGTCGAGGACGGCCGACGGCTGGAACACGGCATCCGTGGCGCTCCACAGACCCTCGAGGAAGACCATGATCCGCGCTTCGCCCTCGGCGTCACGGACGATGTCGGAGGACGCGGCGTCATCGTCGAAGGCGACGGTGACCCCGGGGTAGCGCCAGCGCATGTCGTACTCGACGACTCCGTCGTCCCGGTAGGTCACGTCGATGCCCAGCGTCGGTCGATTCTCCGGGGGCGGGGGCACCCCGTCCGCGATCGAGAGCGGCGCCGACCGCGCCAGCCGCGGGTAGGTCTCCACGAGGAACGCGTCCCTGTCGTCGGCGGGCACGTCGACGGCACCGTCGAGGAGCAGACGCGGAAGGGGCGTCGGCAAGGGCACCGCTGCGAGGGCCAGCCGGACCACGTCGCCGCGAGCCACGGCGGCGTACAGACCGGACTGCCCGACCGGACGGATCACGGCCGCGTCCAGCAGGAGTCCCGGGAGCTCGATGTCCGCGGACAGGCGAAGTCCTCCCCCGCGACGCGGATCCACCGCGACGCGCGCGCTCGCCGCCTCGGCCAGCGTCACCTCCTGGTGCCCCGTCGACGACACGAGGGGCACGCCGGCATCCGGCGCCGCCCGGAGGTGAGGCCACACGTGGGTCGACACGATCTCGTCGAGCACGACCACATCGCCGGTCGTGGGCAGGGGCGCCTCGGGCCGCGCCACCCGGGAGAGGGCGTGCAGCTCGGCGAACCACCGCACCTGGTCGGGCCGGAAGCGGGACGGGCCACGGCGCAAGGACTCCCAGGACACGTCTCCCCGGATCCAGTCTCCGCGGGATCCCCGAATGAGCGGTCGAAGGGCCACGTGGAGATCTCCCGCCACGCCGGTCAGCGTCGCGGTGGTCACGGTGGCCACACCGCGCGGCTCCCACCGCGCGGGATCGTACGGCTCGCGGCGGCGCAGCTCGAGGCCGAGCGCGAGCGGCTCAGCGCGATGGTCGTCGCGCCCGCCGGTGCCGAGGAGGTCACGCCAGTCGGAGGTCACGGGATCATCCTCGTCGCCGCCGCCGACATCGGCGCGCACCGATCAGGGCTGCCGCCCCGTCACGAGGAGCGGGCGATCCGCCCCAGGATGCCGTGCACGAACGACCCGGAATCGTCCGTCGAGTACTCCTTGGCCAGCTCCACGGCTTCGTCGATCGCGACCGCCGAGGGTACGGCGTCGTTGAAGAGGATCTCCCAGACACCGATGCGCAGGACCGCGCGGTCCACGGCCGGCATCCGTGCAAGGGACCAGTCCTTCGCATACGTGGTGATCTGCTCGTCGATCTCGTCGCGGTTGTCGACGACTCCGTCCACGATCTCGCGCGCGTAGAGCCACGAGGCCTCGCGCGCGGGCTCTGCGGCGGCGCGCTTGGCTTCGACGGCGAGCATCACGGGGATCTCCTCGCCGCGCACGTCGGCTTGGAAGAGGATGTCGAGGGCGCGCTTGCGCGCCTTGCTGCGGGCGCTCACGCGTCAGTTGACGCGGCCGAGGTAGTCACCGCTGCGGGTGTCGACCTTGACCTTCGTGCCCTGCTCGACGAACAGGGGCACCTGGATCTCGTACCCGGTCTCGAGCGTCGCGGCCTTGGTCCCCGCCGAAGAGCGGTCGCCCTGCAGGCCCGGCTCGGTGTAGGTGATCTCGAGCACGACGGAGGCGGGAAGTTCGATGTAGAGGGGGTTGCCGTTGTTGAGCGCGATCTGGACCTGCTGGTTCTCGAGCAGGAAGTTCGCCGCGTCGCCGACCGTGGCCGCCGCGACCGTGAGCTGGTCGTAGTCGGCGACGTCCATGAAGACGAAGCTCTCGCCGTCGTTGTAGAGGTAGGTGAAGTCGCGGCGGTCGACGTTCTCGGTCTCGATCTTGGCGCCCGCGTTGTAGGTCTTGTCGACGACCTTGCCGGTGACGACGTTCTTGAGCTTGGTGCGCACGAACGCACCGCCCTTGCCGGGCTTCACGTGCTGGAACTCCACGACGCTCCAGAGCTGACCGTCGATGTTGAGGACGACGCCGTTCTTGATGTCTGCGGTGGATGCCATGAGAGGGAATGTCCGTTCGTTGGGATTCGGGGCACGCGCCGAGCGCGGCCGACAGTCGATTCTACGGGACGCCTCCCGCGGCCTCGTCCCCCGCGATCAGGGCGATCAGCGCGTCGGTCGCGCGGCCGTACCCGGCGATCCCCTCACCGATGACATGGACGACGGCGACATCCCGCACGTAGGAGAAGTGACGGAACGACTCCCGAGCCATGACGTCGGAGATGTGCACCTCCGCGACGGGGAGGGAGACGCCGGCGAGGGCGTCCCGCAGAGCGACGGAAGTGTGGGTCAATCCCCCGGGATTGATGACGATGCCGGCGCAGTCTGCGCGTGCGGCGTGGATCGCGTCGATCAGGACGCCCTCGTGATTGCTCTGGAGCGCGCGGATGTCGAATCCCCGGTGTCCCGCCCGACCCCGGACGAGGTCCTCCACATCGGCGAGGGTCTCGCGTCCGTAGACCTCCGGCTCGCGGGTGCCCAGGAGGTTCAGGTTCGGGCCGTTCACGAGCAGCAGGCGGCGTTCGGTCACGCGTTCACCCTAACCGCGCACCATCGCGGAGATGTGCAGAATCACGGATGCCGGAGGCCTCATCGATCCGCGATCTCGCACATCTCCGCGGTCTCGCGCGCCGGCGGACTCGTTCGTCACCCGGCGACCTCCTGGTACGCCGCGAACAGCAGCGACTCGTCCGGCGCACGCAGCACGGTGGGCCGGGCGATGCCGTCCAGCACGATGAAGCGCAGCATCCCGCCACGGCTCTTCTTGTCGCGCTGCATCGTGGCCAGGAGCTGCGGCCAGGCGCCCGCGCGATAGGTCGTCGGCAGCCCGAGGCTCTCGAGGATCGTCCGGTGCCGCTGCGCCGATGCGTCATCGAGCCGACCCGCCAGACGCGACAGCTCGGCGGCGAAGACCATGCCGATGGAGATGGCGGCACCGTGACGCCAGCGGTAGCGCTCGGCGTGCTCGATGGCGTGCCCGAGCGTGTGCCCGTAATTGAGGATCTCGCGGAGCCCCGCCTCGCGCAGGTCCTCCCCCACCACGCGTGCCTTCATCTCGATGGCCAGCTCGACGCAGCGACGGAATCCCGCGCTGTGCGGATCGACCGCGGCGACGGGGTCCGCTTCGATGATGTCGAGGATCTCGGGCGCCGAGATGAAACCCGCCTTGACGACCTCGGCGAAACCCGCGGTCCGCTCGTTCGCCGACAGCGAGTCGAGCAGGTCGAGATCGCACACCACCGCGCGCGGCGGCCAGAACGCGCCGACGAGGTTCTTTCCCTCGGCGGTGTTGATGCCGGTCTTGCCGCCGACCGCCGCGTCGACCATCGCGAGCACCGTGGTGGGCACCTGGACGACGGCGACCCCGCGCAACCACGTCGCGGCGACGAATCCAGCGAGATCCGTCACCGCTCCCCCGCCGAAGCCGATGACGGCGTCGGTGCGGGTGAAGTCCGCCTGCCCGAGCACCTGCCAGCAGAACGCGGCGACCTCGACGCGCTTGCCCTGCTCGGCGTCGGGAATCTCCGCGAGCAGGACCTCCCGCCCGCCCTCGAGCAGCTGCTGGCGCAGTGTCGCCGCCCGCTCGGCGAGGGTGGGGGCGTGGACGATCAGGACTTTGCGGGCGGCAGCCGGCAGAGCATCTCCGACGCGGTCCAGGATGCCGCGACCGACGAGGATGTCGTACCCGTCGTCACCGGCGACGGTGATCGTGGTGGTGTCGGTCACAGACTCGGTCACGAGGACTCCTTGGAAGAGCGGGACGACACGGCGGTCGTCGGGGAGGTCGAGGGGGCGACGGTGCCGCGCGCCCAGGCGGTGACGGCATCCACCACGCGCGAGAGGGGGCCGCGCGAGGTGTCGAAGGTCACGTCGGCGACGCTGTCGTACAGCGGACGCCGCTCGGTCCAGATCCGGTGCCAGCGCTCCAGGGCGTCGTCGCCCGCGAGAAGCGGTCGGTCGTCGCCGTGCAGGCGCCCGGCCACCGTCTGCGGGCTCACGGTGAGGAGGACCACGCGATGGGTCTCGAGGAGGGATCGGGTGCGCGCGTCGAGGATCGCACCGCCCCCGAGCGCGACGACACCACCCGCGCGGAGCGCCTCGATCACGGCGTGATGCTCGAGCTCGCGGAAGTGCGCTTCGCCGTGCTCCACGAAGATCTGCGGGATCGGCCCGTGGTCGCGCACCACGATCTTGTCCGTGTCAGCGAAGCCCACGCCGAGGTCGCGTGCGACACGACGCCCGATGCTGGTCTTGCCGGCTCCCATCGGACCGACGAGGACGATCGTCCCGGTCTCAGGAGAGGTCATGCGTGGCGAGGACCGCGTCGACGTCCGCGCTCGAGCGGAGCGTCTCCGGGATCGCGGCGAGGTAGGCCTCGAGGTTGCGACGCGTCTCGCCGATGCTGTCGCCGCCGAACTTTTCCAGCACCACGTCGGCCAGGACGATGGCGACCATGGCCTCCGCCACGACCCCGGCAGCCGGGACGGCGCAGACGTCCGAGCGCTGGTGGTGCGCGGCGGCGGTCTCGCCGGTGGCGACGTCGACGGTTCGAAGGGCTCGCGGGATCGTCGCGATCGGCTTCATCCCCGCGCGGACGCGCAGAGGCGTGCCGGTCGACATCCCGCCTTCGGTGCCGCCCGCCTTGTCCGTGGCGCGGGTGATCCCCTGTGCTGCGGCGAAGAGCTCGTCGTGCGCGTCGGATCCCCGGCGCGTGGTGGTGAGGAAGCCGTCGCCGACCTCGACACCCTTGATGGCCTGGATGCTCATGAGGGCGTGCGCGAGCTTGGCGTCGAGGCGGCGGTCCCAGTGGACGTGGGATCCGAGCCCCGGGGGCAGGCCGTAGGCGAGCACCTCGACGATGCCGCCGAGGGTGTCGCCGTCCTTGCGCGCGGCATCCACTTCCGCGACCATGCGTGCGCTCGTCTCGGGATCGAAGCACCGCAGCGGGTCCGCGTCGAGACCGTCCACGTCCTCCGGCATCGGCACCGGCCGGCCCTCGGGGACGCGGACCGGACCGATCGAGAGCGTGTGACTGACCAGACGGATGCCGAGCTCGCCGAGGAAGGCCCGGGCGACGGCGCCGAGGGCGACCCGGGCGGCGGTCTCGCGGGCACTCGCGCGCTCGAGGATCGGGCGCGCCTCGTCGAAGTCGTACTTCTGCATCCCGACGAGGTCGGCGTGGCCGGGACGCGGGCGGGTGAGGGCCGCCCCGCGTCCGCGGGAGCGTTCGGTGAGCTCGGTGGGCTCCGCGCTCATCACCTCGACCCACTTGGGCCACTCGGTGTTCCCGATGCGCAGCGCCACGGGGCTTCCGAGAGTGCGTCCCTGGACGATCCCCGACGAGATGGACAGATCGTCCTCCTCGAACTTCATCCGCGAGCCGCGACCGTAGCCGAGCTTGCGGCGCGCGAGATCCGCTTGGATCGCGGCACGCGAAACGGGGATGCCGGAGGGAAGGCCCTCCATGATGGCGACGAGTTCGGGGCCGTGCGATTCGCCGGCCGTGAGCACGCGGAGCATTGGACTAGTCTCCCACGTCGTCCGGGTCGGATGACGCCTCGAGCGGACCTTCGGCGGCAGAGCGCATCGCCGACAGCACGGCCTCCTCCTCCGGGAGGGGCGTCTCGGCCTCACCGGAGGAGAAAACGCGCACCTGTCGGATGGCCTGGTGCAGCAGCATCCCGAGACCCGACAGAGCGGTTCCTCCCTCGTTCTGCCAGAGCCCCGCCAGAGGCGTGGGCCAGTGTCCGTAGACGACGTCCAGGAGGAAGCCCCCGTTCCGGGCCAGCCGGATGCCGTCGGCCTCGGGCACCGCGGCATCGCCCGGGAGCGTGGCGACCGTCACCGGAACCGGTGTCCGCGCAGCGGCGTCGAACGGGACCCCGACCACGCGGGCGCCGAGCGCCTCGCCCAGGACGGTCAGCGGCTCGACCGCGTCGGGGCGCCGCGCGACGATCTCGATCCGGCGGGCACCCATCTCCGCCAGCGCGACCAGCGCGGACGTCGCGGTGGCGCCGGCTCCGATGATCCGCGCGGCGGTCACCGCGTCGATGCCGGACTCGGTGAGAGCCGCGACGATGCCACCGACGTCGGTGTTGAATCCGCGCGGTCCCCCGGCATCCAGGAGCAGGGTGTTCACCGCACCGGTGAGCTGCGCATGTCGATCGTGGGTCACGGCGGTGCGGTGCGCGATCGACTTCAGCGGCATCGTCAGCGACAGCCCGCGCCACCGGGCGTCGAGCCCCGCGAGGGCATCCGCGAACCCTGCCACGTCGACCCGGCGACGCGAGTAGCGCCAGTCGAGACCGAGCACCCGATAGGCCGCGGCGTGCAACTGGGGCGACCGACTGTGGGCGATCGGATCGCCCCAGACCGCCAGCCGGTCGGCGGTGATCAGCACCCCGAGTCCGGGTTGTCGCGGCACCACGCCTGCCACTGCGCCACGGCGGCGTTGTGGTCGGCGAGGTTGTTCGTGAACACCGTCTCCCCCGTGTCGAGGTTCACGGTGACGAAATACAGCCAGTCGCCGTCGGCGGGGTTCAGAGCCGAGGCGATCGCGACGTCGCCGGGGTTGGCGATCGGTCCGACGGGCAGGCCCGTCCGCACGTAGGTGTTCCACGGGTTGTCGTCGAACTGCGCCTCGGCGGAGGTGCTCGCGCTTCCCGCGTGCATCTCGCCGTACCCGTACTGCGCCGTGGAGTCCATCTGCAGGAGGCCGAAGGTCTCCTGGTTGGTCGGATCCAGTCGATTCTGGATGACGCGCGAGACCTTCTGCATGTCGGCCTCGAAGCGTGCTTCGCGCTGGATGATCGACGCGATGGTCAGGATCTCCTCGCGATCCTCCACGGGCACGCCGGCGGAGTCGAGCGACTGCACCGTCCGGTCGACCAGACGCTGGATGACTTGGGGGGCGGTCGTCCCCGGGTCGAAGGTGTACGTGGCCGGGAAGAGCCAGCCCTCGAGCGTGTCCGCCTGCACCCCGTACGTGGACGGGTCGGCGACCGCGGCTTGGAACTCCTCCAGCGGGATGCCGGTTCCGTCGGCCAACCGCGTGAGCGACTGTTCCACCGTGAGGCCCTCCGGCAGCTGCGCGGAGTCTTCCATCTTGTTCTCGGGGTTCAGAAGCGCCTCAAGCGCCGCCTCCGAGGTCATCTGCCGTTGCAGCGCGTAGACCCCGGGCTGGAACGGGGGGTTCTGCGCTGTCGCGATGAGGTAGTCGTAGAAGGCGCCCGGGGTCTTGGTGACACCCGCTTCGAAGAGCGACTGGGAGATCGGTCCGCCGCTGTCACCGCTGGCGATCGTCACGAACGCCTCGCCGTTGGCCATGCCGGGCTCGAAGTCCTTCGGCTCCTCCCACCCCATGACCGCGCGGATCTGGCTCTCGTAGGTGTTCCACACCCACAGGCCGCCCGCGGCGACACCTCCGACGACGACGAGCACGAGGGCCAGGGCGATCCACGCGCCGACCCGTCGGCGACGACGGGGAGCAGGGGGCGTGGGTCCCATCTCCTCGGCCGCATGCTCCCGCGCGAAGAGGTCTTCCAACGTGGCCGTGCTCGCCGAGCTTCGCGCTGCGCGCGCGGGTCGATCCGCGGCGGCGGGAGGCGATGACGCCGTCGCAGCGGACCCTCGACCCGGCGTCGCCGGCGCCGGCGGACGAGTGATCGCGGGCGTCGACGCGGATGCGGACTCCCCGGGGCTCGCCGCCGTCTTCGGCTCATCGGCGCGAAGCGGGGGCTTGGCACCCGCATCCGGAATCCTGCGAGCCTGGCGCCGCGTGAGCGGAGGGTCAGCGGATGCCGGGGGCTGTCCGATCGGTGTCTGGCCGGTCGGGGTCGGCACGGGGTCCGTCCCGCGCGCGTCGGCGCGGCGCTCCGCGGGGACGTCTCGCCCCGCGGCCGGGCCGGTGCCGTCGCCGGTGGATCGGGTCCGCGGGTCGGGCAACTTGCCGAACAGGTCCGCGAACGGATCGGTGTCGTGGGGCATCAGGGAGACTCCTGGGGGACGGGTGTGCCAGGTGGGCGCCCCGTGCTCTTCTCCACATCGAGTGCATGCTGCAGGAGCACGACCGCGGCGACCTGATCCACAATGCTACGAGACGAACGCTGGCCCTTGCCTGCATTGCGCAGAACGGCGTGCGCGCTCACCGTCGACAGGCGCTCGTCGACGAGCCGGACGGGAAGGGCGGAACGCGCGGCGAGCTCCGCCGCGAAGCCTCGCGCATCGGTCGTGGACGCGGTGTCCTCACCGCGCAGATTGGTGGGAAGGCCCACCCAGATCTCCGTCGCGGAGTACTCCTCCGCCAGGGCCGTGATGCGCGCCACCGCGGCGTCGTCGCGCGGCACGGTCTCGATCGGGGTCGCGAGCAGTCCGTCGGGGTCGCATCGCGCGACACCGACGCGGGCGCGGCCGACGTCGATGCCGAGCCGCACACCGCGGCGGAAACCGCTCACGCGCTCAGGGCCTCCGTCACGGCGGTCAATGCCGCCGGCAGGGCCGCGGCATCCGTTCCTCCGCCCTGGGCGACGTCGTCGCGTCCACCGCCACCGCCGCCGAGGACCCCGGCGGCGATCTTCACGAGAGCACCCGCCTTGGCGCCCGTCGCCCGCGCGGCGTCGTTCGTCGTCGCGATGACCACGGGGCGTCCACCGACCTCCGCACCGAGCACGACGACGGCGGCGTCGCTCCCGAGGCGGTCGCGCACCTGCAGCGCGAGGGTCCGCACGTCGTCCGCGGAGGAGGCCGTCCCGAGCGACTCGGCGACGACCGTGACCGCACCGACCCGACGCGCGGCGGCCTGCAACGCGGGCGCCCGCTCACCCAGCGACTTCGCCTCGAGGACCGCGATGCGCTTCTCGGCGGCCTTCAGGTTCGCGGTCAGCTCGGCGATGCGTGCCGGGAGCTGCTCACGCGGCGTCTTGAGCGTCGAAGACAGCTGGGAAACCAGGGCGCGCTCCGCCGCGAGCGAGCGGAACGCGTCGAGACCGACCAGGGCTTCGACACGACGGTTCGACGCGCCCACCGAGGACTCGCCGATCAGGTTGATCAGCCCCACCTCGGAGCTGCGGGACACGTGCGTGCCGGCGCACAGCTCACGCGACCAGGGTCCGCCGATGTCGACCATGCGGACGCTGTCCCCGTATTTCTCGCCGAACAGGGCCATTGCGCCCAGCGCCTTCGCCTCGTCGAGCGGGAGGACCCGGGTCTGCACCTCGAGGTTGTCGCGCACGGCGTTGTTGGAGATCTCCTCGATCTCGGTCCGGGTCGCCTCCGACAGCGCCTGGCTCCACGAGAAGTCGAAACGCATGTAGCCGGCGCGGTTGAGCGATCCCGCCTGCGTGGCGGTCTTGCCCAGCGTGTCGCGCAGCGCCGCGTGGACGAGGTGCGTCGCCGAATGCGCCTGGCGTGCGGCGCGACGGTTCGCCGCGTCCACCACCGACGTCGCGGGCTGGCCCACCCCGACCTCGCCGGAGAGCACCTCGACGGTGTGACTGGTGAGTCCGGGGACCGGCCGCTGGACGTCGAGCACCTCGAGCTCGTACCCGGGCCCGATGATGACGCCCTTGTCGGCGACCTGACCGCCCGACTCGGCGTACAGCGCCGTCTCGGCGAGCACCACCTCGGCGATCTGCCCGACCGTCGCACGGTCGGCGGGATGGCCGTCCACGAGGATGCCGAGCACCCGCGACTCGGTCTCCAGGTCCGAGTAGCCGGTGAACACCGTCTCGCCCTGCGCGCGCAGGGCGCGGTAGACACTCGTGTCGGCGAGCTGCTTCTTCCTTGAGCGCGCGTCGGCCTTCGCTCGGTCGCGCTGCTCGGCCATCAGCGTGTCGAACGCCGCGCGGTCGACCGTCAGGCCGGCCTCCTCGGCGATCTCGAGCGTGAGGTCGATCGGGAATCCGTAGGTGTCGTGCAGCAGGAAGGCTTCGGAACCGGCCACCGAGGATCGACCGGCGGCCTTGGACGCGGCGAGCGAGTCGTCGAGGATCGCCGATCCGGACGCCAGCGTGCGCAGGAACGTCGCCTCCTCCGCGAGGGCGTACTGGGAGATGCGCGCCCAGTCCGTCTCGACCTCGGGATAGGCATCCTTCATCGCATCGCGGGATGCCGCGAAGAGCTCGGCGAAGGTGGGCCCGTCCACACCGAGAAGGCGCATCGAGCGGATCGCGCGCCGCATCAGGCGGCGCAGGATGTACCCGCGCCCGTCGTTGGAGGGGGTGACGCCGTCGGTGAGCAGCATGAGCGAGGAACGCACGTGGTCGGCCACGACGCGGAAGCGCACGTCGTCCTCGTGGACGGCACCGTAGGTGCGACCAGACAGCTCGACCGCCTTGTCGAGGACCGGACGCACCTGGTCGGTCTCGTACATGTTGTCCACGCCCTGCTTGATGAACGCGACGCGCTCCAGCCCCATGCCGGTGTCGATGTTCTTCGCGGGGAGTTCGCCGACGATGTCGAAGTCGTATTTCGACCGGACGTTGGTGATCTCGTACTGCATGAACACGAGGTTCCAGATCTCCACGTATCGGTCGTCGTCCGTGGCCGGGCCCCCGTCGACGCCGTATGCGGCACCGCGATCGAAGAAGATCTCCGAGCAGGGGCCTGCGGGGCCGGGAAGACCCGTCGACCAGTAGTTGGTGTCCTTGCCCAGGCGCTGGATCCGCTCCTCGGGGAGGTCGGTGAGCCGCAGCCACAGATCGTGCGCCTCGTCGTCCTCCTCGTAGACCGTCACCCAGAGATCGGCCGGGTCGAAGGCGAGGCCGCCCTCCTCCTCGGGCGAGGTCAGCAGGCCCCACGCGAAGCGGATCGCCCCCTCCTTGAAGTAGTCGCCGAACGACCAGTTGCCGAGCATCTGGAAGAACGTCCCGTGACGCGGGGTCTTGCCGACTTCCTCGATGTCGAGGGTCCGGATGCACTTCTGGTTGTCTGCGGCGCGCTTGTAGGGCGCGGGCACGTCACCCGACAGATACGGGATGAACGGGACCATCCCGGCGACGGTGAACAGCAGCGCCGGATCATCGGTGACCAGGGAAGCCGAGGGAACGATCACATGGTCGTTCTTGCGGAAGTAGTCGAGGTAGCGCTGGGCGATCTCGGCGGTCTTCATGTGGGGTCCTTGCAGCACGGGCACACGCGTCCCCCGAAAGGGCACGGATGCGGTTCAGTCGGTGAGCTTCTCGGCGGCCTTGCCCGCCGCGGTGACGGCGTCGTCCACGGCGCCGGCGAAACGGGCTTCCTGCTCGCGGTACGCGTCGCCGATGCGATCGGTGAACTCGGAGATCCTCGCATCGACCTCGGCGAGCACCTCGTGCCCGCGCGGGTCCTTGTTGACCAGATGCGCGAGCACGAACCCGCCCGCGATGCCGAACACGAACCAGAAGACGTTCTTCATGTCACCACTTCCTCGCAGCCCCCATCCGCCGGGCCGCGGCATCCCCATCGTAGGCGGAAACGGCGGAGGGCGCCGGGTTTCCCCGACGCCCTCCGGCCTGTTGACGGTGCGTCAGCGGGCCGCGTAGTACTCGACGACCAGCTGGACGTCGCAGACCACGGGAACCTCGGCGCGCTTCGGGCGACGCACGAGACGCGCCTGCAGCTTGTCGAGCTCGACCTCGATGTAGCCCGGAACGGGGGGCAGCACCTCGGCGTGCCCACCGGCGGCGGCGACCTGGAAGGGCTCGGTGCCCTCGCTCTTCGCCTTCACGTGGATGAGCTGACCCGGCTTCACGCGGAACGACGGGCGGTCCACGAGCTCGCCGTCGACGAGGATGTGGCGGTGCACGACGAGCTGGCGGGCCTGCGCGGTGGTGCGGGCGAAGCCGGCACGCAGGACGAGCGCGTCCAGACGCATCTCGAGCAGCTCGACGAGGTTCTCACCCGTCAGGCCGTCCTTGCGACGGGCCTCGTTGAAGGTGTTGCGCATCTGCTTCTCGCGGATGCCGTACTGCTCGCGCAGACGCTGCTTCTCACGCAGACGGACGGCGTAGTCGCTGTCGGCCTTGCGCTTGGTGCGACCGTGCTCACCCGGAGCGTAAGGACGCTTCTCGAGGTAGCGGGCGGCCTTCGGGGTGAGGGCCACGCCGAGGGCGCGGGACAGACGGACCTTGCGGCGGTCCTGGGACTTCGTAGCCACGAAGACTTCCTTCCGATACGCGGCCGTGCGAGTCACGGCCTGCGGGCGTATCCCCCCTCGTCGCCCGTCTGGACTGCACGCCGGAGCACGCCAGAAGGTCTGTGTCAGAAGAGGGGGATGCCCGAAAACTCGGTTTCGAGCCGTCCCATGCTACCAGAGCCACCTCCGCCGCCCCGGTGGAGCGCTCAATCCCCGTCGACGATGCGGCGGATCTTCTCCAAGCGCGCGCCGATGTCCCGCTCCTGGCCTCGCGGTGTCGGGTCGTAGTAGCGACGGCCGCGAAGCTCGTCGGGAAGATATTGCTGCGCGACGACGCCCACCTCGCTGTCGTGCGGGTATCGATAGCCCTTCCCGTGGCCGAGCCGCTTGGCACCGGGATAGTGCGCGTCGCGAAGGTGCAGCGGCACGCGGCCGAATCCCCCGGCGCGGACGTCGGCGATCGCGCGATCGATCGCGAGGTACGCCGCGTTCGACTTCGCCGTGGTGGCGAGGTACGCGGTCGCCTCCGCGAGCGGGATCCGTCCTTCCGGCATTCCGACGAACTGCACCGCATCGGCGGCGGCGACCGCGATCACCAGCCCCTGAGGATCGGCGAGACCGATGTCCTCCGAGGCGGAGATGATCAGACGACGGGCGATGAAGCGCGGGTCCTCCCCCGCCTCGATCATCCGGGCGAGGTAGTGCAGCGCCGCGTCGGGGTCCGACCCCCGGATGGACTTGATGAAGGCGCTGATGACGTCGTAGTGCTCATCGCCCTGACGGTCGTAGCGCAGCAGAGCACGATCCACCGCCTGCGCGACGTGATCGGCCGTGATCTCCGGGCGCCGATCCGCGTCACCCTCGCCGTCCTCACCGTCGGGAGCCTCGGCGAGGGATGCCGCCGCCTCGAGTGCCGTCAGGGCCCGGCGGGCATCGCCGGAGGCCAGTCGCACGAGGGCCTCCCGCGCCTCGGCGAGCAGCGCCACGGCGGCGTCGAGGCCTCGGGGATCCTCGACGGCGCGGTCCAGGAGCGACCCGAGCTGGTCGTCGGTGAGGGGACGCAGGGTGAGAAGAAGCGAGCGTGACAGCAGGGGGGAGATCACGGAGAACGACGGATTCTCGGTCGTGGCGGCGATGAGCACCACCCACCCGTTCTCGACCCCGGGGAGCAGGGCATCCTGCTGCGCTTTCGTGAATCGGTGGATCTCGTCGAGAAAGAGGATCGTCGATTGTCCGTAGAGGTCGCGCTGCGTGACGGCCTCCTGCATGACCTCGCGGACGTCCTTCACACCGGCGGTGACGGCCGACAACTCCACGAAGCGTCGACCGGAGGATCGCGCGATCGCCTGTGCCATGGTCGTCTTGCCGGTTCCGGGCGGCCCCCAGAGGATCACCGAGGACGCCGTCCGCCCGGTCGTCCCGGCGTCGGCGAGCATGACGAGAGGAGACCCCGGCCGCAGAAGATGCTCCTGACCCGCCACTTCGTCGAGCGACGCAGGGCGCATGCGCACCGCCAGCGGCGTCTGCCCCTGGAAGAGGGCGGCGGAGGTACTCACCCGCCCAGGCTAATCGCCGGCACGGACACCGTCGCTCAGGTTTGGGCACTCCCCCGCCCGAGCCGTAGGATCGGGCCGATCGAGCAGGCCCGTGCTCGTCGTAGAGGAGAACCGGTGGCCCAGGCGAAGGACCGACAGGCGCGAGAGCGCGCGCGGCTGTATCAGGCGCGGACGGAGTTCCACCTTTCTCAGGGCGCCCGGCGCCGCCGCGACAACCTCATCGGCGTCGTCGTGGGCGGCCTGCTGATCCTCGCCGCCGTCGGCGTGCAGACGGTGTACTTCACCGCGGGGCCGGGTGCTCCCGCGCCGATCGAGACCCCCGCACCCGGGGAGTCCCCCGCGCCGACGCAGACCCCCGAACCCTCGGACGAGACCACACCGGCACCGTCCGAGGACGCGCCGACGCCGACGCCCGCACCCACCGAGTGAGTCGACCTCCGGCCGGGCGGACCCGCGTACTAGGCTGAGGAGCCGTTCATTCCCCCACAGGCGGAGAGATCCGCGATGAGGTGCATCCCGTGACTGCCGAAGCAGAATCCCGATCCGAAACCGCCAACGACGCCGCGTCGACCGAGCCCTGGGGACGCGTCGACGACGACGGCACCGTCTCGGTCCGTGAAGCCGCGGGGTGGCGCGTGGTCGGCCAGTATCCCGACGGCTCGACCGACGAGGCGCTCGCCTACTTCGAGCGCAAGTACGCTGACCTCGCTTCCGAGGTGACGCTGCTGGAGGTTCGGCACCGCCGAGGCGGCGCGTCCGCCTCCGACCTGCGTTCCGCGGCGAAGACCGTCGCCGGCAAGCTGGACGGGGCGGCCGCCGTCGGCGACCTCGCGGCGCTCGAGGCGCGCGTGGCCGCGCTCGTCGACGCACTGGCCGCGGCATCCGAGACCGAAGCCGCCGCCGCGCGCGAAGCGGTCGACGAGGCCGTGCGCGAGCGCACCGCGGTCGTGGAGGCTGCCGAAGCGCTCGCCGCCCGCGACCCGCGGACCGTGCAGTGGAAGCAGGCGTCCGCCGAGATGACGGCACTGTTCGATCAGTGGCAGTCCCAGCAGCAGACCGGCCCCCGTCTCCCGAAGGCGACCGCTCAGCAACTCTGGAAGCGTTTCCGCGATGCCCGTGCGAGTGTCGACAAGCACCGGCGCGAGTTCTTCGCCGAGCTCGATGAGGCCCACAAGGCCGTGCGCGACCGCAAGACCCGGCTCGTCGAGCGCGCTGAAGCCCTCGCGCCGCGCGGCGAAGAGGGTATCCCCGCGTACCGCGACCTCCTCGACGAGTGGAAGGGCGCCGGTCGTGCCGGCAAGAAGGCGGACGACGCGCTCTGGGCGCGCTTCAAGGCCGCCGGTGACGCCCTGTACTCGGCGCGCGGCGAGCGGGAGGCGGCCGACGCCGAAGCCTCCCGCGAGAAGATCGAGGCGAAGCGCGCGTTGCTCGTCGAGGCCGGCGCCGTCGCGGACGAGCGCGACATCGCCAAGGCCCGCCAGCTCCTCACCGGCATCCAGCGGCGCTGGGACGAGATCGGTCGTGTGTTCCCGCGCGATGCCGAGCGCGCCCTCGACGACGATCTCCGCAAGATCGAGCAGGCGCTGCGCGGTCGCGAAGAGGTCGACTGGAAGCGGAACAACCCCGAGACGAAGGCGCGGGCCAACGACATGACCCGCCAGCTCACCGACGCGATCGCCAAGCTCGAGGCGGACGTGGCCACGGCCGAGGCCTCCGGGGACAAGAAGGCCCTCGCGCGCGCGACCGAGGCCCTCGAAGCCCGGCGCGCCTGGCTCTCCGCCCTGGGCCTCTGACCCCTCACTGACCGCGAGACTGCATCTTCCGGTCGAGACTGCGTGCGCGGCGCGCAGTCTCGACCGGGAGATGCAGTCTCGCGGGAGATATCCACAGGAACGGAGCCGGGGTCGCCGCGTTGTGGCGGCGCAGGGCACACTTCGAGGGTGGGATCTCGACTGCTGTACTTCGCCGGTGACCGCCTCTCGCATGCGGAACTGACCGCGGCCTGCCTCGACGGTGACATCGTCGAAGTCGGCGAGGGCTACGCACCGGCGGACACCGTGGAGACCGTCGCGCTGCGGGCGGCATCCCTCCGTCCGCTGCTCGGCGACGATCTGGCCGCCACCCATCTGTCCGCCGCATGGATCCACGGCGGTCTGGTCCACCCGCCCAGTCGCCACACCGTGCAACGCACGAGCCCGCGGCGGCGGCATACGCTGGTCTCACGGCGCCTGCAGTATCGCGACATCCGCGTGGATCCGGACGATCTGCTCCGCTGCGGGGGCACGCTCGTCACGTCCCGGGCCCGCACACTCGCTGACCTCCTGCGCGAGGAATCCCCCGTCTACGCGGACGCCGCCCGGGCGTTCGCGACAGCCGTCCCCGCGGTTCTCGATGAGACGCGAGCGTGGTTGGAGGCCAGCTCCCTCCCCCACGTCCGCCGGGCGCGGGCGGCACTGACCGCCCTGAGCGATCAGCTCGACGTGACCCGATAGACGTCGTAGACGGCGTCGATACGCCGGACGGCATTCAACACCCGGTCGAGGTGGACGGTATCGCCCATCTCGAAGACGAAACGACTGATGGCGAGGCGGTCGTTGTTGGTGGACACCGTCGCCGACAGGATGTTCACGTGATGCTCGCTGAGCACACGCGTCACGTCGCTGAGCAGACCCGAGCGGTCCAGGGCCTCGACCTGGATCTGAACGAGGAAGAGGCTCTTCGTCGTCGGCGCCCACTCGACGTCGATCAGACGCTGCGGGTCCTGTTTGAGGGAGGCCACGTTGGTGCAGTCCTCGCGGTGGACCGACACCCCGCTCCCGCGAGTGACGAAACCGACGATCTCGTCGCCGGGGACCGGCGTGCAGCACTTGGCGAGCTTCACCAGGATGTCGGGGGCGCCCCGCACGAGGACACCGGAGTCGCCGCTGCGCGGCTGGCGGGCGCGTCCGACCACGGGGATGTCGATCGGCCCGGTCGAGGTGTCCTGGGCGCTGACGAGCGCGGTGACCTTCTCGATCACGGACTGGGTCGACACATGCCCTTCCCCGACCGCCGCATAGAGCGCGGAGACGTCCTCGTACTTCAGCTGCTGCGCCACCTCGCCGAACGAGTCCTGGCTCATCAGCCGCTGGAGGGGCAGGTTCTGTCGCCGCATCGCGCGGGCGATGGACTCCTTGCCCTGCTCGATGGCCTCTTCGCGCCGCTCCTTCGTGAACCAGCCTCGGATCTTGGAGCGGGCGCGCGTGCTCTTGACGAAGCTCAGCCAATCCTGGCTGGGACCCGCATCGGGGTTCTTCGACGTGAAGACCTCGACGACGTCGCCGCTCTTCAGCTCGGATTCCAGCGGCACGAGCCGACCGTTCACCTTGGAGCCCATCGTCCGGTGCCCGACCTCGGTGTGCACCGCGTAGGCGAAGTCGACCGGTGTCGCGCCTGCGGGGAGGCCGATCACGCGACCCTTGGGCGTGAAGACGTAGACCTCCTTCGCGCCGATCTCGAAGCGCAGCGAATCCAGGAACTCCCCCGGGTCGGCGGTCTCTGCCTGCCAGTCGGAGATGTGCGCGAGCCAGGCCATGTCGGTGTCCATGGCCTTCGCGTCGGGCTTCGCGCCCGCCATCTGCTCCTTGTACTTCCAGTGGGCGGCGACGCCGAACTCCGCCTGCTGGTGCATCTCGTTGGTGCGGATCTGAATCTCGACGGTGCGGCCGTTCGGTCCGATGACCGTGGTGTGAAGCGACTGGTAGAGGTTGAACTTCGGGGTCGCGATGTAGTCCTTGAACCGGCCCGGAAGCGGCGTCCACCGCGCGTGGATGGCCCCGAGGACCGCATAGCAGTCACGGACACTGCCGACGAGGACGCGGATGCCGATCAGGTCGTAGATGTCGTCGAACTCGCGACCGCGCACGATCATCTTCTGGTAGACCGAGTACAGTTGCTTGGGCCGCCCCACGACCCGTCCGCGGATGCGCAACTCGCGCAGGTCCGCATCGACGGACTCGATGACGTTGCGCACGTACTGCTCGCGCTGGGGCGTCCGCTGACGCACGAGGCTCTCGATCTCGGCGTACAGCTTCGGGTGGAGCACCGCGAAACTCAGGTCCTCGAGTTCGGATTTGATCGCCTGGATGCCGAGCCGGTGCGCCAGGGGCGCGTAGATCTCGAGGGTCTCCGTCGCCTTCTTCCGCGCCTTCTCCGGCGGCACGAAGCCCCAGGTCCGGGCGTTGTGGAGTCGATCGGCGAGCTTGATGAGCAGGACGCGGATGTCGCGCGACATCGCGACGATCATCTTGCGGACGGTCTCGGCCTGCGCGCTCTCGCCGTACTTGACCTTGTCGAGTTTGGTGACGCCGTCGACCAGCATCGCGACTTCGTCGCCGAACTCCGCCGACAGGTCGTCGAGCCCGTAGGAGGTGTCCTCGACGGTGTCGTGGAGGAGCGCCGCGGCGATCGCACGCGGTCCGAGCCCCAGGTCGGCGAGGATCTGCGCTACCGCGAGCGGGTGCGTGATGTACGGCTCGCCGCTCTGGCGCGTCTGGCCGCTGTGCGCCTTGTCGGCCACCGCGTAGGCGCGCTCGAGGATGACGAGGTCGCCTTTGGGATGGTGCGTCCGCACCGTCCTCAGCAGCTGCTCGACATCATCCCGTCGTGCCGACCGCGAGAAGATCCGCGGCACGAGTCGTCGAAGCGACGATGTCGACGCGGGGGGAACGGTCTCTGCCAATCGACGCCCTACCCTCCGGTGAAGATCATCATCCTACGCCGCCCGAGGGCGGGTCGAGTCAGGCGGGGGTGCCGGCCAGCTCGCGGGCCTCGAGCACACGCTGGTCGCGTGCGACCAGGTTGGGCTCGCGCTCCCGGAGCAGCGAGTACAGCGGCGCGGCGACAAACAGGGTGGAGTACGCGGCGACGATCGTTCCGACGAAGATCGCCAGCGAAAGGTCCGTGAGCGTCTGGGCGCCCATCCAGATGACACCGATGATGAGGATGGCGGCGGTCGGGAGTGCGGCGACGACCGTCGTGTTGATCGACCGCACCAGCGTCTGGTTCACCGCGAGGTTCACGGATTCCCCGAAGGTGCGACCCGATATCTCGCCGTCCTCCGTGGTGTTCTCCCTGATCTTGTCGAACACCACGGTGGTGTCGTACAGCGCGTACGAGAGGATCGTCAGGAAGCCGATGACGCCGGCCGGCGAGATTTCGAAGCCGAAGAGCGCGTACACGCCGATGGTGATCACGAGCACATCGACCAGACCGATGATGGCTGCCACCGACATCTTCCACGTGCGGAAGTACAGGGCGAGGATCATGAAGGTCAGGGCGAGGAAGATCGCCAGCCCCCAAAGCGACTGCCGCGTGACGTCCGCACCCCAACTGGGACCGATGAAGGACTCGCTGATGTCGGCGACGGGGACGTCGTACGCCTCGGAGAGGGCGGCGGAGACGTCGCGGGTCTCGGCATCCGTCAGCTGGTCCGTCTGAACGCGGATCGTGTCTTCACCGACGGTCGCCACGCGTGTGGTCGCGGTCGGGACGACCGACCGCACCGCCTCATCGGCGATCAACTGGTCGGTGTCGACCACGTTGTTCACCGTGAACTGCGAGCCTCCGGTGAACTCGATGGAGAACTGGATCGGACGGAACAGCGGAACGAGGGCCGCACCGATGACGAGGATCGCCGCGATGAGGAACCACAGACGCCGGCGGCCGACGAACGGGAAAGAGACCTTACCGGTGTAGAGGTCGTTGCCGAGCTGATTCATGGAGCGCATCAGCGGTCTCCCTCCTTGCCGGTGGTCGACGATGTCCGGTCCGCACCCGCGGCCTGCAGCTCCGCCTGCTTGCGTTCGGCGATCGTCTGTCGTCGCACTGCCTCACCCCGTGCACGGCCCGCACGCTTGGCCGCTCCCGCGGATCCGGCGGCGACGGGGCTGCGGAACTGGGCGCGTCCGCGGTACACCGCGCCGAGCGCGTCGGGGTCGAGTCCGGAGAGCGGATGCCCGGAGCCGAAGAACGTCGTCCTCGCGAGGAGCTGGAGCACCGGGTGGGTGAAGAGGATGAAGATGAGGATGTCGATCAGCGTGGTGAGACCCAGCGTGAAGGCGAAGCCCTTCACGCTCGCGTCGGCCAGGACGTACAGGACGACCGCGGCCAGGACGTTGATGGACTTCGAGATGTAGATGGTCCGCTTCGCCCGCGCCCAGCCGTCCTCGACGGCACTGGTGATCGACTTCCCGTCACGCATCTCGTCTCTGATGCGTTCGAAGTAGACGATGAACGAGTCCGCCGTGAAGCCGATGGTCACGATGATGCCCGCGACGCCGGCCAGCGAGAGGCGGAAGCCCATGCGCCAGGCGAGGATCGCCAGCATGACGTATGTGAGCACCCCCATCACGATGAGCGACGCGACGATCACGAAGCCGAGGGCGCGGTAGACGACGACGGAGTAGATCGCGACGAGCAACAGGCCGATGAGACCGGCGATGAGACCGATCTGGAGCTGCTGGGAACCGAGGGTCGCCGAGACGGTGTTGGAGCTCTCGACGTTGAAGCTGAGCGGGAGCGCACCGTACTTCAGCTGATCGGCGAGCACCTGCGCGCTCTCCTGGGTGAAGCTGCCGGTGATGCTCGGGTCTCCGCCGACGATGATCGCGTTCATCGAGGGCGCCGAGAGCACCGATCCGTCGAGGACGAAGGCGAACTGGTTCAGCGGCGGCGTCGCACCGTAGAGGCGCTGGCTGATCGCGGCGAAGGTCTCGGTGCCCTCGGCGTCGAGGCGGAGGTTGACCGCCCACTGACCGTTGGTGGACTGCAGGCCGAAGGTGGCGTCGTCGATCGCGGATCCGTCGAGCTCGACGGGGCCGAGGATGTACTTCTGCGCGCCGGTCGGGTCGCAGGTGATGAGCGGCTGGTCGGCCGGGGCCTGAGCGGGGTCGTTGGCCGGGTCCGCGCAGTCGTAGGCGAGGAACTCCGCCTCGAGGGCGGGGGTGATCCAGGCGAGGTCGCTGCCGTCCGTCGGCGATGCCGTCGGAGTCGCCACCAGCGAGGGGTCCGGGGTCGGATACGGCGTCTCCGTACCGTCCTCGCCGACGAAGCTCGTCGCGGGGCTGCCCGCGAACAGGACGGCGCGGAGCTGGAGCTGTGCGGATGCCTCGATCCGGTCGCGCGTCTCCTGGTCGGCCTGGCCGGGGATCTGGACGACGATCTGGTTGCCGGCCTGCGTGGTGACGTCCGCTTCGCTGACGCCGGAGGCGTCGACGCGCTGGCGGATGATCGTGACCGCCTGGGCCATCTGCTCCTCGGAGGGCGCGACACCGTCTTCGGTCTGCGCCTCGAGGACGATCTGCGTGCCGCCCTGGAGGTCCAGAGCGAGCTCCGGGACCCAGGAGCTCTGCTGGAAGACGTGGACACCGAGGGCGTTGATGCCGAACAGCACGGCGGTGATCGCCAGCAGTCCGGTCAGCGCGCGCCAGGCATTGCGAACGGGGGTGGAAGTCGCCACGGACTCAGCTTTCTGGTGGGGACGTCCCGGAGGACGGGTCAGGCCTGGGGCTTGCCGGGCTCGGCGTCGGGGTCGATCGCCTCGTGAGCGCCCGCGGCACGACGGTCGTCGCTGACCGAGGTGATCTCGCCGTCGGCGACGGCCTCGGCGTACTCCTCGTGGCTCTGCTCGGCCGCGAGGTAGTCGTCCTCGGTCACGGCACCCTCGGTCGGGGAGACGACGCGGAGGATCGCCTGGCTGTGCACCTTGATCTCGACACCGGGGGCGAGCTCGACGATCGCGGGCTGGTCGAGGTTCTCGGGGTCGTACTCCACGATCGTGCCGTAGAGCCCGCCCTGCAAGAGGACCTCGGCACCGGGCACGGTCTGGCGGGCCCGCTCCTCCTGCTCGAGCTTCTGGCGCTGCATGCGCCGGCGGGAGCTCCAGAACATGAACACCAGGAGGGCGATCAGCAGGATGAGCAGGCCGTAATTGGCGAGGAAGTCCATGAAGAAGGAGGGGCCTTTCGAGAGGGCGTGGCCGGGGCGGCACTGCCGAGGGGTCGGCGCAAGCCTTCAGCGATTATAGGTCATCGAGTTCGAGCGTCGATTCGGGGCTGCGGACGCCCAGGTGCGCATAGGCCTCCGGAGTCGCGACGCGTCCTCGAGGCGTACGCCCGAGGAACCCGATCCGCACCAGGTACGGCTCGACGACGGATTCGATCGTCTCGGCCTCTTCCCCCACGGTGACCGCGAGCGTGCTGAGACCGACGGGACCGCCGCGGAACCGGCGCACGACGGCGTCGAGGACGGCCCGGTCGAGCCGGTCGAGACCGATCGGATCGACGTCGTAGAGGTCGAGCGCCGCATCGACGATCGCGTGGTCGGCATCCGCTCCGTCGCCGTGGACGATGAGGTAGTCGCGCACCCGCCGGAGGAGCCGGTTGGCGATTCGGGGTGTTCCGCGGGAGCGCCGCGCGATCTCGGCGCGAGCCTCCGGCGGCACCGCGACGCCGATGAGGTGGGCCGAGCGCTCGATGACGCGCTCGAGCTCCACGGGTTCGTAGTACTCCAGGTGCGCGGTGAAGCCGAACCGGTCGCGCAGTGGATTGGGGAGCAGTCCGGAGCGCGTGGTCGCCCCCACCAGGGTGAACGGCGCGAGATCCAGCGGGATGCTCGTCGCCCCCGCTCCCTTGCCGACCATGATGTCGATACGGAAGTCCTCCATCGCGAGGTAGAGCATCTCCTCCGCGGAGCGCGCCATGCGATGCACCTCGTCGATGAACAGCACCTCGCCGGGGGTGAGGCTCGACAGGAGAGCGGCGAGGTCCCCCGCGTGCTGGATGGCCGGACCGCTCGACAGTCGCAACGGCCTGTCGCTCTCGTGCGCCACGATCATCGCCAGCGTCGTCTTCCCGAGCCCCGGAGGGCCCGACAGGAGGATGTGGTCCGCCGGACGCTGCTGGATCCGCGCCGCATCGAGGAGCAGCTGCAGCTGACCGCGCACCTTCTGCTGCCCCACGAACTCCGCCAGGGACGACGGGCGCAGGGCGCCTTCGATCGCCAGCTCGGACTCGTCGACCGGCTCGTCGACGTCCCTCAGATCATCCACCGACGGCCTCCTTCCGGCGCGGGCCGAGCTGCGCGAGTGCCAGGCGGAGAAGCGCCGGCACCGATGCACGATCCGCCTCGGAGACGTCGGCGAGCACCTCCTCCACGACAGGCGTCGCAGTACGCTCGGGCCAGCCGAGTCCGACGAGGGCGGCCACGACCTGCGCGGCGACGCCCGGCGCCACCGCCGATCCCACGCCCGGCGCGCCGGAGGAGACGACGTGGTCGAGTTTTCCCGTCAGCTGGACCACGATGAGCTTGGCGGTCTTGGGCCCGATGCCCGACACGCGGCGGAACGGCGCATCGTCCTCCGCGGCCACCGCATCCGCGATCTGCCCCACCGTCAGCGAGGACAGCACGCCGAGCGCGGACTTCGGGCCGACGCCGGTGACGCCGAGGAGCTGGGTGAACACCCGCAACTCTTCGCGGGTGTCGAACCCGAAGAGCGACAGAGCGTCCTCTCGGACGATCAGCGTCGTGTGAAGCATCAACTCCGCGCCGATGTGGGCGGACCGGCCGACCGCGGGGGTCACCGCGACCGCGAGCCCCACACCGCCCACTTCCACCACGACGCCGTCATCGTCGGCGTGGGTGACGCGTCCTCGGAGTGAAGAGATCATCCTCCGACCTTACGTGGTATCGCATGTTTGTTCGAGCAACACGCTCAGGAGCGCGCACGACGTTCCGCCTGTGCCCAGGCGCGCTGCGCGGGGGTCAGTGCCGCGCCTCCCCCGACGGGGCCGAGGGGCCGACGCCAGGCGTGGCAGAGAGCGATGGCGAGCGCATCGGCGGCATCCGCGGGCGTGGGCAGCGCGTCCAGTCGCAGAACGCGCGCGACCATCGTCTGCACCTGCCGCTTGTCGGCGGAGCCGTACCCGGTGATGGCCGCCTTCACCTCGGAGGGCGTGTGGGTCGCGGCGGGGAGGCCTCGCTCCCCCGCCACGAGCAGGGCGATGCCGCTGGCCTGAGCGGTGCCCATGACCGTCTGGCGGTTGTGCTGTGCGAACACCCGCTCGACGGCCACGACCTCCGGCGCGTGGGCCTCGACGGCCGCTCTGATGCCGGCCGCGATCGCCGCGAGACGCACCTCGATCGGCTCGGCAGGATCCGACCGCGCGACCCCGACGTGGACGAGGGAGGCCGAGCGGTCGGCGCGCACGTCGACGATGCCGATCCCGCAACGGGTCAGGCCGGGATCGATCCCGAGCACCCGCACCGACGACGTCACCCGTCCACGCTACGCGCGGACATGACGGATGCCGCGACGCCGGGCCGAGGACGGGCGATCAGTCGTCCTGCTCGAGCTCGGCCTGCACGTCGGCCGTGAGGTCGAAGTTGCTGAAGACGTTCTGGACGTCGTCGCTGTCCTCGAGCGCGTCGATGAGGCGGAAGACCTTGCGTGCCGTCTCGGCGTCGATCTCCACTTTGAGGTTGGGGACGAATTCCACGTCGGCCGATTCGTACTCGATCCCGGCGTCCTGGAGGGCGCTGCGGACGGTCACGAGATCGGATGCCTCGGTGAGGACCTCGAATCCCTGCGCGTGCGGCTCGACCTCTTCGGCACCGGCCTCGAGGACCGCCAGCATGACGTCGTCCTCGCTGGTCTCCTCGCCGGAGACGACGATGACACCCTTGCGGGAGAAGTTGTAGGCGACGCTGCCGGGATCGGCGAGCGTGCCCCCGTTGCGGCTGAGTGCGGTGCGGACCTCGGCGGCGGCACGGTTCTTGTTGTCGGTCAGACACTCGATCAGCAGGGCGACGCCGTTCGGGCCGTACCCCTCGTACATGATCGAGGAGTATTCGACGGACTCGCCGCCGATCCCCGCACCGCGCTTGATCGCGCGGTCGATGTTGTCCTTCGGCACCGACGTCTTCTTGGCCTTGAGGACCGCGTCGAACAGGGTCGGGTTGCCCTGGAGGTCGGGACCGCCGAGCTTCGCGGCGACTTCGATGTTCTTGATCAGCTTGGCCCACGACTTGGCACGGCGGGAGTCGATGACCGCCTTCTTGTGCTTGGTCGTGGCCCATTTGGAGTGTCCGGACATGCGCTCGATCCTACCGGCGAGACTCAGCGGGCGCGGAGCGTGCGGAGGAAGAGCGCGTGGAAGCGGGTCTCCCCGCTGACCTCGGGGTGGAACGCGGTCGCGAGGATCGCCCCCTGCCGGACGGCGACGACGCGGCCGTCGGTGAGCGCGGCGAGGGGTTCGACGCCCACGCCGCAGTCGACCACCACGGGAGCACGGATGAAGGCGGCGTGGACGGGCGGCGCCCCGAGCACCGGCACCTCCAGCGCGACCTCGAACGATTCGACCTGTCCCCCGAACGCGTTCCGGCGGACCGTCGCGTCCAGCCCGCCGAAGGTCTGCTGACCGGCGATGGGGTTCTCCAGACGATCGGCGATGAGGATCATGCCCGCGCAGGTGCCGTACACCGGGAGCCCCCCGGCGATCGCCTCACGGATCGGCTCCCGCATCCCGAAGGCACGCGCCAGCTTGTCGATGACGCTCGATTCGCCGCCGGGGAGGACCAGCCCGTCGACGAGGGAGAGATCTTCCGGCCGGCGGACGAGTCCGACATCCGCATCCAGCTCTGCGAACACGCGCGCGTGCTCGCGCACGTCTCCCTGGAGGGCGAGGATGCCGACGCGGGGCCGGTGCGTCACCAGCCGCGCTCGGCCAGGCGGTGGGGCGCGGGCAGGTCGGAGACGTTGATGCCCACCATCGCCTCGCCGAGCCCGCGGGAGACGTCCGCGATGACCTTGGGGTCGTCGAAGAAGGTCGTCGCCTTCACGATGGCGGCGGCCCGCTCGGCGGGGTTGCCGGACTTGAAGATGCCCGAGCCGACGAACACGCCGTCCGCCCCCATCTGCATCATCATCGCGGCATCCGCGGGCGTGGCCACGCCGCCGGCGACGAAGAGGACGACGGGGAGCGCCCCGGTCTCGGCGACCTCGGCGACGAGCTCGTAGGGAGCCTGGAGCTCCTTCGCGGCGACGTACAGCTCGTCCTTGGTCAGCGCGCCGAGCGCTGCGACCTCGCCTCGGATCTTGCGGATGTGCTTCATCGCCTCCGAGACGTCGCCGGTGCCGGCCTCGCCCTTCGAGCGGATCATCGCCGCGCCCTCGTTGATGCGGCGGAGCGCTTCGCCGAGGTTCGTCGCTCCGCAGACGAAGGGGACGGTGTACTTCCACTTGTCGATGTGGTGGACGTAATCCGCGGGAGAGAGGACCTCGGACTCGTCGATGTAGTCGACACCGAGCTCCTGGAGGACCTGCGCTTCGACGAAGTGGCCGATCCGCGCCTTCGCCATCACGGGGATGGAGACGGCCTCGATGATCCCGTCGATCATGTCGGGGTCGCTCATGCGTGACACCCCGCCCTGGGCGCGGATGTCGGCCGGGACACGCTCGAGGGCCATGACGGCCACGGCGCCGGCGTCCTCGGCGATGCGCGCCTGCTCCGGCGTCACGACGTCCATGATGACGCCGCCCTTCAGCATCTCCGCAAGGCCCCGCTTGACGCGGGAGGAACCGGTGGTGGAGGTGGACATGGCGCTCCGTTTCGACGGGTGAGGACAGCCTGGCGATTGGCCTAGGCCAAAAGGTAGCACGGGGCGGACGCGCGACGGCGCCCGCATAGACTCGCAGCATGCTCCGCAACGACCGCGACGCCCTTTGGGGAATCCGGGGCGCGACGGCGAACGAGATCGCCGAGAGCCTTCGTGAGCGCATGGAGCGCGGCCTGCTCGGCGCGGGCGACGCCCTCCCCCCGGTGCGCTCCCTCGCCGAGGCCCTCGACGTCAACCGCAACACCGTCATGGCGGCGTATCGACAGCTCGCCCAGGCCGGGCTCGTGGTCTCGCGCGGGCGCGCAGGAACGCACGTGACGGGCCCCGCGGCGGTCGCGCAGGACGGATTCGCCGCCGACACCGTGCTCCGCGACGTCGGCACGGGCAATCCGGATCCCGCGCGGATTCCCGATCCGACGTCGGCTCTCGCGCGCATCGTCGGCCGGCCCGTCCTCTACGGAGAGCCCGTGATCGATCGCGACCTCGAGGCGTGGGCGGGCGAGTGGATGCGCGCCGCGCTGCCCCCGGAGAAGCCGATGCGACTCACGATCACGAGCGGCGCCTCCGACGCGATCGACCGTCTCCTGTCCACCTACCTGACCCGTGACGACGCTGTGGCGCTGGAGGACCCGTGCTTCCTGGCGAGCCTGAACACCGTGCGCCTCGGGGGGTATCGCCCCGTGCCGGTCCCCGTCGACGACGAGGGCATGACGGTGGACGGTCTGCGGGCGGCGCTCGCCGACGGCGTCCGCGCGGTGGTCTGCACGCCGCGCGCACAGAACCCGACCGGAGCGAGCATCACCGAGCGCCGGGCGGAGCAGCTGCGCGCAGAGCTCGCCGCCCACCCGTACGTACTCGTGATCGAAGACGATCACTTCTCCCTCCTCTCCCGGATGCCGCATGCCTCGGTCATCCCGAGCGACCACGAACGGTGGGCCCTGGTCCGGTCGGTGTCGAAGTTCCTCGGTCCCGACATGTGCCTGGCGGTGACGGCATCCGATCCCGAGACCGGGTCGCGACTGGCGCAGCGGCTGAGCCCGGGCACCACGTGGGTGAGCCACCTCCTGCAGCGCCTCACCCATGCCCTCGTGACGGACCCGGAGGTGCGGTCGGGCATCGAGGAGGCGGCGGTCCACTACGCCGAACGGAACGCCGCGTTCGCCGAAGCCCTGCGGAGCGAAGGGCTGACGGCGTCGACGGGTGACGGGCTGAACCTGTGGGTGCGTGTACCGTCGCCCGCCCGCGACGTGTCCGGGCAGCTCATGCGCCGCGGCTGGCTCGCCCGACCCGGCGACGAGTTCCTCCTGGGCGACGACGCCGCCCGCTTCCACCTGCGCCTGACGGTGCATGATCTGACCGAGACGGATGCCGCATCTCTCCGGCGCGACCTCCTCGCCGCCGTCGAGGCGACCGCGGGCACCCGGGCAGTGGGATGACCGTCCGGTGAAGATCCTCTCGATCCAGTCCGCGGTCGCCTACGGCCATGTCGGCAATTCGGCCGCCGTCTTCCCCCTTCAGCGCATCGGGGTCGAAGTACTCCCGGTGTACACCGTGAACTTCTCCAATCACACCGGATACGGCGCCTGGCGCGGCCCGCTCATCGCACCGGACGACGTCGCCGCCGTCATCGAGGGCATCGGCGAGCGGGGCGTCTTCGGCGACATCGACGTCGTGCTGTCGGGGTACCAGGGCGGCGAGGGGATCGCGGACGTGATCCTCGATGCCGTCGCACGTGTGAAGGAGGCCAATCCCGCTGCGGTCTACGCGTGCGACCCGGTGATGGGCAACGCCAAGAGCGGCTGCTTCGTCGCCCCGGCGATCCCCGTGCTCCTGCGGGAGAAGGTCGTGCCGGCGGCGGACATCATCACCCCGAACCAGTTCGAGCTCGGCTTCCTCACCGGTACCGAGCCCGCGGACCTCGCCTCGACCCTGGAATCCGCCGACCGCGCACGCGCGATGGGTCCCCGGACGGTGCTCGTCACGAGCGTCGAGCGACCCGACCGCCCCGAGGGGACGATCGAGATGCTCGCCGTCACCGACGACGGCGCGTGGCTCGTGCGGACCCCGCACATCCCGATGAAGGCGAACGGCTCGGGCGACGTCACCGCGGCGCTCTTCACCGCTCACCTCACCGCCACGGGGAACACCGCCGACGCGCTCGCCCGGACGACCTCGAGCGTGTTCGATCTGCTGCAGAACACCTTCGATTCGGGCGAGCGGGAGCTGCGCCTCATCGAGTCGCAGGAGGCCTACGCCCACCCTCGGATGCAGTTCGCCGTCGAACAGGTTCGCTGAGGACTCTCAGCCGTACACCTCGGTGTAGGCGGCATCCCACTGCTCCGCGTCCGAGGGACACACGAACGACATCCCGAACACCATGATGCTCGCGAGCCCCTGCTCGGCGGCCGCATCACCCCGGGCGACCTGGGCGAACAGCGGTGACGATTCCACGTGCGTGGCGAAGATGCTCGCGTCGGTGCGATGGTTGTTGAGGATCGCCGTCTCACAGGCGTCGAGCGTCGTCGCGAGGAGGAGCGACTCCGTCTCGGGCGCCCACGTCGCGCCTTGGGACTCGAGATAGGCCCGCTGCTGCGCGATGAACTCCTGCTGCTCGGGGGTCTTCGCCGACAGCAGCGAACCGTCGCGGGGCTGCTGCTGGGCGTCGAAGAACTCCTCACGCTCGAGAAGGGCCGCCTCCATGTCGAGCGTCGGACTCTCCTCGCCCGCCGCGGGACCCGGCGGCGTCGCCGTGGATGCCGTCGCGCTCGGCGCGGCGGAAGCCGAGGGAGCGGGCGCGGGCGCGCACCCCGCCAGCGTCGCGGCGAGCACGGTCGTCGTCAGAACGACGACGGGAAGACTCTTCAGGAAGGGGGAGATCACCCGCACGACCCTACCCATGCGGCGGTGGAAGAACCCTGCGTTGTCCACAGGTACCCCGTCAGCGCGGCCAGGCCTCAGCCAGCGTGTGTCGCACGTCTCCGAGGAGCTGCGGGAGCGCCTTGGTCTTGGCGATGATGGGGAAGAAGTTCGCGTCCGACGACCACCGCGGGACGATGTGCTGATGGAGGTGGCCGTCCACTCCCGCACCGGCCACGGCGCCCTGGTTCATGCCGAGGTTGAATCCCTCGCACCGCGAGGTCTCGCGGAGGACCCGCATCCCCACCTGGGTGAGAGCACCGATCTCGGCGACCTCGTCGGGCGTCGCCTGATCGTACGTCGAGATGTGGCGGTACGGGCAGACCAGCAGGTGACCGGAGTTGTACGGGAAGAGATTGAGCAGGACGTAGGCCGTACGGCCGCGCGCGACGATGAGGCCGTCCTCGTCGGACTTCTCCGGCGCCGCGCAGAAGGGGCACTCCTCGTGGTGCGGCTCGCGCCCGGCCTGGATGTACGCCATCCGGTGTGGGGTCCACAGCCGCTGGAACTCGTCCGGGACGCCCGCGAAGGCATCCGATCCGGTCACCGAGGCGTCGGCATCCGTGTCCCGCCCGTTGCTCACCCGAGGTCCTCCGCGGTGTTCACGAGCACGCGACCCTCGATGGCGCCGAGGATGCGGGACACCGCCTCGGCGATCGGGATGCCGTTGCGCTGCGAGCCGTCCCGGAAGCGGAAGGACACCGTGCCGCCGGCGCGGTCCTGCTCGCCCGCGATGAGCTGCAGGGGAACCTTCTGCGTCGTGTGGGTGCGGATCTTCTTCTGCATCCGGTCGTCGGAACGATCGAGCTCCGCCCGCACACCGCGCTCGCGCAGCTCCCGGACGATCTCCCCCAGGTAGTCCGCATACTCGTCGGCGACGGGGATCGCCACGACCTGGACCGGCGCGAGCCACACCGGGAACGCCCCGGCGTAGTGCTCGAGCAGGATCGCGAAGAACCGCTCGATCGACCCGAACAGCGCGCGGTGGATCATGATCGGGCGGTGCTTGTCGCCGTCGGGACCGGTGTACTCGAGCTCGAAGCGCTCCGGCTGGTTGAAGTCGAGCTGGATCGTGGACATCTGCCACGTGCGTCCGATCGCGTCGCGCGCCTGCACCGAGATCTTCGGCCCGTAGAACGCCGCCCCGCCCGGGTCGGGAACGAGCTCGAGACCCGACGCCTCGGCGACCTCCCGCAGGGTCTCCGTCGCCTGCGACCACAGGGCGTCGTCGCCGATGAACTTGGGGTTGCCCTCCTCCTTCGTCGACAGCTCGAGGTAGAAGTCCTCGAGACCGTAGTCGCGGAGCACCGAGAGGACGAATTCGAGGTTGCTCGTCAGCTCGTCACGCACCTGGTCGGAGGTGACGTAGATATGCGCGTCGTCCTGCGTCATCCCCCGCACGCGGGTGAGACCCGCCAGGGTGCCGCTCTTCTCGTAGCGGTACACCGTGCCGAACTCCGCGAGGCGGAGCGGCAGCTCGCGGTAGCTGCGCCCGCGCGAACGGAAGATCAGGTTGTGGAACGGGCAGTTCATGGGCTTGAGGTAGTACTCCTGACCCTGCCGCGTCACGTGCCCGTCGGCATCCACCACCTCGTCCAGCTCCATCGGGGGGTACATGCCGTCGGCGTACCACTGCAGGTGCCCGCTCGTCATGAACAGGTCGCCCTTGGTGATGTGCGGGGAGTTGACCATCTCGTAGTCCGCGGCGAGGAGGCGACGACGCATGTACTGCTCGATCTCGTAACGGATGATGCCGCCCTTGGGGTGGAACACCGCAAGCCCCGGGCCGATCTCGTCGGGGAAGGAGAAGAGATCCAACTCGGCGCCGAGCTTCCGGTGGTCGCGACGCGCGGCCTCCTCGAGCCGGTGCTGGTACGCACGCAGCTCGTCCTTCGTCGGCCAGGCCGTGCCGTAGATGCGCTGGAGCTGGGGGTTTTTCTCGCTCCCGCGCCAGTAGGCGCCCGCCACACGCTGCAGGTCCCAGCCGTTGCCGATCATGCGGGTGTTGGGCATGTGAGGACCGCGGCAGAGGTCCTTCCACGCCGTCTCACCGTCGCGCGAGACGTTGTCGTAGATGGTGAGTTCGCCGGCGCCGACCTCCACCGACGCCCCTTCGGTCTTCTCCGCGCCCGCGCCCTTGAGCCCGATGAGTTCGAGCTTGAAGGGCTCGTCGGCGAGCTCCGCGCGCGCCTCATCGTCCGAGACCACCCGGCGGACGAAGCGCTGGCCCTCGCGGACGATGCGCTCCATCTCCTTCTTGATCGCCTTGAGGTCTTCCGGGGTGAAGGGCTCGTCGACACCGAAGTCGTAGTAGAAGCCGTCGGTGATGGGCGGACCGATCCCGAGGTTCGCCTGGGGCCGGATCCGCTGCACCGCCTGCGCGAGGACGTGCGCGGCCGAGTGACGGAGGATGTCGAGCCCGTCGGCGCTGTCGAGGGTCACCGGCTCGACGGCGTCCCCGTCGTGCACGACCGTCGCCAGGTCCTTCAACTCGCCGTTGACCCTCAGGGCGACGACGGAGCGGTCGGGGAAAAGGGCGAAACCGTCGGCGGGCCGAGCGGCGTCCGAGGGCAGGGCGGCATCTGTCACAGCGTTCTCCTGAAGGGTCGCGATCAAGGCTACCGGCCGCATCCCGGCCGGTCGGACACGGCGGGCCTTCCGGTGGCCCAGTATGGAGCGGTGACTCTGGCGATCATCGGCGCGGCGCTCGCCGCTCTCGCCGCGATCGCGGTGGTGGCCGGCATCCTTTCACCCGCGGAGCTGACTGTCGTGGCCGACCGCGTCTGGCCCGTCCTCGTCTTCGTCGTGTCCGTCACCGTCGTCGCCGAGCTCGCGGCGAAAGCAGGACTCTTCGACCTCCTCGCCGGCAGGCTGGCCCGCCTCGCGCGTGGGCGGAGCGCGGTGCTGTGGGTCCTCATCGTCGCGCTCGCCGTCACTGCGACGGCGTTCCTCTCCCTCGACACCACCGCGGTCCTGCTCACGCCGGTCGTCGTCGCGATGGCGGTGTCGAGGCGGCTCGATCCGCTGCCTTTCGCGTTCGTCACGGTCGTGCTGGCCAACACCGCGTCGTTGGTCCTTCCCGTGTCGAACCTCACCAATCTGCTCTCCCTGGACCGCCTCGGCACCGGCCACGACCCGGCGGCCTTCCTCCGGCTCCTCGGGCCGTCGGCCCTGCTCGCGATCGTGGTCTCGGTCGCAGTGCTGTCGGTGGTCTTCCTGCCGCGGCTCCCCCGGACGCACCCGACCGCGTCCGAGCCCGTCGGCGCCGATCGTCCCCTCCTGATTGCGGCCGGTGTCGTCACCGGCGCTCTCCTCCCCCTTCTCGTGAGTGGTCTGGAGCCCTGGATCCCCGCGACGGCCGCTGCGCTCGCGCTGACCGTGATCTTCGCCTGGCGCGCACCGAAAGCGCTGTCGGTGCGGCTCGTCCCCTGGTCGCTGCTGATCTTCGTGCTCGGTCTCTTCACCGCCGTCGCGGCGCTCGAGTCGCTCGGAAGCGGACGCGTGCTCGGGGCGATCGCCGGCACAGGCGAGGATCTGTTCACGCTCTGGCAGCTCGCGGGAGCCGGCGCGCTCCTCGCGAACGGCATCAACAACCTCCCCGCCTATCTCGCCCTCGAGGCGGTGGCGGACTCCCCCGCGCGTCTGGCCGCTCTGCTCGTCGGCGTGAACGCCGGGCCCCTCGTCACCCCGTGGGCGTCGCTCGCGACCCTGCTCTGGGCGGACCGGCTGCGCGCCGCCGGGGTGCCGGTGCGGTGGCGGACCTTCGTGATCCTGGGCCTCGTGATCGCCCCGATCACCCTCCTTCTCGCGGTGGTCCCGCTCGCCCTCGGGGCACCCCGCTAGATCAAATGACGCGCCGCCTCCCGGCGCGACAACGCTCGGAGGTCGTGAGCGTCGAGGTGGGCGCGCACCCAGTCCGGGTCCGTGCGCGCATAGTCGCGGAGCGCCCAGCCGATCGCCTTCGCGACGAAGAACTCCGCGTCCCCGCGGCTGGGCTCGATGACGTCGGCGAGGAGCGCGCGATCCGTCCTGTGCTTCCTGCCGAGCTGGGAGATGATCGCGAGCCGCCGGATCCAGAGGTCCTCGTCGACGCTCCACGCGCGGACGACACGGGCGGTGGTCACGGCATCCGCGTCGAGCATGTCGGCCACGCGGTGGCTCAATTCGTCCGTGATGTCCCACGATCGCCCGGACCGGACCATGGCGGTCACGACCTCGAGCGTGTCCGGCGCCCGTCGAAGCCCGGGGAGCCCGCGGAGGGCCATCGCGGCGTACCACTCCTCACGGTGCGTGACGGTGTCCCAGAGAACGGATGCCGCTTCCGCCGCGACCGGGATCTCGTACGATCGCGCGGCCGCACGTGCCACCGCCCGGACCTCGGGAAGGCGCACCCCGTAGAACGGGAGGACGGACGTCATGTACGCCTGCTGCGCCACCGCCCTCTCGGGGTCGGCCCGTGCGCGGAGCGCGTCTCTGATCTCCCGCACGAGGTCGTCGGATCCCATGCCGAGACGATAGTCCCACTCGGGACGCAAGCCACGCGTCGCGAGAGGCATTCCCCTTCATGTCTTCCTACTCGTCGTAGCCTGCTGCCCGTGATGTACGCCACCACCCCCCTCCGACTGACCGCCGCGGTGCTGCTTCTGAGCACCGCGGCGGTGAGCGCGGCCGCGTGCGCACCCCGCCCGCCCGTTGAGGACAGTGCACCGGCCTTCGCGCTCACATCCGCTGACGCCGTCATCCCCGACGACCGCGTCGAATATCCCCTCAACTTCATCTTCATGGCCCCCGAGGGCGACACCATCTGGACCGACCTCACCGGCCTGACTTTCGGGGAGTTCGACTTCGCCCCGGGCGAGTTCTCCGTCACGCAGGGTGAGGGCACCGACGGCTATCTCCTGGGGAACCTCAGTGTCGAGATCACTCCACCCGACACGGCGGTCACCTTCGACACGGTCGAGCTGTTCTACGACGGGCTCACTGAGCCACGCACGTCCGACGTCGGATCCTGGACGATAACCACCGCACCCGCTGAGGAGTTCGCGACCACCACAGCCGGCGCGGAGGTCGCCGCGATCGCCGGATGCACCAGCGCGAACCTCCCGGTCGCCGCCGACGTCACCGCGGTGTCCGACGTCACGACCGGCGTTCCAGACGTTGAAACCTCGAGCGTGGAGTTCCTCCCCGAGGAGCGGGCGGTCCGGATCGGGCTGGACTGCATCGACACCGCCGACTTCTACATCATCAGCCCGTCTGCGACCCTCACCACGGGCGGGACCGACACGGCTGCCCGCTTCGCACCCATCGCCATCGGGTACCAGGACATCGACGACGAGGACCTGCAACGCATCCGGAGCCGCGTTGGCTGACGCGTCACTCTCCCCGGCCGGCGTCGACGCGCACTGCCCGGCCGCTGACATGCCGCGCCGCCAGCGTGAGCGTCGAGGGCGGAACCGCACTTCCCTGACTCCCGCCGTGTCGCGCGAGCGACTGTGGATAGCCCCGGCCGACGCGCGGAGCCCGTCCGTATACTCTCCGGATGCCTCGCTACGCCATCGACCTGAGCGCCACGGTCGCGCTCACCGAGGCCGTCTCCACCGACCTCACGGATGCGGGTGAGTATGCGACGAGGGCGCTGAGCGCCAGCAGTGCCGCGGCGGGCTCGCTCGGGTCCTTGGCCGGTGTTGCCGCGCTCGTGGAGGGTGTGACCGAGGCGCGGCGCACCTCAGCGACAGCGGCCACCCTGCTCGGCACCGAAGCGGTACGCGCGGTTCGCTCGGGTGTGCTTGCTTTCGTGCAGGCCGACGAGGAGATGACGGCGACGACCTCCTCCGCGGAGGCGCCCATCCGCGGGCGTGGATTCGGGCCGCAGGCGCTGTGACGCTCATCTCCCTAGAGGCCGTTCCGGAGCTCCCCGCGGACCCCGAGGCGTTGGCGTCGGCGGCGTCGGAGATGACGGCGGCAGCGCAGCTCCTCGCATCCGTCGCGGACACCCTGGGGGCGGAGTGGGGAAACCTCCCCGTGGTCTACGACACACCGGAGACCGGCTCACTGGCCTCAACGCTTCATCCCGTGCGGAACGCGGCGCAGGACACCGTGGACACGGTTCGGACCATGGCGGGTGCGCTGGATGACCTGGCGTCGACCTTGGCGTCGGCGAAGTACCGGCTGGAGCAGTTGCGGCCCGAGGTGCCGCTGCTCCGTGCTCGCGCGGCAGAGCATCAGCGGGAGCTGGAAGAGCTGTACGACATCCCCGTCGAGGCGGACGCCCTTCCCAGCCACCTCTCGCTGTGGAATGACCGCCTCTGCTCCGAAGCGGTCACGATTCGCGCTCTCATCGAGGACGCAAGGGACCGTTGCGAACGGCGGCTTCGTGCCATCGGGGATGCCCCGGCGGTCCCGCGGGTGACGAGCACCCTCACCGACCGTGCGCCGGTGATCGAAGCTCGGACGCAGGAGGCGTTCACGACCGCTGTCGGGATGGCCATTCTTCGACAGTTGAGCGGTAGCGACGGTGCTGCTGCCGCGAGGCTCCTCGCAGTGAATCCGGACTGGCTGCTGCTCCTGCAGGACTACCCGCCGCCACCGGACGAGGTGAACCGGTGGTGGGTGGGACTTGTGCCGGCTGCCGCGTCCGCTCTGGTCGCGGCGGCACCCCGGCTCGTCGGGAATCTCGAGGGTGTGCGCTACGCCGACCGGGACCGCGCGAACCGGCTGTCCCTCGCCTCCGACCTCTCCCGAGCGGAGGATGCCCTGGCCGCGGCGGAAGCGGCGACGACATCAGCGGCGGTGCTTCTCGGTGGTCCCGGAGCCGCCCAGGCCGCCGCGGAACGCGTGTCGGACGCGCGGGCTCAGCTGGATGCTCTGCGCAACATCAAGGCCGCCCTCGGGGTCCGAGCGAACGGGGCGCCGGTGACGCTTGTGAGTCTCACGTCGGACTCGCCTCCCCTCGCAGCGGTTGCCATCGGTGACCTCGACACGGCCGACAACGCCACCTACCTCGTGCCGGGGATGGGAACTACGACCGCAGGGATGCACGCCTGGACGACATCTGCACGGAATCTACATTCCACCCAGGAGAAGGTTCAGCCTGGGGTGACGCACGCGGTCGTGGCGTGGGTGGGGTACGAGACACCTCCGGTTCCCGGGGAGCAGGGCGGGTTCGACGTTCTGCAGAACGAGCTTGCCGAAGCCGGCGGCACCCGACTGAACTCCGCCCTGAACGGCTTCGGCGCCACCCGGGCGACAACCGCCCCCGCGCTGAATGTCGTCGCGCACTCGTACGGCACGACCACAGCTGCGTTCGCGCTCCAGGAGTCCGGAACCCGCGTGGACACGTTCGTCAGCGTCGGCTCGGCCGGACTGCCCGAATCAGTTGCACACGCGAGCGACCTCCGCGCCGAGACGGTGTACGCAGGGCAGGCCCGGAACACCCTGCCCTTCGTCGAACCCGGCCAAGGCGACAGCTGGGCGTGGGTGGGCCGGACCGGCGAACACCCGGTCAACCCCGTTAGCGCAGACTTCGGGGCCACCACGTTCGGTGTCGACGGAACCGACGGCCTCCTCCCCGTCACCGACCACGCCACCTCGGTACCCAGCGAGGACGGCGCCGGGTATCTCGACCTCGGTACCGAATCGCTACGCAACATCGCGCGGGCGACAAGCGGACAAGAGCAGACGCTTACCCCGCACTCACCGAAGGGCCCGACAGCTCTGCAGGAGGCACTACTGCGCGGGCTCGTGAGAGAGTCGACGCATGCGCGCTAGAACGATGATGGTGACGCTGGCGGCGGCAACGGTCCTCCTCGCCGGTTGCTCCCCGCAGGAAGGCACGGACATGACGCCCGACCAGGCACGCGACAACCTCATCGCCCTCATCGAGTCCACCGCCGCTGAGCTCGGAGGGGCCTGGGAGGATCCCATCCAGCCGTATCCGGAGGGCTGCACGATGAGCGGGGGCGCCTCGGGTGTTCGCTACAACTCCGGGGCGGGCAGTGCACCTTCAGCCGACCCGGAGGTCGACGCTGAGCGCGTTGCGGAGTATTGGCGGAGCCTCGGCATGGAAGCACGCGTGGTCTTGGACCCACCCGCGGCGGTGTTCGCAACGGGTGGCGCGTCCACGAACATCTCGTTCGACGCGGGCCCGCAGTCCTCATCCATCCTCGGCAGCTCCGTGTGCGTACCGGGTGACCCTATCGAGGAGCAGGAGCGCAACAGCTGACAACCGTGGGGATCGAGGCCTCAGCATCGGCCCGCGATCTCCACCCTAGACGCCTATAGGGCAGCTTGTGGCTGAGTTCTCTGGTGACCCACGTGGTGTTCTGTGTGCAGCAGATCCTGACCGCTGCGCATATGGGTGTCACCGGCAACGAGAGGATCCCTACGCCTGCCCAGACGATCCCGTACCTGTTCCTCGACGTGGACGACGTACCGCATGGTCCACGCGTGAAGCAAGGGCACGAGCGGACCGCCGTCATCGAGGAACGCCTCCCCGTATTGCGGCGCATCATGACGTCACGCGGAGTCCCCGACGCCGCCGTGGGCGACGTGCCCCTTACTCGTGGTCCGGAAGCCTCTTGGGCGCCATCCCGGGCATGAATCTCCCGAGACGGGCGAATCCTTATGGTGCATGGATGGTGCAAAACACTTCCGAAGCGTCCAGAAAACCAGAAAACCCCCGGAATTCCGGGGGTTTCTCTCGTGCGCGATACTGGGATCGAACCAGTGACCTCTTCCGTGTCAGGGAAGCGCGCTACCGCTGCGCCAATCGCGCCCGTGTGGGCTATGAAGTTATGAGCGAGGTGGCGACGGGATTCGAACCCGTGTAAACGGCTTTGCAGGCCGGTGCCTAGCCGCTCGGCCACGCCACCGCGTGTGGTTTGACCCCACGTGCTGGTTCCAGGAACCACTGCACTCGAGCGGATGACGAGACTCGAACTCGCGACCCTCACCTTGGCAAGGTGATGCGCTACCAACTGCGCTACATCCGCATGCTCCCGGATTTCCCCGGGCGCTTGAATGACTTTAGCCCAGGACGGGCCGAGTGCAAAACCAGCCGCGCCCCGGGTGTGTCCCGGGCGCCGGTGTCGTTGGCGACCGTCCGCGTCGGGTAGGATCGGTAACCGGCCACACGGCCATGGGCGATTGGCGCAGTTGGTAGCGCGCTTCCTTCACACGGAAGAGGTCATCGGTTCGAGTCCGGTATCGCCCACTCCTGACCCTCGCCTCGGCGGGGGTCTTCTGCGTGGGGCCGGGTCCGCCGGTTCCGGCAACGTCAGGCTCCGGCATCCCATCCGTAGCGCTGCTGCAACGCCCGCGCGACGCGGGTGAACCGATCCAGGTCGAGAGCGGCGGCCTCTCGGCGCATACCGTTCCGGTGGACGAGGTAGATCTGCTCGATGTCCACCCAGGAGGGCCGCCCCTGCGAATCCCATGCCCCCGAGCCGAGCGGGAGGAAACCGCGGTCTCCGTCGTGAGCCCTGCTGGTCAGCCGCACGCCGTACACGTGGTCGTCGTCGCGCCGACCGATGACGAGCACAGGACGATCCTTCCCCCGCCCGTCGTTCTCGACGTAGGGCACCCACGTCCAGATGACCTCGCCCGCGTCAGGGTCGCCGTCTGCATCGGGGGCGTACGCGAGCCGCAGGTCCGCGGGCCGCGGCGGTCGGATCTGCCGAGTGGTGTGCGGAACGGACGCCGGCGCCTCCGCGTGGCGGGAGGTGCGCGCTCGCGGCGGCACGAGCAGGCTCAGGGCTTTCGAGAACAGCGACGAGAGGCGACTCACCCGCTCACCCTACGACGAGCGGCAGGGGCGCCGCGGAAGATCCGCGACGCCCCTGCCGGGCACTGCTGCGATGTCAGACGCGCTCGTCGATGAGGTAGCCCTCTTCGCCGTGCACGCTGGTGTCGACACCGGCGAGCTCGTCCTCGTTCTTGACGCGGAAGCCGATGGTCTTCTGGATCGCGAAGCCGATGATGAAGGCCACGACGAAGGAGTAGACCAGGACGCCCACCGCGGCGATGACCTGGACGATCAGCTGCTCCCAGCCGCCGCCGAGGAACAGGCCGGTCTCGGTCGCGAAGAAGCCGAGGTAAACGGTTCCGATGAGGCCACCGACGAGGTGGATGCCCACGACGTCGAGCGAATCGTCGTAGCCGAGCTTCCACTTCAGCTCGATCGCCAGGGCGCAGACGGCACCGGTGACGACACCGAGGAGGAGCGCCCAACCGGGGGTGAGGTTCGCGCAGGCCGGGGTGATCGCGACGAGACCGGCGACGGCACCCGAGGCGGCGCCCACCGAGGTGGCCTTGCCGTCCTTGAGCTTCTCCACGATCAGCCAACCGATGATGCCGGCGGCGGTGGCACCCAGGGTGTTGATCACGATCAGACCGACGACGCTGTCCTCGGTGCCCAGCGCGCCCAGACCTTCCGCTCCGCCGTTGAAGCCGAACCAGCCGAACCACAGGAGCGAGGCGCCGAGCAGGACGAGCGGGACGTTGTGGGGCTTCTGGATGCCCTTCTGGAAGCCGATGCGCTTGCCGAGGACGAGCGCCAGGGCGAGTGCCGCAGCGCCCGCGTTGATGTGCACCGCGGTACCACCCGCGTAGTCGATGACCTCGGCGGTGAACCCGAGCGAGGTGCCGAGGTTCAGGATCCAGCCGCCGCCCCAGACCCACGCGGCGACGGGGAAGTACACCACGGTGGCCCAGATGCCGGCGAAGATCATCCACGCGCCGAACTTCGCGCGGTCGGCGATCGCGCCGGAGATCAGCGCGACCGTGATGATGGCGAACGTGGCACCGAACAGGGCGCCGACCAGGTCATCGCTGCCGAGGCTGCCGAGACCGAGGTCCGAGAAGGGGTTTCCGGCGAAGGCCCAGACGTTGCCCTCGGGCACCGCGCTCATATTGAAGCCGTAGATGATCCAGAGCACGCCGATGAGCCCCATCGAACCGAAGCTCATCATCATCATGCTGACGACGCTCTTCGCTTTGACGAGGCCTCCGTAGAAGAACGCCACGCCTGGCGTCATCAGAAGCACCAGCGCTGACGCGGTGATCAACCAGGCAAGATTTCCGCTGTCCATGAGATTCCTCATCCATGTGTCGTGTTACACAAAAAGCCCCTGCCGGCGCCGAGTCGGGTCACGGCTGTCGGGCACGCCCAGTTTCCCGAGCGGGGGTTTCGAGCGCCGTGCACCCCGTGTTTCGCGTTGGTTACGCGAGGGAACGCGAGGTAAACATCACGTTTCGCGCCGACGCGAGAGCACCGGGAACGCCCGGAGCGCGCTCGACGAGCGGATGCCGAGGTGTCAGGCGAGCGTCGAGGCGACGAGGCGCGACATGGCGCGCAGGTACTTCTTGCGGTAGCCGCCGGAGAGCATCTCCTCGGGGAAGACGCCGTCGAGGGAGACTCCGGTCGCTCGGATGGGGATTTGCGCGTCGTAGACGCGGTCGATGAACGCGACGAATCGCAGCGCCGCGGATTGGTCGGTGAAGACCTCGACGTCCCGGAGCCCCACGGTGTCGACGCCCTCGATCAGTCGGATGTACCGCGAGGGGTGCACACGGGCGAGATGCGCGATGAGATCTTCGAAGCGGTCATCGGTCGCGGTCCCCACGGCCGCCGCGTCACCGATCGCGGCATCGTACTCGGAGGTGCTGAGTGATACCGCGTGGCCGTCGACGGCGCGCTGGCGATAGTCGGTCCCGTCGATGCGGACCGTCTGGAACCTCTCCGCCATCGCGTGGATCTCACGGAGGAAGTCCTGCGCGGCGAAACGCCCTTCCCCGAGCGCGTTGGGCGGCGTGTTGGAGGTCGCGGCGAAACGCGTGCCCCCTGTGACGAGCTCTCCGAGCAGCCGCGTCATCACCATCGTGTCGCCGGGGTCGTCGAGCTCGAACTCGTCGATGCAGAGGAGATCCGCACCGCGGAACAGCTCGACGGTGTTCTTGTAGCCCAGGGCGCCGACGAGCGCGGTGTACTCGATGAACGAGCCGAAGTACTTCCGTCGCGCAGGCATGTCGTGGTAGATCGCGGCCAGCAGGTGGGTCTTCCCCACACCGAAACCGCCGTCGAGGTAAACCCCCGGACGTGGAGCGGGTTCGCGCTTGGCGCGACGGAAGAGTCCGCCCTTCGCCGGCGCCGGTCCTCCTCCGGCGAACCGGACGAGGAGATCCTTCGCCTCCTGCTGCGAGGGGTACGCGGGATCCGCACGGTAGGTGTCGAACCGAGCGGTGGTGAACTGCGGCGGCGGCACGAGGGCGGCCACCATCTCGGCGCCGGAGAGCTGCGGCGTGCGGTCGACGAGGTGCACCACCCCGGCGGCGGCGCTCATCGGGCATCCTCCGAGGGCTGCTCCTGAGGCGTGAGACCCCGGCCGTCGAGCCAGTCGGAGATCGCCGAGCTCCAGCGCTCCTGGTCGTAGTTCCAGAGCTTCGTGTGTCGCGCCACTTCGAACACCTCCATGCGGACGAGATCCGGGCGCGCGACGAGGAGATCGTGCGAGGCGTCGGAGGGGACGAAGCCGTCGTCGTCGCTGTGCAGGATCAGGATCGGATGCCGCAGCTCCGCGGCGCGGGCGATGACATCCAGACGGTCGAAGGGGATCCGACCTCCGCTGTGCACGAGAGCCGACCCCCAGTCGGTCTCGAGCGCGTGGATCGCCAGCGAGCTGACCGGGGCAGGTACTTTCATCATGCCGGCCTGGTAGTCCAGCACGACCCGCCAATCAACCACGGGCGAATCGAGGATCAGCGCGGCGATGCGGTCGCGGTGAGCGGAGTTGAGCGAGACCTGCAGCGCGATGGCGCCACCCATGGACCAGCCCATGAGGATGATCCTCTTCGCGCCGCGACGCCGGGCGAAGCCGACGGCCGCGTCGACGTCGCGCCACTCGGTGGCTCCGAGGGCGTATGTGCCCGCGCGGCTCCGTGGCGCCTCGCCGTCGTTGCGATAGGACACCACGAGCGAGGTGATCCCGAGGCCGTGGAACAGCGGGACGGCGCGGAGGCATTCCGCCCTCGTCGTGCCGCGCCCGTGCACCTGGATCACCCAGACGTCGCCCTCGCCGGCGGGGAACAGCCACGCCGGGCAAGGGCCGATGCCGGATCCGATGAGCTCGGGCGTGTAGGGGAGGTGCAGGTCGGAGGGATGGTCGAAGTACCAGCCGCTGAACGCCGCCGCACTGTCGAGACGGGCATCCGCGCCGATGTGGGTGAGGAGCTTGCGCGTCACGCTGTCGGCGTCTTCGGCGAGAACCGTCCCCAGCTTGAGGTACGGCTCGGACCCGCGCGTGAACAGTCCGTACCTCCCCGGGAGCGCGGTGTCCTCCGTCTTCGAGAGTCGGATGGTCTGCGCGGTGGTGTCGAGATCGAGGATCTGCGTATCGGCCACGCGGGCTGCGGGTGTCACGACCCGTCGCGCCATCCGCAGGGCCGTCAGGGCCCACAGACCCAGCACCGCCGAGAGCGCACTGCTCAGGACCGTGATCAGGACGCGGATCGCGGATGCCGGGGCGGGGAAGGCGCCGCCCGCAGCGGCGCGCCTGGAGGAGACCATCGGGGCCTCACTCTAGTCTGTCCGGGTGGAAGATCACCGCCCTCCGGCGTCGCCGACCTTCGCGCAGGTCGCGGAGGATGTTCGCGCGGTCGACTACCGGGACGATTTCTCCGTCCGCGAGATTCCGGCCCCCGCCGGCCTCGCCCCGGACTCGATCGCTTTGGCCGGAGATGTGCGTCCGAACGCCACGACGGGCGACTCCGTCTTCGGGACGGGGCGCTTCATCCTGTTGCACGACGACAGCGAGCCCGCGTCCTGGGAAGGACCCTGGCGGATCGTCTGCTTCGCCCAGGCACCGCTCGAATCCGACATCGGCGTGGACCCGATGCTCGCCGATGTCGCCTGGTCCTGGCTGGTCGATGCACTGACGTCCCGCGAGGCGTCCTTCCACGCAGAGGCGGGTACCGCCACGAAGACGCTGTCACGCGGGTTCGGCTCCCTCGCCGCCGAGGGCGACGGATCGCAGATCGAACTGCGCGCGTCGTGGTCGCCCACGGGCCCCATCGAGCGACACGTGGAAGCATGGGCGGAGCTCGTGTGCATGCTGGCGGGGCTCCCGCCGGGTTCAGAAGGGATCGAGATGCTGGGATCGCGCAGGTCGCTGCAGTGACGGCGTACGACGTGATCGTCGACGATGCGGGATTGCAGGAGGCGGCGCGTGCCCTCGCGGCCGGCACGGGTCCCGTGGCCATCGACGTCGAACGCGCCTCCGGATTCCGGTACTCGCAACGGGCTTATCTGATCCAGGTCTTCCGGCGCGGGGCCGGCGTGTTCCTGTTCGATCCCCCGCCGATCGCCGACTTCTCTCCGCTCCAGGATGTCCTCGTCGACGAGGAGTGGGTGCTGCACGCCGCCAGTCAGGACCTGCCGTCGCTACGCGAACTGGGTCTGGAGCCGGAGCGGATGTTCGACACCGAGCTGGCGGCCCGCCTGCTCGGCCACGAACGCGTGGGTCTCGGCGCCGTGGTGGAGCACACGCTCGGCATCACGCTGGCCAAGGCGCATTCCGCCGCTGACTGGTCCACCCGCCCCCTCCCCCAATCCTGGCTGGAGTACGCCGCGCTCGACGTCGTGCATCTGATCGATGTCCGCGATGCGCTCGTCGCCGAGCTCGAGGAGCAGGAGAAGACGGAGTTCGCGGAGGAGGAGTTCCTCGCCGTCCTCCTGCGTGAGCCCAAACCTGCGCGCGAGGAGCCCTGGCGTCGGATGAGCGGGCTCCACGCGGTACGCGGCCGCCGCGGACTCGCCGTCGCTCGCGCTCTCTGGACGGCGCGGGAGGAGTACGCCCGCGAGGAGGATGTCGCGCCCGGCCGTCTGGTGCCGGACCGTGCGCTCGTCGCGGCGGTCATCGCCGATCCCCGCTCGAAGCAGGAGCTCGCCGCGGTCAAGGAGTTCACCGGTCGAGCCAGCCGCTCGCAGCTCGATCGCTGGTGGGCCGCGTTCGACGCAGGCCGTGCCGAGACCGATCTGCCCCGCGAGCGCGTCTCCCACGGCGACACACTCCCGCCGCCTCGCGTCTGGGCCGATCGCAACCCCGACGCCGATGCCCGATTGAAGACGGCCCGTCCGCGGGTGGAGCAGCGGGCGGAAGAGCTCCGGATGCCGACGGAGAACCTCCTGACGCCCGACCTGCTTCGGCGCGTGGCATGGGCTCCGCCCGCGGTGATGAGCGTCGACGCGATCGCCGCTGCGTTGCTGACCCTCGGCGCGCGCGGTTGGCAGGTTGACCAGACTGCACAGCTGATCGCGGATGCCTTTGTGGATTCCGTGCAAGAGCCGGCGGAGGCGCCCCCGACCGATTCGTAGGTATCCGCCACCGGGTTCTGCCCGCCCTCGCGGGCCTCCTAGGCTTGCGGCGATCCCAACCATTGGAGGCAGAGTGGCCGATATCTCGGACGTTTTCTTCGTCGACGGAATGCGCACCCCGTTCGGGCGCGCCGGCGAAAAGGGCATGTACTGGAACACCCGATCCGACGACCTCGCGGTCAAGGCGACCATCGGCCTGATGGAGCGGAACGCGGCGGTGCCGAAAGACAGGATCGACGATGTCGCCATCGCGGCCACCTCGCAGACGGGCGACCAGGGACTCACCCTCGGCCGGTCCGTGGCGATCCTGGCGGGCCTCCCCCAGACCGTTCCCGGCTTCGCGATCGATCGCATGTGCGCCGGGGCGATGACGAGCGTGACGACCATGGCTGCATCGATCGGCGTCGGGATGTACGACGTCGCCCTCGCGGGCGGCGTCGAGCACATGGGTCGCCACCCGATCGGGACGAACGCCGACCCCAACCCGCGCTTCGTCGCGGAGAAGATGGTGGACCCCGGCGCCCTGAACATGGGGGTGACGGCAGAGCGCATCTTCGACCGCTTCCCCCACCTGACGAAGGAGCGGTCCGACCGCTTCGGCATGCTCAGCCAGCAGAAGGCGCAGCGCGCCTACGACGCGGGCAAGATCCAGCCCGATCTCGTCCCCGTCGCCATCAAGGACGCCGACGGCGCCTGGGGTCTGGCCACGGAGGACGAGGGGCGGCGGCCGCAGACCACCATGGCCGACCTCGCCGGCCTCAAGACGCCGTTCCGTCCGCACGGCCGTGTGACCGCGGGCACATCGTCTCCGCTGACCGACGGCGCCACCATGTCGCTGCTCGCGGGCGGTGGCGCGGTGAAGGAGCTGGGCCTGACCCCCAAGATGCGGATGGTCTCCTTCGCGTACGCGGGAGTGCAGCCCGAGATCATGGGCATCGGTCCGATCCCGTCCACGGAGAAGGCCCTCCGCAAGGCGGGGCTGACCATCTCCGACATCGGTCTGTTCGAGCTGAACGAGGCGTTCGCGATCCAGGTCATCTCGCTCCTCGACCACTTCGGCATCGACGACGACGACCCGCGGGTGAACGCCTGGGGCGGCGCCATCGCCGTCGGGCATCCGCTCGCGGCATCCGGCGTGCGCCTGATGATCCAGCTCGCCGCACAGTTCGCGGAGCGCCCCGACGTCCGATACGGCCTCACCGCGATGTGCGTGGGTCTCGGCCAGGGCGGCTCGGTCATCTGGGAGAACCCGCACTACGACGGCAAGAAGCGCAAGTGAGGACGCACAGCATGACCGACTACGACTCCATCGATTTCTCCCCCCTCCACGCACTCACCGACGGCGAGGTCGTGACGCACTCCCGCGTGCGCGACGTGACGCTGGCGTCGGGGAAGACGCTGGCACTGATCACGCTCGACAACGGACGAGACCACACGCGCCCGAACACCCTCGGGCCCGCCACGCTCACGGAGCTCGGCGACGTCCTGGACGCGCTCGCGGTGCGGGCCGGTTCGGGCGAGATCGATGCGGTCGGCATCACCGGCAAGCAGTACATCCTCGCCGCGGGTGCGGATCTCAGCGACATCACGCGCGTGGGCTCCAAGGACAACGCCCGGTTGGTGGCGCAGCTCGGACACAAAGTCCTCGGGCGGCTCGGCGAACTCGGCGTCCCGTCCTTCGCCTTCGTCAACGGGCTCGCGCTCGGCGGGGGTCTGGAGATCGCGCTGAACTCCACCTATCGGACCGTGGACGCCTCCGCGGCGGCCGTCGCGCTTCCCGAGGTCTTCCTCGGCATCATCCCGGGTTGGGGAGGCGCCTACTTGCTGCCGAACCTCATCGGGATCGAGAACGCGCTCGAGGTCGTCATCTCCAATCCGCTGAAGCAGAACCGCATGCTCAAGCCCGCGCAGGCCTTCGAACTCGGCATCATGGATGCGATCTTCCCGGCCGCGTCCTACCTCGAGGACTCCCTGCGGTGGGCGGACGGTGTCCTGACCGGCAGCATCGCCGTCGAGCGGAGGAACACCCCGGGCAAGATCGAACGTGCCGTGAAGTGGCCGGTCGCGATCAAGATGGCACGCGGCATGCTCGAGTCGAAGATCGGCACTGTGCCCGCGTCGCCCTACGTCGCCCTCGATCTCCTCGACAAGGCACGGTCGGGAACCAAGGCCGAGGGCTTCGCCCGGGAAGACGAAGCCCTCGCCGATCTCGTCGTGGGCGACCAGTTCGCGGCGTCGATGTACGCGTTCGACCTCGTGCAGAAGCGGGCGAAGCGACCGGTCGGCGCCCCGGACAAGGACCTCGCGAAGAAGGTCACCAAGGTCGGCATCATCGGCGCGGGCCTCATGGCCAGCCAGTTCGCGCTGCTGTTCGTGCGGAAGCTGCAGGTCCCGGTCCTCATCACGGACCTCGACCAGGCGCGGGTCGACAAGGGTGTCGCGTACATCCATGAGGAGATCGGGAAGCTCGAAGCCAAGGGGCGCCTGGACGCCGATGCGGCCAACAAACTGCGCGGCCTCGTCACGGGGACGACGGACAAGACCCTGTACGCGGACTGCGACTTCGTGATCGAGGCGGTCTTCGAGGAGGTCGGTGTCAAGCAGGCCGTGTTCGGCGAGATCGAGAAGATCGTCGCGGAGGACGCGATCCTGGCGACCAACACGTCGTCCCTCTCCGTGGCCGAAATCGGCAGCACCCTCGCCCATCCCGAGCGACTGGTCGGCTTCCACTTCTTCAACCCCGTGGCCGTGATGCCCCTCATCGAGATCGTCTCCACGGATCAGACCGCGGATGCCGCGCTGTCGACGGCCTTCGTGGTGGCGAAGGCGCTGGGCAAGAACGGCGTCCTGACCGCGGACGCCCCCGGCTTCGTCGTGAACCGGCTGCTCGCCAAGGTGATGGGCGAAGCGGCACGCGCGGTCTACGAGGGCACCCCGGTGGCGGACGTCGAGCGCGCCTTCGCGCCGCTCGGACTGCCCATGGGGCCGTTCCAGCTGATCGACCTCGTCGGATGGAAGGTGGCGGCGCACGTCCAGGACACCATGACGCGCGCCTTCCCCGACCGCTTCTTCTCGCACGAGAACTTCCATCGACTCGCGGAGCTCGACGAGGTCGTGGAGAAGGACAAGGGCGGTCGCGTGACGGGGTTCACCAAGGCGGCACTGAAAACGGTGAAGCCGCACGTCGGATCGCAGTCCGTTCCGGCCGAGGAGATCCTCCGCCGCGTGCAGGACGGCCTGGCGCAGGAGATCCGCATCATGCTCGATGAGAAGGTGGTCCCCGAGGTCGAGGACATCGACCTCTGCCTGATCCTCGGAGCCGGGTGGCCGTTCATCGACGGCGGAGCCTCCCCGTACCTCGATCGCGAGGGAGCGTCCGAGCGCGTGTTCGGCTCCACGTTCCACCAACCGCCCATCCGCGGCATCGCACAGCGATCCTGACGGAATGACGAAGGCCGGGTCCGCGATGGGCCCGGCCTTCGTCATTCGTCCGTCACGTCACCGGGAGGTGTCGATTCCACCACTGGACGACGGCGTCGAAGCGTTCGACCCGATGCCTCGGCCGGCCCGCCCGCGTCAGCTCATGGTCCTCACCCGGGAAGATGAGCATCTCCGCCGGCACACCGTGCCGGCGGAGGGCACTGTAGTAACGCGTGGACTGCTCCAGGGGACAACGGAAGTCGAGCTCGGAATGGATGACCAACGTGGGCGTCCGCACCGTCCCGACGACCTCCAATGGACTCTGCCGCGCGATGTCCTCGGCGTCGACTCCGACGTACTCGTCGCCGAAGAAGCTCCCGATGTCGCTCGTGCCCTGCATGGAGATCGGGTCCAGGAATCCGCGCTCGACGATCGCGCCGGCGAAACGGTGATCGTGGGCGATTGTCCAAGCGGTGAGATAGCCGCCGTAGGAGCCGCCCATGATGCCCAGTCGATCTCCGTCGAGGCGCGCATCGCCCTGGACCGCGGCGTCGAGGAGTTCGAGGACGTCGGTCATGTCGACCGTGCCCATCGCCTGTCGGATGCTGCGTCCGTGCGCGCGACCGTATCCGGCGGAGCCGCGGGGATTGCCGTAGACGACGGCGTAACCCGCGTCCACCAGCACCTGCGTCTCATCGAAGAGGTGGACACCGTACGCGGCGTACGGACCTCCGTGGATCTGGAGGATCACCGGGAACGGGCCGTCGCCGGCCGGCGTCGCGACCCACCCGTGCAGCGGATAGCCGTCGCCGGCGATCGCCTCGATCTCCCGCGGCGCGACGATGCCCCGTTCGCGGACGGGGGCGCCGAAGTCGGTGACCATGGGGCGGACACCTCCCGCGACGAGGACGAGTTCGCCGAAGGAATCCGCCGTCGCCACCGCCGCGACGATCTCTCCCCCCGCGGTCGCGTGGCCGAGCACCTCGACGTCGCCGTCGAGGACGACGTCGATCCCACCCTCGCGGTCGACGCGGAGGAGACGGACGCGACCCCGCGTGCGGTCCTGCACCAAGAACGCACCGTCGACGACGGTGATGTGGCTCCCGACCTCGCCGAGGTCGATGGACTCGGCATCGGTGAGCATTCGCGGTCCGTGCTCATCGAGGACCCACAGCGCGACCCCGGGCGCGACGAAGTCGCGACCGTCGCCGCCGACCTCGTATGCGAGCAGCGCGATCAGTCCATCGGCGGCGACCGCGATGTCGTTGACGGCCAGACCGGCGGTGGTGGAGAGGATCTCGCGCGTCGAGGATCCGTCGACGGCGATCGCGACGACGCTCGTGCGCAGGTCGCGTCGGGACTCTTCGATGCGTTCGGGCACCACCAGGATCTCCGCCCCGTCCGCCGTGAAGACGGGTGACGAATACGACGCGTCGTCGGCCGTGAGGCGTCGGGCCTCCCGCGGGACGACAGCCCGCTCCGGGGTGTCCCCCGATGTCGTCACGGCAGGCGGATACGTCGGTTCCGCATCCAGCTCGGGCGCGGCGACCACGAAGAGCTGCGCCGGGCGATCGGCGATGTAGCCGAGTCCGTTCGCGTGCCAGCGGATGCCGGTGATGCGGCGGGCGGGCTCCGCCTCGGCCGAAAGGCCTTTCACGGTGCCGTAGCGCCCGGGCTCGGGGATGCGCGCGGTGAAGGCGAGCGACCGCGCGTCGGGCGCCCACGCGTATCCCGAGACGCCCAGCGGGGCATCCGTCACCTGGATCGGCTCTCCGCCGCTCGCCGCCATGACGAAGATCTGCGTGCGTCCGTCGGCGTCGGCGCGGAGGAAGGCGATCGCCGCGCCGTCGGGTGCGATTCGCGGCACCGTATCGGAGACGCCCCGCGTCAGGCGGCGGTGAGCACCGGATGCCGTGTCGAGGCGCCAGATCTGGCCGACCGTGCGGTCGGCGGAAAGGTCCGGCCGCGACGTCGCGAAGACGACGAAGGATCCGTCGGCGGCGATGTCCGGTCGGCTGACGGCGACGAGGGCCTCGATGTCACGAGCCCGCACGGTTCACTCCCCCGCGAACGAGCTGGTGTCCCCGACGAGGCGGGTGTTGTCGGCGGGCACGGGAACCAGCGCGGCGCGCGCGACCTCCGCGGCGAACTCCGACACGTTGTAGAGCTTTCCCGCCGACTCGCGTCGCGAGGCGATCGCGCCAGGGTTGGCACGCTCGAGCAGCGTCGCGGTGATCGTGCCTTCGATCATGTCGCCCGACACGACGACGAACTCGATGCCGCGCTCGTTCAGGGCCGGGATGCGCTCGCGCAGAGCGTCCTCGCCGGCTCGCTTGGAGAGTGCGACGGGCTCGTACTCCGGCATGGTCGGGGTGGTGCGGATGAAGTGCGCCTGGTGGCTGGTGACGAAGACGACCCGCGAGCCGGCCGCCAGCAGCGGCAGCGCGGTGTCGAGGACGCGCACCTGCGCGTCGCGGTTCAGCGCGAGCGCGTAGTCCTCGGCCATCCCTGCCTCCATACCGCCCGACGCGTTGAGCACGAGGATGTCGAGAGAGCCGAACTCGCGCTCGACCTCCGCGAACATCTGCTGCACCGAGGTCGCGTCGGTGAGGTCGGCGCCCACGACGAGCGCGCGCACACCCAGTCCGCGCAGCTCGTCCGCGAGCTTCTGGGCGCGCGGAGCCTTGTTGCGATAGTTGATGACGACGTCGGCGCCCGCCTCGGCGAGGTATCGCGCGGTGTCCGCGCCGATTCCCCGGGAGGAACCGGTGACCAGGGCGACACGGCCCTTCAACGAATCGACGGGAAGTGTCTGGGACATGGGGGCTGCTCCTGGATCGATCGGTGTCCGGGTGTGGTTCCGGGCCGGAACGACCCTATCAACGCGATCCGCCGGGCCCCCGGAACCAGCCCGTTGGTAGGCTCGGGGAACGGGACGAAGGGGTGGCGATGCTGCCGGATCTGATTCAGTACATGTGGATCGCGTGGCTGGTGCTCGCGTTCCTCTTCATCATCATCGAGCTGCTCACCCTCGAGTTCACGTTCCTGATGCTCGCCGCGGGATCGCTCATCGGCGGCCTCGGCGTCAACCTCCTCGGCGGCCCCTGGTGGCTGCAGATCGGCATCGCCGCGGTGATCTCCGCGCTGCTGCTGTTCACCATCCGGCCGCTTCTCCTTCGTGCGCTCCACAAGGATCAGCCGTTGGCGCGAACGAACGTCGATGCCCTATACGGCATGGAAGGGCGGGTGGCCAGCCCCTTCGTGCAGGATGCGGGCTCGGTGAAACTGGACAACGGGGAGACGTGGACGGCCCGTCTCGCCTCGGCGTTCGAGGGCACACCCCTCGTCCCCGGAGACCGCGTCGTCGTGGAGACCGTACGCGGTGCCACCGTCGATGTCATCCCCGCCTCCGCGGCGCGCGGAGCGGGAGAGGAAAGGACCCAGACCCATGATTGACGTCGGCGCATTCGCCGGGCAGATCTTCGTGATCGTTCTGCTCGTCGTTCTGGCGATCTTCGTGATCGTCGTGATCTTCCGCTCCATTCGGATCATCCCCCAGGCGTATTCCGGCGTGGTGGAGCGGCTCGGCCGCTACCAGCGCACGCTCCAACCCGGACTGAATCTGCTGGTGCCGTTCGTGGATCGGCTGCGTCCGCTCGTCGACATGCGCGAGCAGGTCGTCTCCTTCCCGCCGCAGCCGGTGATCACCGAAGACAACCTCGTCGTGTCGATCGACACCGTCGTCTACTTCCAGGTGACGGATGCCCGGGCGGCGACGTACGAGATCGCCAATTACCTCAGCGCCGTCGAACAGCTGACCACGACGACGCTGCGCAACGTCGTGGGCGGGCTGAACCTCGAGGAAGCGCTGACCAGTCGCGACAACATCAACGGTCAGTTGCGCGTCGTCCTCGACGAGGCGACGGGCAAGTGGGGGCTGCGGGTCTCGCGCGTCGAGCTGAAGGCGATCGACCCGCCCATGTCGATCCAGGACTCGATGGAGAAGCAGATGCGCGCCGAGCGCGATCGCCGCGCGGCGATCCTCACGGCCGAGGGCTCGAAGCAGTCGCAGATCCTCGAGGCCGAGGGCCGCCGACAGGCGGAGATCCTCCGTGCCGAGGGGGACAAGCAGGCCGCAGTCCTCCGTGCACAGGGTGAGGCCGAGGCGATCGAGATGGTCTTCGAGGCCATCCACGCCGGCGAGCCGGACGAGAAGCTGTTGGCCTACCAGTATCTGCAGACGCTCCCGAAGGTGGCGGAGAGCTCCTCGAGCAAGCTGTGGATCATCCCGAGCGAGCTGACCGAGGCCCTCAAGGGCATCGGACGCGGCTTCGGGGGCGCCCCGACCGACATCTCCGACAGAGGCCCGGGTGGTGACGATGCCCCTCGTTCGAAGACGTCGCGCACGCGGACGGGGGCCGTGTCCACCGCCGCCGATGCGGCGGTCGCGGCCGCTCGGGAAGCCGCCTCTGCCGCAGATGACATCGCCTCGGAAGCGCGAACGCGCCCGACCGCCGGTGACGCGACCCTCTGACCCGGCGCGGGCGCCGCACCCCTGGTTCACGGCGAGCGAGGCCCCGCGCGTCCTTGCGCACCGCGGGCTGGTGAGCGCGGATGCCGCGCGGGACGGCGTCGTCGAGAACTCGTTCGCCGCGGTCGCCGCAGCCCACGCGGCGGGCGTCGCCTACGTGGAATCAGACTGCCACCTCACCGCGGACGGCGCCGTCGTTCTGTTCCACGACGACGATCTCGCCCGGGTGGCGGGCGATCCGCGGCGGATCGCGGACGTGCGCGTGCGCGAACTCGAAGCCCTGATGAGCGACCGCGGCGGCCTGCTGACCCTGACGCAGGCGCTGGAGGCCTTTCCCGATCTTCACTGGAACCTCGACGTCAAGGCGGCAGCCGCCGCGACACCCGTCGGGGTCGGGGTGGCAAGAGATTCCGAGCGCGTCCTGATCACCAGCTTCTCCGATGATCGACGCCGCGAGGCTCTGGCCGCCGCCATCCGCCCGGGAGCCGTCCGTCCCGCAACCTCCGCCGGGCGGTCCACGATCATCCGTCTGCTCGCCGCGGTCGCCTCGGGGTCATCGGCGCTCGTGGCGCGCGTGCTCAGCGGGATCGACGCCGTTCAGATCCCCGAGCGCCATGCCGGCGTCGCGGTCCTCACCGATCGGCTGCTCCGCCTCACCGCCGCCGCGGGCGTCGAGGTGCATGTGTGGACCGTGAACGACATCACGACCATGCAGGAACTCGTACGACGAGGAGTGCACGGCATTGTGACCGATCGCGCCGACGTGGCGCTCCGTGCCCTCGACGCGCCCGACCGACCTCGGGGCTGAACATCGGCTGGGAAAGGCTCGCGCAGACCGTCCGTTCGGATGATCCATCCAGGTCTTTTCGTTATACCTGAACAGCGACGAGAGGACCACACAATGGCAGACCGCAGTTTGCGCGGCATCCGACTCGGCGCCCAGAGCCTACAGAGCGAAGAGGGCGTCGTTTTCCATGAGCGTGCACAGCACGTCTATTCCTGCACCGCCTGCGGGCGCGACACCACGCTGACGTTCGCGGCCGACGCCGAGGTCCCGGAGGCATGGGAGTGCCGCACCTGCGGCGCCGAGGCCCTTCTCCGGATCGGCGACACCACGGCGACGGTCGACCACTCCGGGGACAAGACTCCCCGCAGCCACTGGGACATGCTGCTCGAGCGGCGCACGATCCCGGAGCTCGAGGAACTCCTCGAGGAGCGTCTCGCCTACGTGCGGGCGCGTCGCGGCGCGGGTGGCGAGTCCACCGACAAGCTCAGCGCCTGAGCATCACTTCTCGATGACGCCGGCCCCTTCGGGGGTCGGCGTCTTCGTCGTACCCCCGCGGCGGAGACGGCGCGCAAGGATTCCGAAGCCCGCGAGGGCCAGAAGGCTCCCCCACCCGAGCAGCATCTGCACCGCCGGCCCGACGACGACCGCCGGCGTGATGCCGGTGCGCAGGGGCACGTCGGTCAGCATGTGCCCGGAGACGCCCGCGTCGAGCGAGTCCAGTGTCGCGCCGTCCGGCGCGATCACCTGACTGGTCCCCACCGTCGAGATGTTCACCACGGAGCGCCCGGTCTCCACCGCCCGCATCCGCGCGAAAGCCAGCTGCTGAAGATTCTCGTCGGTGTCGCGGAAGTCGGCGTTGTTCGTCTGGAACATGTAGACCTCGGCGCCTTCGCGCGCTCCCTCCCAGATGACGTCGTCGTAGATCACGTCGAAGCAGATCGCCAGGCCCACCCCGACACCGCCGACATCGAAGAAGGGCGCGTTGCTGCCCGGGGTGTACTCGCGCTGGATCAGACCCACCAGGTCCGGCACCAGGGCCTCGAAGAACCAGCGGTCCGGCACGTACTCCCCCATGGGAACAGGGTTCACCTTGTCGTGCAGCTGCGTGGCCCCCTCGCCCTGTTCCCAGAGGAGGGACGTGTTGAACGTCGACCCCTCGCGGTCGGTGGCGGCGTTGACGATCAGCGGTGCATCCACCCGCGCCGCGAGAGAATCGAGGGTCCGCGCGGTGCCGGTGTCCACCAGCGGATCGGAATCGATCCCCCCCTCGGGCCAGAGGAGCAGATCCATGTCCTCCCCGAGGAGCGGAGCGGTCGCCGCGAGCTGGGCGTTGAGGATCGCATCCGGGGAACGCTCGTCGAAGTACCCCGAGGGGCCGTTGCCCTGAACGCTGCCCACACGGAGAATGCCCGCGTCCTGCGTGGGGAACGCGGGGACGAGGAACAGGAGGGCCACCATGACCGCGGCGGGCACGGCCGTCCTCCAGCGGGAGAGCAGGCCCCGGCGCGCCCATTCGATGGCCGCCGCAGTGAAAGCGACCATCAGGAAGGTGAGCCCGGCGACTCCGATCCACGACGACACGTGGGCGAGCGGACTCTCCGACTGGCTCATGCCGATCCGGCCCCACGGGAACCCCGTGTAGGGCCAGGACCCCATGAAGAGCTCCCGAGCCGTCCACAGTCCGCCGACGAGGACGGGAAGCACGAGCAGGCGACCCCAGGGCCCTCCGAGCACCCGCGGAACCCATCGGTAGGCGAGGGCGATGGGGACGGCGCCGACCGACATGAACACCGTCTCGAGGCCCGCCAGGGCGAACCACGGGATGACGCCCAGATACCGCGTGATCCAGACGATGTGGATCAGATAGAACGCCGCCCCGAAGACGAATCCGACCAGGAGTGCACCGCCCACCGACCGGCCGATGAGGGTCAGCAGCGACGCCGCGACGCCGACGAAGGCGAGCGGCCACCATCCGACGGACGGGAAGGCCAGGTCGAGGATCGCACCGCCCGCCGCGGCCACCCCGACGGCCGCCCACAGGGGCAGAAGAGGACGCGGCGAGGCGAGGGCGGTCACGCCACCACCCTAGATCGCGAACGCTGGGAGGCGGATCAGACCGTCGAGTGGGCGACGATCCCGCGCCGCACCGACTCGAGCGCGCGGCGGGCCGTCGTCGCGACGTCCGGCTCCGCGACGAGAGACAGCTGGTCGAGGAGATCGATCGTCTGCTTCGCCCAGCGCACGAAGTCGCCCGCCGCCATGTCGGCGTCCGCCAGGACCCGGTCGAGCATGGCGCCCCGGACCCAGGCGTGCATTGCGGTGGCCAGTCCCGGCGCGGGCGGCTCCGATCCGGGAAGGTGGTGATCGCGCTCGAGATCGTCGAGGTTCGCCCACAGCTCCGTCGTCTTCTCGAACGCCACACGGAACGCACCGCGCGGCAGACCGCGCTCCCCGGGCCCGTTGTCGTCTCGCCGAGGCTCATAGACCAGGCAGCAGGCGAGGGCCGCCAGCGACGGCGCATCCATCTGTCGCCACAGGCCACGCCGGAGCGCTTCGGCGATCAGGAGGTCGCGCTCGCCGTAGATGCGGCGCATGGTACGCCCCGCCGGCGTCAGCGTCGTCGCGCCCCCGTCGTCGACGGCGACGTAATCGAGCGCCGCGAGCACGTCCACGACACGGTCGAACACGCGGGCAACCGTCCCCGTGCGCGTCTCGATCTGCCGCCGCGTCTTGTCGACCGACCGCTTGAGCTTGGCGTATCGCTCCCCCCAACGCGCGTGGCTCTCGCGGTCCGGGCACCGATGGCAGGCATGGCGCTGCATCCGCCGTCGCAGCGCGTCGATCTCCCGCAGACGCGCATCGCGGGTGGCGCGACCTGCCGTGACATCGCGACGATTCAGCTTCTCCAGCTCGCTGAGCTGACGACGGATGTCGGCATACTCGGGGAAGTCTCCCCGGTCGCACGACATCGCCGCAAGATAACCCGCGAGGGACTCCTCTTCCTCCTTGACGCGTCGGGCGAGGCCCACCACGGCGCGGTCGGCCTGGAACTGGGCGAACGACGACTCGAGGATCTCCCGGGCCCGGCCGCGTCCGAACTGATCGATCAGATTGACCGCCATGTTGTACGTCGGGCGGAAGCTCGAGTTGAGCGGGTAGGTGCGGCGCGAGGCCAGCGCAGCCACGGACTGCGGATCCATCGCCTCGGTCCACTGGATGACCGCGTGGCCCTCGACGTCGATGCCGCGCCGTCCCGCACGGCCGGTCAGCTGGGTGTATTCGCCGGAGGTGATGGCGACGCGCGCCTCGCCGTTGAACTTCTCGAGCTTCTCGAGAACCACGGTGCGTGCGGGCATGTTGATGCCCAGGGCCAGGGTCTCTGTGGCGAAGACGGCCTTCACGAGCTTCCGCTGGAAGAGCTCCTCGACGACTTCCTTGAACGCCGGGAGGAGTCCCGCGTGATGGGCGGCGACGCCGCGCTCGAGATTCTCCCGCCATTCCCAGAAGCCGAGGACCGCCAGATCCTCCTCCAGCAGGGTGCGCGTCCTCTCTTCGACGATCTCCCGGATCTCCCGACGCTCCTCGGGCGTGGTCAGCCGGATGCCGGAGCGCCGGACCTGCTGCACCGCCGCGTCGCATCCCACGCGGGAGAAGATGAAGAAGATCGCGGGCAGCAGGTTGGACCGGCCGAGGAGCGAGACGACCTCGGGGCGGTCGATCCGCTCCAGCCGCGCGGACGTCGACGGGCGGACGGCGCGCCGTCCTCCCCGATGCGGTCTCCGCTGTCCGTCACCCCCGCTGTGACGGGCGCTCGAGGCGCGCTGCGCGTCGCGGTTCCGCTCGAACGCCTGCCCCTTCAGCGAGCGGAGCCGCAGCAGCTCCTGGTTCACCTGCGCCGTCGCCACCCCAGCGCGATCGTCGAACAGCGGAAGCAGGTCGCCGCGGACCAGCACATGCTGCTCCAGGGGCACGGGGCGCGTTTCGGACACGATGACCGCCGTGTCGCCGCGGACCGTATCGAGCCAGTCGCCGAATTCCTCCGCGTTGGACACCGTGGCCGACAGCGACACCAGCCGGACGGATGCCGGAAGGTGGATGATCACCTCTTCCCAGACCGCGCCGCGGAAGCGGTCTGCGAGGTAGTGGACCTCGTCCATCACGACGAAGCGCAGCCCCCGCAGAGCCGGGGAGTCGGCGTACAGCATGTTGCGGAGGACCTCGGTGGTCATCACCACGATGCGTGCGTTGCCGTTGATGTTGGTGTCGCCGGTGAGGAGGCCGACCTCGTCGGCACCGTACACGGCCTGCAGCTCGCGGAACTTCTGGTTCGACAGCGCTTTCATCGGCGTGGTGTAGAACGCCTTGTCGCCCGGCTCCATCATCGCCAGATGGATCGCGAATTCTCCGACGATGGTCTTCCCGGCACCCGTGGGCGCCGCCACGAGGACGCTGCGTCCTTCCTCCAGGGCGCGGCATCCGGCGATCTGGAAGGGGTCGAGTTCGAAGCGCTGTGCGGCGGCGAAGGCCGCGGTCTCGGGGAATGCCCGCTCAGTCTCCTTGCGTTCGCGCGCGCGCGCGTAACGCTCGGCCGGACTCGCGTCGTTCACGCGGCGGTCTCGGGCGGAAGGAGGGCCTGGTCGCGCCGCGCGCGGCGGCGGTCGAAGAGCAACGACAGCCCGGCGGCGGCGAAGAAGAGCACCGTCATGATCCCCGCGAGGATGAACGTGGACGCCACATCGGCCGGCGGTGTGGCGAGGGCGGCGAAGACGACGGCGACGATCACGGCGATCCGCCATCCGCCGAGGATCGCGCGACCGGACATGATGCCCGCGAGGTTGAGCGCCACCAGGAAGACCGGCAGCACGTAGGCGACGCCGACGAAAAGGAGGAGTTTGAAGACGAAATCGTAGTAGTAACTGGCGTCGTAGAACGCTGCGGCACCGTCCGGCACGAAGCCGGCCATCAGCGTGACGATGTTCGGCATGACCCACAGTCCGGTGGCACAACCGGCGAAGAAGAGCGGTACGGCGGCGCCGACGAAACCGACCGTGTAGCGGATCTCCTTACGCGTGAGACCGGGAGTGACGAACGCCCAGATCTGCCACATCCAGATCGGCGCGGCCATCAGGATACCGAGGGCGAACGCCATGCGCAGGCGAAGATCGAAGCCCGAGGTGACGGTGCTGAACATCAGCTCGACCCGCCCGGATTCACCGCGGGCCTCGGCCACGCGACGGATGGGCTCGGTGATGAGGGAGAGCACCGGATCGGTGATGAGGAACGCCACCACCATTGCCGCGACCAACCCGATCGCGGAGATGATCAGACGCTTCTTGAGCTCGACAAGGTGCTGCCCCAGGGACATGCGCTTGTCTCGCCGCGGGACGTCGGGATCGTCGACGCGCGGCGGCGGAGTCGAGACCATAGGCCGACTCAGGGGGTAGCGGAGGGCGGGCCGCTGCCGTCGGACCGCTTCGCGTCCGGCGCGGGGGGCGCGACGGCCGACTCTGCCGTCGGCTTCTCGTCCTCCTCCCTCATCGCCTTCATTTCTCCCTTGAACGCGCGCGCAGATTGGCCCATGCTCTTGGCGAGCGCGGGCAACTTGGCGGCACCGAAGAGCAGCAGGATCACCAACAGGATCAGGATCCACTGCCAGCCTTGGATTCCCATGTTCGTCCTTCCGAGGGGCGTACGCGCCATCCTACCCCCGCATATCGTCACCGATACTGGGCGAGCCCCGCTTCGGCCCATTCCGCCGCGGCGCGCCGCGCCTCCACCGGGGCGAGGATCTCCAGCTCGCCGCCGCGCCGCGCCGCCAACCGCCGGAGGCTGTACGCGTCGGCCACCCGCATCGTCGCCTCCGCGGTCACGCCGTCGGACGCGACCTCGATGTGCGCGCGATCCAGATAGTCGCCGAGCAGCGGAGCGGAGTGCACGGGGAAGCGGACCCGCGCCGGCACATCGCCACCGGCGCCCTCCAGCCATCCCGGGACCGAGTCCGGAACATGGGTGACGGGGATCTCCGTCACCGTCAGATCGCTCACCCGGTCGAGGTGGAAAGTTCGCATGCCCTGGCGCAGATGGCACCATCCCTGCAGATACCACTGGCCGTCGGCGATGTGGACCTTCACCGGATCGACGGTGCGGGTCGTGGGTGCGGCGTCGGGAGCCTTGTAGGTGAAGGAGACCGCCACCGCACGGTCCAGGGCTTCGGCCACGGCTGACCGGGCGTCGTCCACGGGGCCGGGCACCATCACGAGATCCGCCGGTGCCGCCGACGCGCCGCGGGCGAGCTTGGCGAGGAGTCCGTTGAAGACCTCCGAGTCGCCGACGCCCGGAATCGAACGCGCCAGCTGGAGACCCGCCAGGAGCGCCGCCGCTTCGCGCGCGGTCAGGCGGGGGGCCCGCTCCAGACCGACGGTGTTGGTGATGACGATGCGATCCTGCTGCTCGAGCAGATCCCAGTCGATATCGAACAGGTCGTTGGACATCTGCCAGAAGCCCTGATCGCCGGGCAGCCCGATCACAGTGAGCTTCTGCACCATCGCCCGCATCTGCTCCGGCGCGACATCGAAGGCCTCCGCCGCCTCGAGGACGGAGACCTCCCCCTTCCCGACGAGGTACGGCACCAGCTGGAGCATGAGCGCCGCCCGATCGGTGGCGAGCTGCGGCCGCGCGCTCACGAGGCCACCTCGTGCCGGTCGCGGACGGCGATCAGTCGCGCCACGACCTGGTCGCGGAGCGCATCGGGCTCCACAACCCTCACCTCCGGACCGTAGGACGCGAGCTCGTCGGCGAAGACGTGCAGATCGACGAACGGCACGCGGATGCCCTGCTCCGCCGGGAGGGCGCGGCGCGCGAGGCGCAGCGCGGCCTCGGTTCCGGGGTCGACCTCGAGGAGTGCGACATTGCGGGACGCCACCTGCTCCAGGCCTGCGCGCGCGCGTGCGCCGGCGCCCTCGCGCATCGCCGGATCGAACCGCTCGCGGGTCGGGACGGCATCGCCCACCACCCGGGAGAGGAGGAAGGTGCGTTCGGCATCCTGGTCCAGGTCCCAGCCGAAGACGTGCCAGCGTGCCTCGTAGTCCACGAGAGCCAAGGGCCGGATGCGGCGCCGTCGGGGTGCCCGCTCCCCCGGCTTGAGGTAGTCGAAGGCGATGACCCGCGCGCTCTCGATGGCCTGCTGCATCGGTGCGAACGCGGGGTCTCGGAGGCTGATGCGGGGGGCGAAGCCGACGATCGGCGCGTCGACGGCGATCCCGAGGGCGCGGATCTTGCGCAGCGCGCCGCGCGCGCCGTCCGACATCGAGCTCTCCCCCCAGACCTCGGCGGCGAGATTGAGCAGCGCGATCTCATCGGGGCGGAAGTCGATGTCGGCGGGGAGCTCGTACTCGGAGGTCGGGATGCGGTAGCGGGCCTCACGGAGGTCATCCGGATCGAGCCAGTCCCCGATGGTCTCGATCGGCACGCCCAGCGCGCGAAGATTCTCCTTGTCACGCTCGAACATCTTCTCCAGCGCATCCTTGGACGCGCCGGCCATACCCTGCTCGCGATAACCGGCGACCGACGCGAGGACGGCGTCCTTCGTGAGCCCTTGCTCGGTGGCGAGGAGGGCGACGACCAGATTGACCAGTCGCTCCTCGGGCGGGATCTTCGCGGACGGGGCTGACATCGCCTTCATCCTACGGTCGTGCCACCGGACGGCCGATCCCCTCCGATCACGGCGCGGCGTCGAGCCCGAGGATGTCGATCACGAAGACCAGGGTCGACCCCGCGGGGATGTCACCCTGCGCGGTCTCTCCGTACCCCTGGTCGGGCGGGATCACCACGAGCACCTGGGATCCCACGGTCTGCCCCTCGAGCGCAGCAGCGAATCCGGGCACCACCCCGTCCAGAGTGAGGGAGACCGGAGCCTCGCCCCACGACGAGTCGAACTCCTCGCGCTCGGCCCACGTCACACCGGTGTAGTGCACGCGCACGGGTGCGTCACCCGTGACGACGGGCCCGTCGCCCTTCTTCAGGGTCTGCACGACGAGGTCGCTCGGCGGCGCACCCTCCGGGATGATGAGGCCCGGCTGGCCGTCCGGAGCACGGACGACAGAGGGCAGCCCGAAGCCGTCGGTGTACTGGTCGGCGCCGTCGGCCTTCGCCAGGTAGACCTTCCGGACGTCCACGATCGCGAGGGCCGACTCGTCGGCGGCGAGCCCGAGCCCTTCCGCCGCGCCCTCGGCGATGTCGCCGGGCGCCAGCGCCACCGTCACCCGCGATCCCTCCGTCGCGCACGAGAGCGCGTCGGAGAACGCCGGGAACGTGTTGACCCACTGGGACAGCGTGGTCACCCGCGTCAGATCGCCGTCGTACGGCGTCGCGATGACGGTCTCTCCCGAGTCGCCGCCGATGAGGGCGATGTCGACCACGACGAGCTGGTCGTCCGTCGTGATGGGCGTGCCCTCGCCCGTGACGTCGTCGCGCGCGGCCCACTCGTCCGTCCGGAACGGGGTGTAGACGTCCACCTCCGGCAGCGCGTCGGCCGCTCCGGACACGGAGACCAGATCGAGCACCCCCGCTTCTCCGGCGGGCCGGTCGCAGGTGGTGTCCGCCGGAGCGGCGCAACCGGTCAGGCCGACAGCGGCCAGACCCAGGATCGTCAGGGCAGCGGAGAAGGTACGCACCCGACGATTCTAGGCGGAAGCGTCGGGTGCCCCCTCGCGGCGCTGCGCCTCGATCGCGGCGTCTGCCGCACGGCGGGCCTCCCGCACGCGCTTGCGCAGATTCTTGTCCGTGATCTCCCGATCGCCGACGGCGCCGGGCGTCCACAGCTCCACGTCCTCGTCCGAGTAGCTGGACTTGGACGCGCGGCGCTTCTGCTCCGGTGCGACGGCGCCGGGTGCGAGGCGCCGCGCCCAGATCAGGAACCCGGTGTGGGCGATCATGCGGTGGTCGGGACGCACGGCGAGTCCCTCGACATGCCACCCGCGGACCATCGTCTCGCTCGCCTCGGGATCGGTGAACAGTCCGGTCCCGCGCAGATACTCCGCCACGCGGCTCAGCTGCGTGGCCGTGGCGACGTAGCAGAGCACGACCCCGCCCGGCGTGAGGGCATCGGCCACGACGTCGATGCATTCCCAGGGGGCGAGCATGTCGAGCACGACCCGGTCGACGGATGCCGCGGGCAGCGTCTCCGGGAGTGCGGCGGCCAGGTCGCCGACCACGACCTCCCAGTTCTCCGGGGTGTCCCCGGCGAAGGTCTCCACGTTCGCCCGCGCGACCTCGGCGAAATCCTCGCGCCGCTCGAACGACACGAGCCTCCCGTGCGGACCGATCGCACGCAGGAGCCAGAGCGAGAGGGCGCCGGACCCGACGCCCGCCTCCACGACGACGGCCCCGGGGAACACGTCCGCTTCCGCGACGATCTGCGCGGCATCCTTCGGATACACGATCGCCGCACCCCGCGGCATGGACATCACGAAATCCCGGAGCAGCGGTCGCAGGGCGAGGTATTCGTGCCCCCCGCTGCCGGTGACGACGCTGCCGTCGGGGAGGCCCACGAGATCGGCGTGACGAAGCACTCCGTGATGCGTGTGCATCTCTCCCCCCTCGCGGAGGGTGATGGTGTGCAGGCGTCCCTTCGGACCGGTCAGCTGCACCCGGTCGCCCAGCCGGAACGGACCGCTCGGCCGCCCGCTCATGCGGAGGCCTCCGTCCGACGACGTGCGGCGTGGGCGGCGTGGACGGCCCGGAGGTCGTCCACCGACCGTCCTTCGAGGCTCGGCCACAGCGCATGCGCGCCGGCGCCTTCGAGGGAGACCATGAGCGGGACGCCGATGGACGCCGCTCCGGAGGCGACCGCGGAGCGGAGTCCGTTCGGGGAGTCCTCGATGGCGACCACCTCGGTCGGGTCCACGCCGAGCGCGGCGCAGGCCTGCAGGTACGGGTCCGGATGTGGTTTGGGGCGGGTCGCGTCATCACCGGCGATGATCACGTCGAACGCGTCGAAGTCGATCAGATCGACCACGGTCGTCGCCATCCGACGCATCGACATCGTCACGAGAGCCGTGCGGATGCCCGCCTCCTTCAGTGCGGAGAGCATCTCGCGCGCCCCCGGGCGGAAGGGCACGCCGGTCTCGGCGAGCTGGCGCATCACGTCGTCGGTGAGGTGGTCGATGATCTCGTGCACACCCATGCGGACGCCGGCTTCCTGGAAGATGCGGGCGGAGTCCTCGAGACCGAGCCCGACGAGGCCCAGGGCCTGCTCGTGCGACCACGAACCGCCGTGAGCCTCCACGAGCGGTGTCTCGGCGTTCATCCAGTAGGGCTCGGTGTCCACGAGCGTTCCGTCCATGTCCCAGAGGACCGCGGCGAGGGTGGGAGACGTCATCCGCCCCATGGTACGGGCCTATCCTGGAGACAGCCCGCGCCGGCGGGCAGGAGGAGGTCGCGTGGACGGACTGGGACGCCGGGTGCTCGTCGCCGCGTTCGACGGCTGGAACGACGCGGGCGAGGCCGCCTCGTCCGCGCTCGCGCACCTGCGGGACGCCGGGGAGTACGAATCGGTGTTCTCGGTCGACCCCGAGCTGTACTTCGACTACCAGTACACGCGACCGCACATCGCCGCCGATGCGGAAGGCAAGCGCACCCTCCGGTGGCCGGAGGCCACGCTTCTGCGCCCGACCACCTCGTCCGGCGGCACCGAGCTCCTACTGCTCACCGGCGTCGAGCCGGCACGCGCGTGGCAGGCGTTCGCGAACGAGTTCGTCGACATCGCGCTCCGCGAAGACGTCACCGGGTTCGTGGCGCTCGGGTCGATGATGTCCGATGTCCCCCATACCCGGCCGATCTCGGTCTTCGCCGGCAGCGACAACGATCAGCTCCGTGCCGCCCTCGATCTCGAGCGCAGCTCCTACGAGGGACCGGTGGGGATCCTCAGCGCGCTCGCGCACGCCGCGGACGCCGCCGGCATCCCCGCGGCGAGCCTCTGGGCGAGCGTGCCCCACTACGTGGCCGGGCACACGCCGTCGCCCAAAGCCACCCTCGCCCTCCTCGACCGCCTCGAGGACCTCACCGGCGCGGACATCTCCCACGGGTCCCTGCCGACCGACGCCGCGGCGTGGGAGGCATCGATCGACGCCGCCGCGGCGGACGACGAGGAGATGACGGAGTACATCCGCCAGCTCGAGACCACCCGCGACACGTGGGATTCGCCCGAGGCGTCCGGCGACGCGATCGCGCAGGAGTTCGAACGCTATCTGCGTCGCCGCGGCGACGGACCCGGCAAGCCGGGTCGCGACGATCCCCGCCGCTGACTCCGGTCAGTACGCCGAGAGGACGCCCGTCGAGAGCAGCACCAGGACCACCGACCCCAGAGCGATCCGGTAGATCACGAAGGGCAGGAAGCTCCGCTTGGAGATCCAACTCATGAAGAAGGCGATGACGGCGAGGGCGACGACGAACGCGACGACGGTCGCCGCGCCCGTCTCGACGAGGGTGAACGGCCCCTCCTGGTTCCAGCTCTTCCCGAGCTGGTAGAACCCGCTGCCGAAGACCGCGGGGATCGCCAGGAGGAAGGCGTAACGAGCCGCTGCGGCGCGCTCGTAGCCGAGGAACAGCCCCGCCGTGATCGTTCCGCCCGAACGGGACACCCCGGGAATGAGGGCGAGCGCTTGCGCGAATCCGAACACGACACCGTGCCCGACGGTGAGCTGGTCGAGCTTGCGACGCTTGGCACCGACGTAGTCGGCGATGCCGAGCAGGATGCCGAAGGCGATCAGCATGACCGCGATGACCCACAGCGAGCGGAAGGTGGTCTCGATCTGGTCTTCGAAGAGCAGCCCCAGAACGACGATCGGAAGGCTGCCGATGATGATCAGCCAGCCCATGCGGGCGTCGGGGTCGTTCCGCGGCACCTTGCCCGCCAGGGAGCGGAACCAGGCGGTGATGATGCGGACGATGTCGCGCCAGAAGAACACCACCACCGCAGCCTCCGTGCCGATCTGCGTGATCGCGGTGAAGGCGGCGCCGGGGTCCTGCGCGGACGGCATGAACTCCCCCACGATGCGCAGGTGCGCACTGGAGGAGATGGGGAGGAACTCGGTCAGCCCCTGGATCAGGCCGAGGAAGATCGCCTCGAACAGCATGGGCGCCTTTCGTGGGGAGGCGGATGCCGCGGCATCCGGATGCGTCGGGAGATGCGGGTGCGTCAGTAGGTGCGGATGAGGTCTGCCAGGACGGTCTGGCCGAAGACGAGGGCGTCGATCGGCACGCGCTCGTCCACGCCGTGGAACATCCCGGTGAAGTCGAGGTCGGACGGCAGGCGCAGGGGCGCGAAGCCGAAGCCCGCGATTCCGAGTTCGGCGAGCGCCTTATTGTCGGTGCCGCCCCCCATGAGGTAGGGGATCACCGGGACGCCGGGGTCGTGGCGCCCGAGCGCTCCGACCATGGCATCCACGAGGTCGCCCGCGAAGGGGACCTCGAGCCCGATGTCCCGGTGGACGACCTCGATCGCGATCTCGTCGCCGACGATCTCCTGGATCGCGGCCAGGACCGCGTCCTCCGTCCCGGGGAGCACGCGGACGTCGATGAGCGCCTCCGCGCGATCGGGGATGACGTTGTGCTTGTAGCCCGCCGCGAGCCCGGTCGGATTCGTCGTCGTACGGAGGGTGGAGCGGAGGAATCCCGATGCCGCGCCGGTCGCGGCGGCGACCGCGTCGGCGTCGGCCGCATCCATCCCGGAGAGTCGTGCGAGATCCTCGACCATGCGCGCGGTGGCCGGGGTCAGCTCCACGGGCCAGGCCGTGCGGCCGAGACGGGCGACGGCGTCGGCGAGCGCGGTGACGGCGTTGTCCGTGTGGAAGCTCGAGCCGTGGGCGGCGCGCCCGCGGGCCACCAGGCGGATCCACACGAGGGCCTTTTCGCCCACCTGCAGAAGGTAGGCCCGGCGGTCGTCGACGGAGATCGAGTACCCGCCGACCTCGCTGATGGCCTCGGTCGCCCCGGCGAACCATTCGGGCTTGTCACGGACGACCAGCGCGGAGCCCTCGACCCCGCCGTTCTCCTCATCGGCGAAGAACGTGACGATGAGGTCGCGCTCGGGCTGTTCACCCGCGCGCACGAGATCCCCGACGGCCGCGAGGATCATCGCGTCCATGTCCTTCATGTCCACCGCACCGCGTCCCCAGAGCATCCCGTCGCGGATCTCCCCCGCGAAGGGATCGACGCTCCAGTCCTCGGCGACAGCCGGGACGACATCGAGGTGTCCGTGCAGGATCAGGGCCGGCTTGTCGGGGTTGCGGCCGGGGATCCGGGTGGTGAGGTTCGTTCGACGCGCGATGGGCTCGTAGTACTCGACGTCGAGGCCGAGCGACTCGAGGTAGGCACCGGCGTACTCCGCCGCCTCCCGCTCGCCCTGCGCGCGACCACCGCCGTGGTTCGTGGTGTCGAAGCGGATCAGGTCGCGCGCGAGAGCGGCGACGTGCGGGATCTCCGGACCGAGCGAAGGCATGGGCTCCAACCTACCCTCCGGACGTTTCGCGGCCGTGACAAGCGAAAGGCCCCCGTTTCCGGGGGCCTTTCGTCTTCTGTGCGCGAGGGGGGACTTGAACCCCCACGCCCTATACGGGCACTAGCACCTCAAGCTAGCGCGTCTACCTATTCCGCCACCCGCGCGAGTGGTTTTTCCGGTTTCGCAACCGAGGAACGACACTATCACGTCAACGGTGCGGTGCCGAACCGGGCTCACCCCACGGTGACGCCGAACAGCAGCCCCAGCACATACGTGATGGCCGCGGCACCGTAGCCGATGAGCAGCTGACGGATGCCGCGGGTCAGGGGCGACGCGCCGGAGAGGACACCGACGGTGGCCCCCGTGATCAGCAGCGCGACACCTACGAGGGCGAGCGCGACGATCACGGCAGCCGTCCCGGTCATCCCGAAGATCCAGGGCAGGACGGGGATGATGGCGCCCGACGCGAAGAAGAGGAAGCTCGAGATCGCGGCTCCCCACGCCCTGCCGACGATCTCGTGCTCGTCGACGTCCACCGTGTGCCGGTGCGCCTCGACACGGAACGGCAGCGCACGGTCGGCACGCTGCGCGGACGCGACGACCTCGTGCGCCCGCACGCGTGCGTCGGACTCCGACATCCCCCGGGTGCGGTAGACGAGGGCGAGCTCGTTGGCGTCGAGGTCGAGGTCGGGGATCACATGGTCGGCGTCCTGGTTCGACTCCGTCGCGCGCAGGAGCTCCCGCTGGGATCGCACCGATACGAACTCGCCCGCACCCATGGAGAGGGCTCCCGCCAGGAGTCCCGCGATGCCGCTGAACAGGACGACCTGACTGCCGACGCCGGTGGCCCCGATCCCGAGGACCAGGGCGAGGTTGGAGACCAGTCCGTCGTTGGCGCCGAAGACCGCCGCGCGGAAGGTCCCCGACAGTCGGCGTCGCCCCCGCGCCGCGAGACCGCGGACGACCTCGTGATGGATCTTCTCGTCCGCGGCCATGGCGGCCGTCGCGAACGGCTCCGCTTCGTAAGGCGAGCGCGCTTCGGCGCGCTGGGCGAGCGCCAGGACGAAGATGGACCCGAATCGTCGGGCGAGGAACGACAGCAGCCGCGTCCGCGCGTCCGGACGCGGCAGCCGCTCGGGTTCGCCGCCGAGGAGGGCGAGCCAATGAGCCTCGTGGCGCCCCTCCGCGTCGGCGAGCGCGAGCAGGATCGCACGCTCCTCGCCGGTACGGCGCACGGACAGATCCCGGTAGACGCGCGCCTCGGCGCGTTCGTCGACGAGATACTGCGCCCACCGCCGTCGATCCCGAGCGGTGGGGTGGGCGGGCGCGGGCGCGGTCATGCGGAAGCCTTCCGAGGCGGCGGTGGGGGGACGCCTCCACGCTACTGACGCGTCCCCGCCGACAACGGCGAAAGCCGAGGATTGCCAGCATTTCGGGCCTCCGAAGCGGGACCGCCCCGACCGCCCGCACGGAAAGCGGAGAGCGGTCGGGGCGGGGTTCGTGTCACCCGTGACGCGTCATCGGGTGAGGGTCACCGACCACGCCGAGGTCGCTCCGTCGGCGATGCGGTACCACGCGGTGGGTACTGCGACGATCTCGGCGGTGGCGCCGACGCGGACCTTCCCGCTGGGGTGGGTCACTCGCTCGCCGTCGACGTACCAGGCGATCCCCGGCGTCGCCTTCACCTGCACCTCGTCCTTCCCGCGCCCCGGACGATCGTGCACCTTGGGGGCGCGCGGGACGACCTCGCGGGTGAGGACCGGAACGGCGGAGAAGTCCATCCCCGTGCCGAGATGCCAGCCGGTGTAGGACGGCTGGTTGTACGTGGTCTGCTGACGGGCGACCTCCGCACGGTACTGCGGGTCGTGCATCAGCGTCGCCAGCTGGTGCGGGGTCTCCTCGGTCGAGACGTAGACGCGCATCGCCGCGGAATCGGCGGTCCGCACCAGGAGCTCCTCCCGCCAATCGCCGAGGATGTCGGCGACGAGCGCGGGGTTGCCCTTCGTGCCGTTGTTGGTGCGCGTCCCCTCTGCTCTCAGCAGCGTCCCGCGCCGCCGATCGTCGATGGTGGGCACCGCGTCGCCGCTGCCGTTCACGATCTGGGTGGTGAGGTCCCCCGCCCAGCGGATGGACATGTTCGTGCCGAGGCCGGTGGCGGCTCCGAGTTCCGTGCCGTTCGCGGCGCGCAGCCGAGTCGCCCACGTCTCCAGTCCCGGGACCGTCGGGTCGACATCACCGATCATGCCGCGCCCGGTGTCACGTCCGGTGTAGTCGCCGTACAAGATCTCCCCGTCCGCCGCACCCCGCAGGACGTAGCCGTAGGGCGCGTATGCGCCCCCTTCGTGGACCGTGAAGATCTCCAGTCCCGGACGCGCCGGATCGATGTCGGTGACGTGCATGGCGTCCCCGTGGCCGAGGCGTGCCTGCTCTCCCGGCTGCGCGCTCTGCGGGGGCATCTCCGCGAAGGAGCTGTACAGGAGGCTGCCGTCGTCGTCGATGGTCGCGGAGCCGTAGACGATCTCGTGCTTGCCGTCCGCGTCGACGTCGGAGGCGCTGAGCGAATGAAACCCCTGGGTGGTCAGCGTCCCGAACTCGGGGTCGGTGCCGTCGCGACCGTGCGGTCCGTCGTTGAAGGGGTTCGTGAGTGGCGCGTGACCGCTGTCGACGTACCAGCGCTCCCTGAGGCGCTTGCCGTCCCAGTCGTAGGCCACGAGCGTCGAGCGGGTGTAGTAGCCGCGCGCGAAGACCGCCGAGGGCTCCGTGCCGTCGAGGTAGGCGACACCCGACAGGAACCGGTCCACGCGGTTTCCCGGTTCGATGCGGGACATCGCGTAGTCGCCCCAGAGCAGCCCGTCGTCGCCGCGTCCCGGCTTGTACGGGATCGTCTCCAACTCCGCGCCCGTCTCGCCGTCGAACACGGTCAGGTACTCGGGTCCGTCCACGATGAAGCCCTCGAAGTTCCAGAGACGGTTGTTGCCGCTGCGGGACGGGGCGTAGACGTCGATGAAGTAGTCGGTGAGCTCCGCCGCGGCATCCGGCGACAGCGGGTAGTCGTGCCGCACCTCGGTGCCCCACGCCTCCTCGAGCGTCGCCGGCCACTGCCCGGAGACGACCTCGTCCCGCTCGTGCCACGTCAGGAACATCTCCGTGAGGTGCGCGCGGAAGTCGTCGTTGCTCATGCGGTAGTCGTCACCGTGCGACACGCCCGCCCGGACGTCCCGACGCGGCAGGGTGATCGCGCTCTCCTCGACCAGGTCGCCGTCCCGGTAGGTCGCGGAGGAGGTCCCCGGAGCGGTCTTCATCATCAGCTCGCTGCGCCCGTCGCCGTCGAAGTCGTACGCGAGGAACTGCGTGTAGTGCGCGCCCGCGCGGATGTTCTTCCCGAGCGAGATGCGGTTCAGCAGCTCACCCTCGAGCGTGTAGGTGTCCACGAACACCTCACCGGTGTATCCGACCTGGGAGACGTCCTTGGAGTTCGACGGATCCCACTTCACGATCAGCTCGTAGCGGCCGTCGCCGTCGACGTCGGCCACCGAGGCGTCGTTGGCGGAATACGTGTACGCCTCGCCGACCGGGGTGACCCCGTCCGCCGGGCGGACGAGGGGGATGTCGAAGTAGCCGTTCCCCTGGACCGGAGCCGGCGCGCTCGCCTCCCCCGCGATTCCCGAACGAACCGGGGTCACGGTGTACTGCGCCTCCGCGTGGCCGTCCGGGTCGAGGTAGGAGGTCACGTCGGAGACCGTGGCGATCTCGTCACCGTCGCGTGCGACCCGCCAGGCGGGGCCTGCCTGGCCCGTCTCGGTGGCTCCGGAGACCTCCGAGGCCAGGAGGCGCCAGGACAAGAACGTGCCCTCCGTCGTGCCGAGGGCGACGAGCCCCCGGTCCAGATCCTCGAGCTGGGTCAGTCCCTTCGGGGTGTGGTCGCGGGCGAACGGCCCGCGTGGCTCGTCTCGGGCGGAGGCGGGGTGGGCCATGCCCACCACGAGACAGCCGGCCGCGAGCGCGGCGACAGGCAGACGGAACGATCGGATGTGGGGAGTCATCTTCGAAACCTCGTCACAGATGTGTGTCCCGAGCGGTCGAACGTCGACCCTCGGTTGGATAGCGCTTTCCGTGCGTGGGGACCACGGTAGCCCGGCATTCTCAAGGGGTCAACCCGCGGTCAGGAGTGCACGCGGCGACGAAGCAGATCGATGCGCGACTGCAGCTGTGCGACCGTCGCGTGCGAGACGGCGGGCCCGCCGCACAGACGCCGGAGCTCGGCGTGCACGGCGCCGTGCGGCTCGCCGGACTGACGCGCGTAGAGGCCTACCAGGCTGTTCAGCAGCTGCCGCTGCTCCTTGAGCGTGCGGTGCAGGGGCGCGGGCAGACCATCGTCCTCTTCTGCCGCGGGGGCCTGCGCCTCGCGGTCCTTCCGGTGCCGGCTCTGCCGCGCCTGCCGCTGCATGAGCAGGTCGTGGACGTGCTCCGGCTCGAGCAGCCCCGGCAGACCCAAGAACTCCTCCTCCTCGGGCGTTCCCGGAACGGCCAGCTGCCCGAACTCCCGACCGTCGTAGAGGACGCGGTCGAAATGGGCGAGGGAGCCGAGAGCCTGGAAGCTGAACTCCTCGGTCAGCGCGTCCGACGCCGAGTCCTCGCGCTCGGCGGCGTCCATGAGGTCTTCTTCGGCGTTCCAGTCGTCGCCGTCCGACTCGCGGTCCAGGGCGTGATCGCGCTGCCGCTCGAGCTCTCCCGCGAGCGCGAGGAGGACGGGGACGTTGGGGAGGAAGACACTCGCCGTCTCTCCTCGCTTGCGCGCCCGCACGAAGCGTCCGATGGCCTGCGCGAAGAACAGCGGCGTGGAGGCGGAGGTCGCGTAGACCCCGACGGCGAGCCGAGGGACATCCACCCCCTCGGAGACCATCCGAACGGCGACCATCCACCGGCTCGTGCCCTTCGAGAACGTCTCGATCCGAGACGACGCCTCCGCCTCGTCGGAGAGCACCACGGTGGGCGTCTCTCCCGTGAGGGCGGCGAGGATCTCGACGTAGGCGCGCGCGGCGGTCTGGTCGGTGGCGATGACCAGTCCCCCGGCATCCGGAACCTGTTCGCGGACCTCGCTGAGACGACGGTCGGCCGACCGCAGGACCGCGGGGATCCATTCGCCCTGCGGATCGAGCGCGGTGCGCCATGCCTGGGAGGTGATGTCCTTCGTGTTGTCCTGGCCGAGCTGTGCCTCCATCTCGTCCCCGGCCTTGGTGCGCCAGCGCATGCTGCCGGCGTAGACGAGGAAGAGCACCGGGCGGACGACGCCGTCCTCGAGGGCCCGGCGGTACCCGTAGCTGTAGTCGGTGCGGGAGAGCCGGATCCCCTTGGCATCGGGGTGGTATTCCACGAACGGGATGGGGGCGGTGTCGCTGCGGAACGGCGTGCCCGAAAGCAGCAGACGTCGCGTGGCGCGGCTGTAGGCCTCGCGGAGCGCATCGCCCCAGCTCAGCGCGTCGCCCCCGTGGTGGACCTCGTCGAGGATCACGAGGGTGCGGGCATCGAGGACGAGCCTCTGGTGCACCGAGGCCTTGACCGCCACCTGGGCGTACGTGACGGCGACCCCGTGATACTGCCGCGCCGGTGCCGCGTGACGGTTGCTGAACGCCGGATCCAGTCGGATGGACACGCGGGCCGCGGCATCGGCCCACTGCGTCTTGAGGTGCTCGGTCGGAGCGACCACGACGATCCGGTCGACGACCCCGCGGCGCAGCAGCTCGCTGGCGAGCCGCAGAGCGAACGTCGTCTTGCCCGCCCCCGGTGTCGCGGCGGCGAGGAAGTCGCGGGGGCCTTTGCCGGGACCGTCCGGGCCGTCCGACCCGAAGTACAGGTCGAGTGCCTCCGCCTGCCAGGCGCGCAGGCGCTGCGCGGTGCCCCACGGCGCGCGCTGCGGGTAGGTCGGGGAGAGGTGCTCGGCGGCGAAGCTTCCGAAGTGGGGTTCTTCGAGGATTGCGGCCTCGTCCATCACACCTCCCAGCCCTCTCGACGCACGCCGGACGCTCGACGCGCACGACGACTCACCACCCTAAACGAGCCGTCCGACACCCGGGCTACCCTGGGGAACGGTCACGAACCGCGAGGAGAGCCATGCCGGACACCACCGAGACACCCGCCCCGTTCGCCTCCGACCCGAACGCCCACCCGTGGCGGCGCTACGTGGCCCTCGGGGACTCGTTCACCGAGGGCGTGGGCGACCCCGAGCCCTCCCTTCCCAACGGTCTGCGCGGATGGGCGGATCGCGTCGCCGAGGTGCTCGGCGCGCAGGTGGACGACTTCGCCTACGCCAACCTCGCGGTGCGAGGACGCCTGATCGGACAGATCGTCGCCGAGCAGGTCGAACCGGCACTCGCCCTCAAGCCCGATCTCGTCACCTTCTCCGCCGGCGGGAACGACGTCATCCGCCCCGGCGGGGATCCGGATGCGGTCGCCGAGCTGTTCGAGGATGCCGTGGTGCGGCTGAGCAGCGAGGGAGCGACCATCGTGGTGTTCACCGGCATCGACACCCGATTCACGCCCGTCTTCCGGGGGATCCGCGGCCGCGTGGCGATCTACAACGAGAACATCCGGGCGATCGCGGACAAGTACGACTGCATCGTGGCCGATCAGTGGGCGCTGAAGGAAGTGCAGGACATGCGCTTCTTCGATGACGATCGACTGCACATGAACACCCTCGGCCACCACGAGGTCGCCCGCATGGTGCTGCGCGCGCTCAACGTCCCCAACGACCTCGCCCCGATGCAGCCGGATCCGCTGCCGTCTCGGACGTGGCGCGCCGCACGGCAGAACGATCTCGTCTGGGCGCGCACCCACCTCGTCCCCTGGGTGCTGCGACGACTGCGTCAGCAGTCTTCGGGCGACACCGTCCACGCCAAGCGCCCTGAGCCGATGCCGGTCGTGCGCGCCACGAGCCCACTCACGGATGAGGACGCAGAGCCCACAGGGTGACCGCACTCGCGGCGGCGACGTTGAGGGAATCCACTCCCCCGGCCATCGGGATCCGCACGATCGCGTCCGCCGCATCGAGTGCGGCGGACGACAGGCCATCCCCTTCGGCCCCGAACGCGACGGCGACGCGCGCCGGTGCCGTGGCGGCGAAGTCGTCCAGAGCGACCGCATCCTCGCGGAGGGCCAGAGCGGCCAACGTGAACCCCGTCTCGCGGAACAGCACACGCGCCTCGCCCCACTCCGGCAGCCGTGCCCACGGCACCTGGAACACCGTGCCCATGCTGACCCGGACGCTCCGCCGGTACAGGGGATCGGCGCACCGGGCGCTGACCAGGACGGCATCCGCGCCGAGACCCGCCGCCGAGCGGAAGATCGCGCCCACATTGGTGTGGTCGACGATGTCCTCGAGCACCACGACGCGGCGCCCCGCCGACAGGAGGGCGCGGGGATCGACGGGCGCCGGGCGCGTCATCGCCGCCAGAGCACCACGGTGCACGGCGTATCCGGTCACCGCTTCGGCGACCGCGTCCTCGACGAGGAGGATGGGCGCCTCGACATCACCGGCGAGGAGCGCTTCGACCTCGGCGAGCCACTTCTGCTGCACCAGAACCGACCTCGGGCGATGGCCGGCCGCGATCGCCCGAGCGATGACCTTCGCGGACTCGGCGATGTACAGCCCCTCTTCCGGTTCGCGCACCCGACGCAGCGCCACGTCCGTGAGGTCGCGATAGTCGCGCAGGCGCGGATCGGCGGGGTCCCTGACGCGGAGGATCGGCATCCCTCCACTCTGGCACCTCGCGTAACGCGCCGGAAAAGCGGGCGGCCTACACTCGTCACTCGGAAGGGGTGCGCGTGACGACGCTGACCGGAGGCGATCCGCAGACGCAGGCCGCGATCGAGGCGGCGACCTCGGTGCTGGCCGGGCGTCGCATCGCCGTGCTCACGGGCGCGGGGGTCTCGACCGATTCCGGCATCCCGGATTACCGCGGCCGAGGAGCACCCGTGCGCACCCCGATGACGGTCGAGCAGTTCCTCGCCAGCGACAGCGCCCGCCGGCGGTACTGGGTCGGCTCTCACCTCGGATGGAACGCCTTCGCCGCCGCCGCCCCCAACGCCGGGCACCGGGCCCTCGCCACGCTCGAGGAGCGGGGGCTGCTCACCGGCGTCGTCACCCAGAACGTGGACGGTCTGCACGTGCGGGCGGGGAACCGACGCGTGGTCGAGCTCCACGGGACGATGCGCCGGGTGTTCTGCGTGCACTGCGGGCAGGTCTTCGACCGGCGTGACCTCGCCGCCCGTGTCGAGGAGGAGAACCCGTGGATCCGGGTGCCGGAGCGCATCGCCCTCGGCCCCGACGGGGATGTGCTCCCCGAGAGCACCGACGGGTTCCGTATCCCGGTGTGCACCGTCTGCGCGGGGATGCTCAAACCGGACGTCGTCTTCTTCGGCGAGTACATCCCGGCGGAGAAGTTCCGTGAGGCGGAACAGCTCGTCCTCACCAGCCAGGCCCTGCTCATCGCGGGGTCGTCTCTCGTGGTCAATTCCGGCATCCGCCTCCTCGAACGCGCGCGGCGGCGACGGATGCCGGTGGTCATCGTGAACCGCGGAGCCACCCGCGCGGACGCGAGGGCCACCGTGAAGATCGACGGCGGGACCAGTGAGGTCCTCGGCGTCCTCGCCGAGGCCCTTCCGGCGCTGTCCTCGTGATCCACGCCGTAGGCTCGTCCCGTGACGCACCTGACGATGATCCGGCACGGTCAGACGGACTGGAACCGGGATCTGCGCATCCAGGGTTCCACCGACATCCCCCTCAACGACACCGGCCGCGCGCAGGCCCGCGAGGCCGCTCACGTGCTCGCCCTGCGCCCCGAGGCACCCACGCGTGTGGTCTCGAGCGACCTGTCCCGTGCGCGCGAGACCGCCGAGATCATCGCCGATATCCTCGACCTCGAGCCTCCCCGCGTGTATCCGGCGCTCCGCGAGCGCGCCTACGGCGAGGCCGAAGGGCTGGAGACCGCGGAATTCTTCCAGCGGTTCGGTGACTGGCACACCGCCGAGGTCCCCGGCGCCGAGCCCTGGCCTCAGCTGCGCGCGCGGGCCCTCGGCGGACTCGCCGAGGCGGTGGCGGACATTCGCCGCGACACCGCGCCGGCACCGGCGTCACTCATCGTCGTCAGCCACGGAGCACTCATCCGCGAACTCCTGCGGCACGCCACGGCGGGCGCGTTCCCGCCGCCGGGCCAGCGGCTGCCCAACGCCTCCGCCTACGACCTGCGGTACGAGCGCGAGCGACTCAGCCTGCTCTCCTACGCCGGCGCCTGAGCGTCCCCCGCCCGCGCGAGCACCGCGCGGGCGTGCCGGAGCACCGGCTCGTCCACCATGCGACCCTCGAACGTGAAGACGCCGCTGTTCCCGGCCGCGGAGGCCAGGACGCCGCGCGCCCACCGCAGGGTCGCGGCATCAGGTCGATACGCGTCGCGGATCACGGGGACCTGTGACGGGTGGATGCACGCGGTCGCGGCGAAGCCGGAGGCCGCGGCATCCGTCGCCTCGCGCGCCAGACCTTTGGCGTCCCCGATGTCCAGGTGCACGGCGTCGATGGCAGCGACTCCCGCCGCTCCCGCGGCCAGCAGCACGCGGGAGCGGGCGTAGCGGGCGATGTCGCGGTAGCGTCCGTTGGGCTTCCTGCTGGAGGTGCCGCCGAGCGAGGCGACGAGATCCTCCGCGCCCCACATCAGCGCCTCCACCCGCGGGAGCTCGGCGATGCGATCCGCACGTGCCACCCCCCGCGCCGTCTCGCACAGCGCGATGAGTCGGAATCGGGCGTCGATCCTGGCCAGTCGCTTCGGTGATTCCGCCTTCGCGACCACGATCCGCCGGAAATCGGTCTGCGACAGGGTCGCCATGTCGGCCACGAAATCCGCGGACCCGACCGGGTTGACCCGGACGATCACGCGTTCCGGATCGACGTCGGTCTCGATGAGGGCGCCGCGGGCATCCGCTTTCGCCTGCGGCGCGACGGCGTCCTCGAGGTCGAGGATCACGGCGTCGGCACGTGCGAGCGCGGCGCGGAATCGATCAGGACGGTCGGCGGGGCAGAACAGGAGCGCGGGGCCGAGGGCGAAGGTCATGGTGTCTCCGTCGGAAGGGTTGTGGACGTCGCATCGGCATCGATCGGGCGACACCACATCAGTGCGACCCGCGTCGCCGTCGCGACCACCTCATCGTCCTGTTTCCGCCCGACATGCGCGAGCGTCACCACCCCCTGGCCGGGACGCGAGGCCGACAGCCTGCTGTCGACGACGCGCGTTTCGCAGTACAGGGTGTCCCCCGCGAACAGCGGCGCGGGGAAGGTCACGTCGGACAGTCCGAGCTGTGCCACGAGGGTGCCTTGGGTGATCTGGGCGACCGAGGCCCCGACCATCGTCGCGAGCGTCCACATCGAGTTCATCAGACGACGTCCGTAGGGCTGGGTCGCGGAGAACGCCGCATCCAGGTGGAGCGCCTGCGTGTTCATCGTCAACGACGAGAACAGGACGTTGTCGGCCTCCGTGGCCGTTCGCCCCGGCCTGTGGAAGAACACCGCGCCGACGGGCAGTTCCTCGACGTAGCGTCCGCGTTCGACGATCGGCTCCATCCCGCTCACGCTACCGCGCTCACACCAGACCGAGCGAACGCGCGATCACGAGGAGCTGGACCTCGGTCGTCCCCTCGCCGATCTCGAGGATTTTCGAATCGCGGTAGTGCCGCGCCACGGCGAACTCGTTCATGAACCCGTTGCCCCCGAAGACCTGAGTGGCATCGCGGGCGTTGTCCATGGCCGCGTCGCTCGCGGTCAGCTTCGCGATGGCCGCTTCGGTCTTGAACGGTCGTCCCGCGTCGCGCAGCCGCGCGGCGTGGTGCCACGCCAGCCGCGCGTTGAGCACCCTCAGCTGCATCCTCGCGATGAGGAACTGCATGCTCTGGCGGCTCGACAGGGGCGAGCCGAAGACGTTCCGGGACCGGGAGTACTCCACCGCAGCCTCCAGGCATCCTTCCGCCGCACCGGTCGCCAGCGCGGCGATCGCGATGCGCCCCTCGTCCAGGATGTGGAGGAACGCGGCGAATCCCCGCCCGCGCTCGCCGAGCAGGTGGTCCTCGGGCACGCGCACGTCGTCGAACGCGAGGGGGTGGGTGTCCGAGGCGTGCCACCCGACCTTGTCGTAGGCCGGCAGCACGTGGAAGCCCGGGGTGCCGGAGGGGACGATGATCGTGGAGATCTCCTTCTTCCCCTCGCGCTCGCCCGTGACGGCGGTGACCGTCACGAAGCGGGTGATGTCCGTGCCGGAGTTGGTGATGAACTGCTTCGAGCCGTTGACGACCCAAGCCCCGTCGTCCAGACGCGCCGTGGTGCGGGTGGCGCCGGCATCGGAGCCCGCCTCCGGCTCGGTGAGCCCGAAGCCGGCGAGCGCGCGGCCGGCGACGAGGTCGGGCAGCCACCGCTCGCGTTGCTCGGCAGAACCGAAGCGGAAGATCGGCATGGCGCCGAGGCTGACGGCGGCCTCCAGTGTGATCGCCATCGACTGATCCACGCGACCCAGCGCCTCCACGGCCAAGCAGAGGGAGAAGTAGTCGCCGCCCTGCCCTCCGACCTCCTCCGGGAAGGGCAGCCCGAAGAGCCCGAGCTCCCCCATCTCCGCCACCACGTCGAGCGGGAGCGTGCGGGTGCGATCGGCCTCGTACGACCTCGGGGCGACGACGTCGTCGGCGAAGGAGCGCAGCATCGCGGAGAGCTCGCGCTCTTCGTCGGTCAGCGTGGGATCGGTGAGGGTGTTCTCGGACATGGTTCTCCTCGGTTCTCAGTCCGCCGGAGCTGCCTCGTGGGCGTTCCGGACGATGGCGATGGTCTGGTCTCGTCGCACCTGGTCGCCGACGGCGACCTTCAGATGCACGGTGCCCGCGTGCGGGGCGAGGACGGGGTGCTCCATCTTCATGGCCTCGATCGTCACGATCCGCTCCCCCGCCTCCACCGGGTCGCCGTGGGCGACGTGGACGGCGGTGACGGCGCCGGGCATCGGTGCGCCCACCTCGGGGGACGACGCATTCGCCGCCCTCCCCGTCCGCGCGAGGCCGACGAACGTCGCCTCGCGGCGGGTGAGCGGACGCAGGCGCTGGGCGCCGGAGCGCGCATGGACCCACACCGCACCGTCGGAGTCCACCGCCGCGGGTCCGAGGCCGGGTATCCGCTCGTCCTCTCCGCCCTCGAGGCCGACCTCGTGCACCGCGTCGTCATCGTCCAGGAAGGACACGGTGCGCGCGGGGCGGGGTCCCCCGGCCCGCCACCCCGACCCCGATCGCCAGAGGGCAGACGCGTGCGCGGCATCCGCATGACGCGCGCGGCCGTCCGGGAGCACCCCGGCCGCAGCACGGAGGATCGCGGGCGTCGCGGGCACGGACGACGGGGTGGGGAGGCGGTCGATCAGTGCGGTGTCGATGCGACCGGCCCGCACCTCCGGATCCTGCAGGAGCGAGCGGAGGAAGGCGATGTTCGTGTCGAGGCCGAGGATCACCGTGTCGGCGAGCGCGGCGTCGAGAGCGGACAGCGCCGCGTCCCGGTCGTCGCCGGAGGCGATCACCTTCGCCATCATGGGGTCGTAGTCGGAGGTGACGACCGATCCCGTCTCCACCGCCGCATCCGTCCGCACGCCCGGGGCGGGGCGCCACTCCAAAACGTCGCCGGTGGCGGGCAGGAACCCGCGCGCGGGGGTCTCGGCGTAGACGCGCGCCTCGATCGCATGTCCGCGGATGCCGACGTCGGGCTGACGGAGGGTCAGTTCCTCCCCCGCGGCGATCCGGATCTGCTGCTCGACGAGGTCGACGCCGGTCACGATCTCCGTGACGGGATGCTCGACCTGCAGACGCGTGTTCATCTCGATGAAGAAGAAGTCCTCGGTGCGGTCTCCGGCGACGAGGAACTCGACCGTTCCCGCTCCGCGGTAGTCGACGGAGGCGGCGGCCGCGCAGGCCGCCTTCCCCAGGAGCTCGCGTGTGGCGGCATCCACGACGGCGGACGGTGCCTCTTCGATCACCTTCTGATGCCGACGCTGCAGCGTGCACTCCCGCTCACCGAGATGGATGATGTTCCCGGCCTCGTCGGCGAGGACCTGCACCTCGATGTGACGCGGACGTTCGACGAGGCGCTCGACGAGGAGCGTGTCGTTTCCGAACGCGGACCGGGCCACGCGGCGCGCCGTCTCCACCGCCGTCGCCAGTTCGTCGGCGGCTCGGACGATCTGCATCCCCTTCCCCCCGCCGCCTGCGGAGGGCTTCACCAGCAGGGGGAAGCCGGTGTCGACCGCGGCCCTCGCGAGGGCGGCGTCGTCCATCCCGATCGCGCTGAACCCCGGGACCACCGGCACTCCATGCGCGGCCACGTGCTCCTTCGCGCGGATCTTGTCCCCCATCACCTCGAGCGCACGGATGCCGGGGCCGATGAAGACCAGCCCTTCGTCCGCACACGCGCGTGCGAAGGCGACGTTCTCCGAGAGGAAGCCGTACCCGGGATGCACCGCCCGGGCGCCGCTCTCCCGCGCCGCGGCGAGGAGGGCGGGGATGGACAGGTACGACTCCGCCGCCGCGGCCGGACCGATCCGGACCGCGCGATCGGCTTCGCGCACGTGGGGGGCACCGGCATCCGCGTCGCTGTAGACGGCGACGGAGCGGATGCCCAGAGTGCGGAGCGTGCGGATGACGCGCCGGGCGATCTCGCCGCGGTTGGCGACGAGGACGGTGTCGAAGAGCGCGACGGTCATGAGGGTCACATCCGGAAGAGGCCGAACCGCGGCTCGGGAAGAGGAGTGCGGGAGACGACGTCCAGGGCGAGGCCGAGGACGTCACGGGTCTGCACCGGGTCGACGATGCCGTCGTCCCACAGGCGCGCGCTGGCGTAGACCGGGTCGCCCTGGCGTTCGTACTGCTCTCGGATCGGAGCCTCGAAATCGCTCCGGGCCGCGGCGTCGAAGACTTCGCCGCGAGCAGCCAGCTGATCCGCCTTCACGGTGGCGAGGACCGAGGCGGCCTGAGCACCGCCCATCACCGATATCCGGCTTCCCGGCCAGGTCCAGAGGAACCTCGGTCCGTACGCCCTGCCGCACATCGCATAGTTGCCCGCGCCGAAGGAACCGCCGATGACCACCGTGATTTTCGGGACGCGGGTCGTGGCGACGGCGGTCACCATCTTCGCGCCGTCCTTGGCGATCCCGCCGGCCTCCGCGTCGCGTCCCACCATGAAGCCGGAGATGTTCTGCAGGAACAGCAGCGGGATGCCGCGCTGGTCGCACAGCTCGATGAAGTGCGCCCCCTTCTGCGCCGACTCGCTGAAGAGCACCCCGTTGTTGGCGATGATCCCGATCGGGTGTCCGTGCAGACGGGCGAAGCCGGTGACGAGGGTCTCGCCGTACGACCGCTTGAACTCGTGGAAGTCGCTTCCGTCGACGAGGCGCGCGATGACCTCTCGGACGTCGTAGGGCTGGTTGACGTCGACCGGCACGACCCCGTAGAGCTCGTCGGGGTCGGCGAGAGGGGGCCGGGTCGGCGCGATCTCCCACGCGGGCGACGGCGGCGGTGGAAGGGTCGCGACGATGTCCCGCACGATCTCGAGCGCGTGCTCGTCGTTCTCCGCGAGATGATCGACCACGCCGGATCGCCGGGCGTGCAGTTCGCCGCCGCCGAGCTCCTCCGCGCTGACGTCCTCGCCGATCGCGGCCTTCACCAGAGGAGGACCGCCGAGGAAGATCGTTCCCTGCCCGCGAACGATCACCGTCTCGTCGCTCATCGCGGGGACGTACGCTCCCCCGGCGGTGCAGGATCCCAGGACCGCGGCGATCTGCGCGATGCCGGCCGCCGACATCCGCGCCTGCTGATAGAAGATGCGCCCGAAGTGATCCCGGTCCGGGAAGACCTCGTCCTGCTGCGGGAGAAAGGCACCCCCGGAGTCGACGAGGTACACGCACGGCAGCCCGTTCTCCGCGGCGATCTCCTGGGCGCGCAGGTGCTTCTTCACCGTGAGGGGGAAATAGGTTCCGCCTTTCACGGTCGCGTCGTTGCAGATGACCATGATGTGGCGCCCATGGATGAGGCCGACCCCCGCGATCACCCCGGCTCCGGGGGCCTGTCCGTCGTACATGTCCTCCGCCGCGAGCGGCGCGATCTCGAGGAACGGGCTGCCCTCGTCGAGGAGCCGGTCCACCCGATCGCGCGGCAGGAGCTTGCCGCGCGATCGATGACGTTCCCGTGCGCTCTCCGTACCGCCGCGGGCGATGCGGGACAACCGATCGCGCAGCGCGGCGGCGAGTGACGACTGACCGTCGCGCGCGTCCGTGAACGCCTCATCCCGATCGATTGCGCTCTTCAGGACACTCATGTCATCTCCGTCGACGTCACGATCCGGTCACATCCGTTGTCCGGACGTGACGAATTTGGTTAGGGTTCATTAACCGAGTCTTAGGTTAGCGAGGATTAACTGAGATGACAAGACCCCCCACCGAGCGCGGACGGGCCAAGGCCGATCGGCACGACGCGCTGCTCCGCGAAGCCGCACGCCTGTTCGCCGAGCGCGGCTTCCACGGGGTCAGCCTCGAAGACATCGGCGCGGCGGTCGGGGTGAGCGGACCCGCGGTCTACCGGCACTTCGCCGGAAAGCAGGCCCTCCTGGGCGCGCTGCTCACCGCGGTGAGCGAACGCCTCCTCTCCGGCGGTTCCGGCGTGGTGGCCGCAACGGAAGACCCGCGGGAGCAGCTGCGCGGTCTCGTCACCTTCCACGTGGACTTCGCCCTCGCGGACAGCGACGTCATCCGAGTGCAGGATCGCGATCTGGCGAGCCTCGGAGACGGGGATCGTCGCACGGTTCGTCGGCTCCAGCGCGAGTACGCCGAACTGTGGGTCAGCGCCCTCGCCGCGGACGCCCCGGACGCCGACCCCGACGAGCTCCGTACGCGCGCGTACGCCTGCTTCGGCCTGATCAACTCCACTCCGCACAGCGTGCGCCGCCGTGCCGGCAGACCATCGGATGCCGCCGTCCGGCGGCTCCTGACGGATATGGCCCTCGCCGCCCTGGGCATCGGGGATCGCGGGGTGCCATAATCGGCCCCGATCATGAAGAAGAAGCCGCGCTCGACGCCTCACTCCGTCTCGCCCGACCCACCCTCCGAGGACACGCGGACGTCACGGCGTGACTTCCTCACGCTCGGCGGCATCGCGGCAGCCGGCGTGGTCGCGGCGGGAGGCGGCGGGGCCGCCGTCGGCGCGACGATCGGGCACCGCATCGGCTACGAAGAGGGATCGACCGATTTCGGTGCCGTTCCGCCGCGAAGCGCACCCGGGTTCGACCACGTCGTGGTCCTCATGGGCGAGAACCGCTCCTTCGACAACATGCTCGGCTGGCTGTACACCCCCGAGACCCTCCCGGCCGGACAGCGCTTCGACGGTCTCGCGTTCGGCGACTACGCCAACACGACCTCCGACGGCGAGCGCATCCCCGCGCACGTGTACGACGGTCCGACGGACGAGCTGATGGGTCGCCCGAATCCGGACCCCGGTGAGGAGTTCCCGCACGTCAACACGCAGCTGTTCGACCGCGTGGAGCCGGCGGGGAACGCCACCGTGGGCGTCGGTGCGATGACGGCGCCGTTCAACGCCCCTCCGCCCGGGACCGCGCCGACGATGTCGGGATTCGTCCGCGACTACGAGAACAACGTCCGCGAACTCCGCGGCGGCGCGGAACCCGAGCCGGGAGAGGTCCGCCACATCATGGGCGGATTCTCGCCGCAGCAGCTGCCCGTGCTGTCCGAACTCGCGCGCGAATTCGCCGTCTTCGACGCGTGGTTCGCCGCCGTCCCCTCCCAGACCTACTGCAACCGGTCGTTCTTCCACGCCTCCACCTCGCACGGCTACGTGTCGAACAAGCACGGCGGCGGCTACGAGAAGTGGTTGGAGGCGGAGCCCACCCCCACCATCTTCAACCGCCTCGAGGAGGCGGGGATCTCGTGGAAGATCTACTTCGACGAGCAGCAGTTGGTGTCGTTGACCGGCATCATGCACGCGCCGGTCCTCCAGCAGTTCTGGCGGACGAACCGCTTCGGGCACATGGACGAGTTCTATGCGGAGGCGGAGGCCGGGACCCTCCCCGCCTACGCGTTCATCGAGCCGCGCCTCGTGTACAACCACAACGACTTCCACCCCCCGTTCGGGGTCCTCCGCGCCAGCGACGTCGACGGCGAGGAGATCGTGGATTCGGCCGTGTCCGACGTCCGCGCGGGCGAGAAGCTCGTCGCCGACATCTACGACGCGGTCCGCACCAGCGCGACGCCGGGCGGATCCAACGCGATGAACACGCTCCTGCTCATCACCTTCGACGAGCACGGCGGCACGTACGACCACGTTCCTCCCCCGGCCGCCATTCCCCCGGTGGCCGATGCCGAGCCGGGAGAGATGGGCTTCACCTTCGACCGACTGGGATGCCGGGTCCCCGCCATCGCCGTGTCGGCCTACACGCGAGCGGGCACGATCCTGCACGACGAGATGCATCACGGCGCCGTCATCGCGACGTTGTCCCGCCTGCACGGGCTGCGCCCGTTGACGAGGCGGGACGCCGAAGCGAACGACCTGTTCGCCGTGGTGAACCTCGACACCCCCCGACCGGCGTCGCAATGGCCCCGCGTGCACCCCATGTACGTGCCCGCCAACCCGCACGAGGACGACCTCGACGATCTCGCGGAAGGCACGCACAAGGACAAGCCGATCAGCAATCCGGGACGTGGTCTCCTCGGGCTTCTTCTGGCCCGCTATGCGCCGGGCACGCCCGAGCCCGAGACGTACGCGGATGCATTCCACACCCTCCGGACGCACGGGCTCGGGCTGTTCTACCCGAAGATCCGCTGACGCCGTCAGGCGAGCATCAGTCCTCGCGCGGGATCGCGCAGCAGGTCTCCGACGAACGCGAGGAATCGCGCGCCCTGCTCGCCGTCCACGAGCCGATGGTCGAACGACAGCGCGAGTGTCGTCACCTGGCGGAGTGCCACCTCGCCCCGGTGCTCCCACGGCTGGCGGCGCACCGCGCCGAGCGCGAGGATCCCGGCTTCACCGGGGTTCAGGATCGGGGTTCCGGCGTCGATGCCGAACACCCCCACGTTGGTGATGGAGAAGGTGCCGCCGCTCAGCGCACCGGGCGCGGTGCGACCTGAGCGGGCGGTGTCGGCGAGGTCGCGGATCGCCCGCGACAGCTCGAGGACCGACATCCGCTCGGCATCGGCGACATGGGGCACGAGCAGTCCTCGGGGCGTCGCGGCGGCGATCCCCAGGTTGACGTAGTGGTACTGGATGATCTCTCCGGCGTCCTGATCCCATCGCGCGTTCAGTTCCGGGTGCCGGCGGAGGGCGAGACAGACGGCCTTCGACACGACGGCGAGGATGCCGATCTTCTCCTCGCCCAGCTCGCGGTCCTCCCGCAGGCGCGCGAGGAGCTCCATCGTCTCGGTGACGTCCACGGTCAGGAAGGTCGTCACGTGCGGCGCGGTGAAGGCGCTGCGCACCATCGCCTCCGCCGTGTGCTTGCGCACCCCGCGGATGGGTATCCGCGTCGTGGGTGCACCCTCGTCGGGAGCGGCGAGCGCGACGGCGGACACCGCATCCCGCCGGCCGCTCGGCGCCACCGCCTCGGCATACGCCTCGACATCCTCGCGCGTGATGATGCCCGTGACGCCGGAGGCTTCGACGAGCGAGAGGTCCACGCCCAGCCGCTTCGCGAGCGCCCGGACGGGGGGCGTCGAGCGCGGGCGCTCCCGGCCGGGCTCCTCCGCCGGCTCGGGACGGGGTCGGGCATCGTGGGGAGCAGCCTCCAGAACGGCGGTGTCGACGTCGCTTCTCCGCGCCCCGTGCGTTCGCGCGCGACGGCGTGGCGGCCCGGCGCGGCGCGCCGCGGCACCGTAGCCGACCAGGTTGGGGCCCGACTCCTCCTCACCCGGCGTCTCCGACGCGGGTGCGGAACCGGGGGCGTCGCCGGAGGCGTCCGCGGCGATCTCGAAGGAGATCAGCGGGGCGCCGACGTCGACGACCTCGCCCGCAGCGGCATGGAGCGAGCGGACGACACCGGCGTGCGGCGAGGGGATCTCCACGATCGCCTTCGCGGTCTCGACCTCGGCGATCGTCTGGTTGAGGACGACGGCGTCCCCCTCGGCGACGTGCCACTGGACGATCTCCGCCTCGGGAAGACCTTCTCCGAGGTCGGGCAGCAGGAACTGCTCGATCACGACCCCACCACCTCCGAGCGACTGTTCGGACGGTCCAGGACGCGGTCGACCGCGTCGAGGATCCGGTCGAGGTCGGGAATGTGATGCTTCTCGAGCTTGGCCGGCGGGTACGGGATGTCGTGACCGGTGACGCGCACGGGCGGCGCCTCGAGATAGTGGAAACACCGCTCGGTGAGACTCGCGATCACCTCCGCCCCGACGCCGGCCTCGCGGGCCGCCTCGTGCGCGATGACCACGCGACCGGTCGTGCGCACCGACGTCTCCAGCGTCCGGTAGTCCACCGGAGACAGCGAGCGCAGGTCGATGACCTCGATCGAGATCCCCTCCGCCTCCGCCGCCTCGGCGGCATCCACGGCGGTGCGGACCATCGCGCCGTATGCGAGCAGCGTCACGTCCCGGCCCTCCCGCACGACGCGTGCGAGCCCGAGCGGCGCCGCGTCCGCCAGATCGGTGGAGAGATCGACCTCGCCCTTGAGGTGGTAAAGCCGCTTGGGCTCGAAGTAGACGACAGGGTCATCGGAGGCGATCGCCTGACGGAGCGACACGTACGCATCCTGCGGATCGGAGACCGCGACGACGCGCAGTCCCGACGTGTGCACGAAGTAGGCCTCGGGGGACTCCGAGTGGTGCTCGGCGGCTCCGACACCACCGGCCCACGGGATGCGGATCGTGATCGGCATCCGCACGGCGCCTCGCGTGCGATAGTGCAGCTTCGCGACCTGGCAGACGATCTGGTCGAACGCCGGATAGACGAAGCCGTCGAACTGGATCTCGACGACGGGGCGGAAGCCCCGGAAGGCCAAGCCGACGGCCGTGCCCATGATGCCCGATTCCGCAAGCGGGGTGTCGATCACCCGCTGCGCGCCGAACTCGGCCTGCAGGCCGTCGGTGACGCGGAAGACGCCGCCGAGCGAGCCGACGTCCTCCCCCATCACGAGGACCTTCGGGTCATCCGCCATCGCGCGGCGCAGTCCCGCCGTGATCGCTTTCGCCATGGTCAGCTCGGTCATGCCTCCTCCTCTCCCGCGAAGCCGTCGAGGTAGGCGGCGAACCAGCCGCGCTGTTCGTCGAGACCGGTGTGCGGCTCGGCGTAGACGTGGTCGAACACCTCCAGGGGCTCGGGCGTGCGCGCCCCGAGCGTGGCGGCGCGCACGGCCGCGCCCAGGATGTCCGCGTCCGCGGCGACGGACGTGGTGAAGGCGTCGTCGAGCTCTCCCTGTCCGCGCAGGAACGCCTCGAGACGGTCGATCGGATCGCGGCGACGCCAGCGCTCGACCTCCGCCTCGTCGCGATATCTGGTGGGGTCATCCGAGGTGGTGTGCGGCCCCATGCGGTAGGTCACGGCCTCGATATAGGCGGGTCCCTGACCGGTCCGCGCCCGATGCGTGGCCCACCGCATCGCCGCGAGACACGCCAGCACGTCGTTGCCGTCTACCCGGAGGCTCGGGATGCCGAATCCGGGCGCACGCCCCGCGATCGGGTACGCGGCCTGGACGGAGACGGGTTCCGAGATCGCCCACTGATTGTTGGAGCAGACGAACACGACCGGCGCGGAGAAGGACGACGCGAAGACCATCGCCTCGTTCACATCACCCTGGCTCGTCGCCCCGTCGCCGAAGTACGCCACCGAGACCTGATCGGCACCGTCGCACTGGATCCCCATCGCGTACCCGACGGCGTGCAGCGCCTGCGCGCCGATGATGATCTGCGACGTGGCGGTGTTGGTCGCGTAAGGGTCGTTCGCGGAGTGCGTCACGCCGCGCCACGCGAGCACGAAGTCCTGCGGCGCTGCACCCCGCACATGGTGGACGCCGACCTCCCGGTAGCTGGGGAAGACGAAGTCGTCCGCGCGCAGGGCCCGTGCGGTACCGACCTGCACCGCCTCCTGGCCGCGACACGGCGCCCAGAGTCCGAGCTGCCCCTGGCGTTGCAGGGCGACACCCTCCCTGTCGATCCGGCGGACGAGGACCATGTCGCGGTAGAGCCCCCGCAGGGTTTCGGCATCGACGTCGGCGATCCAGCGCTCCAGTTCGGGGTCCGTCACGCGGGTGCCGTCGGGGCCGATCAGGCGCGCGACATCATCGATGTCGGTCGCGATGTCGGCCGTCGGGTTCAGGGTGTGCGTCATCGTCATCCCTCCTCGGCCGGAGGACCTCGTGAGTCGTCCGGCAGTGGCGTCGACCGGCGTCGTCGCCGGTCAGGGCCACGCTACGTCCAGTCGTCACGACGCTCAACCATTCGGCATCCGATTGAGCATGATGCCTCACGCACCGCTGAGATACCTGCTAATGTTCAGCACTATGAGTGGGCTGGATCACGTCGACCTCGAGCTTCTCGCCGCCTTGTCCGCCGATCACCGGGCCACGGTGGTCGCCCTGGCGGATCGGCTCGGCCTTTCGCGCAACACCGTCCAGGCCCGCATGGCCCGCCTGGAGCGGACGGGCGTGTTCCTCTCGTTCGAGCGCGCGATCTCCGCCGAGGCTCTGGGGTTCCCCATCGAGGCGTTCATCAGCGTGACGGTGCGACAGGCGGACCTGCCGAGGATCACCGCGGAACTCGCACGGGTACCGGAGATCGTCCACGCACACGGACTGTCCGGATCGGTCGACGTCCTGGTCCGCGTCGCCTGCCGCGACACGCAGCACCTGTTCGACACCGACGCGCGCATCCTGGCGATCGACGGCGTGGAGCGCACCGAGACGTCGCTCGTGATGGGAGAGGTCATCGCCCATCGCGTCCTGCCCCTCATGGAGCTGGCACGACGGGAACGATAGCGGCCTCCCCCTTCGGCTCCGCGGCCGACTCCGCGTCGGCGCGGACGAGGACGACGCCGAGCAGGATGAGCGCTCCGCCGACGAACTGGACCGGGGCCGGCACCTCGGCGAGGAAGATCCACGCGAACCCGAGCGCGAACAGAACCTCGGACAGTCCGACGAACGACGCCACGCGCGACCCGATCCGCGGCACCGCCATCACGCCGAACGCGTAGCCGATGCTCGTTCCGGCGAGACCCACGAACAGCAGCGGCACGAACCACGGCACCTCCGCCCCGGCGAGGACCACCGTCACTGCGGGAGCATGCCACGGCATCACCCCCACCGCGAGGAAGAGCCCGATCACCGCGGCACCGACGAACAGGCCGCCCGAGGCCAACGCCAGCGGCGGCAGGGTGTCGCCCGTCCGCTCCGCGATGAGGAAGTACGCCATCACGCAGACCGCGGCACCCAGCGCGAGCAGGGTCCCGAGGAGGTCGAATCCGGCGCCGGAGATGTCGACGACCAGGACGAGCCCGACCACCGCGAGCACGGTGCCGACGAGGACGAGCCGGGAGGGGCGACGACGCGTGCGCACCCACACCAGCGCGACGAGCATCACCGGCGCGAGGTACTGGATCAACAGCGCGACGGCCACGGGCATCCGCTGCATCGCGGCGAAGAAGAACAGCTGACAGCCGAGCACCGCCGTCAGGCCGAAGCCCACGATCAGGCGGCCGTGCAGGCGGACGAATCCACGCTGACGGCGGATCGCGATCCACAGCGCCGGCGACAGGACGAGACCCGCCAGCGCCATGCGCACGAGCAGAGCCGCGCCGAGCGACCAGCCTTGCTCCAGGAGGGGCTTGATGAAGGGTCCGCTCGAGGAGAACGCGAGCGCCGAGGCGACGGCCATGAGCAGACCCGCCGTGCGGCGGGGAGCCCCGCGCTCCGGGGCGATGAGGGGGATGGGCGCGGTCGCGGCGGTCATGGGCATCCGACTGTCAGGGGCGAACTGTGTCTACACTCGTGACAGTAGGGGATCCCGAGGTCAGGAGTCAACGTGGTATTCATTCATGACACCAAGCGCACGCTGATGATGGTCGTGGACCTGGTCAACACCCTCCCGGACGGGGATCGGGAGGACGACCTCGTGACGATCGACGACCTCAAGGCCCTCCTCTCCCGGCATCCGTACAGCGGCGTCGTGCGGCTCGACGACGCGGAGCTCGCCGCGGTCCGGCACGTGCGCGCACGCCTGGACGCGCTTTGGGACGTGGACCGCGCCGGCGCGGTGCCGCTGGTCAACGCCATGCTCGAGGACGGCGGAGCCCTCCCCCGCCTGGTCATCCACGACGAGTACGACTGGCACATCCACGCGACCTCCGACGACTCCCCCCTCGATGTGCGGATGCTGGTGGAGTCGGCGATGGCGTTCGTCGACGTCATCCGCGCCGACGAGTACGACCGCATCCGTCGCTGCGACGCCGACGACTGCGACGCCGCATACGTGGACTACTCGAAGAACGGATCCAAGCGCTACTGCGACACAGGCAACTGCGGCAACCGCATGAACGTCATCGCGTATCGCCGTCGGAGGGCGTCAGGAATCGGGTGACGGCCGCGGCCGCGACACCCGGAGTCTCGTAGTGGATCAGATGCCCGACATCGGGGATCTCCACCAGCGCGGCATCCGGGAAGAGTGTCGCGAGATGACGCTCGGCCTCGATCGGGGTGATGTCGTCCTTCTGGGCGGCGATCAGCAGGGTCGGCTGCGCGATGGCGGGCGCGAACTCGCGCACGTCGTGCGACACCGAGGCGACGAACGCGTCATGCAGCACATCGCGATCGGCGAACCGGGAGAAGTACGTGTCGTGCTGGTCGTGGATGAAGCGACGCAGGTCGGCGTCGCGCGTCTTGGCCATCGACACGCTCATCACACGCACGATCGCGCCGTTGCGCAGGAGCGCGTCGCCGATGGGCTTCGGCAGCCGCGCACCGCTCCAGTAGTAGAACACCGCGAGTCGGGTCAGGATGCCGCGCGGGCCCTCGAGGGCGGGGGCTCCGATCGGGTTCACGAGGATGACGCGCGGTGTCTCGAGCCCGCCCGCGACGGCGGCCGCCACGACGATCGAACCGAACGAATGCCCGAGGATCACCGCCCCCGGCGCCACGGCACCCGCGAACGCGCGCAACCATCCCGCGTAGGTCGCCAGGTCGTGGCGCACTCCGGGCAGCGGGGGCGTCTCGCCGAAGCCGGGAAGATCGGGCGAGATGATCCGGACGCCGTCGAGGTGCGCGACGACCGGCTCGAGACCGTGGTGCTCGCCGCGGAAACCGTGCACCGCGAGGATCGTCGTCGCCGCATCGGCGGGGCCGTAGACCCAGTAGGCGGTGGCGCCCCCCTGCACCTCGACCTCGTGCCGCTCGACCGGAATCGCGTCGAGGAGCTCGGCGTAGGGGTGGGGTGCGGGCATCCCCCGAGTCTACGAGGCCACCGTGCGCCGCCCGCGTGAACACGATCGCGGCGATGTGCCGGATGACGGATGCCCGGGGCCCACGGCATCCGTCATCTCGCACATCTCCGTGATCCTGCGTGCCCTGCCGGCGGTGTCGGAGGAGAGCCCTACCGTGGGCGCCATGGACTCGCAGCTCGCCTTGTTCGACACCCCCGCATGGACCCGGGTGATCGGCGTGTTCGACCTCGAGACGACGGGGGTCGATGTCGCATCCGACCGCATCGTCACCGCGCACGTCGGTGTGCTCGACGCCTCGGGACGCGTCCTCGAGGCCCGCGACTGGCTCGCGGACCCCGGCATCCCCATCCCCGACGGCGCTGCGGCCATCCACGGGATCACCACCGCGCGCGCACACGCCGAAGGCCGACCGGCGCGCAAGGTCGTCGCCGAGGTGCTCGACGCGCTTCGGGCGCTCTTCGCGGCCGGGACCCCCGTCGTCGCCTACAACGCGCCCTACGACTTCTCACTTCTGAAGAACGAGGCACGGCGGCACGGGCTCGACCCGATCGTCGCGCCCGCCCCCGTCATCGACCCGCTCGTCGTCGACAAGACCTACGACCGGTGGCGGCGGGGCAAACGGACCCTCTCGGCGGTGGCCGCGCACTACGCAGTGCGCCTGGACGACGCGCACGAGGCATCCGCCGACGCGATCGCGGCGGGACGCGTCGCCCAGGCTCTCGCCGAACGCTTCGCGCCCTGGCTGCCCGAGACCGCGGCCGAACTCCACACGCGCCAGATCGCGTGGGCGCGTGCGCAAGCGGCCGGCCTGACCGAGTACTTCATCTCGATCGGACGACTCGAACCCGACGCGCGCCTGGACGGGAGCTGGCCCATCCGCTGAGCGGCCCCCCGCAAACGACGAAGACCCCGCCGAAGCGGGGCCTTCTCCGTGCGGCTTACTTGGAGCCGAAGTTCTTGAAGCGCTGGTTGAACTTCTCGACGCGACCGGCGGAGTCCATGATGCGCTGCTTGCCCGTGTAGAACGGGTGCGAGGCGGAGGAGATCTCGACGTCGATGACGGGGTACTCCACGCCGTCCAGCTCGATGGTCTTGTCGCTGGACACGGTCGAGCGCGTGAGGAAGGTGTCGCCCGAACCGAGGTCGCGGAACACGACGGCCTTGTAGTCGGGGTGGATGTCAGTCTTCATGATGGTCCTTGCAAGAGGCGTCGGAAAGTCTGTGGTGCGCGTGCACCAAGGGACGAGTCTATCAGGAGGTCAGGCGATCGCCGAACCGGAGGCACGGGCGGCGAAACGCCCCTCGTCCTGCGTGAGGGTGATCGGCACGCCGAAGGCCTCGGTCAGCGCCGCCGCCGTGAGGGTCTCGGGAATCGGACCGGCCGCCACGGCACGGCCCTGAGCGAGGAGCAGCACGTGCGTGAAGCCGACGGGGATCTCCTCCACGTGGTGGGTGACCATCACCATCGCGGGCGTGCTCGGCGCCAGCGCGTATCCGCTCAGAAGCGCCAGAAGCTCTTCCCGCGCGCCGAGATCGAGGGATGCGGTGGGCTCGTCGAGAAGGAGGAGCTCGGGATCGGTCATGACCGCCCGCGCGATCTGCACGCGCTTCTGCTCGCCGTCGCTGAGAGTGCCGAACGTCCGGTCCGCCAGATGATCGAGACGCCACTCGGCGAGGACGCGGAGGGCGCGCCGCTCGTCGATGTCCTCGTAGTCCTCGCGCCACCGACCGACCACGGAGAACGCGGCGGTCAGCACGACATCCAGCACCGTCTCCTCGGGCGGCACGCGGCGCGCCATGGCCGACGAGGCGAAGCCGATCCGCGGGCGCAGCTCGAACACATCGGTGCGCCCGAGCTGCTCGCCGAGGATCGACACGCGCCCCGACGTCGGGTGCAGCAGCGTGTCCGCGAGCTGGAGGAGGGTCGTCTTGCCCGCACCGTTCGGTCCGAGCACCACCCAACGCTGGTCGTCCTCGACGGACCAGTCCAGGTGATCGACGATGTTGCGGGCGTTTCGGCGGACGACGACATCGGAGAACTCGAGCACCTGCGGCATGCCGCCCAGCCTATCTGCCGGAGGCGCGCAACTCGGTGTAGAGCTCCTCCGTCTGCGCGGCGATCGATGCCCAGCTGAAGTCCTGGCGCGCCCGGGCGCGACCCGCCTCGCCGTATGCGCGGGCACGGTCGGGGTCGCTCACCACCTCGGTGAGCACGCGGGCGAGATCCGCGACGAAGGCGTCGGGATCCGTCGGCGTCCCGGTGCCGTCCTGCACCTGATCGATCGGGACGATCCGGCCCGTGACGCCGTCGACCACGACCTCGGGTATTCCCCCGGTGCCCGTCCCGACGACCGCGGCACCGCACGCCATCGCCTCGAGGTTGACGATACCGAGCGGCTCGTAGACCGAGGGGCAGACGAACGTCGTGGCGGCCGTGAGGATCGCGCAGAGCTCGCGACGCGGCAGGAGGCGGTCGATCCAGACCACACCGTCCCGCGTCGCCTGGAGTCCGCGGACGAGCTCTTCGACCTCCGCCAGGATCTGCGGGGTGTCGGGGGCCCCGGCGCACAGCACGAGCTGCACCTCCGGCGGCAGCGACTCGGCGGCACGCAGGAGGTAGGGCAGACCCTTCTGCCGCGTGATGCGCCCCACGAACACGACGGAGGGCCGTTCGGGGTCGACGCCGAGCTCGCGGAGGAGCCCGGGGTCGTCGACGGGATGCCAGCTGTCGGTGTCGATGCCGTTGTAGATGACCCGCACCTTCGCGGGGTCCAGGGCCGGGTAGCTGCGGAGGATGTCGGCACGCATCCCCTCGCTCACCGCGACCACCGCCGCGGCGCCCTCGTAGGCGGTCTTCTCGATGTAGCCGGACACGGCGTATCCGCCGCCGAGCTGCTCCGCCTTCCACGGTCGGAGCGGTTCGAGACTGTGCGCGGTGACGACATGGGGGATGCCGTGGAGGAGCGCCGCGAGGTGCCCCGCGAAGTTGGCGTACCAGGTGTGGGAATGGACGATGTCCGCTCCGGCGACGTCGCCGACGATCTCGAGATCCGTGCCGAGCGTCTGGAGTGCGGCGTTGGCGTCGCGAAGGCCGTCCGGGACCGCGTACGAGGTGGTGCCCTCCTCGTCGCGCGCCGCGCCGAACGCGCGCACGCGTACGTCCACGTTCTCGCGGAGGGCGCGCACGAGTTCGGTCACGTGAACGCCCGCTCCGCCGTAGATCTCGGGCGGGTATTCCTTCGTGATGATGTCGACGCGCATGATCGAACGCTAGTACACCGACCCAACGCGCCATAGTGTGTTCCCATGCCTGCAGCGCCGAAGGTCTTCGCCATCATCCTCGCCGGCGGCGAGGGCAAGCGTCTGATGCCCCTCACGGCGGATCGCGCGAAGCCCGCCGTCCCGTTCGGGGGCCAATACAGACTCATCGACTTCGCCATCTCGAACCTGATCAATTCGGGTCTGCGACAGGTCGTGGTCCTGACCCAGTACAAGTCCCACAGCCTCGACCGTCACATCTCCCAGACGTGGCGGATGTCCGCGTTGCTGAACTCCTACGTCGCCTCGGTGCCGGCGCAGCAGCGTCTGGGCAAGCGGTGGTTCTCCGGCTCCGCCGATGCGATCCTGCAGAGCCTCAACCTCATCAACGACGAGCAGCCCGACATCGTGATCGTGATCGGTGCCGACCACGTCTACCGGATGGACTTCCAGCAGATGCTGGACGCCCACATCGCCTCGGGCGCGAAGGCGACCGTCGCCGGCATCCGCCAGCCGATCTCCCTCGCCAACCAGTTCGGCGTCATCGACGTCGACGCCGACGACCCCACCCGGATCAAGGACTTCCTCGAGAAGCCGCAGAACCCGACCGGGCTCGCCGACTCCCCGGGCGAGGTGCTGGCGTCGATGGGCAACTACATCTTCGACGCCGACGCGCTCATCGCCGCGGTCGAGAGCGACGGCGAGCTCCCGACCTCCAACCACGACATGGGCGGCGACATCGTCCCGTACTTCGTCGCACGCGGCGAGGCCGGCGTCTACGACATGAAGCGCAACGAGGTCCCCGGGTCCACCGACCGCGACCGCTCGTACTGGCGGGACGTGGGCACGATCGAGTCGTTCTTCGACGCCCACATGGACCTGATCTCCACCCTGCCGGTGTTCAACCTCTACAACACGGAGTGGCCGATCCACTCGCAGGCGGTGAACTCCCCGCCGGCGAAGTTCGTGCGCGATTCCGTCGGGCGCATCGGCAACGCGATCGACTCGATCGTCTCGCTCGGGTCGGTCCTGTCCGGCACGCACTTGGAGCGCAGCGTCGTGGGTCCGTGGACCCTCGCCGACGGTGGGTCGACCATCACCGATTCGGTGCTGTTCGACCACGTGCGCGTCGGCACCGGGGCGCGGATCCACCGGGCCATCCTCGACAAGAACGTCGTCCTCGGAGAAGGCGCGACCGTCGGTGTCGATCGCGAACGCGACCTCCAGCGCGGATTCACGGTGACGGAGACCGGCATCACGATCGTCGGCAAGGGCGTCCACGTCGACCGATGACGGACGGCGCACCCGCGAGCGATAGCCTCGAGGGATGCCTGACGCCCGCGCGCGACTCCTCGTCGTCCTGGATGCCGACTCCACCCTGATCCGCAATGAGGTGATCGAACTCCTCGCGGACGAGGCGGGTCGCGGTGACGAAGTCGCCGCCGCGACCGAGGCCGCGATGCGAGGAGAGGTGGACTTCGCCACGAGCCTCCGCTCCCGCGTCGCGGCGTTGCGGGGTGTTCCTGTCTCGGCGTTCGCCCGCGTCCGTTCGCGGGTCGAACCCACCCCGGGCGTCCGGGAGCTGATCGCCGCCGTGCACGCGCGCGACGGTGTCGTGGGCGTGGTGTCCGGGGGCTTCCACGAGATCCTCGACCATGTCGCACCCGATCTCGGCGTCGACCGCTGGCGGGCCAACCGACTCGGCGAGCGCGACGGCGTCCTCGACGGAACGGTCACCGATGAGGTCGTCGATGCCACGGCGAAGGCCCGCACCCTGTCGGGGTGGGCGGACGACCTCGGCGTCCCCTACGGACGGACCATCGCCATCGGCGACGGCGCGAACGACCTGGAGATGATGGGAGTCGCGGCGCTCGGTCTCGCCTTCAATGCCAAGCCGACCGTCCGGACCCACGCAGACCTCGTCATCGGCCCGGTCGACCTGCGCGAGGTCATCCCGCTCCTGCCCCGCTGACCGGCGCCGGCGAGTCTCGCGTCAGTGCCCCATACCGAGACCGCCGTCGACCGGGATGACCGCACCGCTGATGTAGGCGGCATCGTCCGAAGCGATCCATGCCACGACCCCCGCCACCTCATCGGAGGTGGCGAAGCGGCCGGCGGGGATGTTCTTCTTGTACTCGGCCTGCGTCGCTTCGGGGAGTTCGGCGGTCATATCGGTCTCGATGAAGCCCGGCGCGACGACGTTCGCCGTGATCCCGCGGCCGCCGAGCTCACGGGTGAGGGAGCGCGCGAATCCCACGAGGGCGCTCTTGGATGCCGCGTAGTTCACCTGACCGGCCGAGCCGTAGAGCCCCACGACGCTGGAGATGAGCACGACCCGACCCCACCGCGCGCGGAGCATGTTCTTGGACGCGCGCTTGACGACCCGGAAGGCACCGCCGAGGTTCGTGGCCACCACACTGTCGAAGTCGTCCTCGGTCATCCGCATCAGCAGGGTGTCCTTGGTGATCCCCGCGTTGGCGACGACGATCTCGACGGGACCGAGGGCTGCCTCGACCTCGGAGAACGCGGCATCCACCGCGGCGGCGTCGGTGACATCCGCACGGACCGTCAGCGTCCCCTCCGGCCCTTCGCCGGAGCGCGCCGTGACGGCGACCCGGTATCCGAGGCGCACGAAGCGCTCCGCGATGGCACGGCCGATGCCGCGGTTTCCACCGGTGACGAGGACGACGCGGTCAGTGGACATGAACACTCCTGAAGCAGGTTGCGGGGGGAACCGCCCCAGCCTAGCGTCGGGCGGTTTGACACGCCCACCCGCCGCTGGAACGCTGGAGTCACACTCGACGAAAGGCTGACCGTGAGCGACAACTCTCCGGGCTCCAACCCCGCCGCTGAAGGATCGGCAGCGACCCCTCCGCCCGCGCCCGGCTACGCGCCGCCACCGGCATACGGCCCGCCGGCGGGTGCCGCGCCGAGTTACCCCGCTCCCTCCGGCTACGCCGCCCCCGCCTACCCGCAGGGAGCGTCGAGCCCCCAGGGGTATGGCTACCCGTCGGCGCCCAAGACGAACACGCTCGCGATCGTCTCGCTGGTGTCCTCTCTCGCCGCTCTGGTCGTCCTCCCCTTCATCGGTTCGCTCGTCGGGGTGATCACCGGCCACATGTCGCTGTCGCAGATCAAGCGGACCGGCGAGAACGGGCGCGGCCTCGCACTGGCCGGCACGATCGTCGGTTGGGTGGGCCTCGGCTTCATCGTCCTCGGCCTGCTGCTCTTCCTGCTCCTTTTGCTCCCCGCGATCCTGGTCAGCGGCTCCACCTCGTACAGCTGACCGCGCGCAGAACAGACGTGCGCATCCGGAGCCGCATCCACCCCACGGGCGTACCCTGGTACCACCGTGAGAAACCGTCGCCACGCCCCATCCACCACGTCCCTGCCGCGATCGCCGCGGGACGCCGCGGACGCGCGGTCGACGCGGTATCTGATCATGATGGCGGCGCGCATCCTGTGTTTCATCTTGATGGTCGTCATCACGCCGTACGGCTGGTACACGTGGATCTTCGGTGCGGCCGCGGTTCTCCTGCCGTACTTCGCGGTGGTCGACGCGAACGTCGACGACAAGCCGCTGACCGAAGCGCGGGTGGACCCGGAACGAGCGCTCCCCGCGGCGCCCTCGGAGCGGCCCGTCCGTCCGGAAGGACCGATCGTGATCCGGCTCGAGGAAACGCACGGAACCACGGACGTGTTCCGTATCCAGGAGAATCCGCCGCCCGAACCGCCGACGCGTCCGTGAGCGCGGCGGTCGTTGCAGACTGCTCGCGGGCAGGATGCCGGACCGCGGCGCGCTGGCGGATCGACTGGCGGAACCCACGCATCCACGGCGCCGACCGCACGAAGACGTGGGTCGCCTGCGACGAGCATCGCGACTATCTCCGCGACTTCCTCGCCGCCCGCGACTTCCCCGTTTCGGTCTCGACGCTCGGCGCGACCGACGAGACGGAGCGGAGGATGTCGTGAGCGGCGACCGCGGAGTGAGCATGCAGTCGCTCCCCCGCGCCGGGCGGTGGAGCATCTACATCGGCTTGGCCGTCGTCTTCGCGATCGCCTGCGTCTGGCTCTCGAACTGGCAGTTCTCCCGCAACGACGACCGGGCGGCGCAGCTCGCATTGGTCGAGCAGAACTACGACGCCGCGCCCGTTCCGCTCGAACAGGTCATCCTGCCCGGTGACGGACTCTCGGCCGACGACGAGTGGCGTCCGGTGGTGCTCGAGGGTGAGTACCTCGCGGACGAGCAGATCACGGTCCGCAATCGCCCACACGGCGGAACCTCGGCCTTCGAGGTGCTCGTGCCCTTCCGTCTCTCCGACGGCCGTGTCGTGATCGTGGACCGGGGCTGGGTGCCTCCCGCCGAGGAGGGCACGGGGCCGGCGGTCGTGCCCGATCCACCGCTCGGCGAGTCCGCCGTCGTCGTGCGCCTGCGCCCGGAAGAGGCCGCGCCGACATCCGGACGATCCGCCCCCGAGGGGCAGGTCCCGACGATCAACGTCGACCTCATCGGGGGTGAGCTCTCGCCCGCGGCGGCGGACGCGCTCATCGGGGGCGTGTACGGCATCCTCGTCTCGGAGACCCCCGCGGTGGCGGACACCCCCGCGGCACTCCCCTCTCCGTCGCAGGACCCCGGGCCGCACCTGTCCTACGCGATCCAGTGGATCCTCTTCGCCCTGATGGGCTTCATCTTCATCGGATACGTGATCCGCACCGAGCGCCGCCACCGTCTCGAGGACGAACAGGATGCCGGAGACGACGCCGTGGCGCTGCCTCCGGACCGACGCCGTCGACGCGATCGCGACGCCGACGACGAGGACGCCCTCCTCGACGCGGACCGCGCACGGACCGCGCGCGGCGCTCAGGCCAGCGAGATGAGCTCCGCGTAGTCGCGACCCCAGATGTCCTCGACCCCGTCGGGCAGGATGAGGACGCGCTCCGGATTGAGCGCCTCGACCGCGCCCTCATCGTGGGAGACGAGGACGACCGCGCCCTCGTAGTGCGCGAGGGCACCGAGGATCTCCTCGCGGGAAGCCGGGTCGAGGTTGTTGGTCGGCTCGTCGAGGAGGAGCATGTTCGCCGACGAGACCACGAGCGTCGCGAGAGAGAGGCGCGTCTTCTCGCCGCCGGAGAGCACCCCGGCAGGCTTCAGCACGTCGTCACCGGTGAAGAGGAAGGATCCCAGCACCTTCCGGGCTTCGGTCGCCGTGATGTCCGGAGCGGCGGACATCATGTTGTCCAGCACCGACCGGGAGACGTCGAGGTTCTCGTGTTCCTGGGCGTAGTAGCCGATCTTCAGACCGTGCCCCGGTTCGAGCTGACCGGTGTCGGGCTGATCGACCCCGGCCAGGATGCGCAGCAGCGTGGTCTTGCCCGCACCGTTGAGTCCGAGGATCACCACCCGCGACCCTCGATCGATCGCGAGGTCCACGTCGGTGAAGATCTCCAGTGACCCGTAGGACTTCGACAGTCCCGAGGCCATCAGCGGGGTCTTGCCGCACGGCGCGGGCTTCGGGAACCTCAGCTTCGCGACGCGGTCCTCCTGGCGAACCTCCTCGAGACCGGACAGGAGCTTCTCCGCGCGCGCGACCATCTGGTGGGCCGCGGCCGCCTTGGACGCCTTCGCGCCGAAGCGCGCTGCCTGCTGCTGCAGGGCGGTGGCCTTCTTCTCGACGTTCGCCCGCTCCTTCTTCCGGCGCTCCTCGTCGGCCACCCGCTGGCGCAGGTAGTTCTTCCAGTTCATGTTGTAGACGTCGATGACCTGACGGTTGGCGTCGAGGTAGAACACGCGGTTCACGGTCTCCCCGACGAGCTCCACGTCGTGGGAGATGACGATGAGTCCGCCCTTGTACCCCTTCAGGAACTCCCGCAGCCACACGACACTGTCGGCGTCGAGGTGGTTGGTGGGCTCGTCGAGGATCATCGTCTGGGCATCCGAGAACAGGATGCGGGCGAGCTCGATGCGACGCCGCTGCCCACCCGACAGCGTCTTCAGCGGCTGGTCGAGGATGCGGTCCGGCAGCGAGAGGTTGTGCGCGATGGAGGCCGCCTCCGCCTCGGCGGCATACCCGCCCTGCGCCTCGAAACGTTCGGTGAGCGATCCGTAGCGCTTCATCGCCTTGGCGGCGACGGCGGGGTCGTCATCGCCCATGGCGAGGGATGCCTCGTGCATTCCGAGCGCGAGCGTGCCGAGGCCACGGGCGTCGAGGATCCTCGTGCGCGCGAGCATCTCCGGATCACCCGAGCGCGGGTCCTGCGGGAGGTAGCCCATCTCGCCGATGCGGTCGACCGATCCCCCGGCGGGAAGGAGGTCGCCGGCGAGAACCTTCGTCAGCGTGGTCTTGCCGGCGCCGTTGCGGCCGACCAGTCCGATCTTGTCGCCCCCGGAGACGCGGAAGGACACGTCCGACATGAGCACACGGGCGCCCACGCGGATCTCGAGTTCGTGCACGGCGAGCACAGCGGAGGTCCGTTCGATCGAGGGTGGAGGATGGCCGACGGCCAGCCGCCCAGTCTACCGCCTGACCGCCCATACAAAGATTCCTCCGTTCCTCCGTCGGAACCCGACAGCGCCGCCGGGGCGCGTCGCCCTAGAGTGAGATCCGGGATGCCGCCACCGGCGCGGTGCCCTCCCCTGACGCCGAAGGAGACCCATGTCCTCGCTCGCCGCCCCACACCGCCGACGCGTCCTCGCCGACGCTCTCGGCCGTCCCGCAACCCGTTCCCGCGCCTTCGCCGTGGATGCCGCCCTGGTCCTGTCCGGCGTGGCGCTGGTCGCGCTCCTCGCGAAGGTCTCCTTCTTCATCGGACCGATCCCGATCACCGGCCAGACGCTCGGCGTCATCGTCGTCGGCGCCGCCCTCGGAGCCCGTCGCGGCGCGGCGGCGTTGACGACCTACCTCCTCGTCGGGCTCGCGGGGCTTCCCGTCTTCGCCGGTCCGGTCGCCGGCCCCGCGTACGTCCTGTCACCGTCCTTCGGGTTCATCGTCGGGTTCATCCCGGCCGCCTTCCTGGCCGGGTGGTTCGCCGAACGTGCCTGGGACCGGAAGCCCTGGCTGGCGTTCGTGGGCTTCGTCGCGGCCAGCGTCGTCCCTTTCCTGATCGGCGTCCCCTACATGGCGCTGATCCTCGGCACCGTGCTCGGTCAGCAGGTGACCGCGGCCTCCGTCCTCGCCGCAGGCGTCGTGCCGTTCATCCTGCCGGGCCTGATCAAGGCCGCCGCCGCGGCCGTCCTCGTGCCCCTCGCCTGGGTGGGAGTGCGCGCGGTCGACCGACGTCGCGACGCGTGATCGCCTGACGGAATGGGAAGAGCCCCCGACCGTGCGGTCGGGGGCTCTTCTCGTATCGGACGACGCCGGTCAGCCCTGCGCGACCGCCGTCGCCGCGGCGAGCTTCTCCGTCAGCGTGGGAAGGATCCACGGGAGGGTGAGCGGCGTGGGGGTGAGCGCGGAGATCTCCTCGACGCCGACCAGGCCGGCCACCGCCCCCTTCGCCACCGCGGGCATGAGCTGGGCGGTGGACGAGCCGAGGAAGCCCTCGAACGCCTCCTCGCTGTCCACGAAGGTCAGCACGACCTCGGAGTTCACCTCATCGAGGTTCTCCGGGCTCACCGTGGTGTAGAACGTCGACTCACCGGTGTCGAGGTCGGTGACGCTCGGCGGCGTGACGAAGCCGAGGTCCTCGAGGATCTCCACACGCGGGTCGGCGGGCAGGTACAGGTACCAGGTTCCCGCGGAATCGCTCGGCACGGAGATCGAGACGCCTTCGAACTCGGGGTGCGCGGCAGCGGCATCGGCGACCTCCGCATCGAGCGACTCCAGCACCTCGTCGGCCTCGGCCTCGAGTCCGAGCGCCTCCCCCGTGATGGTCACCACGTCGCGCCACGGTGTCGTCCACGGCGCCTCGGGGTACGCGACGACCGGGATCCCCGCTCCGGTCACCGCGTCGAACTCCTCCTGGGTGAGCCCGGAGTACGGGGCGATCAGCACGTCGGGGTCGGCGGCGAGCAGCTCCTCGACCTGGAGTTCGTACGCGGAGTTGTCCAGGATCACCGGAGTCTCGGCATCCATCTCCTCGAGCGCGTCCTCGATCCACGGGGAGATCCGGGACTCGCCGCCGGAGTAATCGTCCGAGGGGATGGCGACGGGCACGACGCCGAGGGCGAGCACCGCGTCCGTGGCGCCCCAGCCCCAGGTCGCGACCCGCTCCGGGGCGGACTCAAGGACGGCGTCCCCGAGCGCGGAGGGGATCGTCAGCGGGAAGGCGGCGCTGTCGCCGGCGGCGGGCGCGGAGGTGTCGGACTCCTCGGCGGCGGAGGCGCAGCCGGCGAGGGAGAGCGCCAGCGTCGTGGCGGCGGCGAGGGCGAGGACCGGGCGCAAGCGGGTCATCGGGTTTCCTTTCTGATGGTGATCCACGGATGCCGGGATCAGGCGGGGTCGGCGGTGACGTGCGCACCGCCGGGCACGGGGACGACGAGCGGAGTCGCCGTGAGCGGGTCGGGGATGACGAGGGCGTCGAGCGCGAACGCCTCGGCCACGACCTCCGTGGTGAGGACATCGACGGGCGCGCCCTGCGCGATGAGCCGGCCTCCCGAGAGGACCACGAGCTCGTCGGCGTAGCGGGCCGCGAGGTTGAGGTCGTGGAGCACGGCGACGATGGTCGTGCCGCGGGTGGTGTTCAGCTCGCGCAGCAGGTCGAGGACCTCGATCTGGTGGCTGAGGTCGAGGAACGTCGTCGGCTCGTCCAGCAGCAGGATGCTCGGATCCTGGGCCAGCGCCATGGCGATCCAGACGCGCTGCCGCTGGCCGCCGGACAGGTCGCCGACCGGACGTGCCGCGAGCTCCGCGGTGCCGGTGCGCTGCAGCGCGTCATCGACGACGGCCGAGTCCTCCGCGCTCCAGCGACGGAACAGTCCCCGGTGCGGATGCCGCCCCCGCGACACCAGCTCGGCGACCGTGATCCCCTCGGGAGCGATCGGATGCTGGGGCAGGAGGCCCACGGCACGCGCGTACGACGCGCGCGGGATCCGAGCCACGTCTTCGCCGTCCAACTCCACCGCGCCGGACAGCGGCGCCCGCAGGCGTGCGAGAGCTCCGAGCAGCGTGGACTTGCCGCAGGCGTTGGCGCCGATGATCATCGTGATCCTGCCGGGGGCCAGCTCCAGGTCCAACCCGTCGATGACGGTACGCCCCGGATAGCCGGCGCGCAGCGCACGGGCGGTCAGCCGTCGCGCCTCGACGCGGGTGGTGCGGGCGGATGTCGTCATAGTGCGCGTCCCTTCGACGTCGCGAGCAACCACAGCAGGAACACGGCGCCGAACGCCCCGGTGACCACACCCGCCGGCATCGACACGTTCGGGAGCGCGTACTGCGCGACGAGGTCAGACAGCGCCAGCAGCGCCGCGCCGACCAGCGCACTCGGCGCCAGGGCGACCGACCCGTGACCGGTGAGGGGCCGGGCGATTGCGGGCGCGCACAGCGCCACGAATGAGATGGGGCCCGCGAAGGCGCACGTCACCGCCGTCAGGATGACCGCGACGACGACGCCGGCGGTGCGGACCCGCCCCGAGTGCTCGCCGAGACCCGTCGCCGTCTGCTCGCCGAGCATCAGGACGGGAAGGCGACGCGCCAGCGGAAGGAGCAGGGGCAGCACGAGCAGCCACACCACGGCGAGGACGATGACCTGCCACCACGGCGTGCTGGCGAGGCTGCCGGTGAGCCAGACGAGCGCCGCCTGCGTCTGCTGCAGCTGCGCGCGGGTCATGAGGAAGCCGACGAGGGCCGCACAGAAGAAGGACACCCCGATCCCGGCGAGGATGAGGCGGTACCCCGCGGCGCGCCCCCGCGCCACGGCGAGGAGGAGAGCGGATGCCGCGAGCCCTCCGACGAGGGCGAAGGCGGCGAGCACGGGCCCTGTCAGTCCGAGGACGAGAAGGCAGAACACCGCGGCGAGCGTGCTCCCGCCGGAGATCCCCAGCAGGTCGGGACTCGCGAGCGGATTGCGCAGGAGGGCTTGGAGCAGGGCACCGGCGACTCCGAGGGCCGAGCCGACCAGCAGGGCCATGGCCAGTCGCGGCAGACGGGACTGCAGGACGACGTACTGCTCCACCGGCTCGCCGCCGCCGAACAGGACGGCGAGCACCTGTCCCGGGCCGAGCGGATAGTCGCCGATCATGAGCGCCGCCGCGGCGGCTGCGACCGTGAGCGCACCGAGGGAGACGAGCACGATGCCCCAGCGACGCCGGGCCAGGCGCCGGACGTCCGCGACGGCGATCACAGCGACACCCGCTCTCCGCGCACGACCAGCGCGATGAGCGCCGGCGCGCCGATGATCGCGAGGACGACGCCGGCCTGGACTTCGCCGGGGGGCGCCGCGACCCGGCCGAGGACGTCGGCGACGAGCAGCAGCGTCGCCCCCACCGGCATCCCGATCCAGAGCAGCGCCGCGTAGCCGGCGCCGACGAGGAAGCGGAGAAGGTGGGGCACGACGAGTCCGAGGAAGACGAGCGGGCCGGCGATGGCCGTCGCTCCCCCGGCGAGGAGGACCGCCGCGAGGATGCCGATGGCGCGCGTGCGCGGAACACTGTGTCCGAGGCCGGTCGCCGTCTGCTCGCCCAGCGCGAGGAGGTCGAGGCCGCGCGCAGAGGCCAGAGCGAGGACGGCGCCCACCGCGAGCGGGACGACGACCAGCGCGACCGTGTCCAGGCCACGCGCGGTGAGGGCACCCACCGACCAGTAGCGGTACACGTCGAGGGCCGCAGACTGCGTGGTGAGGATGAGGAGCGTGATCGAGGTGAGTCCCGCGGTGACCGCGGCCCCCGTGAGGGCCAGCTTGGCCGGCGACGCGGCATCCGGTCCGCGGGAGCCGATGACGGCCACGAAGACCGCCGCGACCGCCGCGCCGGCGAACGCGAACCAGACGAAGCCCGCGGGCTGACGGATTCCCGCGAACGTGATGGCCGCGAGGACGCCGACGGATGCCCCGGCGTTGACACCGAGGAGTCCCGGGTCGGCGAACGGGTTTCGCGTCAGACCCTGCATGGTCGTGCCCGCGAGCGCCAGCGCGGCACCCGCGAGGAGGCCGATGAGGGTGCGGGGCACGCGCTGGGTGAGGACCACGACGTGGTCGTTGAGGCTCGGATCGTAGGCGAACAGCGCGTCGACGACGACGGCGGGCGCGATCGGCCGCGCGCCGACGGCGATGCTCAGGACGACGGCGGCCAGCGTCAGCGCCGCCGCCACGACGGCCGTGACGGCGATGCGACGTTGCCCCGCGGACCGCGGGGCGCGGGTCATCCCGTGCGCTCTGACTGTCCGAGGCGCCAATAGCCCATGAAGGCGACGCGCTTGCGGTCCACACCGCACTCCGACACCAGCAGACGACGCGCGGTCTTGACCATCGCGGCCTCGCCGGCGATCCAGGCGTAGAACTCGCCTTCGCCGTCGAGCGGGGAGTCCCACAGGAGTTCCGCGTCGACATCGACATCGGCGAGTGCCTGCGGTCGGGGCGCGGAGGCGCGGGCGAGCAGATCGGACGATTCCCCCGTCCATGCCCGGAGCGCGGCAAGAAGGCCGGATCCGTGCTCTGCGCCGCCCCGCGCGATCCAGTGGACGCGCGTACCCGCGCCGACGACGAGGTCCTGCGCGTCCGCCGCGGTCGGCACCTCCAGGAAGGCCTCGGCGGTGCATCGCGCGGGAAGCGCCTCGAGGATGCCGCTGATCGCGGGCACCGCCGTCTCGTCGCCCGCCAGCAGCACGCGCCTCGCCGTCCCGGGGTGCCAGTCGAGGCCCGCGCGCGAATGCGGGCTGCGCTCGTCGGGCCCGACGACGATCAGGGGGTCGCCGACAGAGGCGACGCTGACCCATGCTCCCGCCGGACCGGGGTCCTCGTGGACGACGAAGTCGATCTCAAGTACCCGCCGGATGGGGTCGATCCGCCGGACCGTGTAGGTCCGGAAGGGGTTCCGCGACGCGTCGGGGAGTGCGCGCCACCGGTCGTACCAGTCGCCCGCGCCCTCGTCCTGGCCGACGTCGGCGAAGGCGCCGCGCGCGTCGGGGAAGAGGATCTTCACACGCTGGTCGAGTCCCGCGGTCCCGAAGTGCTCCAGGTCGTCGCCCGTGAGCCGCACGCGCGCGAAGTGCGGCGAGAGCCGTTGGACTCCGGCGACCTGCAGGATGTACGGGCGGTACGCGGGTCGGACCTCGGTAGCGATGGCGGGCACGAAGTAAGGGTAGCCTCACCTTCCCCGATTGGCCAAACGCGCGATCGCGCCCCCGTCACACCGGCACGGTCGACGCGCGCACCTCCGCTCCGTGTCCGAGACGGAGTCCGGGCACCAGAGCCGCGAGGGCCACGAGCGTCCCGAGCGCGAAGACCCAGGCGAAGGCGAGGATGCCGCCACCGAGACCCGTGTAGACGAGTCCCATCGCGGCGATGGTGGTCGCCGCGCCGACGGCATCCGAGATGGAGAGCGCGGCGGAGTTGAAGCCCTGGTTCTGCGTCGTCGAGTACGCGAGGGTGAGAACCGTCAGGCGCGGGTACATCAGCCCCATACCGGCACCTGAGAGCCCCCATCCGGCGATGAGGATCACCGGATGGGCGTGCGTCACCGCAACCAGGCCGACGATCGCCATCGACGACGCCAGGAACGCGATCCCGATGAGGGTGATGCGCCGGTTTCCCAGCCGATCGCCCACGCGCCCCTGCACCTCGGCGGCCGCCGCCCAGGCCAGCGCCGCCGCGGTCAGCCCGAGCCCGGCCCAGGTCGCGCTGAAGCCGTATTCGTCGATGAGGAGGTAGGGCACGTAGATCTCGGCGCCGAAGAGGGCGCCGGCGATGACGCCGCGCATGAGGATCACGCTGGGCAGGCCCCGGCGCGCGCGGAGGGCACCCGACGGCAGGAGCGGTCGGACCGTCACCGCGATCGCGATCACCGCCACGGCGATGATCGGGATCCTCGCGGGCCCCGCCTCGCCCGCGAGGCCCAGGGCCACCGCGGAGACCGCGAGCGCCGTGGCCCACGCCAGCCGGCGTCCGACGTCGGTCGCACCGCGCTCCGGCGGGTCCAACGGGAGCCCGCGCAGACGCGCGACGACCACGGCGAAGGCCGAGAGGGTCAGCGCCGCCACGCCCAGGAACACCCAGCGCCAGTGGAAGAACTCGGCGACGGCGCCGGCGAGCAGCGGACCGACGAGGGAGGGGATCACCCAGGCCGCCGAGAACGCGGCGAACACCCGCCCGTGCACCATCGCCGGGTACACGCGAGCGACCACGACGTACAGGGACACCGTCTGCCCACCCGTCCCGAGCCCTTGGATGAGACGGCCGATCACCACCCACTCCATGCTCGCGGCCGCGCCGGCGACGACGAGCCCGAGGACGAAGAGCATCACCGACGTGGACAACGGTGCCAGCACTCCGCCGCGGTCGCACCAGGCTCCGGCGGCGACCATGCCGATCACGCTGGTGGCGACCGTGGCCGAGAACGCCACGGCGTACAGCGCCTCGCCGTCGAGATCGGCACTGACCAAGGGCATGACGGTCGTGACGGCCAGCGCCTGCGTCGCGGCCAGGAAGATCATCGCGACCGCTCCGAGGGTGACCCAGAGGTACTCCCCGCTCCAGATACCGGTGGAACGGGAAGAGGAGCTCATCGCCTCGCCAGTGTACCCATCCTCTCGACGGCCTCGGCGAGGATCTCGGGCGCGCATCCGATGTTGATACGCACGTGTCCTCGCCCCTCGGACCCGAACAGGGGCCCGTGGTGGAGCGCCACACGCGCGTCGCGGCGGATCCGGGTCGCGGGGTTGTCGCCCCAGCCGTAGGCGGAGACGTCGACCCACGCCAGATACCCGGCGTCGGGTTCGAGGTACCGCGCATCGGGAAGGTGCGTCGCCAGGAGATCGGTCAGCAGTCGACGCTGGTCATCCAGCGCCACGAGGAGAGAGTCGAGCCACGGGTCGCTCTCGGGCGACATCGCCGCGACACCCGCCAAGGCCCCGAACAGACCCGTGCGCCAGCCGACCTCCGGGGGCAGCGCGCGCAGCAGGGAACGCTGCGGTTCCGCACCGCCGATCATCAGGGCGCACTTGAGCCCCGCGAGGTTGAATGTCTTGCTGGCGCTCGTCACGCAGTAGCCGACGGATGCCGCCTCCTCCGAGACGGAGAGGAATGGCGTGAACCGCGCCGGTGCGTGAGTGAGCGGCGCGTGGATCTCATCGCTGATGACGACCGCGCCGTGGCGGGCCGCGAGCGACGCCAGCGCGGCGAGATCGTCGCGGGAATGGACGGTCCCGGTGGGGTTCTGGGGATTGCACAGGAGCACGGCGCGCGCGCCCTCATCGAGCGCGCGGCCGACACCCTCGAGATCGATCCGCCATCCGCGGTCCGACACCGCGAGGGGAACGCGCTCGGCGACGCCTCCCGCCTCCTCCACACAGTCATAGAAGGGCGGGTAGACCGGCGGCATCACCACGACCCGCTCCCCCGGCGCGATGACCCGGCGGAGGATCTCCACGACCCCCATCATCACGTCGCACGTCGACCAGACGGATGCCGGGTCCACGGTCCATCCGAAGCGGCGTCGGGCGAATCCCGAGAACGCGTCGCCCAGCCCCGGATCAGACGGGGTGTATCCGGTGTCGCCGAGCAGCACCGCGCGCGTGAGGGCGTCGGTGATGGCGGGCGCGAGCGGATAGTCGGTTTCGGCGACGAAGAGCGGCAGGACGTCGTCGGGGTAGCTGCGCCACTTCGTGCTCGTGCGTTGCCGCAACTGATCGAGGGGAAGTGCCTGCACCGGGACGACGCTCATGGCCCGAGCCTAGGACGCAGGCCTGTGGCATGCGCGCTCGGGCGTCACGGGACGAAACGACGCGGGCCGGAGCGGTCCGTCGTCAGATGGCGAAGCCGAGGGCGCGCATCATGTCGCGTCCGTCGTCGGTGATCCGCTCGGGGCCCCACGGCGGCATCCACACCCAGTTGATGCGGAAGCGATCCACGACGTTGTCGAGAGACTGCGCGGTCTGCTCCTCGAGCACATCGGTGAGCGGGCAGCCGGCCGAGGTGAGAGTCATGTGGATGACCAGGGCGTCGTTCTCGTCGTCCCAGCCGAGGTCGTAGATCAGCCCCAGATCGACGACGTTGATCCCCAGTTCGGGGTCCATGACGTCCTTCAGGGCCTCGGTGACCTCGTCGAACTTCTCGGGCGAGAGGGTTGCGGTCATGTAACGATCCTACGCGCCGGCCGCGGCGGGCGCGTCGGCAGGCTCGGAATCACCGGTCGGGAGGTAGCGGTCGTACCCCTCGGCTTCCAGGCGATCGGCCAGTTCCGGGCCGCCCTCCTCCGCGATACGACCGGCGACCATGACGTGGACGTGGTCGGGACGGATGTAGCGGAGGATCCGGGTGTAGTGCGTGATCAGGAGCACACCGAGGTCGGTGGCCTCCTTGGCGCGGTTGACCCCCTCGGAAACGACCTTGAGCGCGTCCACGTCCAGACCCGAGTCGGTCTCGTCGAGGACGGCGATGCGCGGCTTCAGCAGCTCGAGCTGCAGGATCTCGTGCCGCTTCTTCTCGCCGCCGGAGAAGCCCTCGTTGACGTTGCGCTGGGCGAACTTCGGGTCCATGCGCAGGTCTTTCATCGCGCCCTTGACGTCCTTGGTCCAGGTCCGGATCGAGGGCGCCTCGCCGTCGACGGCGGTCTTGGCGGTGCGGAGGAAGTTCGTCACCGTGACACCCGGGATCTCGACGGGATACTGCATGGCCAGGAACAGACCCGCACGGGCGCGCTCGTCGACCGACATCTCGAGCACGTCCTCGCCGTCGAGCGTGATGGAGCCGCTCGTGACGGTGTACTTCGGGTGCCCGGCGATCGTGTACGCCAGGGTGGACTTGCCCGAGCCGTTGGGGCCCATGATCGCGTGAGTCTGACCGGTGCTGATCGTCAGGGTGACCCCGTTGAGGATCGGCGTGGTTCCGGCATCCGTCTCCACGGTCACATGGAGGTCGCGGATCTCGAGAACAGACATAGTGGCTACCTTCTTCAGTCGACTGCTTTGGTCACGGCGGGATCGATGAGCACATCGTCGCCGTCGATCGTGACCTCGTAAACGGGAACCGGCTCGTACGCCGGCAGATTCAGGGGGCGCCCGGTGCGGAGCGAGAACGCCGATCCGTGAGCCCAGCACTCCAGCGTCTCGCCCTCGACGAAACCGTCCGAGAGGGAGATGTCGCCGTGGGTGCAGGTGTCGCCGATGGCGTGGACGACTCCCTCGCCGTCGAGGACCACGGCCATCGGCACGCCGTCGACCTCGACCCGCACCGCGGTGTCCTGCTCGAGCTCGCTGAGATTCAGCACCTTCTGCGCGCTCATGCCCGCTCCTCCGCGGCCAGCTCGGCCTCGATCGCGGCCATCAGCTCTTCTTCCAGCGACGGGATGCCGGTCTTCTGGATGATCTCGGCGAGGAAGCCGAGGACGACGAGGCGACGGGCCTCTTCTTCGGAGATGCCGCGGGCCTGCAGGTAGAACAGCTGCTCGTCATCGAAGCGCCCCGTGGCGCTGGCGTGTCCGGCGCCGACGATGTCGCCGGTCTCGATCTCGAGGTTCGGGATCGAGTCCGCCCGCGCCCCGTCGGTGAGGACGAGGTTTCGGTTCGCCTCGTAGGAGTCGGTGCCGACGGCGTCGCGACCGATCAGGACATCGCCGATCCACACCGTGTGCGCGCTCGCACCCTGGAGCGCCCCCTTGTACAGGACGTCGCCGACGGTGTGAGGCCCCTTGTGATGGAGGTAGACCTGGCTCTCGAGGTGCTGCTCCGCGTCCGCGAACGACAGTCCGTACAGGCGTCCGTCCGCGCCCGCACCGGCGAGCTCCACCGAGGGGTTCACGCGCACGAGCGCCCCGCCGAGGCTCACGACCGTGTGGCGGAGGGTCGCGTCGCGATCGACGCGCGCCTGGTGCGACGCGGCGTGGACGGCGTCGTCGGCCCACTGCTGCACCGAGACCACGTCGAGGGCGGCCCCGTCACGGACGATGATCTCGACGTTCTGCGCGAGAGTCGCCGAGCCGCGGTGACGCAGGAGGACTGTGGCGCGCGAGTGCGGCAGCGCCTCCAGAACGATGTGCGCGTGCGCGCGACCACCCTGTCCTTCGATGTCGAGGACGATCGGCGTGTCGATCACCGTGTCGACGGGGATGCGCACGAGGTGCGCGCTCCGCCCCTGCGACCAGGCCACCGCGGCGACGCGATCCTCGGGTCGGAAGACCTCCCCGCGCGGCGCCTGGCCGACCTCGAGTTCGGCACTCTCGACTCCGTCGGGAAGCGTGGCGCCGACGCGCACGGCACCCTCCTCGCCCTCGACGTCGTCGAAGAGCGCCTCGAGAAGCCGGATCGGCGTGTGCTTCCAGTTGACTTCGCGCCCGGTCGGGACGCCGAAGTCCTCCGGGGCGAACGAGGTCAGCCGCTCTGAGCGGGTCTGCACCGGCACGAACGCGGCGGCAGGGTCGATGTGGCCCTCCGCCGCGGCGGGGGCCTGGGTCGCTGTCGTCATCAGCCGACGGATCCTTCCATGCCCATCTCGATGAGCTTGTTGAGTTCGAGGGCGTACTCCATCGGCAGCTCGCGTGCGATGGGCTCGATGAAGCCGCGCACGATCATCGCCATCGCCTCGTCCTCGGGGAGTCCCCGGCTCATGAGGTAGAAGAGCTGCTCCTCGCTGACCTTCGAGACCGTGGCCTCGTGTCCCAGCTGCACGTCGTCGACGCGGATGTCGATCGCGGGGTAGGTGTCCGAGCGCGAGATCGTGTCGACCAGGAGCGCATCGCACCGCACCGTGTTGGCGCTGTGGTGCGCATTCGCGTCGACGCGGACCTCGCCGCGGTAGCCCGCGCGGCCACCGCCGCGGGCGATGGACTTCGACACGATCGAGGACTGCGTGTAGGGCGCCATGTGGATCATCTTGGCGCCGGCATCCTGATGCTGGCCGGGGCCGGCGAAGGCGACCGACAGAGTCTCGCCCTTGGCGTGCTCGCCCATGAGGAAGATCGACGGGTACTTCATCGTCACCTTGGAGCCGATGTTGCCGTCGACCCACTCCATCGTCGCGCCCTCGTGGGCGACGGCGCGCTTGGTGACGAGGTTGTAGACGTTGTTCGACCAGTTCTGGATGGTCGTGTAGCGCACGCGTGCGTTCTTCTTCACGATGATCTCGACGACCGCCGAGTGGAGGGAGTCCGACTTGTAGATCGGCGCGGTGCAGCCCTCGATGTAGTGGACGTAGGACCCCTCGTCGGCGATGATCAGCGTCCGCTCGAACTGACCCATGTTCTCGGTGTTGATGCGGAAGTACGCCTGGAGGGGGATGTCCACGTGTACGCCGGGCGGCACGTAGACGAACGACCCGCCCGACCACACAGCGGTGTTCAGCGCCGCGAACTTGTTGTCGCCCGCGGGGATCACCGTTCCGAAGTACTCTTCGAAGAACTCCGGGTGCTCGCGGAGCGCCGTGTCGGTGTCCATGAAGATGACGCCCTGCGCCTCGAGGTCCTCACGGATCTGGTGATAGACGACCTCGGACTCGTACTGCGCGGCGACACCGGCCACGAGGCGCTGACGCTCGGCCTCGGGGATGCCGAGCCGCTCGTAGGTGTTCTTGATGTCCTCGGGCAGGTCTTCCCAGGTCTGGGCCTGCTTCTCCGTGGAGCGCACGAAGTACTTGATGTTGTCGAAGTCGATGGCGGAGAGGTCGGCCCCCCACGTCGGCATCGGCTTGCGGCCGAAGAGCTGATAGCCCTTCAGCCGGGTCTTCAGCATCCATTCGGGTTCGGACTTCAACGCGGAGATCCCGCGAACCACGTCCTCGTTGATTCCTCGCTGAGCCACCGCGCCGGCCGCGTCGGTGTCGTGCCAGCCGAATTCGTAGACCCCCAGGCCGTCAAGCTCTGGGCGGTCGATCAGCACATCAGACATCGTCTCGTCTCCTCCGGGTCTGGCGGTGTCATCCGCTCCGGCCCCCTGATCCACCGGTGGAGTTACCGGCGGGGAAAGCCGCTGGGTGGACCCTCTCCTGGCGTCATCGTGGGCGCCTAAACTGTTCGGAAGGGGTTGCGCCCGACGGCGCGCGACCGAACCCCTCGATTCTACAGGTTCCGCCTTCCCTCCGGCCCGCGCCGGGCGCCCGGCGGCATCCGACCCAGGAGGTCCTCCCATGTCCGCGCCCGCGACCGTCACCCCTCGTCCGCGTCGACTGCCGGGGCGGATCGGCGGTCCTCTGCGTGTTTTGGCGTGGCTGTCGTTCCTCGCCGAAGTCCTCATCATCGGCACCGGCGGGGCCGTCCGGCTGACCGGCTCCGGGCTCGGATGCCCCACGTGGCCTCGGTGCACGGCCGATTCGATCGTCCCCACCCCGGAGATGGGAATCCACGGTGTCATCGAGTTCGGGAACCGGACGCTCACCGGTCTCGTGGGCATCCTCGCGCTCGCCGTCGTGATCGGGATCATCGTCCGCACCGGCGGGCGCCGGGCACTGACGCCGACCCTGTGGTTCGCGCTCGGCGGAATCCTGGGGGCCGGCGCCGCCGTCGCACTCGGCGTCGCTCTGGACATCCCGGCCGGCCCGCTCGCGAACGGCATCCTCCTCGTCGCGGTCATCGCGACCGCCGTGCGCTCCGTCCGGACCACCCCGACACGTCGAGACCTCGTGGTGCTGGCCTGGCTCGTCCTGATCGGCGTCGTCGCGCAGGCCCTCGTCGGCGGCATCACGGTCCTGACGGGACTGAACCCCTTCATCGTCGGCTTCCACTACGTCGTGTCGGTGGGTCTGGTCTGCATCACCGCCGCGTTCCTCGTCAGGATGAATCGCCCCGACCTGCCCCGCGTCTCCGCCGTCGCGTCGTGGTTGCGATGGACGGCTCGCGGCGCGGTCGCCGCCCTCGTCGTCACGATCGTCTTCGGCATCCTCACCACCGGCGCCGGGCCTCACTCCGGCGACCCGAACGCCGGCCGGAGCGGATTCGACGCGGAGCTCCTGGAGCACATCCACGCGTGGCCCAGCTACGTCCTCTTCGCCCTGACGATCGCCCTCGTGATCGGCGCGTGGCGTCAGCGCGACCGGACCCCCCTCCTCGCCCGCTGGAGCATCGCGCTCCTCGCGGCGGAACTGGTCCAGATCGCGGTCGGTCTGTTCCAGGCTCGGAATGGTCTGCCCATCCTCGCCGTGGGCATCCACATGGTGCTCGCCGCGCTCACGGCGGCCGCTATGACCGCGGTGGTGCTGCACCTGTCCCGTCCGGCGAACGGACTCCCGGATGCCGAGTCCCGGGTCGCGGCGGACGACCACGTCGAGGTCCGCGCCTGACGCGTCCGGCGCGGCCCTCACAGCCGATTCATCGACGACGCACACGAACGGCGGAAGCGCGCCGTTCAGACTGAACGACGCCGTGACCCCCTCACGGCCCGATCAGGAGGATGACGCATGACCACCAGACCCCCGCTCGCCCGCAGCATCCCCTTCTGGGTGCTCCTCGTCGGATCGGTCGCGACCACGGCCGTCGGCGCGTGGCTGGTCTCCGACCGGCTCGGCATCATGACCGCCACCCTGAACGACGGCACCGCGACCGGCGTCGAGGTGTACGTCGGACAGTCCGTCGCCGTCCTCGGCGCCATTCTCATCGGCGCCGGCGTGATCGGCATCCTGCTGGCTCTCGCCGTCGCCGCCGCCGCGACGCTCCGCCCGCACGCCGTCACCGCGCCGCCCGCCTACGTCGCGCCGGACACCGCGACGCCCACCGGCCCCGCCGTCGTCGCCGACGAGCCGGTGACGACGGCCCCCTTCGCGGATGCCGCGGACCTCGACGACGCCGCACGCGACGGAGACGCCCCGGGCGCGGCGAACGCCGGCGACGCGCCCGCCGCGGAAGATGCCGATCTGGAGCAGACCTCCACGTCGCGCTGACGCGTCGCACCACCGCGCCGTGCACGAGGAAGGGCCGGGCATCCGAACGGATGGCCGGCCCTTCCTCGTGCCGTCTACGAGGTGGTCACCAGGGAAGCAGCGGGTCCACGGCGATCGCGACGAAGAGCAGGGTCAGATAGGTGATCGACGCGTGGAAGACGCGCATGGGACGCGGCTCGGTCCCGCGCACCGCGCGCGTGTACAACCGGTGGGATTCGTAGATGAACCACCCGCCGAACACGAGGGCGGAGACGGTGTAGACGACGCCCATGCCGGCGACCGGGATGAGCAGCAGCGAGCAGGCGACGGTCGCCCAGGCGTACAGGATGACCTGGAGACCGACCTGCGACCCGGCGCGGGTGGCACCGAGCATGGGGACCTCGACGGCTTCGTACTGGTCCTTGTACTTCATCGACAGCGGCCAGTAGTGCGGCGGGGTCCAGAGGAAAACCAGGGCGAACAGGATGACCGGCGGCCAGGCGAGCGAACCGGTGACGGCGCTCCAGCCGATCACCACCGGGAAGCATCCGGCGATCCCTCCCCAGACGATGTTCTGCTCGGTGCGGCGCTTCAGGATCATCGTGTAGATCACGACGTAGAAGAAGATCGCCCCGGCGGACAGAGCGGCTGCGAGCGTGTTCGTCGTGGCCCAGAGCCACACCGTCGAGAACACCGCGAGCGACCACGCGAAGATCAACGCGGCACGGGGCGACACCTCGCCCGTCACCAGCGGGCGATTCACCGTCCGCTGCATGTGGGCGTCGATGTCGCGATCGAGGTACATGTTGAACGCCGCCGCGGAGCCGGCGCTCGCGGTGCCGCCGATCACCGTCGCCAGGACCAGCCAGATGTCCGGCAGGCCACCCTGCGCCAGGATCATCACGGGCACGGTCGTCACGAGCAGCAGCTCGAGCACGCGAGGCTTCATCAGGGCCACATACGCGCGCACCGTGCGACCGAAGGAGGGGCGCGTGTCGCGGACCGTGGCGTCCGTCCCGACCGTCGACGTGATGTCCATCTCCCCCGCAATCACCGCATGTCAAATCCTCCCAAGTCTATGGCATGCCGCCGAGGTGACCGGCGGGGGCGGTCGTCACACGGCGGCACGCATGACGGCGGGCGCATACCCCTTCGCTATGCTGAGGACCACACGCGCGCCCAGCGCCGACTCCTCCTTCTCCTCACGGAAATGCCATCGAGGATCGACCACGTCCGGGCGCAGCTCTCGAGAAAGGCGGCCCGGTGTCGGAACTGCGTTGGGATGAGATCGATCGGCGCGCGGTGGACACCGCCCGCGTCCTCGCTGCGGATGCAGTCGAGAAAGTGGGCAACGGGCACCCGGGGACGGCGATGAGCCTCGCCCCCGCCGCGTACCTGCTGTATCAGCGGGTGATGAACCACGACCCGAAGGACGTGCACTGGGCCGGCCGCGACCGGTTCATCCTGTCGGTGGGCCACTCGTCCCTGACGCAGTACGTGCAGCTGTACCTCGGTGGGTTCGGGCTCGAGCTGGACGACCTGAAGTCTCTCCGCACCTGGGGATCCAAGACCCCCGGACACCCGGAGTTCGGCCACACGGACGGCGTCGAGATCACGACCGGCCCGCTCGGCCAGGGCCTCGCCTCCGCGGTCGGCTTCGCGTACGCAGCCCGTTTCGAGCGCGGACTGTTCGACCCGGATGCCGCTGCCGGCACGTCGCCCTTCGACCACCACGTGTACGTGATCGCCGGTGACGGCGACCTGCAGGAGGGCGTGACGAGCGAGGCCTCGAGCCTCGCCGGCCACCAGCAGCTCGGCAACCTGGTGGCGATCTACGACTCCAACCAGATCTCGATCGAGGACGACACGAACGTCGCCTACACCGAGGACGTCGCCGCCCGATACGAGGCCTACGGGTGGCACGTGCAGACCGTGGACTGGAAGCGCACGGGCGAATACGTCGAGGACGTCGCCGAGCTGTACGCGGCCATCGAGGCGGCCAAGGGCGAGACCGCCAAGCCCTCCCTCATCATCCTGCGCACGATCATCGGCTGGCCCTCCCCCGGCAAGCAGAACACCGGCAAGATCCACGGCTCGGCGCTCGGAGCCGACGAACTCAAGGCCACCAAGGAGGTGCTCGGGTTCGACCCCGAGCAGTCCTTCGTCGTCGCCGATGATGTGATCGCTCACACCCGCGCGCTCGCCGACCGTGCGGCGGAGGCGCGCGAGGCGTGGCAGCAGAAGTGGGATGCGTGGGCCGATGCCAACCCGGAGCGCAAGGCGCTGTGGGACCGGCTCGAGGCTCATGAGCTGCCGACGGATGTCGCCGCTGCGCTCCCTTCGTTCGAGTCCGGCAAGGACGTCTCGACCCGTGCCGCCTCCGGCGTGGTGCTCAACGCCCTGGCCGAAGTCCTCCCCGAGCTCTGGGGCGGATCGGCGGACCTGGCCGAGTCCAACCTCACCACCATCAAGTCCGCGAAATCGTTCATCCCCGCGGAATGGTCGACGCACGAATGGTCCGGCGACCCCTACGGCCGGGTGTTGCACTTCGGCATCCGCGAGCACGCCATGGGCGCGATCGTCAACGGGATCGTGCTGCACGGACCGACCCGCGCGTTCGGCGGCACGTTCCTGATCTTCAGCGACTACATGCGCCCTGCGGTGCGCCTCGCCGCCCTCATGAACATCCCGAGCCTGTTCGTCTGGACGCACGACTCCGTCGCGCTGGGCGAGGACGGGCCGACCCACCAGCCGATCGAGCAGCTCGCGTCACTGCGCGCCATCCCGAACTTCACGGTGGTGCGTCCCGCGGATGCCAACGAGACCGCGGTGGCCTGGCTCGAGCTGCTGCGCCGCAACGAGGGCCCGGGTGGACTCGCGCTCACGCGCCAGAACATCCCCGTCTTCGAGCGCGGCGACGGTGAGGCGTCGGGCGACGTGTTCGCCAGCGCTCAGCTCGCCACGAAGGGGGCCTATGTCCTCGCCGACGCGCCGAACGGCAGCCCCGACGTCATCCTCGTCGCCACCGGCTCCGAGGTGCAGCTGGCCGTCGAGGCCCGCGCGACTCTGGCGGGCGAGGGTGTGAACGCGCGCGTCGTGTCCGCTCCGTCCCTGGAATGGTTCGCCGAGCAGGACGAGGCGTATCGCGAAAGCGTCCTGCCCCGCACCGTGAAGGCGCGCGTGTCGGTCGAGGCCGGACTCGCCCTCGGCTGGCGCGACATCGTCGGCGACACCGGACGCTCGGTCTCGATCGAGCACTTCGGGGCCAGCGCCGACTACAAGACCCTCTTCCAGAAGTTCGGCATCACCGCCGAGGCCGTCGTCGCGGCGGCTCGCGAAACGATCCAGGAGAACGCATGAGCACCCCCACCGAACAGCTCGCCGCCGCCGGCGTGAGCATCTGGCTCGACGACCTCTCGCGTGAGCGCATCACGTCCGGGAATCTGACCGAGCTCATCACCACCCGCAACGTCAGCGGGGTCACGACCAACCCGACGATCTTCGCCACGGCCCTGTCCAAGGGCGAGGCGTACGAAGAGCAGGTGTCTTCGCTCGCCGCCCGCGATGCCGTGGCGGACCAGGCCATCTTCGAGATCACGACCGACGACGTGCGCGAGGCGGCGGACATCTTCCGCCCCGTCTACGACGCCACCGGCGGGGTCGACGGACGCGTGTCGATCGAGGTCTCCCCCGACCTCGCTCACGACACCGCCGCCACGGTCGACCAGGCCGTGCAGCTGTGGGAGCGCGTCGACCGCCCCAACGCGCTCATCAAGATCCCTGCGACGAAAGCCGGCCTCCCGGCGATCACCGCGGTGATCGCGAAGGGCATCTCGGTCAACGTCACGCTGATCTTCAGCCTGGAGCGGTACGCCGAGGTGATCGATGCGTACCTGACCGGACTCGAGCAGGCCCAGGCCGCCGGGCATGACCTCGCCGGGATCCACTCGGTGGCGTCGTTCTTCGTCTCGCGGGTGGACACCGAGGTCGACAAGCGCCTCGCGGCGATCGGCGGCGACGCCGAGCAGCTCAAGTCCAAGGCCGGTGTCGCCAACGCCCGTCTGGCGTTCGAGCTCTTCCAGAAGGAGTTCGCCACGGGCCGCGCCCAGGCGCTGGTCAACGCCGGCGCGAACCTCCAGCGTCCGCTGTGGGCGTCCACCGGCGTCAAGGACCCGGCGCTCCCGGACACCCTCTACGTGACCGGGCTGGTCGCGCCGGGCACGGTCAACACCATGCCCGAGAAGACGCTCGAGGCCACGTTCGACCACGCGGAGATCACCGGCGACACCATCACGGGCAACTACGGCGACGCGCACGAGGTCTTCGACCGTCTCGCCGACGCCGGAATCGACCTCGTCGAGGTGACCCAGCTGCTCGAGGACGAAGGCGTGGAGAAGTTCATCGCCTCCTGGCACGAGCTCCAGCAGACCGTTACGGAGGCGCTGCGCTCCGCCCAGGAGACATCCGCATGACCTTCGACATCCACCTGAGCGGACACGTGAAGGCGGTCGTCGACGCGACGCTTCCCACCCTCGTGTCCGAGCTGGTGGCGTCGGGCCTCACCGCGGGCGATTCGTCGCTGTGGGGCCCGACGGCCGAGGCCGAGGCCTCCGAGCGACTCGGATGGCTGCAGGCCGTTTCCGTCTCCCGTCCGCTGGTCGGAGAGATCCTCGCCCTGCGCGAGGGACTCGTCGCCCGTGGCGTGACGCGCGTCGTCCTGGCCGGCATGGGCGGCTCGTCGCTCGCACCCGAGGTCATCACCCGTACCGCGCACGTGCCGTTGGTCGTCCTCGACTCGACCTCGCCGGCGCAGGTGCTGTCGGCGATCGACGGCGACGCCGAATCCGGCGGACTCGAGCACACCGTGCTCGTCGTGTCCTCGAAGTCCGGCGGCACGGTGGAGACGGATGCCGCGAAGCGCGCGTTCGAGGCGGCGTTCCGCGACCTCGGCATCGACCCCGCCGAGCGCATCGTCGTCGTCACCGACCCGGGCTCGCCGCTCGATACCGCGGCCCGGGCCGACGGTTACACCGTCTTCCACGCCGACCCGACCGTCGGCGGCCGGTACTCGGCGTTGACCGCGTTCGGGCTCGTTCCAGCGGGACTCGCGGGTGCCGACATCGCCGCTCTCCTGGACGAAGCCGAGGCGACGCTGCTCGAAGTCGCGATCGACAGTCCGGACAACCCCGCGCTCGTCCTCGCCGCGGCGCTGGCCGGCGGCGACCCGCGCCGCGACAAGCTCGGGCTCGTCACCGACGGCACGCACATCGTCGGCCTGCCGGACTGGATCGAGCAGCTCGTCGCGGAGTCGACCGGGAAGGACGGCACCGGCATCCTTCCGGTGGTCCTGCTCCCCGTCTCGCCCGAGGTCGAGGCGACCCCGGAGGACCTTCAGATCGTGCGCCTGGTCGACGAGGCGCGCCGCTTCCACCTGTTCGAGCACCATCCCGACGAGATCCTCATCAGCGGATCCCTCGGCGCCCAGTTCGTCGTGTGGGAGTACGCCACCGCGATCGCGGGACGGATGCTGGGGATCAATCCGTTCGATCAGCCCGACGTCGAATCGGCGAAGGCGGCCGCCCGCGCACTGCTGCGCGACCGGCCCGCACCCACGGCGCCGGCGTTCACCGTCGACGGAGTGGAGGTCCGCGTGTCGGACCTCGCGCTCGCGGCATCCGGCACCATCGCCGGCGTGCTGGACGCCCTGTGGGGCGAGATCCCGAAGGACGGCTACGTCTCGGTTCAGGCGTACGTCGACCGGACCTCTCTGCCGCATCTGCAGGGACTGCGCGAGCTCGTCGCCGCCGACTCGGGGCGGCCCGCGACGTTCGGCTGGGGTCCGCGTTTCCTGCACTCCACCGGGCAGTACCACAAGGGCGGTCCGGCCAACGGCGTGTTCCTGCAGATCCTGGAGGCCACGGACGTCGACCTCGAGATCCCCGGGCTGCCGTTCACCTTCGGTGAGCTCATCGCGGCTCAGGCGGCGGGCGACGCCCGTGTCCTCGCCGACGGCCACGGCCGTCCCGTCGTGACCCTCACCCTCACCGATCCGCAGATCGAGATCCTGTCGCTTTTCGAAGCGGCACAGTAGGAGTTCCAGTTCGATGACCGTCGAGATCTCACGCGGGAAGAACCCGCTCCGCGCCGCCGACGACCGCCGCCTGAATCGCATCGCGGGGCCCAGCGCCCTCGTGATCTTCGGCGTCACGGGCGATCTGTCGCGGAAGAAGCTCATGCCCGCCGTCTACGACCTCGCCAATCGCGGCCTCCTTCCGCCGGGGTTCGCGCTCGTCGGATTCGCGCGTCGCGACTGGGAGGATCAGGACTTCGCGAAGGTCGTCTACGACGCCGTCCGGCAGAACGCGCGCACGGAATTCCGTGAGGAGACCTGGCAGCAGCTCCTCCAGGGGATCCGTTTCGTCTCGGGCGAGTTCGGCGACCCCGACGCGTTCCGGCGCCTTCGCGAGACCGTCCAGAAGCTCGACACCGAGCGCGGCACGATGGGCAACCACGCGTTCTACCTGTCGATCCCGCCCAAGGACTTCCCGCAGGTCGCGGAGCAGCTGAAGGCATCGGGGCTCGTCGACGACACCGCCGACAGCCCCGAGCGCTGGCGCCGCGTCGTGATCGAGAAGCCCTTCGGGCACGACCTCGCCTCGGCGCGCGAGCTCAACGACGCCCTCCGGTCGGCGTTCCCGACCGACTCGATCTTCCGGATCGATCACTACCTCGGCAAGGAGACGGTGCAGAACATCCTCGCGCTGCGCTTCGCCAACGAGCTCTACGAGCCGATCTGGAACCGCAACTACGTCGACCACGTCCAGATCACGATGGCCGAGGACATCGGCGTCGGCGGACGGGCGGGCTACTACGACGGCATCGGCGCGGCGCGCGACGTCATCCAGAACCACCTGCTGCAGCTCCTCGCCCTGACGGCGATGGAGGAGCCGATCTCCTTCGACGCGAAGGATCTCCGCGCCGAGAAGGAGAAGGTCCTCGCCGCCGTCACGCTTCCGGACGATCTGGCGCGCTCGACCGCGCGCGGTCAGTACGCCGGCGGCTGGCAGGGCGGCGAGAAGGTCCTCGGGTTTCTGGAAGAGGACGGGATGAACCCCCAGTCCCCGACGGAGACGTACGCCGCGATCACCCTCGAGATCAATACGCGGCGTTGGGAAGGCGTCCCCTTCTATCTGCGCACCGGCAAGCGCCTCGGGCGACGCGTCACCGAGATCGCCGTGGTGTTCAAGCGTGCACCGGAGATGCTCTTCCCGCGCAGCCAGACCTCGGGGCAGGGCCAGAACGCCCTCGTCATCCGCGTCCAGCCCGATGAGGGTGTCACCATCCGATTCGGATCCAAGGTTCCCGGAGCCGGCGCGCAGGTGCGGGACGTGACGATGGACTTCGGGTACGGCCACGCCTTCACCGAGGCGAGCCCCGAAGCATACGAACGTCTGATCCTCGATGTCCTGCTCGGTGACCCGCCGCTGTTCCCGCGCCATGAGGAGGTCGAGCTCTCCTGGAAGATCCTCGATCCGATCGAGCAGTTCTGGGAGGAGCAGGGCGGCCCGCTCGAGCAGTACGCCCCGGGTTCCTGGGGCCCCGATTCTGCGGACGAGATGCTCGCCCGCGATGGACGCATCTGGAGGCGCCCGTGATCGTCGACCTTCCCGACACCACCGTGAGCAAGATCTCGCGGGCCCTGGTGAGCGTGCGCGAAGAGGGGGGTGCGGTCGCGCTCGGCCGCGTCCTGACCCTCATCATCATCACCCGGCTCGGCGCCGAGGAGGCCGTCATCGAGGCGGCGAACGACGCCTCCCGCGAGCACCCGATGCGCGTGATCGTGCTGATGATCGGCGACAGCGCCCAGACCGACTCCTGCCTGAATGCGCAGATCCGGGTGGGCGGCGACGCAGGCGCGAGCGAGGTCGTCACGCTGCACGTGGTCGGCGATGCGGGGCGCGCTCCTCTGGAGTCCCTCGTGACCGGGCTTCTCCTCCCCGACGCGCCGGTCGTGGTCTGGTGGCCCGACGCGACTCCGCCGGTAACGGCGAAGACCTCCATCGGTCGGATCGCGCAGCGCCGCATCACGGATGCCGCGACCAAGCCCGATCCCACCGCCTGGGTCGCGGGGCTCGGCGCCTCCTACGCCCCGGGAGACACCGACCTCGCGTGGACCCGCCTCACCCGTTGGAGGGAACAGCTCGCGGCGATCCTCGATCAGCCTCCGTACGAGACCGTGACCGCGGTCACCGTGCGCGGAGCGGCGGACTCCCCTTCCACGGCACTGCTCGCCGCGTGGCTCCGGCTGGCTCTGGACGTGCCGGTGGACTGGGCGTACCTGCCCGCCGAGGACTGGCCGCACGGGATCAAGTCGGTGTGCCTGCACCGGGACAGCGGGGACATCGTCCTCGAGCGACCCAGTTCGGATGTGGCGATCCTCACCCAGCCCGAGCAGCCGAGTCACGACCTCGCCTTCCCCCGGCGCACGCTGCGCGAGTGCCTCGCCGAGGAGCTCCGCCGTCTCGATCCGGACGTCCTGTATGGTCGAGTGATCACGGAGGGGTGGGAGCTCCTGGGCCCCCCGGGTAACGCGAAGGCGCAGGACGAAACACGGAAATGAGCGGCATGGTCGAAGTCTGGTCCGAGAAGCGCGTCATCATCAGCACGGACCCGACGGCCCTCGCCCGTTCCGTCGCCGACCGTTTCCTCCGCAAGGTCGCCAAGCGGCTCGAGTCCAGCGACATCGCCCATGTCTCCCTCACCGGGGGGTCGATGGGATCGGCCGTCCTCGCTGCGGTGTCACGGCATCCGAAGCGGGAGCGTGTCGACTGGTCACGAGTCCACTTCTGGTGGAGCGACGAGCGCTACCTCGACCGCGGACACGCCGATCGGAACGAGACCCAGGCGCGGGAGGCGCTTCTCGACTCCCTCCCGGTGCCGGACGCGAACATCCACGCGATCGCCGCGGCGGACAGCGGGATCGGGCTCGATGAGGCCGCGGAGGCCTACGCGGCGGAGCTCGCACGTTTCGGAGCCGACGGCGCCGCCTGGCCCGCATTCGACGTCTGTTTCCTGGGCGTCGGACCCGATGGCCACATCGCATCGCTCTTCCCCGACCGGTCGGAGATCCGGGTCACGGATCGCGCCGTCGTCGCCGTCCGCGACTCCCCCAAGCCTCCGCCGGAGCGCGTGAGCATGACCCGACCCGTCATCAACAGCGCTCAGCGCGTGTGGATGGTCCTCGCCGGTACCGATAAGGCGTCCGCCCTCGGCCTGGCGCTGGCCGGCGCGAGTTACGCGAGCGTCCCCGCGGCCGGCGCCAAGGGCCGCAGACAGACCATGTTCTTCGTCGACGAGGACGCCGCGGGCAACGTCCCGCCGGAGCTCATCGACCGCGAGTGAACGACAGAGCCGGACCCGCCTCCAGGGCGGATCCGGCTCGCTCGTTCACACTGAGCGGGTCAGTCTTGACCGCGACGATCCCGCAGCTGCGCGAGCGCGTCGTCGAGGAGCGCCTCGGCTTCCTCCTCCGTGCGGCGCTCCTTCACATAAGCGAGATGCGTCTTGTACGGTTCGGTCTTGGCCAGCGCCGGCGGGTTGTCCTTATCGCGACCGGCGGGCAGACCGGAGTGGGGCGAATCGATCGTCTCCGGGATCTCCTCGTCGGGGATGCCCGCAGCGAAGTACCGCACTGTCTCGTTGCCGAGGGCATCCCAGTAGGACACGGCGACACGATCGGCGTGGAAGCCGTGATCCTGCTCCCCCATGGGGCCCGCGCCCACCCGCGTACCGCGGATGGCGTTTCCTCCGGTTGCCATCAGATCCCCTGGAACTTCGTGATGAGCCCGAGCGAGACGATGGCGACGAACCACACCAGCGCGAGCACGATCGTGAATCGATTGAGGTTGCGCTCCGCGAGCCCGGACGAGCCGAGTGCCGAGGTCATGCCCCCGCCGAACATGTCGGACAGACCCCCGCCACGCCCCTTGTGGAGCAGGATGAGGAGGGTCAGCAGGAGACTGGTGATGCCCAGCATGACCTGCAGGACGAACTCGAGGATCTGCACGGAACTTACGCCTTTCACCGCGCCCGTCGGGGCGCACGATTTCCCAGTATAGGCGGGGTCAGACGCCGACGTGCTTCTGGAAACGGATGATCGAGGAGAACTCGTCGACCAGCAGACTCGCGCCGCCGACCAGGGCTCCGTCCACGTCGGGTTCCCGCATGAAGCCGGCGATGTTCGCCGCCTTCACCGACCCGCCGTAGAGCACACGCGTGCGCGCGGCCGCGTCGGCGTCCATCGCCTCGGCGACGACGTCGCGGAGCTTCGCGCAGACATCCTGCGCCTGGTCCGGGGTCGCGGCCTGGCCGGAGCCGATCGCCCACACCGGCTCGTACGCCACGACGATGTCCGCGTCCGCAGCAACCCCGTCGAGGGCCGCACGCAGCTGGGACACGGGAACGGCGCTGGCGCCGAACTTCTCCAGGTCCTCGCTGGTCTCCCCGACGCAGATGACGGGGACGAGTCCGTGACGGAGGGCGGCCTGCACCTTCGCGGCGACGACGTCATCGCCCTCCGCGTGGTACTCGCGCCGTTCCGAGTGTCCGATGATGACGTAGCGCGCGTCCAGCTTCGACAGGAAGGCACCCGAGATCTCGCCGGTGTAGGCCCCCGAATCGTGCGTGGACAGGTCCTGCGCGCCGAGGGCGAAGGGGATCTTGTCCGCGTCCAGAAGCGTCTGGACCGTGCGCAGATCGGTGAACGGCGGGAACACGGCCACCTCGACGGTGCTGTGGTCGTGTCCGGCGTCCTTGAGGGTCCAGTGCAGCTTCTGCACGAACGCCACAGCCTGGAGGTGATCCAGGTTCATCTTCCAGTTGCCCGCGATGAGCGGCATCCGTGTGGTCATTGCCATCCGAGGACCTCCAGTCCGGGGAGCTTCTTGCCCTCGAGGAACTCGAGGCTGGCGCCGCCGCCGGTCGAGATGTGACCGAAGGCGTCGTCGGTGAATCCGAGCTGACGGACCGCGGCGGCGGAGTCGCCGCCGCCCACGACGGACAGCCCGTCCACCGCGGTCAGAGCCTCGGCGACGGCCTTGGTCCCCGCCGCGAACGCCGGCATCTCGAACACGCCCATCGGGCCGTTCCAGAACACCGTGCGGCTCGATCGGACCGCATCTGCGAAGATGCGGGCCGTTTCCGGACCGATATCCAGACCGAGGCCGGACGCGCCGAACGCCGTCTCCTCCAGCGCGTCGGCCGCAGCCACGACGTGCTCGGCGTCGGCTGCGAAGGCGGACGCCATCACCGCGTCGACCGGCAGGACGATCTCGACGCCGCGTTCGGCGGCAGAGGCCATGTACCGGGTGACGGTGTCGATCTGGTCCTTCTCGAGGAGGCTGGAACCCACTCGGTAGCCCTTCGCGGCGAGGAAGGTGAACAGCATGCCGCCGCCGACGAGGATGCGATCGACGCGCGGGAGGAGGTGCTCGATGACGCCGAGCTTGTCGCTCACCTTCGATCCGCCCAGAACCACGGTGTACGGGCGCTCCGGGTTCTCGGTCAGGCGGTCGAGGACGTCGACCTCCTTCTCGATGAGGAGTCCCGCAGCCGACGGAACGAGCTCGGCCAGGTCGTAGACCGAGGCCTGCTTGCGATGCACGACGCCGAAGCCGTCTGAGACGAGCACGTCGCCGAGCGCGGCGAGCTCCTCCGCGAAGGCGCGGCGCACCGCGTCGTCCTTCGCGGTCTCTCCGGCGTTGAAACGCAGATTCTCGATGACGGCGACATCCCCGTCCTCGAGCGCCGCCACGGCGTCACGCGCAGACTCGCCCACGGTGTCCCGCGCGAACGCGACGGGCGACCCGAGGAGCTCGGAGAGTCGCTGGGCCACCGGCTCCAGGCTGTACTTCGCATCCGGCGCCCCGTCGGGGCGACCGAGGTGCGAGCAGACGACCACGCGTGCGCCGGCGTTGATCAGGGCATTCAGGGTCGGAAGCGCCGCCCGCACGCGGCCATCGTCCGTGATCCGACCATCCTTGAGGGGGACGTTGAAGTCGGCACGGACGATGACGCGCTTGCCGGCAAGCGAACCCAGCGACTCGAGGGTGCGCAGTGCCATGACGATCAGAGCTTGGAGGCGACGAGAGAGGTCAGATCGACCAGACGGTTGGAGTAGCCCCACTCGTTGTCGTACCAGGCGGAGACCTTGACGAGGTTGCCGCTGACGTTGGTCTGGCCCGCGTCGAAGACGGAGGACGACGGGTCGTGGACGATGTCGGTGGAGACGATCGGGTCCGTGTTGTACTTCAGGTAGCCGACGAGGGCACCCTCGGCGGCGGCCTTCTCGTACGCGGCGTTGATGGTCTCCTTGGTCAGACCCTCGGTCGGCGTGATGATGGTGAGGTCGACGATCGAGCCGGTGGGAACCGGAACGCGGTAGGACGAGCCGCTCAGCTTGCCGTTCAGTTCGGGCAGAACCAGTCCGATGGCCTTGGCGGCACCGGTCGCGGCAGGGACGATGTTCAGCGCCGCGGCACGCGCACGGTGCAGATCACCGTGAGGGCCGTCCTGCAGGTTCTGGTCGGCGGTGTACGCGTGCGCGGTCATCATGAAGCCGCGCTCGATGCCGAAGTTGTCGTTGAACACCTTCGCGAGGGGGGCGAGGCAGTTCGTCGTGCACGAGGCGTTCGAGATGATGTGCATCGTCTCGGGGTCGTACTCGCCGTCGTTGACACCCATCACGAACGTGCCGTCGACGTCCGTACCGGGAGCCGAGATGAGGACCTTCTTGGCGCCGCCCGCGATGTGCTTGCCGGCATCCGCGGCCTTGGTGAAGCGTCCGGTCGACTCGATGACGATGTCGACGCCGAGCTCACCCCAGGGGAGGTTCGCGGGGTCGCGCTCTTCGAACACCTTGATGCTCTTGCCGCCGACGATGATGGAGTCCTCGGTGTAGGACACCTCTTCCGACAGACGTCCGCCGACGGAGTCGTACTTGAGGAGGTGCGCGAGGGACTTGTTGTCGGTGAGGTCGTTCACCGCCACGATCTCCAGGTCCGCGCCCTGTTCGAGGGCCGCGCGGAGGAAGTTGCGTCCGATACGGCCGAAGCCGTTGATACCGATCTTGACAGCCACGGAGTTTCTCCTGAGAAGTGTCGTGCGCGAGCGCGCGGTTGGTGCGATTCAGACAGTGGACAACGGCGTCCCGGCGGGGAATCCCGCCGGGACGCCCACACCGTTTACGACAGTACCAGCAGGCCCGCGGTCTTCTCACGAGCGGCATCGAGGCGCTGCGCCACGTTCTGCCAGTTCGCGATGTTCCAGGCCGCGGAAACGTAGTCCGCCTTGACGTTGAGGTAGTCGAGGTAGAAGGCGTGCTCCCACATGTCGAGCTGGAACACCGGGATGGTGCCCTGGGCGGTGTTGCTCTGCTGATCGAAAAGCTGCTGGATGATCAGCTGCTCACCGATCGGGTCCCAGCTCAGCACCGCCCACCCCGAGCCCTGGATGCCGGTGGCAGCGGCCGTGAAGTGCGCCTTGAAGGTGTCGAACCCACCGAAGAACTCGTCGATCGCCGCACGCAGTTCGCCCTCGGGCTCTCCCCCGCCGCCGTCGCCCGCGGGCGCGAGGTTGGTCCAGAAGATCGAGTGGTTGACGTGACCGCCGAGGTTGAACGCGAGGTCCTTCTCGAGCTTGTTCACGTTCGCGAGGTTCCCGCTCTCGCGGGCCTCCGCGAGCTGCTCCAGCGCGGTGTTCGCGCCGGTCACGTACGCCTGGTGGTGCTTGTCGTGATGCAGCTCCATGATCTTGCCGCTGATGTGCGGCTCCAGAGCCGCGAAGTCGTAGGGGAGGTCGGGCAAGGTGTACTTCGCCATGTTCTCTTCTTCCTATCGGCGCGGCGCCGACGATCCTCGACGCCGCGAGGGTGACGGGTTCATCCTATTGAGCGCCAACCGCGCGCGGCGGGACTTGCTTCCCGCGGGAGCGTGGTTTATGCGTCAGTCCTCGACGCCGGCGGGCACGGCGGACTCGGTGCTCGGGATGCCTTCTGCCTCGGCCTTCTTGTCGGCCATGGCCAGGAGTCGCCGGATGCGCCCCGCGACGGCATCCTTCGTCAGCGGAGGGTCGGCGTGGTGACCGAGCTCGTCGAGAGAGGCGTCGCGGTGGGCGAGTCGCAGGTCTCCGGCCTGTCGGAGATGCGCGGGGATCTCCTCGCCGAGGATCTCCATCGCCCGCTCCACACGGGCGCACGCGGCGACGGCGGCCTGGGCGGACCTGCGCAGATTGGCGTCATCGAAGTTGACGAGACGATTGACGCCGGCGCGCACCTCGCGCCGCTGACGCATCTGGTCCCATTCCTCCGCGGCCTTGCGGGCCCCCATCGCGGCGAGGGTGGAGCGGATGCCCTCCCCTTCGCGGACGACGACACGGGGCACCCCGCGGACTTCCCGCGCCTTGGCGGGGATGCCCAGACGGTGCGCCGCACCGACGAGCGCCATCGCGGCCTCGGAGGACGGACAGGAGATCTCGAGCGCCGCCGACCGACCGGGTTCGCTCAGCGCACCGGCCGCCAGGAAGGCACCCCGCCAGATGGCGGCCAGGTCCCCCCGGTTCCCGGTGGTGAGCTTGTTGGGCAGTCCGCGGACCGGACGCCGCCGCTGATCGAGGAGTCCCGTCTGGCGGGCGAGCGTCTCGCCGCCCTCGATCACCCGGACGGCGTAGTGGCTCCCCCCGCGGCCGCCGGACCCCTGGACGTGCACCAGCTCCGGGCGCACACCGTAGATCTCCATGAGGTCGCGCGCGGTGCGACGGGCGAGCACGTCGGAGTCCACTTCCGCCTCGACGGCGACGCGGTTCGCGATGGAGTGGAGGCCTCCCGAGAACCGCAGCAGCGACGTGAGTTCGGCGACCCGAGCCGTCGGGCGCGGGTCGCGCACGGTGATCAGCTCGGCCTTCACATCGGCGGTCAGCGACACGGGGCTCCTCGTCGTTCAGGGGTGGGGACGATCGACCAGCCTACTCGCGCGCGCCCGATCCTGCCGCCGCCCTCATTCACGGCCGAGGTCGCGATCCCGTACCCGTACGGCGACACCGGGGAGGGTTTCGAGTCGCTCGGCGAGCTGTCGGGCCATCACCACCGACCGGTGCTTGCCTCCGGTGCAGCCGACGGCGATGACCGAATGACGCTTGTTCTCACGCTGGTAGCCGGCGAGGACCGGAGCCAACGCGCCCGCGTAGGCGTCGAGGAATTCCACGGCCCCCCGCTGCCCGAGGACGTAGTCGCGCACCGCGGCATCCTCTCCGGTCAGAGCGCGCAGCGGCTCCTCCCAGAAGGGATTGGGGAGAAAACGCATGTCGGCGATCATGTCGGCATCCGGGGGTACGCCGTACTTGAAGCCGAAGCTGAGGATCGTCAGGGTGTGGCGCGCATCGCCTTCGTCGGAGAAGAGCTCCACCACCCGCGTGGCCAGCTGGTGGACGTTGTACCGCGTCGTGTCGACGATGACGTCGGCACTCTCCCGCACCGCCGCCAGTCGTTCGCGCTCGCGGCGGATGCCGTCGACGATCGTCCCCTCGCCCTGGAGAGGGTGGGGCCGACGCACCGCCTCGAATCGGCGCACCAGCGCTTCGTCGGAGGCATCCAGGAACATCAGCCGCATCTCCCGCCGCTCCCGGAGCGCCCGCAGCGCTTCCGGGAGTTCGGAGAACAGATCGCGTCCTCGCACGTCCACCACGACCGCCACACGAGGGAGGACACCTCCGGCGAGGCTCGTCAGTTCCAGGAGCGGCCGCAGCATCTGCGGCGGAAGGTTGTCCACGACGTACCACCCGAGGTCTTCGAGGGCATTCGCCGCCGTCGAGCGACCCGCCCCGGACATTCCCGTGACGATCAGCACCTCGCCGGTGTCGCTGCGCTCGGTCTCGCTCATGGATCTGACCTCCGTCGTCGCTGCGCCCAGCCTATCCGCCGGAAAGATGCGTGCGAATCGATGCCGCGAGCTTCGGGCCGATGCCGGGGAGCTCCGCGATCTGCTCCTCGGTCGCCTCGCGCAGCGCCGTGACCGACCCGAAGTGTCGGAGCAGGGCGCGGATCCGCGCGTCACCGAGTCCGGGAACCTCGGCCAGCACCGATTGGATGTCTCGTCGGCGACGCTTGCGCTGGTGGGTGATGGCGAATCGATGCGCTTCGTCGCGCAGACGCTGCAGGAGGTACAGCGCTTCCGAGGTGCGAGGGAGGATGACCGGATACTCCTCCCCCGGCAGCCACACTTCCTCGAGTCGCTTGGCGATCCCGCACAGCGCGATCTCCTCGCGACCGGCGTCGCGGAGCGCGCGCTCGGCTGCCTGCACCTGAGGTTGCCCGCCGTCGACGACCAGGAGCTGGGGCCGGTAGGCGAACCGCGGGCGCTTGGGTGCGGTCCCGTCTGCCGCGACCTCGGTGTCCGGCTCGGGTCGATCGAGATGGGCCAGTCGGCGCGTGAGCACCTGGTGGATGGAGTCGGTGTCGTCCGTGGTCTCCGCCACCGAGAACGACCGGTACTGGTCTTTGCGGGGAAGCCCGTCCTCGAAGACGACCATGGAGGCGACGACGTTGGTGCCGCTCAGGTGGGAGACGTCGAAGCACTCGATGCGCAGCGGCGCCTCCTCGAGGCCGAGCGCCTCCTGCAGGTCTGTCAGCGCTCGCGTGCGGGCGACGTAGTCGCTCGTTCGGCGGGTCTTGTGGACCATCAGCGCCTGCTGCGCGTTCAGAGTCGCCGTCTTCATGAGGTCGGCCTTGCCGCCGCGCTGGGCCACCTGGATCGACACGTTCTTCCCGCGACGCTCCCGCAGCCACTCCGTCAGCTCCGCGGCATCCTCCGGCAGCGCCGGGACGAGGACCTGCCGGGGGATGTCGGCGCCCGACGCGTTGCCGTACGTGCGCTGGATGACCTGGTCGACGAGATCCGCGCCGCTGATGTCCAGTTCCTTCTCGATGGTGCTCGCGCGCACACCGCGCACGCGCCCGCCGCGGATGACGAAATGCTGGACGGCCGCGGCGAGCTCGTCCTCGGCGATGCCGAAAAGATCGGCATCCGTGTCCTCCGCGAGGACCAGGGCACTCTTGTTGAGCACGGCGTCGATCGCCTGCAGCCGGTCGCGGTAGACAGCCGCCGCCTCGTAGTCCATCGCCGCCGCGGCCGCGCGCATACGGGCGGTCAGGTCTTTGGTGAACCGCTGGTCTCCCCCGGCCATGAACGCCACGAAGTCCTCGACGATCGCCCGATGCTCCTCGATGGTCACGCGCCCCGAGCACGGCCCGCCGCAGCGGCCGATCTGGCCCGGAAAGCAGGGGCGCCCCGACTGCATGGCCTTCTTGTACGACGCGTCGCTGCAGGTGCGGATCGGGAACACCTTGATCATCAGGTCGATCGTCTCGTGCACCGCCCACACCTTCGGGTAGGGCCCGAAGTACTTCGCGCCGCGGATCTTGCGGTTGCGGGTCACGAGCACCCGCGGTGCCTCGTCGGCGAGGGTCACGGCCATGAAGGGGTAGGACTTGTCATCGCGGTAGCGGACGTTGAAGGGCGGGTCGAACTCCTTGATCCACTGGTACTCCAGCTGCAGCGAGTCGACGTCCGTGGGCACGACCGTCCACTCGACGGATGCCGCCGAGAGCACCATCCGGCGCGTGCGTTCGTGCAGGGTGTGCAGCGGCGCGAAGTAGTTCGACAGCCGCGCCCGCAGGTTCTTCGCCTTTCCCACGTACAGCACGCGCCCGTCGGCGTCGCGGAAGCGGTACACGCCCGGGTTGGTCGGGATTTCACCCGGACGCGGCTTGTACGACACGGTCGGTGCCGCACGACCGCGCCCGGTTTCGGCGCGCGCCACGTCAGCCCGCCTTACGGACCGCCGCGCCGCCCGGAAGGACCTCGGCCAGGAACTGGCCGGTGTGGCTCTCAGCGACGCGCGCGACCTGCTCGGGGGTTCCCGTGGCGATGATCTGTCCGCCGCCGGAGCCGCCTTCGGGGCCCATGTCGATGATCCAGTCCGCGGACTTGATCACGTCGAGATTGTGCTCGATGACGATGACGGTGTTGCCCTTGTCGACCAGCCCGCCGAGCACCTCCAGGAGGCGTCGGACATCTTCGAAGTGCAGGCCCGTGGTGGGCTCGTCGAGCACGTAGATCGAGCGACCGTTGGATCGTCGCTGCAGCTCCGTGGCGAGCTTGACGCGCTGCGCCTCGCCGCCCGACAGCGTCGTGGCCGACTGACCGAGCCGGACGTATCCGAGGCCGACGTCGACGAGCGTCTTGAGATAACGGTGGATGGCCTGGATCGGCTCGAAGAACTCTGCCGCCTCGGAGATCGGCATCTCCAGGACCTCGGCGATGTTCTTCCCCTTGTAGTGCACGCTCAGGGTGTCGCGGTTGTACCGCTTGCCGTGGCAGACCTCGCAGTCGACGTAGACGTCCGGAAGGAAGTTCATCTCGATCTTGATCGTGCCGTCACCCGAGCACGCCTCGCACCGCCCGCCCTTGACGTTGAAGCTGAAGCGCCCGGGCTGGTAGCCCCGCGCCTTGGCCTCGAGCGTCTCGCTGAAGAGGGTACGGATCCGGTCGAACACCCCCGTGTAGGTCGCGGGGTTCGACCTCGGCGTGCGTCCGATCGGCGCCTGGTCGACGTGCACGACCTTGTCGAGGTTGTCGAGTCCGGTCACCCGCGTATGGCGCCCCGGGACCGTCCGGGCTCCATTGAGCCGTGCGGCGAGCACCTGGTAGAGGACGTCGTTGACGAGGGAGGACTTCCCCGAGCCGCTCACCCCGGTCACCGCGGTGAGGACGCCCAGGGGGAACTCCGCCGTCACGTTGCGCAGGTTGTTCTCGCGGGCACCGACCACCGATATCTGACGCTTCTTGTCGATGCGTCGTCGCTTCGCCGGCGTGGGGATGGCACGACGCCCGGCGAGGTAATCGCCCGTGATCGAGGACCGGTCCTCGAGCATCTGCGCGAGGGGGCCCGAGTGGACCACCTCTCCTCCGTCGACGCCGGCACGTGGGCCGATGTCGACGACCCAGTCGGCGGCATGGATCGTCTCCTCGTCGTGCTCGACGACGATCAGGGTGTTGCCGAGATCGCGCAGCGTGATGAGCGTGTCGATGAGTCGGCGGTTGTCGCGTTGATGGAGACCGATGCTCGGTTCGTCCAGGACGTACAGGACGCCGGTCAGCCCCGAGCCGATCTGGGTGGCCAGACGGATGCGCTGCGCTTCGCCGCCGGACAGGGAACCGGCCGAACGGCTGAGATTCAGGTAGGTCAGGCCGACCTGGATGAGGAAGTCGAGGCGCAGTCGGATCTCCCGCAAGACCTGCGCGGCGATCTTCGCCTCGCGATCGGTCAGTTCCAGCTCGGCGAAGAAGGCGTGCGCGTCGGCAAGACTCAGACGCGAGGCGTCGGCGATGGAGTGTCCGTGGACCTGGACGGCGAGCACCTCGGGCTTCAGACGGGCGCCGTCGCAGACCGGGCAGGGGACCTCGCGGAGGAAGTCCGCCCACCGCTGCCGCTGGGTGTCGGACTCGGCCTGCAGGTACTGGCGTTCGATGTACGGCACGACGCCCTCGAAGCCCGACGAATAGCGCATCTCGCGGCCGTAGCGGTTCTTCCACTTGACCGTGACCTTGTAATTCTCACCGCGGAGGACGGCTTCCCGCACCTGCTGCGGCAGCTTCCGCCACGGCGTGTCGAGCGAGAACCCGAGGTCGGCGGCGAGTCCTTCGAGGAGACGCTCGTAGTACTGGAAGAGGCCCTTGCCCTGCGTCGTCCAGGGGATGATGACCCCCTCGCGAATGGACAGTTCCTCGTCGCCGAGCATGAGATCCACATCCACCGACATCCGCGTCCCGAGCCCGGAACACGCGGGACACGCACCGAAGGGTGCGTTGAAGGAGAAGGTGCGGGGCTCGATTTCGGTCAACTGCAGCGGGTGGCCGTTGGGGCAGGCCAGCTTCTCGGAGAACGACTGCCACGCGTCGTCACCCTCCTCGTCGACGAAGTTGACCTGCATGACGCCACCCGCGAGTCCCAGCGCCGTCTCGACCGAGTCGGTGATCCGCGTCAGGATGTCGGGACCGGCGACCAGACGGTCGACGACCACGGCGATGTCGTGCTTGTAGCTCTTCTTGAGTGTGGGGGGCTCGGCCAGTTGGATCAGGTCTCCGTCCACGACGGCACGGGCGTACCCCTTCGCCGAGAGCTCCTTGAAGAGGTCGACGAACTCGCCCTTCTTCTGAGTGACGACCGGGGCGACGATCTGATAGCGGGTGCGATCGGGAAGCTCCATGAGCTGGTCGGCGATCTGCTGCACCGTCTGGCGCTGGATCGGCGCACCGCAATCCGGGCAGTGGGGCACGCCGATGCGGGCCCACAGCAGTCGCATGTAGTCGTGGATCTCGGTGATGGTGCCGACCGTCGATCGCGGATTGCGGTTCGTCGACTTCTGATCGATCGACACGGCGGGGCTGAGACCCTCGATGAAGTCGACGTCCGGACGGTCGACCTGCCCGAGGAACTGGCGCGCGTAGGCGCTCAGCGACTCGACGTATCGGCGCTGCCCCTCGGCGAAGATCGTGTCGAAGGCCAGACTCGATTTCCCCGAACCGGAAAGCCCCGTGAACACCACGAGCGAGTCCCTCGGGATCTCGAGGTCGACGTCCTTCAGATTGTGGACGCGGGCTCCCCGGACGGACAGAGTTCCGCTCGAGTGGGCATGGGAGGAGACGGGGACGATGGGCACCCGTCAAGTGTAGGCGGGGCCTCCGACACCGGCTCCGGGGTGGCTCCGCTCTCCGCGAAGCGCTACGCGCTCAGGCGTGACCGGCCCGTTCCATCGCCCGCAGTTCCTTCTTCAGGTCCTGCACCTCGTCCCGCAGACGCGCGGCCAGTTCGAACTTGAGCTCGGATGCCGCCGCGAGCATCTGGTCGGACAGATCCGCGATCGTCGCCTCGAGCTGCGTCGCCCCCTCCGCCGCGATGCCCTCACGGCGCAGACGCGGGGTCGGGCTCTTCCCCTTCCCGTTCTTGGACGCCGCGGCCTCCTTCCGGCCGAGGAGTGCCTTGGTGTCCTCCCCCTCCCGGATGAGGGCATCGGTGATGTCGGCGATCTTCTTGCGCAGGGGGGTCGGATCGATGCCGTGCTCGAGGTTGTAGGCCATCTGCTTCTCGCGGCGGCGTTCGGTCTCGTCGATGGCGTTGCGCATCGAGTCGGTCATCTTGTCGGCGTACATGTGCACCTCGCCCGAGACGTTCCGCGCCGCGCGACCGATCGTCTGGATGAGCGAGGTGCCGCTGCGGAGGAACCCCTCCTTGTCGGCGTCGAGGATCGACACCAGCGACACCTCGGGGAGGTCCAGGCCCTCGCGCAGGAGGTTGATGCCCACGAGGACGTCGTACACGCCGGCGCGGAGCTCGCTCAGCAGCTCGACGCGACGCAGGGTGTCGACGTCCGAGTGCAGGTAGCGCACGCGCACCCCGTGCTCGGCGAGGAAGTCGGTCAGCTCTTCGGACATCTTCTTCGTGAGCGTGGTGACGAGGACCCGCTCGTCGCGCTCGACGCGCAGGCGGATCTCCTCCAGCAGATCGTCGATCTGACCCTTGGAGGGCTTGACGATGATCTGCGGGTCCACGAGACCGGTGGGGCGGATGATCTGCTCCACGACGCCGTCGGCGATCCCCATCTCGTACCGCCCGGGCGTCGCCGACAGATAGACGGTCTGACCGATGCGGTTCTTGAACTCGTCCCACCGCAGCGGGCGGTTGTCCATCGCCGAGGGCAGGCGGAAGCCGTGCTCGACGAGCGTGCGCTTGCGCGACGCGTCGCCCTCGTACATCGCGCCGATCTGGGGCACGGTCACGTGGGACTCGTCGATGACGAGCAGGAAGTCGTCGGGGAAGAAGTCCAGCAACGTGTGCGGCGGATCGCCGGCTGCGCGCCCGTCGAGGTGGCGCGAGTAGTTCTCGATGCCGGAGCAGAACCCGAGCTGCTGCAGCATCTCCAGATCGAAGGTGGTGCGCATGCGCAGCCGCTGCGCCTCCAGCAGCTTGTTCTGCTTCTCCAGCTCGCCCAGCCGATCGGCGAGTTCGGTCTCGATCGTTCCGATCGCGCGCTGGACCGTGTCGGTTCCGGCGACGTAGTGGGAGGCGGGGAAGATCGGCACCGCATCCATCTTCTGAACGACATCGCCGGTGAGCGGGTGCAGCATGTACAGCGCTTCGATCTCATCGCCGAACATCTCGATGCGGATGGCGTACTCCTCGTACACCGGGATGATCTCGATCGTGTCGCCTCGGACGCGGAAGTTGCCGCGCGAGAAGTCGACGTCGTTGCGGTTGTACTGCATGGAGATGAACTTGCGGATCAGCGCGTCGCGGTCGTAGGCCTCGCCGACCTGGAGCGCGACCATGGCGCGCAGGTACTCCTCCGGAGCACCCAGGCCGTAGATGCACGACACGGTGCTCACCACGACCACGTCCCGCCGGCTCAGCAGGGAGTTCGTCGTGGAGTGGCGAAGGCGCTCCACCTCGGCGTTGATGGAGGAGTCCTTCTCGATGAAGGTGTCCGTCTGGGGGACGTAGGCCTCAGGCTGGTAGTAGTCGTAGTAGCTGACGAAGTACTCCACCGCGTTGTTCGGCATGAGGTCGCGGAACTCGTTGGCCAGCTGAGCGGCGAGCGTCTTGTTGTGCGCCAGAACGAGCGTCGGACGCTGGACAGCCTCGACGAGCCAGGCGGTGGTCGCCGACTTGCCCGTGCCTGTCGCACCCAGCAGGACGACGTCGGTCTCCCCCGCGTTGATGCGCGCGGCGAGCTCGGCGATCGCATGGGGCTGATCGCCGGACGGAGAGTACTCGCTGATGACCTCGAAGGGCCGGACGGATCGCGTGGTCTGCACGTCTCCAGCGTAGGCGCGGCCTCCGACACACCGCCGGGCGTTCGCGGGAGGCGGACGTGCGAGGTCGCGCCGGCGCAGGTTCCGTAGGCTGGCGAGGTGCTGGAGTTCATGGTCGGATCGAGCCTCGCCGCCGCGGCGGGGCTGAACGCGTGGATGCCGCTGCTCGTCCTCGGACTGGCGGACCGCTTCCTGCCTGCGGTCCAGCTCCCCGCCGCGTGGTCCTGGCTCTCCTCCGACGTCGCGCTCTGGATCGTCGGGATCCTCCTCCTCCTGGAGATCGTGGCCGACAAGATCCCCGCGGTGGACTCGATCAACGACGTCGTGCAGACCCTCATCCGGCCCGCGGCGGGCGGGATCGTCTTCGGCGCCGGAGCCGGCGCCGAGTCGCTCGCGGTCGAGGACCCGGCCGCGCTCGTGGCGGACGGCGGCTGGATCCCCCTCGCCCTGGGCATCGCCATCGCCCTGGGCGTCCACGCCCTCAAGGCCCTCTCGCGCCCGGTCGCCAACGCCGCGACCGCGGGGATCGCCGCACCGCTCGTGTCCTCGGTCGAGGATGCCTCGGCTCTCACCCTGTCCGTGCTCGCCCTGCTCGCGCCGCTCCTCGGGTTCGTCCTGCTCGTGGTCGGTCTCGTGGCCGCGGTGTGGGGGGTTCGGCGAGCCCGACGTCGTCAGCGTCGGCGGGCGGCGATGAGCGACGGAAGGCCGTCCCACACCGCGTCCACCTGACGCAGGGTGTGAGAGAGGTCGCCACCGGTGTCGATGACGACGTCGGCGAGAGCACGGCGGGCCGCGTCGTCGACCTGCGCCGCGACGCGGGCCGCGGCATCCGTCTCGTCCATGCCGCGGAGCTCGACCATGCGTCGGATGCGGAGGTCCGCCGGTGCGTCGGCGACGAGGACGAGATCCCAGGGATCGTCCGATCGGGCTTCTGCCAGCAGCGGGACGTCGTAGACGACCACCCGGTCGGGATCCGCCGCGAGCGCGGCACGGAAGCGGCGCGCGGACTCCTCGCGCACCGCCGGGTGGACGATCGCGTTGAGATGCGCGCGGGCGTCGTCGTCGGCGAAGACCAGGGCACCGAGCGCGGCACGATCGAGGGTGCCGTCGGGGGCGATCACGCCGTCGCCGAAGGCGGCGGCGATGCGATCCAGCACGGGTGAGCCCGGCGCCTGCACGTCGCGGACGATCCCGTCGGCGTCGACGATCTCCGCTCCGTGCTCCGCCAGCCGGGCGGCGATCGTGGACTTGCCGGAGGCGATCCCCCCGGTGAGCGCGACAAGAGGCATGGATCGAGCATGTCACGTCCGCCCTGTGCACCGCGGACGGGAGATGATCTGGGATATCCTGACCGTCGTTCGGGCGCCGGACCTCTCACGCGGCGCCGAGGGAGTGTGCTGTGGACCCGTCACGTGTCGCCGTCGTCGTCGAAGATGAGGACGATATCCGAGCTCTGCTCTCGACCATCCTCGCCCAGGCCGGATTCGATGTGTTCGAAGCCGCGACCGGCGCGGAGGGGATCGAGCTCGTCCGTCAGCACGACCCCCTCGTCACCACGCTCGACGTGAACATGCCCGGCATGGACGGGTTCGAGACGACGAAGCGGATCCGCAGCTTCAGCGCGACCTACATCGTCATGCTCAGCGCACGGACCGAGGAGATCGACGCCCTCCAGGGACTGGAGGCGGGAGCGGACGACTACATCGCGAAGCCGTTCCGCCCGCGGGAGCTGCGGGCGCGGATCGACGCCATGCTCCGACGCCCCCGCCACCGTGCCGACGGTGCCGGCGCCGACGCGGACGGCGGCGAGGAGTGGCGCGAGCATCGCGGACTCCGCCTGCACTCCGCGATGCGTGTCGCCACCGTCGACGAACGCGACCTCGAGCTCACGCGCAGCGAGTTCGACATCCTCGCCGATCTCCTGGCATCCGGACGCCGCGTACGCGCGAAGTCGGATCTCGCGTTGATGCTCCGGGGCGAAGAGCCCGGCGGCGGCGAGTTCGTCAGCGAGAGCGACGCGCGCGCGATCGAGGTCCACGTCGCCAATCTCCGGCGGAAGCTCGGCGAGTCCCCGACGCATCCGCGGTGGATCGAAACCGTTCGGGGCGTGGGATACCGCCTGACGGCCGATCAGGCCTGAGTCGCCTCCCGCGACTCGACGCTCACGACCGCCGCGTCCACCCGCGTCGCAGCGGTGAGCGCCGCGTCGCGTGCGGCGACGATCAGCGCGTGGGGATCGTGGCCGACGATCGTGCTGTCGGCCACTCCCACTCCGACCACCGGGATGATGCCGTGCGTCGCCGCACCGAGTCGGTCGAAGACCCCCCTGTACACGGCCGTCGCCGCGCTTCGGGCGCCGCGGGCGTCGTCCACGACGCATCCCACCAGGAGCCCGGCGCGGGAGTCCTCCCCGAGGATCGCGCCGGCCGGAGCGGATGCCGCGACACCGCGTCGCCAGTCGTCGACCACGAGCCCCGTGACGTCGCCGCCGAACGCCGTCGTCATCTGCGCGAGATCGTCGATGCGCACCGCGACGAGGGCGACTGTCGCGCCCTGCTGCCGAGCCCGCACGCAGAGCGCGCTCCACATACCGGCGAACACCCCCTCGGCGACGATGCCGTCACGCGCGATGTCCGACAGCGTCGCTCCCGTCGGATCGAACAGCGGCACCCTCGTCGCCCGCAGGACCGACAGGATCACCACGGCCACGACGGTGAGGATCACCGTACCGAAGCTGAGCGCGATCGAGCCGAACGCGTACCGGAACAGGGCGCTCTCGGGCCCCGCGAGGAGGAAGACCACCGTCCGCCCGACGTAGAAGCCGCACTGCAGCCCGAACACGACGGCCAGAACCCACGCCGACCGCGTCCCTCCGAGCATCCCCCGCAGGCACTCGACGGCTGCCGCCGACGACAACACCGTGAGCGCGACGAACATCCACACCGCTCCCGCCCAGTCCCCCGCGGGGAGCCCGTCGACCACGACGGCGACAGCCGCACCGCCCGCACCTACGGCGACGAGGAGACCGTCGCGCCGGATCCGGCGGCCGTTGAACCGGCGGCAGCCGAGCCACATGCACCCGGTCGCGGTCACGAAGGTCGCGTTCCCCGCGGCGAGGGCCCACAGATCGACCCCCGAACGCGCCCAGAGCACGTAGGCCAACGTCGTGAGCATCGCCGCGAGGAATCCCAGCGCCCACACCCGGCCCGCCCCGTCGTCGCGCCGGAGCAGGGTCTCGACGATGAAGACGATGCCGCTGACGTTGACGACGACGCTGGAGACGACGAGGACGCTGAGGAGATCGAGGGTCATGACAGCCTCTCCGAAGGTTCGGACGCGGGCACCTTGACGACGAACGTGGAACCGACGCCGATCGTGCTCTCCACGGTGATCTCGCCGCCCAGCTGGCGCACGATGTCGCGGCTGATGGCGAGTCCGAGACCCGTCCCCGCCGTCTGCGAGCCGGCGCGGTAGTAGCGCTGGAACAGGCGCGCGCACTCGCCCTCGGACATGCCCGGCCCCGTGTCGCGCACCACGATGCGGGTCCACACCGTGTCGGCGTCGGTCGCCAGGTGCACGTGCCCGCCCTCCCTGTTGTAGATCACCGCGTTCGCGACCAGGTTGTCCACCACCTGACGCAGCCGATCGGGATCGGCCCATCCCCATGCGGGACGCACCTCGTCGAGATGGACGGCGACAGCGCGTGCGTCAGCGCGCGGGCGAAGCGCCTGCGCGGAGGCCGCGACGACGTCCTGCACCGCCACCATCCGCGGCTCCACCGAGGTGGCCCCCGGCGCCGCGCTGCTGGACGCGGAGAGGATGTCGCCGACGATGAGCAGCAGGCGCTCCGCGTTGCGCTCGGCCACCTGCAGGTCGCGCCGCACATCTCCCGGTGTCTCGGGGGCGTCGAGGGCGAGATCGAGGTAGCCCATGATCGACGTCAGCGGTGTACGGAGCTCGTGCGACACCGACGCGACCAGCTCGTCGCGCGCGCGGAGGGCCAGCAGCTCCGTGGTCACGTCCCGCGACACCACCACGGCGCCGGCATCCGCGCCCGTATCGTCGATGAGACGACGCGCCGTGATGCTGAGCGCGCGACGCGTCGCGGGGTCACCGCCGAACCACACCACGGCATCGTCGAAGCCCTCGCCGCGCAGCGCCCGTTCGAGGGGACGCTCGTCCTCGGGCAGAGGGGTGACGCCGTCGTCGCGGAACGCCGGCGCCGTACCCTCGCCGCCGACGGCGCGCTGCAGACGCGCATGCGCGTCGTTGGTCACGGCGACGCGTCCGTCGCGGTCGACGCGGATCACGCCGAAGTCGACCGCATCCAGGACCTCGGTGACCGTCTGCTCCTGCAGGCGAGTGGTCTCCAGGAGGCGGCGCAGGAGGTCGGACTGCGTCACGAGCAGGTTGCGCTGCGCCGTGCTCCTGCGGGCGGCCACATGACTGCCCACCGCAACGGCCACGAGGACCACGGGGACGAGGATCGTCATTGCGGCGAGCGGGTCCCCCGTCGAGACGAAGACGAGGAGGTTGACGACGATCATCGCGCCGACCACCCCCCACAATCCGACGAGGCCGAAGGAGGCGGCGAGCCACGTCGCAGGGAAGACCCACAGGAGTCCGAGCGTCGTGCCGGGCGCGGCGAACTGCATGAGGGTGATCGCCACGCCGTCGAGCGCGGGAACGACGGCGACCCATCCCTGGTGCAGCCGATTCCACGGAACCAGCAGGGTCGCCCCGGCCACGGCGAAGACCAGGACGACCCCCAGGAAGAACAGCGCGGTGTCGCCGGCGAACGATCCGATGACGGCGAGTCCCGCGACGATGAAGACGACCGCGGTGAGCAGGATCTGGTTGAGCAGGACGGCGCGGTCGCGCGCGAGATCGCTCACGTCGGACGCGCCTCGTGCGGAGCGCGCGCCGCGGGGCCGGCCGAGGTGGGGAGTCGCCGGCCCGGTCGGACGCCGGGTCATACCAGGACGTTAACGGATGCCGGGCCGTGCGCGTGGTCGGATGACGTCGCGACACGCCTCCCGCTCATGTCGCGTTCCAGAGGTCGCGGTAGAACGCGAGCCGGACGGTGTCCGGTGCGACCCCGTAGGCGGCGAAGAACTCGGAGTCCCAGCCGGGTCCGTAGTTCCATTCCAGGCTCATGCTCGCGACTGCGATATCGGCCCATCGGTCGGCGACGCCCAGTGCGCCGACGTCGACGTGACCCGCCCAGCGGCCGTCGCGGTCGATCAGGGTGTTGGGGGCGCACGCGTCGCCGTGGCAGACCACGAGGCGGTCGACCTGCGGCGCATCGTGCAGCGCCGGAGGTACGACGATGCCCCGCTCCCGCGCCGCGGCGATGCGGCCGGCGACATCCCATGTGAAAGGGCAGTCCGACGTCGGCAGCCGGTCGTGCCACGCCCGGAGCCCTTCGCCGATCGCCCGGACCGCCTGTCGCGGTGCGCGCATACCGCGTGGCGAGACGGCGCCCTCGCCCGCCATCCCGAGGGTGACCAGCCACTCCTCGTCGCCTTCGGCGCCCCACTCGCGGACGCGGGGCACGGCGGTGTACGAAGCGGCCCAGAGCAGGCGCTCGACCTCCGCCGCGACCGGGGTCTCGCCATAGCGGGGCTGCAGCTTCACGAAGACGGTCTCGTCCTCCCGCACCCCGCGGAAGGTGACGCCGCCGGCGTCGTTCACCCAGACGGCCGTCAGGTCGGCGCCGGGGGCGAGCGCCCGCACCCGGTCGGGGATCCGCACCGGGTGCGCCGGGATGCTCATCGCCCGGCATCCGCCTTCTCGTACGAGGCCACGAGCTCCAGCTCGCGATCCTTGCGCGGGAGGAAGATGCCGACGACCACCGCGCCGATCGCGATCGCGATCGCCCCGACGGCGTATGCCGCAATCGCTCCGTCCACCAGACTCTGCTGCGCGGCCTGCACGATCTCATCCTTGTACTGGGGATACTGCTCGGCCACGTGCATCGCGGAGGCATAGGACGCCTGGAGGGCGGCGACGACCTGTGCGCTGATCGAGTCGGCTTCATCGGAGCCGGCGATGAGGGTGCCGAAGGAGCGGGCGAATCCGGCGGCGAGGATGGCCCCGAGGACGCCCTGCATGATCGACCCACCCAGGTCGCGCTGCAGATCGGCGGTGGCGGATGCCATCCCGACGCGTCGCACCGGGGTCGACTCCGTGATCGCCCGCGAGGCGGGGGTCATCGCGAAGCCGGCCCCGATGCCGATGACCAGATACGCCACGCTCACCCACCAGAACGGGGTGTCGGCGTTCCAGAAGAGCATCGTGACGAACCCCAGGAGGACGAATCCGTAGCCGAGCAGCATCGTGAAGCGTGAGCCGCGCGCGAGCACGAGACGAGCCGAATGCGGTGCCACGATCAGAAGCCCGACGCCCGCCGGGATGATCGACAACGACGCGTCCAAGGTGGAGTACCCGAGGATGTTCTGCTGGAACTGCTGCCCCACGAACATCGCGCCCATGAGAGAACCGAAGACGATGAGACCCCCGGTCGCCGGCGCCCAGAACATGCGACGACGCGCGACGCGCAGGTCGTAGAGGGGAGAGCGCGCGCGGCGTTGGCGCCACCCGAACAGGACGAGGAGCACCGCTCCGCTGACCAGGAGCACCAGCCCGAACAGGGCCGTGGTGGGGACGAAGACCGTGGACAGTCCGAGCACGAGGCTCGCCACCATGAAGACCGACAGCACTCCGCCGAGGTGGTCCACCCGATCGGAGTTCTCCGCCACGTGGGAGGGGACGAACAGCACCACCAGGATCAGCGCGGCCACGGCGAACGGCACCGCGAGGAAGAAGGCGGCCCCCCACCAGAGCCACAGGAGCAGGATGCCGGCGAGCACCGAGCCGATGACCGTCGCCGTCGCCGAGACCGCCGACCACAGCGCGATCGCGAGCGTCCGCTGCCGTCCCGGCGCCCACAGCGCGGTGATGAGCGACAGGGTCACGGGATACGCCATCCCCGCGGCGATCCCGGTGCAGATCCGAGCGATGACGAGCATCTCGACGGAGGCGGCGAACGCGGCGAAGAAGCTCACCACGATCGTCAGCGCCAGACCGAGGACGAGCAGCTGCTTGCGGCCGTACCGGTCGGCCACCGCGCCGAGGTAGAGCACGGACATCGCGAGCCCCAGGGAGCAGCCGACCGCGACGAGGTTGAGGGCCGTCTGCCCTGCACCGAACGCGTCGCCGATGTCCGGGAGGGCGATGTTGGCCGCGGCGAGGTTGATGTTGCACACCAGCGCTCCCAGGATGAGCGCGGTCAGCACGAGCTTCGGGCGGGCCGGAGCCGCCTCAGCCGCGGTGGGCACGGAGGATGCGTCGGCGCCGGTCACCTGCTCACTCTAGCGACGCCCGGTACCCGGCATCCGTAGGACGAAACGGCGAAGGGCCGGAACCTTTCGGTTCCGGCCCTTCGCGCGGATGCCGATGATGTCATCGGCGCGGGTCTCAGCGACCCGAGAGCTTCTCGCGCAGGGCGGCGAGCGCCTCGTCGTCGGCGAGGGTACCGACCGAGCTGCTGTCGGAGGCGAACGACGAGCCGCCGACGCCAGCGGTCGCGACGGCCTCGGCCTCGGCCTCGAGGGCCTTGGCGACGGCAGCCTTGTGGGCCTCCCAGCGCGCGTGGGCCGCAGCGTACTCCTGCTCCCACTTCTCGCGCTGCTCGTCGAATCCTTCGAGCCAGGCGTTGGTCTCGGGGTCGAAGCCCTCGGGGTACTTGTACTCGCCGTTCTCGTCGTACTCCGTGACCATGCCGTACAGGGCCGGGTCGAACTCGGTGCCGTTGGGGTCGACCGACTCGTTGGCCTGCTTGAGCGACAGCGAGATGCGGCGACGCTCGAGGTCGATGTCGATGATCTTGACGAAGACCTCTTCACCGACCGAGACGACCTGCTCGGCGAGCTCGACGTGCTTGCCGGAGAGCTCCGAGATGTGGACGAGGCCCTCGATGCCGTCGGCGACGCGGACGAACGCACCGAACGGAACGAGCTTGGTGACCTTGCCCGGCGCGACCTGACCGATCGCGTGGGTACGGGCGAACACCTGCCACGGGTCTTCCTGAGTGGCCTTCAGCGAGAGCGACACGCGCTCGCGGTCCAGGTCCACCTCGAGGATCTCGACGGTGACCTCCTGGCCGACCTCGACGACCTCGGACGCGTGCTCGATGTGCTTCCACGAGAGCTCCGAGACGTGGACGAGACCGTCGACGCCGCCGAGGTCGACGAACGCACCGAAGTTGACGATCGAGGAGACCGTGCCCTTGCGGACCTGACCCTTGTGGAGGTTGTTGAGGAACGTGGTGCGCGACTCGGACTGCGTCTGCTCGAGCAGGGCGCGGCGCGAGAGCACGACGTTGTTGCGGTTCTTGTCGAGCTCGAGGATCTTCGCCTCGATCTCCTGGCCGAGGTACGGCGTGAGGTCGCGGACGCGACGGAGCTCGATCAGCGAGGCGGGCAGGAAGCCGCGCAGGCCGATGTCGACGATGAGGCCACCCTTGACGACCTCGATGACCTGGCCGGTGACGACACCGTCGGTCTCCTTGATCTTCTCCACGTCGCCCCACGCGCGCTCGTACTGCGCACGCTTCTTCGACAGGATGAGGCGGCCTTCCTTGTCCTCCTTCTGGAGGACCAGCGCCTCGACCTCGTCGCCGACCTTGACGACCTCGTTGGGGTCGACGTCGTGCTTGATGGAGAGCTCGCGCGAGGGGATGACACCCTCGGTCTTGTATCCGACGTCGAGGAGGACCTCGTCGCGGTCGATCTTCACCACGGTGCCCTCGATGAGGTCGCCGTCGTTGAAGAACTTCAGGGTCTTCTCGACCGCGGCCAGGAAGTCTTCGGCAGATCCGATGTCGTTGATCGCGACCTGCTTGATGGCCGGGGCGGTCGTTGCGGTAGTCATGTAGTGGGTTGTCCTTGGAGGGTTGGGGTGTCGGGGCCCGACGGTGTGGGTCTCTCCGGATGCCGGAGGCAGGCGGATGCCCTCGCCGAGGCCGGGTGGATGGGGTCGTACACGTCATTCTCTCGTCCGGAGACGGCGGGCACGCCGAAGCGTGTCCTGAGAATGACACTTCAGGCTATCAGAGAGCCCGGTCCGTGCGCGATGCGGCGCCCTCCGTCCGTTTCGGAGCAGGAGATCGTGCCGGAACAGCCGATCCAGCCGACACCGTCCTGTTTCCGCCGGATCTCCTGTGCCCGACACCGTCGCCCTGATAGCGTGCGACGCAGCCGAGCGACCAGCGAAGGACGGTACTCATGAGTTCAGCAGCCCGTGGAACCTCCGCCCCCGACGCCGTGGAACGGCCCCGGGAGGAATGGACCGGCCAGCTCGGATTCATCCTCGCCGCGATCGGCTCCGCCGTCGGCCTCGGCAACATCTGGCGCTTCCCCGGTGTGGCGTACGAGAACGGCGGTGGGGCGTTCCTCATCCCGTATCTCGTCGCGCTGATCACGGCGGGCATCCCGATCCTCTTCCTCGACTATGCGATCGGCCACCGCTTCCGCGGCGCGGCACCGACGGCGTTCCGCCGGCTGGGAGGTCCGCGCCACGGCCGCTGGCTCGAGGGGCTCGGGTGGTTCCAGGTCACGATCGCGTTCGTGATCGGCCTGTACTACACGGCGGTCATCGCGTGGGCGGCGAGCTTCTTCATCTTCTCCTTCGACCTCCGCTGGGGCGATGACACGCAGGCCTTCCTGCTCAACGAGTACCTCCAGGTGGGCGAGCCCGGCTTCAGCCTGGAGTTCGTCCCCGGCGTGCTGATCCCGCTCGCGATCGTCTGGATCGCGGTGATCGCCGTCCTCGCCGCGGGGGTGGCCAAGGGCATCCAGCGGGCGAACCTCATCTTCCTGCCGCTGCTGGTGGCTGCCTTCCTCATCCTGGTGGTGCGTGCCCTCTTCCTCGACGGCGCCGCCGACGGCCTCAACGCGCTGTTCACGCCCGACTGGGCGGCGCTGGCGAACCCCGATGTGTGGATCGCCGCCTACAGCCAGATCTTCTTCTCGCTCTCGATCGCCTTCGGCATCATGATCACGTACGCGTCCTACCGCCGCCGCCGCGCGAACCTCACCGCGCCGGGTCTCGTCGTGGCCTTCTCGAACTCTTCGTTCGAGATCCTCGCGGGCATCGGCGTCTTCGCCACACTCGGGTTCCTCGCGTTCGAGCAGAACGTCTCGGTCGCAGACCTCGAGGGCCTCACCGGAGTCGGGCTGTCCTTCATCACCTTCCCGGCGATCGTTTCGCAGATGCCGGGAGGCCCGATCTTCGGGGCGCTGTTCTTCGGCTCACTGGTGATGGCCGGGTTCACGTCGCTGCTGTCGGTCCTGCAGGTCGTGTCGGCGGCCATCCAGGAGAAGACGGGGCTGTCGCCGCGGCGTGCCGCGGTCGCGCTCGGCGTGGTCTCGGCGATCCTCTCGATCCTGCTGTTCTCCACCACGACCGGCCTCATCGCGTTGGACACCACCGACCACTGGGCCAACAACATCGGCATCGTCGCGTCGGCGATCGCGACGTCCGTGCTCGCGATCTGGGTGCTGCGCAAGGGCGGCGAGCTGCGGTTCCACCTCAACGCCGTCTCGACGTTCCGCGTCGGCAAGGTCTGGGTGTTCCTCGTCGGCGGACTCGCGCCCGTCGTCCTCACCTACATGCTGGTGACGCGGATCATCGCGCTCCTCATCGACGGCTACGAGGGATACCCCGGCGAATACCTCGCCGTGGTCGGGTGGGGCACGGTGCTCCTCCTCGTCGTCGCCGCCGTCGTCCTGCCGCTCGTGCCGTGGAAGAGGCGACCCGATGACTTCACCGCCTGGCCTCCGGTCGACGAAGCCTCCGCGACGACCCTCCTCGCCCGCCGAAAGGACGCACGATGACCCCCATCGCCATCACCTTCCTCGTCCTCGCCATCGTCGTCGTCTGGGGCGGACTCACCGCGAGCGTCATCTTCCTCTCGCGGCAACCGGAGCGGGCCGAGTTCCCCGCCGGGGGCACCGACGACCACCGCGAGGATGCCGGGCCCGTCGAGCGCGACACGTGACCCGGGCCGCACCGCGCGTCAGTTGAGTGCGCGCGTGCTCTCGGGGACGACTCCGTCGGCGTAGAGGTCGGAAGCGACATCCTGCAGCGCCGTCAGCGCGACACGCTGCGTCATCGGGCCGTAGGAGATGCGCGCCACCCCGAGGGCCTCATACTCCCCCGCCGTCAGCGCCCCCGGCAGTCCGATCACGCTGATCTTGCGCTCGCCGATGCCGTCGACGAGCGCGCGGGTGACATCCGCCGACAGGACACCGGGCACGAACACCAGGTCGGCTCCCGCGTCCAGGTAGGCGCGACCGCGCGTCACGGCGTCGTCGATGGACTCGCGCACCGGTCGGTCGCCGCCCCGCACGAACGCGTCGGTACGCGCGTTGAGCACGAAGGGTACGCCCTCCGCCGCACCGGCTGCGATCACCGCTTCGACCGCGCGCACGGAGTCCGCCAGCGGCCGAAGGCGGTCCTCCATGTTGGCGCCGACCACGCCGACACCGATCGCGCGCCGCACCGTCTCGCCGGGGTCGCCGAAGCCCGCATCGAGGTCCGCGCTGACGGGCAGGGCCCCCGCGGTCTCGACGATGCGCGCGACCATGTCGAGCATGAGGTCGCGGGGGATGTTCTCACCGTCGGGGTATCCGAACGTCGCCGCGATCGAGTGACCCGCGGTCGCGATCGCCCGCGTCTCCGGCAGGGCCGCCACGGTCGCCGCGGAGACGGCGTCCCAGACGTTCACCACGCGGAGGATCTCGGGGGCGTGGTGCAGATCGGCGAGCGTGCGGGCTTTGTCCTGTGAAGTGGTCATTCCCTCACGCTAACGACCGCCCCGGTCGGGGACCGGGGCTTGCGCCCGACGCCTCTCAGGGCGAGGATTCGACCTCGCGGGAGGTCAGCCCGTGACGTCCACGGTGAAGGTCACCGGCTGAATGCCGCCGTCGGAGTTCTCCAGCACCACCGTGGTCGAGCCTTCGGCGAGCGCGGTGACGCCGGGGTTGAACACCGTGCCGCCCTCTTCGCGACCGGCCGTGAACTCCGCCACCGCGGTGTCGGACACCTCGCCGCTGTAGCTGTCGACCGCGAGGTCGCCGGTGTTGATGTTGAGCACCTGACCGACGACCAGATCGACCGTCTGCCCCTGGAGGTCTCCGACATCGAGGGTGACCGGCGCGATCACCGGCGTGGGAGCGGGTTCCTGCTGCGCGCAGGCCGCGAGGGAGAACAGGCCGACCGCCACGACCGAAGCCGTCAGGACTCTCGAGATTCGCATGCGCTCAGCATGGCATCGCGCAAGGCGGCGAGCGAAGCGACGCGCGGCATCCACCCTGTGGATAACCGATCCGCCCCGGAGCCGCGGCGGTTACCGTGGTCGCGTGATGACTCGCTGGACCGGCACGCTTCTCCTCGCCCTCGCGACGGGGGCGCTCCTGACCGGCTGCGCGCCCGACGCGTCCGAGCCGACGCCGACACCGTCGTTCTCAAGCGACGAGGATGCCTTCGCCGCCGCCGAGGCGACCTACCGCGCCTACGTCGACGCCCTCAACCAGGTCCGCGCGGATGACGCGGCCTCACCTGCGCCGATCGACTTCCTGTCCGGAGAAGCGCTCGAAACGGAACTGGAGACTGCTCGACAGCTGGACGACTTGGGGCTGACAGTGCGAGGAGAGACCCGGATCGCTGCGGTCAGCCCTGTGGAGCGCACTGGGAACGACACAGTGACTATCGAAGTCTGCCTCGACTCGGCCGACACGATGGTCTACGACACGAACGGTGACGACGTGACGCCCCCCACCCGTGAGACCCGACTCCGACTCACGGTAGATCTCACCAAAATAGGAGACACGCTCGCCATCGTCCGAAGTGATCGCGCGTCGGAGGAGCCGTGCTAGTCGAGGCTTTGGTAGCGATTATGTTTATCTCAGCCGGCCCAGTGCCTACAGGGCCCGCATGCAGCCCTGATCTTGCGGCCGCGGGCGCATGCGGTTGGGCGTCGACGGACGGGACACAGGTCGACATCAGCGCGGGAATCACCACCCCCAGCGGCGGCGGGGGTGGGGGGAATTCCGAGGGCGGCGCTCCCCCACAGGACGCGGCGCAGCCTGGCGCCGCGGTCGAGCCGGAGGACTGCGGACCGCTCGGATGCCGCGGCAACTACACCGTCGTCACTCCACCCGACGTCACGATCGATGATCTCGCCTCCTTCCGCCCGGCGTCACCGAGCATCAGCGGACAGCCCGACGGCTTCGGTGTGACGGGGATGCCGACCAACGTCGTGGCGGCGGCATCCGAGCAGATCATCCCGGGCACGATCCTCGGCTGGGACGTCGTGGTCCGATTCACGCCCTCCGGCTACGTGTTCGACTACGGCGACGGCACCCGGGCGCGCGCGACCTCGGGCGGATCGACCTGGGAGAGTCTCGGGCAGGGTCAGTTCACGCCCACCTCGACCAGCCACGTCTACCGCTCGCGCGGCGTCTACCCCGTCGTCGTCGCCGTGGAGTACGCCGCGGCGGTCGACTTCGGCAGCGGCACCTGGCGCTCGGTCGACGGGGTCGTCACGGCACGCTCGGGCGCCTACCCGGTCGAGGTCGTCGACGTCCGGACGGCGCTCGTCGACCGCTCCTGCGCCGAGGATCCCCTCGCGGCGGGCTGCTGACGATCGCTCCACGCCGCCGCACGGTTGCGCACCCGGCGCGCCGTACGCACGACCGCGCGGACCGGGATCCCGACGACGGTCGCGAGGCGACCCGCCGCCGAGGTGTCGAGCGGGCCGAGGACGACCTTCCGATCCCAGGCGGCCCGCAGGGTCCCCCCGCGTCCCGCGATGGCCGGGCGCGGGTCCAGCTCGCCACGACGGCGAGCGCGGACAAGCCTCGCGGCCTGTTCCTCCCAGTCGTCCGCGGACGGGTCGTGGAAGTAGTTCTCCTCGAGCCATCTCGGCGCCGGATGCCGGTATCGCCGCGCCTCGACATCCGCCTCCGACCCGAGGAGACCGGCGTCGGCGAGCACCTCGTTGATCAGTTCGGCCGACACCCCGAAGCTGTCGAGCGCGATCACCGGGACGCCGCGCGCGATCGCCTCGATCGCCGCGGTGGAGCTGACCGTGACGAGGCCCTCGGCGCTGTCGAGCGCCCGCGCCATCGGCGCCGTCGAGAACACCAGGTTTCCCGGCACCGGCCCGAGTTCCGCGACGAGATCGCGATAGCCCGTCTCCTCGAGGTGCGTCTGGCTCTCGCCGGGCGCGGCTCGCAGCTTCACCACGACCCGGCGATCCGGGTGCACGCCGGCTGCCCGCACGAGCAGCCGCGCGACGCGCCGCCGATCCGCGGCGAGCGCCGGAACCTTCGCCTGCGCGGCGAAGACCAGGTCGGCTCCCGCGGCAGCCGCCCCGGCCTCGCCGACATCCGCCGCATGCCCTCTCGTCACGCCGCCGCGCGCGAAGGGGAGGGTGGCGAGCGCGAAGCGATGCGGAATGTCCTGCTCCCGCGCGAGGGCGGTGAAGTCGCGGCGTTCGCGCTGCGAGTGCACGACGAACAGGTCACACTGCGCCCGGTAGAGAAGCGCTTTGCGCGTGGCCGGGATGGAGATCCCGGGCAACCCTGTGACGATCACCGGCCGCGGGGCGATGTCGGCCACCACCGACGCGAGCAATCGGACGAGGGGGCCGCGGCCGGCCACCAGCACGACGTCGGGCGGGTCCGCACGAAGACGCTCCATGACGGCGTCGAGGTCGCAACGCTCCACGTCGAGTGCGGCGAGACCGCTCCCCGCGAGCGCACTCCTCAGCTGCGCCTCGCTGACGACGAGTGGCGTCTTCACCACCGTCAGGACCGGAGACCACGCGGGTCCGAGCCCGCCCAGCAGATGCGCCGCCCACTTCACGTACGAGTCGGTGTCGGCGAGTGCGACGATCCGAAGCGGTGCGGCATCCGCTCCGCTCACGCGGGGACGCGGCGGAGCTTCGCCATCGGCGCGAGCTCGCCCGGGTACACCCGCTTGACCCCGTCACCGAGCGCCGACTCGATGACCCGGATGTCGCGAACGAGGTGCGTCAACCCGGTGGGCTCCAGTGATGCGGCGTGATCGGAGCCCCACATCGTGCGGTCGAGGGTGATGTGCCGCTCCACGGCCACGGCGCCGAGCGCGACCGCGGCGAGGGAGATCTGCAGTCCCCGCTCGTGACCGGAGTAGCCGACGGGGACACCGGGGAATCGCTCGCGCAGCGCGGGGATCATCCGCAGGTTCGCCTCCTCGGGCTCCATCGGGTAGGTCGACGTCGCGTGCATCAGCACCAGCCGATCCGTGCCGAGGACGCTGACAGCCGCGTCGATCTCGACCATCGTCGACATCCCCGTGGAGAGGATGACGGGCTTGCCGGTGTCGGCGAGCGTCCGCAGCAGGGCGTGGTCGGTGAGACTCGCCGAGGCGACCTTGTGCGCGGCGACGCCGAGGTCCTCCAGGAACGCCACGCTCGGCACGTCCCACGGTGACGCGAACCACTCGAGACCCCGCAGCAGCGCGTGATCGGAGATCTCGATGTACTGCGTCCGGTCGAACTCCACGCGCCGCCGGTAGTCGAGGTAGGTCATCGTCCCCCACGGCGTCTCCCGCGGGATGTCGCGCATGTGCTCGGGGGTGGCGATCTCCGGCGTGCGCTTCTGGAACTTCACCGCGTCTGCGCCGGCGTCGGCCGCGACGTCGATGAGACGCTTGGCGAGGTCGACGTCGCCGTTGTGGTTGAGGCCGATCTCGGCGATGACGTAGGCGGGGCGCCCGCCGCCGATGACACGGGATCCGATGGTGACGGTCACGGGTTCTCTTTCGTCGGGGCTGCGGCGACGCCGGAGCCGGGGAGGGATGCCGCCGGGGCGGCGTCGCGCGCGGACAGCACGCGCTCGGCGAGGTCGCGAACGGCCCCGTCACCGCCTTGGGTGTCGAGGACGACACGGGCGGCTGCCCGCACGCGCGGGGGCGCGTCGGGGACCACCACCGGCCAGCCGACGATCTCGAGGCACGGCAGGTCGTTGACGTCGTTGCCGAGGTAGGCGATGCGGGACAGCGGGAGGCGGTGCTCCGCCGCCCATGCGCGGAGGGCCGCGGCTTTGTCGTCGCAGTGCTGCACGACGTCGACTCCGAGCTTGCGGGCGCGCGCCGTGACCACCGGGTTCGCCTCGGTCGACAGGATCAGCATCGGAACGCCCGCGCGACGCAGGAGCGAGACGCCCATGCCGTCCGACCGACTCACACGGACCGTTTCGACGCCGTGCTGATCGAGCAGGGCCGTGTCGTCGGTGTGGACGCCGTCGAAGTCGGTGACCACACCGTCGACGTCGAGCGGCTCCGGTCGGTCCACGAGCGGAGCGAGCGCACGCGCGACGGCCAGCTCGTCCTCGGTGTCGATCTCGATCGCCGTGCGGGCGGCGACCTCGGTGATCCCGACACTCCCGAAGAAGCGATGACGGGTCACGCGGAAGGCCTTCGCGCGGAGCACATAGAACGCCCCCGTCTCGAGGAAATGCGGTTCGCGATCCTGCCGTCGCGGACGCGCGGAAGCCTCGTGGTTGACCGCCTCCGCGGCGTCGCCGACCGCGCGACGCCACAGGAATCCGTACGTCTCCACCGCCGAGAAGACCACGTCGCGTCGACGCGACCGGACCAGCCGCACGGCATCCCCGAGCGCCGCGACGTCGAGGAACGGGCTCGTGGCCTGCAGGAGCACGACCACGCCGATCGCATCGGCATCCGGGTCCAGCGTCTCCAGAACATGGAGCACCGCGCTCTCCGAGCTGGCCTCGTCGCCGGCCAGCTCGACGGGCCGCTCGACGACCTCCGCGCCCCACTCCGCCGCCACCGCGGCGATGTCGGCGTCATCGGTCGAGACGACCACCCGGTCGATCTCGGGGCATCGGCGTGCGGCGGCCACGGCGCGGGCGACGAGGGGCACGCCGCCGACGCGCCGGAGGTTCTTCCGCGGCACGCCCTTCGATCCCCCGCGGGCGGGGATGACGGCGACGACGGCGCTCACCGGTCTCGGCCGATCGTCGCGGGTGCGGCGAGGCACGGACCGACGTCCTCGGGCCCGACGTGCAGTCGCGAGCCCGAACCGCCGAGGATCGGCGGCAGGGTCGTGGTCGTGCTCGAGGGGAGGGTGAACAGGGTGAGCGCGCGAGTGGTCCCGGCCAGCAGAACCTCGATCGGGAGGGCAGGCTCGACGATCCGAATGCCCGGGACCGCGGCCACAGCAGTGCGTTGCGCGGACGAGGCGCGACGGTGAGGGACGTAGACCGCCGGGCTCCGGTCCGCGACGCGACCGATCCATTCCCGGTACTCCGACAGCGGCATCCGACCGTCGGTGGGTCGCGCGCTGCCGAGGATGATGCGCGCGCCAAGGGTTTCGCGGAGCGCACCGGTCGCCGCGCACGGACGGGTGCGGCGGATCCCGGCGAACCGGTGGCGCCGGATGCGGTAGCCGCGTTCTTCCAGCGCCGCGCCGCGTGAGTCTCCGAGGTCGAAGGCGGTGAAGATCTCCACGTCACCGGCCACAGCCCGACGGGCGATGCGCTCATGCGCGACTGGTCCGAGGAGGCGGTGCAGACGCCCCTCGCGGTGATGCGGACGCTCGTACGGGCGCTCGCCGGCGAGCGTGGCGGCGTAGGCGAGCGCTCCCGCACCGTCGTCGAGGAACGACAGCCGGCGCGGACGGAGCACGGTCGCCGCGAGCCGGAACTGCCCCGAGAACCCGTCGCCGATCAGCCAGTGTCCGTGGCGCACCAGCATCGCCCACGGGATGCCGACGTACGGTTCCAGGATGCCGAACCGCGCCCCGCGGGAGAGGAGCTCCTCCGCGGTCTCGGACATCTGCGGCGTGAGCCTTCCGGCCACGTCCACGGTCCGGCCGTGCGCCTCGGCCCACTCGGCGGCGCCGAGGAGCTGGAGCGGGGACTCCACCCACGCCATGACATCGGTTCGTCCCATGTCGCCTCCTGCCCTCGCCGTTCGCGCCACCTTCCGCGCCGAAGGCGACCGGAGCGTGGCGCGGGCGAGTCCGTCACACGTCCATTCGGTGAACTCCCGCCACCGGAGGGCGCGTGACAGGATGAGGGCGTGACCGACCGCCTGCTGCTTCTGGACTCCGCTTCCCTCTATTTCCGGGCCTTCTACGGTGTTCCCGACTCGGTGCGCGCAGACGACGGAACGGTCGTCAACGCCCTCAGAGGCTTCCTCGACATGGTCGCCAAACTCATCCCCCTCTCGGAGGCCACACACGTCGTGGCGTGCTGGGACGACGATTGGCGTCCGCAGTGGCGGGTGGATCTTCTCCCGACCTACAAGGCGCATCGCGTGGTGGCGGTGGTGGCGGCCGGACCCGACGTCGAGGAGGTCCCCGATCCCCTCGAGGCGCAGGTTCCGCTCATCCGCGCGGCGCTCGGGCGTTTGGGCATCCCCGTGGTGGGAGCGGCTGAGCACGAAGCCGATGACGTGATCGGCACCCTCGCGACGCGCGCACGCATGCCCGTCGACATCGTCACCGGCGACCGCGATCTCTTCCAGCTGATCGATGACGCCCGTGACGTGCGCGTCGTCTACACGGCGCGCGGCATGAGCAACCTCGAGACCGTGACCGACGACGTCGTGATGGCCAAGTACGGCGTGCGCGCCGCGCAGTACGCCGACTTCGCGACGCTTCGCGGCGATGCCTCCGACGGCCTCCCCGGGGTCTCCGGCATCGGCGACAAGACCGCGGCAGCACTGCTCGCCGCGCACGCCGACATCGCCGGTATCCGTGCCGCCGCGGATGCGCCCGACAGCGGCCTGAGCGCGGGAGTGCGGGCCAAGATCATCGCGGGAGCCGACTATCTCGCGGTGGCCCCTCGGGTGGTCGCCGTCGTCCGCGACCTGGATCTCCCCGAGGTCGACGCGCGCCTGCACACGCCGGATGCCGGTTCCCGCGCGGAGGCGGAGGCCTTCGGACGCCGGTGGGGCGCGGCGGCGGCGATGGGGCGCGCGTTGTCGGCGGTCTCGACAGCGGCCGGCTGAATCAACGCCGGGCGCGGCCCGCCGCGGCCACCGCCGTCGACAGGGCGACGCAATACACGATCGCGAGCGCCAGGAGCAGGACGAGTCCGCCGGTCCAGCGGCCGGTGACCTCGTGGATGAGGCCCATGGCCGGGCCACCGAGCGCTCCGACGGCATAGCCGCCGCCCTGGATGAGCGCCGACATCCCGGCTGCCTCCCGGTCATCCCGGGCGACGGCGACGAGCGCCGAGAAGATCACCACGAATCCTCCCGAGTGACCGATCGCCCCGGCGATCAGCCACACCCACAGCAGGTCGGGAGCGAGGAGCATCCCGCCGGTGACGAGGATCCAGCACACGCAGATCACCATCGGGGCCACCGCGCGCGGGGCGTAGCGCGCGAGGAGTGGGACGAGGAACGCGCCGGCCACCCCCACCCCCTGATAGACGGAGGCGAGAGCGCCCGCCGCGGTGGCGCCGAGACCGAGGGTGTCGGCGGCGAGCGTGGGCAGCCAGGTGGTCAGCGCGTAGTAGATGGTGCACTGCGCGGCGAAGGCGGCCAGGAGCAGCCAGGTCACGGGGCGACGGGCGAAGGGTCGCTCGCGCCGCGCGACGACGACCGGGAGCGGCCCCGTGAGGCGGGCGACGTCCCGACCGGCGCCGCCGGATGCAGGAGATGCGACGGTCGCTGCTCCCGAGAACCGGTCGCCGGATCGTCGGGCTCGGCGGAGATGCACGCTCCACAGCGCGATGCCCGCCACGGTCAGGATCCCCCAGGCCAGCAGAGCCGCGGGCCACCCGATGAGCGCGGCCAACGGGGCGGTCGCGAGGGAGGTCAGGAGCGATCCGACGTTGAGCATCGCCACGTAGGCCGCGGTCACCACGGCGACCTTCGGCCCCGGGACGTCCCGTCGGATGATCACCGGAATCACCACGTTGCCGACCGTCACGGCCGCTCCGATGACGAGCATCCCCGCGAGCATCCACTCGAATCCGGGAACCGCCCGGATGAGCGTGCCGCACAGGACACCCGTGAGCGAGATCAGCAGCGCGATCTCGGCGCCCGCCCGGCGGATGACCAGCGCCGCCACCGGAGTGAGGAGCGCGAACATCAGCACCGGTGCGGTGGTGATCAGCCCCGCCGCGGCAGAGCCGATTCCGAGGTCGCGCTCGATGTCGCGGAGCACGGGCGTCGGTGCGACGATCGGCCCGCGCAGACTGATCGCGGCCACGAGGATGCCGACCACGACCAGGGCGATCCCCGTTCCGGGGACGAACGGTCGGTTGCCGGCGGTCACGCGCCGAGTCTAGGCGGCGGTCCGGATCACGCCCGGCCGGGCCGTCGCCCCGCGATCCACTCCCGCAGGCGCGGGAGTGACCACGTCGTCACGATCCGGTCGGCGGGAACCCCCGCATGCTCCGCCCTGCGCGCGCCGTGGTCAAGGAGCGAGAGCTGACCCGGCGCGTGGGCGTCCGAGTCGATCGAGAACAGGCAGCCCGCGGCGATGGCGGCCGCGATCAGCTCCTCCGGCGGGTCCTGTCGCTCAGGCCGGGAATTGATCTCGACGGCGACGCCGTGGGCCGCGCATGCGTCGAAGACCGCCGCCGCATCGAACACCGACGGAGGGCGCGTGCCGCGGGCGCCCTCCACCAGCCGGCCGGTGACGTGCCCGAGCACGTCGACCTGGCCTCCGGCGACGGCGGCGACCATCCGCCTCGTCATCGTGTCCGCATCCATCCGCAGCTTCGAATGCACCGATGCCACCACGACATCCAGCTGAGCGAGCAGCTCGGCATCCTGGTCCAGGTCGCCGTCGTCGAGGATGTCGACCTCGATCCCCCACAGCATGGTGAAGGCGTCCGTTCCGAGGCCGCGGACGACGTCGCGCTGGGCGCGCAGCCGATCCGCAGTCAGTCCGCGGGCGACGCGCAGACGCGGAGAGTGGTCGGTGAGCGCGAGGTACTCGTGGCCGAGTTCCCGCGCCCCCTCTGCCATGAGCGCGGGAGAGGTGAGCCCGTCCGACCAGTCGCTGTGGGCGTGCAGATCCCCTCGAAGGAGCCCGCGCAACCGGGATTCCTGCTCGATCCCGGCACGCGTGCGGAGATCCGCGAGATAGTCCGGCACGGCTCCCGCGCGCGCTTGGAGGATCACCGCGAGGGTCGACTCCCCGATCCCCTTCGTTCGTCGGAGCACCGCCACGTCGTCCAGCTGGGCGTCGGGGAGGCCGGCGACGGCATCCGCCGCCACGCGGAACGCGCGCGACTTGTACCGGGACGATCGCTCGCGCTCGAGCAGACCCGCGATCTCGTTCAATGCCGCGCGCGGGTCCATCGTGTCCGCCCGGTCAGCCCGCGAGGTCGCGCGTGGTGTCGACCCAGCGCTGGAGCGTCGACGCCGCCGCGCCGGAGTCGATCGCGGATGCGGCGTCGTCGCGCGCCTCCGCGAGCCGCTCGAGGATCGGACGCTGCACCTGCCCGGCGTCGCGGAACAGTCGGTAGGCCACCAGCCCCGCCGCGGCGTTCAGCAGAACGATGTCGCGGACGGCGCCGCTCTCGCCCTGGAACGTGCGGTGGACCACCGCCGCGTTGTGCATCGGATCCCCGCCGAGGAGATCGGAGATGTCGGCGAGCGGAATGCCGAGATCGCGCGGATCCAGATCATGCTCGTGGATGTCACCGCGGCTCACCTCCCACAGGCGGCTGTGACCGGTGGTCGTCAGCTCGTCCAGCCCGTCATCGCCGCGGAAGACGAGTGCCGTCGCGCCGCGGGTGCGGAAGACACCGGTGATGAGGGGCACACGATCGAGATGGGCGACACCGACCGCGTTCGCCTCGGCCCGGGCGGGGTTGCACAGAGGCCCGAGGAAGTTGAATACCGTCGGCACCCCGAGCTCCTTCCGGGTGGCTGCGGCGTGACGGAACCCGGGATGGAAGGCCGCGGCGAAGGCGAAGGTGATCCCCGCCCGGGGCAGCACCTGCGCGACGGCCTCCGGGGAGAGACTCAGATCCACGCCGAGGGCGCCGAGGACGTCGGAGGATCCCGAGGAGGAGCTTGCGGCGCGATTGCCGTGCTTGACCACGGGGACGCCGGTCGCCGCGGCCACGAGCGCCGCCATCGTCGAGACGTTGACCGTTCCGAAGCGATCCCCGCCGGTGCCGACGATGTCGAGGACCCCCGGGTCGACCGGGAGCGGAAGCGCCGCCTCCAGGATGGCGTCGCGGAATCCGACGATCTCGTCGACCGTCTCACCCTTCGCACGCAGTGCGATCAGGAAGGCGGCGAGCTGGGACGGCGTGGCCGTGCCGCGCATGATGCCGCGCATCGCCCAGGTCGACTCCGAAACGCTCAGGTCGCGCCGGTCGAGGAGGGTGGTCAGGACGTCCGGCCAGGTGTACAGCTCCGCCATTCCACCGAGCCTACTGGCGACGGCGAATCGAGATCGATCCGTGACCCGGATGCCGCTCTCCGGTGTTCAGCGCTCTCGTCGGCGGTTCTCAGGCGATTCCCGGCCCGCGCGAAGGACCGTCCGAGGTGCATGACCCGCGAAAGGATCTTCGTCGGTGCGATCCAGCGGGCCGGGTATCGGCCATAATGGTGAGCGTGACGACCTCCACTGCGACCTACTCCCAGGCCATGCGGTCCGTCAAGCGGCCGGATCCGGTCGCCGTCGGAACCATTGTGTGGCTCGGCAGCGAGGTGATGTTCTTCGCGGGTCTCTTCGCGATCTACTTCACCTTGCGCAGCACCTCGCCCGAGCTCTGGGCCCAGGAAAGCGCGCTGCTGAATGTCCCATTCGCGACCGTGAACACGATCATCCTGGTCATGTCCTCCGTGACGTGCCAGATGGGCGTCTTCGCCGCTGAGCGATTCCAGCCGTACTCGACGAAGAAGCGCGGCATCCTCGGCTGGGGAATGGTGGAGTGGTTCTGGCTGACCTTCGCGCTCGGCGCGGTCTTCGTCTCCGGCCAGGTGTGGGAGTACGCGCAGCTCGTCGCCGAGGGCGTCTCGATCGACACGAACGCCTACGCCTCCGCCTTCTACCTGACGACCGGCTTCCACGCCCTGCACGTCACGGGTGGTCTGGTCGCCTTCCTCCTCGTCATCGGCCGCGCCTACGCGGTGAAGAACTTCGGCCGCAAGGAGATGACCTCCTCTATCGTCGTCTCGTACTACTGGCACTTCGTCGACGTGGTGTGGATCGCTCTGTTCCTCGTCATCTACTTCCTGAAATAGGAGCTGATTCCCGACATGGCACGCACCACACAGCGCCGCAATCACGGACGTCGCAGCCCTTGGGCTGCCGCCGCGCTGATCGGCATCGGCCTGCTCATCACGGGCGGGGCCTACGCGGGCGCATCCGCCGCGATGGCGTCGACGACCGAGCCGACGATCAACTCCGCACTGACGATCGACGACGGCAAGAAGCTCTTCCAGGCGAACTGCGCCACCTGCCACGGACTCGACCTCCAGGGAAGCCTCGAGGGTCCCGCGCTCTACGGCGTCGGCGAGCTCTCGGTGCACTTCCAGATGAGCACCGGACGCATGCCGCTGCAGATGCAGGGCCCCCAGGCTCCGCAGAAGCCGGTCCAGTTCACCGACGAGCAGATCGCCGCCATCGGCGCCTACGTCCAGTCCACCTCCCCCGGACCGTCGTTCCCCGCGGACGCCGTGCTGGACGGAGAGGGCGACGTCGCCCACGGCGGTGAGCTGTTCCGCATCAACTGCGCGATGTGCCACAACGTCGCCGGCGCCGGTGGCGCACTGACCGAAGGCAAGTACGCCCCGGCGCTGCACACCACCACGCCGCTGAACATGTACGCCGCGATGGTCACCGGCCCGCAGAACATGCCGGTCTTCAACGACCTGAACCTGACGCTCGAGGAGAAGCGGGACATCATCTCCTACCTTCTCTACCTGCAGGAGAACGAGTCCGCCGGTGGATTCTCGCTCGGCTCCCTCGGTCCCGTGTCGGAGGGCCTGTTCATCTGGATCTTCGGGATCGGATCTCTGATCGCGATCACCGTGTGGATCACGGCGAAATCCAACTGACCGAATCATGAACACCAGCACGAACGAGGAGCAGCATGGCACACGAGGTTGACGCCCTCGAGCACGAGAGGGAGAGCTGGAAGCCCTCGTCGGGGCTCGCCGTCGTCGTCAGCGACCCGGTGCGCAACCCGGAGCTTCCTCCGCACCGCGAGCGGATGACGGACAAGGACCCGGCGGCGATGACGCGCGCGGTCCGCACCATCTACACGCTGTTCTACCTCTCGGTGGCCGGGAGCATCTGGGCGATCGCCGCCTACATGCTCTTCCCCATCGAGAGCGGCCAGATCGTCGACATCCGGGCGAACAATCTGTTCATCGGTCTCGGAATCGCCCTGGCACTCCTCGCCATCGGCATCGCGGCCATCCACTGGTCCAAGGCGGTCATGCCCGACAAGGAGCACGTCGAGGATCGGCACGCGACCCGCGGTCGGGACGAAACCCGTGCCGCTGCCATCGAGGTCTTCGAGGTCGCGAACGAGGAGTCCGGCTTCGGCCGCCGCACGATGGTGCGCAACTCCCTCATCGCGGCGCTGGTCGCTTCCGTGGCGCCCGCGGTCGTCCTCTTCCGCGGCCTCGCGCCGTTCAACACCCCGACCAACCCGATCGCGGGCAACCCGGTCGCCCTCCTCAGCCACACGATGTGGGAGCCGGGCATGCGCCTCGCGCACGACCCGACCGGTGAGCCGATCCGCGCCGCCGACGTGACCATCGGCTCGGCGGTCCACGTCATCCCGCAGCCGCTCGCCGCCCTGTCGCACGATGACGGCTACCTGGAGGAGAAGGCGAAGGCGATCGTCCTCCTGATGCGTCTTCAGCCGGAGGACCTCAACCAGCTCCCCGAGCGCGAGGACTGGTCCTACGACGGGATCGTCGCGTACTCCAAGGTCTGCACCCACGTCGGGTGCCCCGTGGCCCTGTACGAGCAGCTGACGCACCACCTGCTCTGCCCGTGCCACCAGTCGCAGTTCGATGTGGCCAACCACGCGGAGGTCATCTTCGGGCCGGCTGCCCGCCCGCTGCCGCAGCTTCCCATCACCGTGGATGCCGACGGTTACCTCGTCGCCCGCAGCGACTTCACCGAGCCCGTGGGCCCGAGCTTCTGGGAGCGTCATTGAGTACCGCAACCACTGATCCGCAGGGAACGCCGGCCGAGGCCGGCACCCGCGACAAGCCGCTCGGCGGCCGCTTCGTCGGCGCCGCCTCGAACTACATCGACGAGCGCACCAGCCTCTCGGGCATGGTCAAGGAGCTCGGTCGCAAGATCTTCCCCGACCACTGGTCGTTCATGCTCGGCGAGATCGCCCTGTGGAGCTTCGTCGTCGTCCTCCTGTCGGGGACGTTCCTGACGTTCTTCTTCCAGGCGTCCATGGCCGAAGTGCACTACACCGGCGCCTATGAGCCGATGCGGGGCATCGAGATGTCGGCCGCCATGGCGTCGGCCCTCGAGATCTCCTTCGACACCCGCGGCGGTCTCCTCGTCCGTCAGCTGCACCACTGGGCCGCCCTCGTCTTCGTCGCCGGCATCGGCGTGCACATGCTGCGCGTGTTCTTCACCGGCGCGTTCCGCAAGCCGCGCGAGATCAACTGGGTGATCGGATTCGTCCTGTTCATCCTCGCGATGGCGGAGGGCTTCACCGGATACTCGCTTCCGGACGACGTGCTCTCCGGCAACGGCCTCCGCATCATCGACGGCATGATCAAGGGCATCCCGCTGATCGGCACCTGGACGTCGTTCCTGCTGTTCGGCGGCGAGTTCCCCGGCACCGCGATCGTCGGTCGCCTCTACGCCCTGCACATCCTGATCCTGCCGGCGATCCTCGTGGCCCTGCTCGCGGTGCACCTGATGCTGATGATCATCAACAAGCACACGCAGTTCGCCGGCCCCGGCCGCACGAACAGCAACGTCGTCGGCTACCCGATGATGCCGGTCTACATGTCGAAGATGGGCGGCTTCTTCTTCATCGTCTTCGGCGTCCTGGTCCTGATCGCATCGCTCTTCACGATCAACCCGATCTGGAACTACGGCCCCTACGACCCGTCACCGGTGTCCGCGGGAACGCAGCCCGACTGGTACATCGGCTTCGCCGACGGTGCTCTGCGCCTCATCCCGCCGCATTGGGAGTTCGTGCTCTTCGACCGCACCTTCTCGATGAACATCCTCGTCCCGCTCGTCGGACTCGGCGTCTTCATCGTGCTGGTGATGATCTACCCCTTCATCGAGGCGTGGGTCACGGGCGACAAGCGCGAGCACCACATCGCCCAGCGTCCGCGCAACGCCGCGACGCGCACCGCCATCGGCGCCGCCGGCGTGACCTTCTACGCCGTGCTCTGGGCCGCTGCATCCTCCGACATCATCGCCACGCACTTCTGGCTGACGATGGAGGGGGTCATCCACGGACTCCAGGCGGCACTCATCCTGGGCCCGATCATCGCCTACTTCGTCACCAAGCGCATCTGCATCGCGCTCCAGAAGAAGGACCGCGAGATCGCGCTCCACGGATACGAGTCCGGACGCATCGTCCGCCTCCCCGGCGGCGAGTACATCGAAGTGCACCAGCCCGTCGACGAGTACGAGCGCTGGAAGCTCATCGACTACGAGACCTACGAGCCGCTCGTCGTGCGTCCGAACGCCAAGGGAAGCATCCCCTGGCACCAGAACCTCCGGGCCGCCGTGTCGCGTTGGTTCTTCGAGGACCGCCTGACCCCGGTCACGCAGTCCGAGCTCGACGCCGCGCTGGCTCACCAGCACCATGAGCTCGAGCACATCGCCGAGGAAGAGGATCGCGAGCTGCAGGCCGCCCACGAGCGAGCGGGCGTTCCGGACGCACCCCACGTCCCGATCGACGACGGTCACCAGTCCGAGACCGCCGTCCGTCCGTCGAACGTGATCATCCCGGAGGACGACGGCAAGAAGTCCTGACGTTCAAGCGCATGTGAGAACGGCCCCTCTTCCGAGAGGGGCCGTTCTTCTGCGCTCGCCGGATGGCAGGCTCTACGGCGGAGAGAATGGCGCTCGTCGTACGCCCCATGGCGGTCCCCGGAGGCCGCACAACGACCCCGCGTCGCTACGGTGGACGCATGCCCACGCCAGAAGATGCTGTCTCCTACTTCCGCCGTCGCCTGCAGCACGAGACCGATCCCGCGGACGTGTATGCGGCACAACGCGCCGGGGACAGCTTCGTGATCATCGATGTGCGGAACGCCGAGGCGTGGGCCCAGGGCCGCATCCAGGACGCCACGCACATACCGCACGCAGACCTCCCCGCCCGCGCACCCCGAGAACTCGATCCCGCCGTGCCCGTGGTGGTCTACTGCTGGAGCCCCGGCTGCAACGGCGGCGTACGCGGCGCCCACGCCCTCGCCTCTCTCGGATACGACGTGAAGGAGATGATCGGCGGCTTCGAATACTGGGCGCGCGAAGGCCTCCCTACCGTCGACGACGACGGCCCACTCCCCCGCATCTTCGATCCCCTCGTCACCGTGGTGCGTCGCTGACGGGAAACGGCAGAGAAGGAGAAGGCCCCCACTGATGTGTGGGGGCCTTCTCCTTCGGAAGTGATGATCAGCGGGTGAAGTATCCGCGGTAGTACTCGTACACCCAGCCGACGATGGCGACCAGGAAGACCGCGACACCGATCGGGAACATCCACACACCGACGGCGAGACCGAGGATCGCCAAGGCGGCGGACGCAGCAAGGACGATGGGCCACCACGACCACGGGCTGAACTCGCCGAGCTCGGGATCGCCGTCGTCGATGTCGGCCGTCAGCGTGTCCTCGGGAAGCTCACCGCCCTGGGCCTTGTGGACCTTGCCGATGTAGAAGGCGATCAGTGCCGCCATGAAGGCCAGGAAGACCAGTGCCACGCTGCCCACCCACTCGACGGAGTTGGTGAAGATCGTCCAGTTGTTCGCGCCGGGGTTGGCGGCGGCCTGAGCCGGCCAATGGGCGATGAGGTTCCAGCCGATGTAGAGGGCGGCGACGACGGCGGAGAAGACGGTCAGCAGCCACCACAGTCCGGTATTGGTGCGCACTTACTTGACCTTTCCTTCGGCGACGTCAACCACGGGCGCCTCGGGCGCATCCTTCGCCGGCCCCACACCGACCGGGATGCCGGCCTCGGGGTGGTTCAGGTCGAACGCGGGACGCTCGCTGCGGATGCGGGGAATCGAGGTGAAGTTGTGACGCGGCGGCGGGCAGGAGGTCGCCCACTCGAGCGACGCACCGTAGCCCCACGGGTCGTTGACCGTCACGCGAGGCGCCTTGCGCGCCGTGATCCAGACGTTGAACAGGAACGGGATCATCGAGGCCGCCAGGACGATCGACCCGATCGTCGAGAGCTGGTTCTGCCACGTCCAGTTGTCGAAGCTCGAGTAATCCGCGTATCGGCGGGGCATTCCGTCGACACCCAGCCAGTGCTGGACGAGGAACGTCATGTGGAAGCCGATGAACAGGAGCCAGAAGTGCACCATGCCCAGACGCTCGTTGAGCATCTTCCCGGTCCACTTCGGCCACCAGAAGTAAAACCCGGCGAACATCGCGAACACGACCGTGCCGAACACCACGTAGTGGAAGTGCGCCACGACGAAGTAGGAGTCCGAGAGGTGGAAGTCCAGCGGCGGCGACGCGAGGATCACGCCGGTGAGACCACCGAAGACGAACGAGATGAGGAAGCCGAGGGAGAAGACCATGGGCGTCTCGAAGGTGACGGACCCGCGCCACATCGTGCCGATCCAATTGAAGATCTTCACGCCGGTCGGTACCGCGATCAGCATCGTCATGAGGGCGAAGAACGGGAGCAGGACACCGCCGGTGACGTACATGTGGTGGGCCCACACGGCGACCGACAGGGCGGCGATGGCGATGGTGGCGTACACCAGCGTCTTGTATCCGAAGATCGGCTTCCGGCTGAAGACCGGGAAGATCTCGGAGACGATGCCGAAGAACGGCAGCGCGATGATGTACACCTCGGGGTGTCCGAAGAACCAGAACAGATGCTGCCAGAGTAGGACCCCACCGTTCTGCGGGTCGTAGATGTGCGCGCCCAGCACGCGGTCCGCAGCGGCGGCGAAGATCGCTGCCGCCAGGACCGGGAATGCCATCAGGATCAGGATGCTGGTGACGAGCGTGTTCCAGGTGAAGATCGGCATCCGCCACATCGTCATGCCGGGGGCGCGCATCGTGATGATCGTGGTGATGAAGTTCACGGCGCCGAGGATGGTGCCGAAACCGCTCATGCCCAATCCGAGCATCCAGAGATTGCCCCCGACGCCTGGCGAGAAGCTGGCATTCGCCAGGGGTTGATAGGCGAACCATCCGAACGCCGCGGCGCCCTGCGGGGTGAGGAAGCCCGCGACGGCGATCGTGGATCCGAAGAGGAACAGCCAGAACGCGAACGCGTTCAGGCGCGGGAAGGCGACATCCGGCGCACCGATCTGCAGGGGCAGCAGCGCGTTGGCGAATCCGGCGAACAGCGGCGTCGCGAACATCAGCAGCATGATCGTGCCGTGCATCGTGAACAGCTGATTGTACTGATCCTTGGTCGGGATGATCTGCATCCCGGGCTCGAACAGCTCGGCACGGATGATGAGCGCCATCACGCCGCCGAGGAGGAAGAACGTGAAGGACGAGATCAGGTACATGTACCCGATCGTCTTGTGGTCTGTGGAGGTGATCCACTTGACGATGATGTTGCCCTTCTGCTCCGTGCGATTGCGGCTCAGCAGAGCGGCCTGGCGCGGAGGGAGGGTGGTGGGCCTGCTCGGGCCCGATTCCTGGAGCGGGAACGTCGTCGCCATGGTCAGTCCTGTCCCTCGGGAGCGGAACCGCCCGTACCGGGCAGGTTCTGAAGTCGGTCGTACTCGTCGTTGATGTCGCCGGTCTGACCCGCCGCGCGCAGGGAAGCGAGGTAGCTGTCGTATTCGGTCTGGCTGACGACCTCGACGTTGAAGAGCATCATCGAGTGGTACTCACCGCAGAGCTCGGCGCACTTGCCTGCGTAGGAGCCCTCGCGGGTTGGAGTGAAGGACCAGTAGTTGTCCTTCCCGATGTACATGTCCTTCTTGTAAAGGAAGTCGATGATCCAGAAGGAGTGGATGACGTCGCGCGACTGGAGCTTGATCTTCACCGTCTGATCGACGGGGAGGTAAAGCGTCGGCAGCTCGGAGACGATGTCGCCGCGGGCGTCGGTCTGCGCCTGGACGCCCATGCTCCACACGGTGTCCGCGTCGGTGTCGCCGTCGTACTGGAAGTCCCATGCCCACTGCTTGCCGATGGCGGTGATCGAGACGTCGGGGTCTTCGGTCTGGGTCTCCAGGATCGCCTGGTCACGCGCGGTGAAGGCGAAGAAGCCGATGACGAGGATGAGCGGCACGATCGTGTAGAAGATCTCGATCGGCATGTTGTACCGCAGCTGGACGGGGAGCCCGACCTGCCCGCGGCGTCGGCGGTACGCGATCACGGCCCATCCCATCAGGCCCCAGGTGATGAAGCCGACGGCGAGGAGCACGATCCAGGAGTTCACCCACAGGCCGGACACCATCTCGGTGTGGTTCGTCGCGGGCGTGCCGTCTTCGACGAAACCGGGCAGGAAGCCGTTCAGCTCCGTGGGCGTGCAACCAGCGAGGACTGCAGCCGCTGCGATCCCGACGGGGAGAACGGCCCAGCGGATTCGACGTTTCGGGGGCACGATGCACCTTTCGGGTCGCGGATATTTCATCCGCCAGTCTAGGGCAAGCGCCCAGGGTATTCAGGCCATCCACCCAGGTTCCACGGCGCATCGGGGACCGGAAACACCGGGTCCGGCATCCTTTCGGAGCACGCGTGGAGGGCCGGGATTCCGGCCGGATGGGTCAGTGGAAGCTGTCGCCGCAGGCGCAGCTGCCGGCGGCGTTGGGGTTGTCGATCGTGAAGCCCTGCTCGGAGATCGTGTCCTTGAAGTCGATCGTCGCTCCGTCGAGGTACGGGACGCTCATGTCGTCGATGATGACCTCGACGCCGTCGAAGTCGACGGTCTTGTCTCCGTCGAGGTAACGCTCGTCGAAGTACAGCTGGTAGATGAGACCGCTGCAGCCGCCGGGCTGGACGGCGACGCGCAGACGGAGGTCGTCACGTCCCTCCTGCTCCAGCAGCGTCTTCACCTTGAGCGCAGCGGCGTCGGTCAACAGGACGCCGTGTTCGCGGGCGGTCTGATCGGTGGTCAGCGCGGTGTCGGTCATGGCACTCCTCGTCGAAGCCGCCGTTCATGGCGGATGCCATCGATTCTACGCGTCCCGTCTCCGCGCGAGGGTCGCCGAGCGGGCGACGCCGCGATCAGTCGGCGACACGCCGGTCGAGGCGTTCCAGCAGCAGCGCCTCGGAGAGCACCGCATTGCGGAACGTGTCCAGGTGGAGCGACTCGTTCGGACTGTGTGCGCGGGAGTGCGGGTCCTCCACTCCCGTCACGAGGATCTGCGCCGACGGGAACTCCCTCACCAGGTCCGCGATGAAGGGGATCGAACCGCCGACCCCGATGTCGACCGGGTCCACGCCGTATCCGCGCGCGAGCGCGTCCCGCGCATCGGCGACCGCCCACCCCCCGGTGTCCACCAGGAACGCGTCGCCGAAGTCGGCATCCGTGAACTCCAGCTCGGCTCCCCACGGAGCCCGCTCGCTCAGGTGTCGCTCGATGGCCGCGTACGCCTCCCGCGCCGGCTGGCCGGGAGCCACTCGCGCGCTGATGACGAAGGACACCTCGGGAGTGAGGGTGTTGGACGCGTTGGCGAGGCTGGGAGCGTCGGTCCCGGTGATCGTGATCGAGGGCTGGTTCCAGATGCGCGAGAGGATGCTCCCCCGCCCGACTGGCTGGACGCCCGACGGGAGTCCGGCCTCGTCCCGCAGCGTCTCCTCCGAGTACGGGGGCGTCTGTGCATCTCGGGCACGGAGACCTTCGACCGCGACGGCGCCGTCGGCGTCCCACAGGGTCGAGAGTAGCGTCACGCCCGCCATCATCGCGTCGGGCACGGCACCCCCGAACATGCCGGAGTGGGATGCGTGCTCCAGGGTGCGCACCCGGAGGGTGAACCGCGTGTTCCCGCGCAGCGACACCGTGAGCGCAGGGGTCCGCGCATCCCAGTTGCCCGAGTCGGCCACCACGATCACGTCTGATCGGAGGATGTCGGCGTTCTCGGCGAGGAAGGCGGCGAAGGAGCGTGACCCGGCCTCCTCCTCGCCCTCGAAGAAGAGCGCCACACCGAGATCCGGATCCTCCGACACCTGCGCGAGCGCTCGGAGCGCCGCGATGTGGGCCATGATGCCCGCCTTGTCGTCCGCCGCACCGCGCCCGTAGAGACGTCCGTCCCGCACGGTGGGCTCGAAGGGGGGCGATTCCCAGAGCGCGTCGTCGCCGACGGGCTGCACGTCGTGGTGGGCGTAAAGGAGGATCGTGGGGCGCCCGTTCTTCGCCGGGCGGCGGGCCACGACGGCGGGCGCTCCGATCTCGTCCGAGTCGGGGACGGCCGCGCGACGGATCTCCACCGTGTCGAACAGGCCGACCGCGCGAGCGAGGTCGGCGACCGCCTCCGCGCTCCGCTCCAGCTGACCCGGGTCGAACCCCGGGAAGGCGACGGAGGGGATGCGCACGAGAGCGCCGAGATCGGCCAGAGCGGAGGGGATGCCGGAGTCGACTGCCTTGTGGACAGCGGACTCCCGGGTGTGTTCGGAGACCATGCGGGTAATCTTAAGCGCACCCCTGACCGCTTCCCCGAGGATGATCGTGGCCAAGACACCCGCTGCCCCTGCACCGAACGACGCGACGAGCGGCGAGACGGGCGACTCCGTCTCGGGGAAGGGCCGGCCCACGCCCACCCGCGCTGAACGCGAAGCGGCCCGCAAGCGTCCACTCGTCGCGGACACGAAAGAAGCGAAGGCCCGTGCGCGCGCCGAGCTCCAGGCTCAGCGGGAGAAGGCCCGTCAGGGCATGGCCAACGGCGATCCGCGCTACCTCCCCGCCCGTGACCAGGGACCGCAGAGGAAGCTCGTCCGCGACTTCGTCGACGGCGGCTGGCACCTCGGCGAGGCCGTCATGCCCGCGATGATCGTCGTGATCCTCGCCACCTTCATTCCGGTGGCGGCCGTGCAGTTCTACTCCTTCGTCGGGCTCTGGATCTTCATCCTCTTCGTCATCGGGGACATGATCATCACGTCCATCCGGGCCAAGGCGGTCGTCAAGGAGCGCTTCGGCGCCGATCGGATGGAGAAGGGCCTCGGCTGGTACGCCGCTATGCGGACCATCCAGATGCGGTTCCTCCGTCTGCCGAAGCCGCAGGTCAAGCGCGGCCGGAAGCCCTGAGCCGGGCGAGACCCCGGTTGACCTGCCGGGCCCACAGCGGGCCTCGGTAGAGGAACGCGGTGTATCCCTGGATGAGGTCTGCTCCCGCGTCCAGTCGTTCCTGCACGTCGTCGGCGGTGTCGACTCCGCCCACGGAGATCACGCAGAACCCGGCGGGGACGTTCTGCCTCACCAGACGCAGAACCTCAAGGGAGCGCGCGCGCAGCGGTGCGCCGCTGAGTCCTCCCGCGCCCGCCGCGGACACGACGTCCCCGGGAGTGCGCAGGCCCTCCCGGGAGAGGGTCGTGTTCGTCGCGATCAGCCCCGCGAGGCTCAGATCGACGGCCAGTCGCGCCACCGCGACGACCTCGTCGTCGGGGAGATCGGGAGCGATCTTCACCAGCAGAGGTGTGGTGCCCGCCGTGTCGCGCACCGCTTCGAGGAGAGGACGTAGCGTCTCCACCGCCTGGAGGCCACGAAGGCCCGGCGTGTTCGGCGAGGAGACGTTGACGACGAGGTAGTCGGCGAGAGGCGCGAGGAGCGACGCGCTCCGGACGTAGTCATCCGTGGCCGCGTCGACGTCCACCACACGGCTCTTGCCGATGTTCACACCCAGCACGGGACGACGACGACGTCGACGAAGGCGCTGCAGCCGTGCGGCGGCCGCCTCCGCCCCGCCGTTGTTGAAGCCCATCCGGTTGATCACCGCGCGATCCGGCACGAGACGGAACAGTCGAGGCCGCGGGTTGCCCTCCTGCGGCACCGCGGTGATGGTCCCCACCTCGACGTGCCCGAACCCGAGCGCATGGAGCCCCGAAGCACCGATGACGTCCTTGTCGAAACCGGCGGCGACGCCGAAAGGCGAGGCGAAGCGCAGGCCGAGGGCCGTGGTGGCCAGCTCCGGCGCGGGAGCGGTCAGGCCGCGCGCGATCCATGAGAAGGGCGGGATCCCGAGGACGCGGATCACCGTCATCGCACCGTGGTGCGCGGTCTCCGGGTCGAGACGGCTGAGAACGGTCCGGAAGAAGAAGGGATACATCCGCTCCAGAGTATCGTCGGGGACGACTACTCCCGATCGTCGGTGATGCTGGGATCGTGCGCGCCCCGGGCATGGTCGATCCGCAGCTGCTCGATCGCTGCTTCGAAGTCGTCCAGCGAATCGAAGGCCTGGTAGACGCTCGCGAATCGGAGGTACGCGACCTCGTCGAGGTCGCGGAGGGGGCCGAGGATGGCGAGCCCGATCTCGTTGGCGTCGATCTGCGAGGCGCCGGTCTGGCGGACCGTCTCCTCGACCCGCTGCGCCAGAAGCGCAAGGTCCGCCTCGGTCACGGGGCGCCCCTGACATGCCTTGCGCACCCCCGACATCACCTTCTCACGGCTGAAGGGCTCGATCACCCCGGAACGCTTGATGATGTTGAGGCTCGCCGTCTCGACCGTCGTGAACCGTCCGCCGCACTGCGGACACTGACGACGGCGACGGATGCTGAGACCGTCGTCACTGGTCCGCGAATCGATGACGCGCGAGTCCGGGTGGCGGCAGAACGGGCAGTGCATGACACCCGAGCCTACGTCGTCGCCTGCGCGTCACCCTCGAAACGCGCGGTGACCGCCTCCCCGTGCGCGGGCAGGGCTTCCGCCTCCGCCAAGGTGACGATCGCCTCGTGGACGGTCCGAAGCGCCTCCCGGTCGTACTCGACGACCTGCTGCGGGCGGAGGAACGTCGCTGCGGAGAGCCCGGGGGCATACCGGGCCTGCCCCCCGGTCGGAAGCACGTGATTGCTCCCGGCGAGGTAATCACCGAGACTCACGGGCGTGTGCGCGCCGACGAAGACGGCGCCCGCGTGCACGAACTCCTCCGGTCGAGGGTCGTTCATGTGCAGTTCGAGGTGCTCGGGCGCATACGCGTTGCTGAACGCCGTCGCCGTCTCGCGATCGTCGACCAGGACGATGGCCGACTGCTCGCCGCGGAGCGCCTCCGTCACACGCGCGGAGTGCCGCGTGCGCGGTGCGCGCTCCGCCACCTCGCGGACGACCGCGTCGGCGAGATCCGGCGACGTCGTCACAAGGACCGCCGAGGCCTGTTCGTCGTGTTCGGCCTGGGAGATGAGATCGGCGGCGATCAGCCGAGGGTCGGCAGCCGCGTCGGCGACGATGAGGATCTCGGTCGCCCCCGCCTCCGAGTCGGTTCCGACCCGACCGGCCACCGCACGCTTGGCTGACGCGACGAAGTTGTTGCCCGGGCCGGTGACGACATCCACGGGCGCGAGTCCCAGCGACGGAACGCCGTAGGCGAAGGCGCCGATCGCACCGGCCCCGCCCATCGCGTACACCTCATCGACTCCCAGCAGACGCGCCGCCGCGAGGATGACGGGGTGGACCCGGCCGCCGTGAGCGCTCTGCGGCGGGGAGGCGAGGGCGATCTCCTGGACACCGGCGACCTGGGCGGGGACCGCGTTCATGACCACGCTCGACGGATACACGGCCTTCCCGCCCGGAACGTAGAGTCCCACGCGACGGACGGGTTGCCACCGCTGGTGCACGCGTGCGCCCGCCGCGATGTCCGTGGTCACCGGCGCGGGGATCTGTGCCGCGGAGCCTTTGCGGATCCGGGCGGTCGCCTCCTCCAGCGCCGCGCGAACCGCCGGATCGAGGTTCGCCAGTGCCTCGTCGATGTGGGAGGCGGGAACACGGATCGCGTGGTCGCTCACGCCGTCGAAGCGGGCGGCTTGTTCACGGAGTGCGGTTTCCCCGCGCTCGGCGACGTCGTGGACGACGGCCGTCGCGACCGCGAGGGCTTCCTCACGCGCGACGGTGGCGCGCGGAACGAGGGCCGTCAGGTCGGCAGGCGAAAGGGCGCGCCCGCGCAGATCGATGGTGCGAAGCATCCTTCTACGCTAGCGCGCCCCTTCGACTCGGGCCGCGCGCGGGAATCAGCCGCGGGTCACATCCGTCACGTCGTGCAGGTAGCCGACCCGTCCGTCCTCGTGGCGGATGACGAAGACCTCGCCCCGATCCTCGATCACCAGCGCCCAGGCGGTGGGCCCGATGCGGAACAGCGGGATTCCGATCTCGTCGACGACATCGCGCTCCTCCGGCGCGAGCGCCCAGAACGCCTGATTACTGACGGGGGTGCCCGTCGCGGTGTCGGTGTCCTCGACATCGTCCTCGAGGGGCTCGGCGACGGGCTCCTCCTCGACCGTGTCCACGACGGTGACGGGCTCGTAGGTGTCACGGGTCTGGACGGGCTCCCACACGGCGGTCTCAGAGAAGTCCGCGTCGGTGCGCGCATCGGTCTCATCGGCGGTGACCACGGGAGACTCGTCGATCTCGGTCGCGACCGCCGGCTCCGGGCGCACCGGGGCCGGACGGGGCGAGACGGGACGGATGGGCCGGGCGTTGCGGTGCGCGGGAATTTCGCGACGACAGCGGAAGTCCTCACTCAGCGGCGGGATGAGTGGCGCGAAAACCGTGAGGACGACGCCCGCGAGCATCAGGACAGCCATGATCCAGGTCACCCAGTTGCGCACCCACGGGCCGCCGTCGATCGCGATCGCGACCGTCTCCCACAGAAGCTGGATCCACAGCACGGTCGCGACGGAGAACGCCACGGAGGCGAACTGGTCGATGCCGAGCGAGCCGACGCGACGGATCCCCTGCGGCGAGAGCCGACGCAGGGCGATCAGGAACACCGCCACGGTCGGAACCCCGATGGTCAGCACCCAGAGCAGACCCGAGGTCCAGACCGAGTTGAATCCCACCGTCGTGATCGACAGGAAGGACAGGATGAAGGCCACCAGCCAGACGGCCCCGATCGCGACCTCGCGGATGGAGAAGGGACCGACGCCGTACTGCGGGTCCTCGGTCGTGCTCGTGGTGACGTCCTCCGACTCGGTGGTCGTGAGATCCCTCTGTTCGTCCGTCACGGTGTTCCCTTCTGCGTTCCTTCGACGCGGCGCGCGCCGTCGCCGATCCTACCTTCGGCGGATGAGACCACCGTGAGATCACCCGAGGCACTGCGGCCCGAGCAGCCCCTTCAGCTCCCCGTACAGATCAGCGGTGACCCGAACCGGATGGGGCACCTCGAACACCTTGGCCGCACGACCTCTGTGGAGCTTGAGCGTGACCTCTGTGCCTCCCGGATGCCGCCCGAGGACGGCGGCGAGTTCTCCGACGACACGCTCGGTGGCACGGTTCTCCGGCATGAGGAGGGTCAGCGCGCCCGTGATGTCGACGGCGCCGAGGTCGGGGACGAAGGCGGACTGCGCGTGCAGGTTCAGCCCGTCGTCGCGGCGCGAGACACGCCCGCGCACCACGAGGATCGAATCCGCCTGCAGCATCGAGGAGAACTCGGTGTAGGTCTTGCCCATGAACATCACGGTCACTTCGCCGTCGAAGTCCTCGACGGTGATCATCCCGTAGGGGTTGCCGCTCTGTTTGGCCACGCGGTGCTGGACGCTGGTGACGAGCCCGGCGACGGTGACCTGATCGCCGTCATCGATCGTCTCCGACGCGAGGAGATCGTGGATGCTGGTCGATGCGTGCTTGGCGAGTGGGATCTCCAGACCCGCGAGGGGGTGATCGGAGACGTACAGGCCGAGCATCTCGCGTTCGAACGCCAGCTTGTCCTTCTTCGTCCACTCGGGGCGGTCGGGCACCTTCTGCGCCTGCGCGGGTTCGTCGTCCCCCCACAGCGAATCGAAGTCGAAGCCGACCTCACCGTGCGCCTCGCGGCGTTTGTCCAACACGGCGGCTTCGGTCGCATCCTCGTGGATCTCCATGAGCGCGCGCCGCGTCGACCCGAGCGAATCGAACGCGCCCGCCTTGATGAGGGACTCCACCGTGCGCTTGTTGGCCACGTGCACCGGGACCTTCGCCAGGAAGTCGTGGAAGCTCGCGAATCCCCCGTCGCCCCGCGACGCGACGATTCCGTCGACCACGTTGGTGCCGACGTTCCGCACGGCACCGAGACCGAAGCGGATGTCGTCGCCGACGGCGGCGAAGAATCGGATCGACTGACCGACATCCGGCGGGAGCACCTTGATGCCCATGCGGCGGCATTCGTTGAGGTACACCGCCATCTTGTCTTTGGAGTCACCGACGCTCGTGAGGAGCGCCGCCATGTACTCGGCGGGATAGTGGGCCTTCAGATATGCGGTCCAGTACGAGACCAACCCGTACGCCGCAGAGTGGGCCTTGTTGAAGGCGTAGTCCGAGAACGGCAGCAGGATGTCCCACAGCGCCTTGATCGCCGCCTCCCCGAACCCGCGTTCCTTCATCCCCCCGGAGAAGCCTTCGTACTGCTTGTCGAGTTCGGACTTCTTCTTCTTTCCCATCGCCCGACGGAGGATGTCGGCCTGCCCCAGGGAGAAGCCGGCGACCTTCTGCGCGATCGCCATCACCTGCTCCTGGTAGATGATCAGGCCGTAGCTGATGTCGAGGATCTCGCGCAGCGGTTCCTCGAGCTCTGGGTGGATCGGGGTGACCTCCTGCTGTCCGTTCTTACGCAGCGCGTAGTTGATGTGCGAATTCGCACCCATCGGACCGGGTCGGTACAGCGCGATGACGGCGGAGACGTCTTCGAAGTTGTCCGGTTTCAGCAGGCGCAGGAGCGATCGCATCGGACCACCGTCGAGCTGGAAGACACCGAGCGTGTCGCCGCGGGCCAGCAGCTCGTAGGCGGCGCGGTCGTCGAGCTCCAGGTGCTCGAGATCGAGCTCCTCCCCGCGGTTGGTGCGGATGTTGTCGAGGGCGTCGGAGATGATCGTGAGGTTGCGCAGCCCCAGGAAGTCCATCTTGATGAGCCCGAGGGATTCGCACGACGGGTAGTCGAACTGGGTGACGATCTGCCCGTCCTGCTCGCGGCGCATGATCGGGATGATGTCGAGCAGGGGCTCGCTCGACATGATGACGCCCGCCGCGTGGACACCCCACTGGCGTTTGAGGCCCTCGAGCCCCAGCGCACGGTCGAAGACGGTCTTCGCCTCCGGGTCGCCGTCGATCAGCGCGCGGAACTCGCTCGCCTCCTTGAAGCGGGGGTGCTGGTTGTCGTACATGCCGCTCAGGGGCATGTCCTTGCCCATCACGGCGGGCGGCATCGCCTTGGTCAGTCGCTCCCCCATGCTGAAGGGGAATCCGAGGACCCGGCCGGCATCCTTGAGCGCCTGCTTCGACTTGATCGTGCCGTAGGTGACGATCTGCGCCACGCGCTCGGAGCCGTACTTCTCGGTCACGTAGTCGATGACCTCGCCACGGCGCCGGTCATCGAAGTCGACGTCGAAGTCGGGCATCGACACACGGTCGGGGTTGAGGAAGCGCTCGAAGATGAGGCCGTGCTCGAGCGGATCGAGATCGGTGATACGCATCGCGTAGGCGACCATCGAGCCGGCACCCGAGCCTCGACCGGGACCGACGCGGATGCCGTTGTCCTTGGCCCAGTTGATGAAGTCGGCGACCACGAGGAAGTATCCCGGAAATCCCATCTGCAGGATGATGCCGGTCTCGTACTCGGCCTGCTTCCGCACCCGATCGGGGATGCCGCCGGGGTACCGGTAGTGAAGACCCGCCTCGACCTCCTTGACCAGCCAGCTGTCCTCTGTCTCCCCTTCGGGCACGGGGAAACGGGGCATGTAGTTGGCGCTGGTGTTGAACTCCACCTCGCAGCGCTCCGCGATGAGCAACGTGTTGTCGCACGCCTCGGGATGCTCGCGGAAGATCTGGCGCATCTCCTGCGCCGTCTTGATGTAGTAGCCGTCGCCGTCGAACTTGAACCGGTTCGGGTCGTCCAGCGTGGAGCCCGATTGGACGCACAGGAGCGCCGCGTGGGCATCGGCCTCGTGCTGGTGCGTGTAGTGGGAGTCGTTCGTGGCGACCAGGGGGATGCCCAAGTCCTTCGACAGACGGATCAGATCGGTCATCACCCGCCGCTCGATCGACAGACCGTGATCCATGATCTCGGCGAAGTAGTTCTCCTTGCCGAAGATGTCCTGGAACTCCGCTGCGGCCGCGCGCGCCGCGTCGTACTGCCCGAGGCGCAGACGCGTCTGCACCTCACCCGACGGGCAGCCCGTCGTGGCGATGAGTCCCTTTCCGTACGTCTGAAGCAGCTCCCGGTCCATCCGCGGCTTGAAGTAGTACCCCTCGATGCTCGACAGAGAGCTCAGACGGAAGAGGTTGTGCATGCCCTCCGTGCTGTGGCTCCACATCGTCATGTGCGTGTAGGCACCCGAGCCGGAGACGTCGTCGCTCTTCTGCTCCGGGCTGCCCCACGCGACGCGGGACTTGTCGCTGCGGTGCGTCCCCGGCGTGACGTAGGCCTCCAGGCCGATGATCGGCTTCACCCCCGCCGCTCTCGCCGCATTGTAGAACTCGAACGCGGCGAAGGTGTTGCCGTGGTCGGTGACGGCGATGGCGGGCATCCCGTACTCGGCGGCAGCCTGGGTCATCGCGCCGATCTTCGCCGCTCCGTCGAGCATCGAGTACTCGCTGTGCACGTGCAGGTGAACGAAAGAGTCGGCAGCCACCCCTCGAGTCTACGAACGTCGCCGACATGCTCCGCGGCCCGTCCTCGCCTGCCGCGGAATCCCGCGCCCAGGTCACCTGACGCTCAACCAGAGGGTGAGACTCCCCACGCGGACACCCTAGGGTGAGGGGATGGCGACCCCTGACTTCGTCCTCGATCTGCGTCGGCGTATCGGAACCCGTCCGCTCCCGCTGGTGGGCGTCACTGCGGTGATCTTCCGGGACGAGAAGGTCCTCCTCGGCCGACGCAGCGACAACGGCGCCCTGACACCGATCACCGGCATCGTGGATCCCGGCGAGGAACCGGCGGATGCGGCCGTGCGCGAGGCGCGGGAGGAGGCGGGCGTCGTCATCCACGTCGATCGCCTGGCCTGGGTGCATCAGATCCCGCGGATCACCTACGGGAACGGCGACCAGGCGGACTACCTCGATCTGACCTTCCGCTGCACGTGGGTCTCCGGCGCACCCGAGCCGGTGGACGGGGAGATGACGGACGTCGGCTGGTTCGACCTGCACGACCTCGACGCGGTGTCCGCGGAGATGCGGCGTCGCATCGCGCACGCGATGGCCGAAGACGACCCGGCCCGCTTCGAAGGCGGCCGCTGACGCCCTCGGAGTGTCATCCGTTGCGCAGGATGTCCAGCGCGCCGGCGAGGTCCGCCGGGTAGGGCGACTCGAAGGTGGACCACTTCCCCGTCGCCGGGTGGGCGAAGGCCAGCCGGTGCGCGTGCAGCCACTGCCGCGTCAGTCCGAGCCGCGCGGCCTGCGTCGGGTCTGCTCCGTACAACGGGTCGCCGACGCACGGATGCCGGTGCGCCGCCATGTGCACCCGGATCTGGTGGGTGCGTCCGGTCTCGAGGTGGATCTCGAGGAGGGCCGCGCCGCGGAAGGCCTCGAGCGTCTCATAGTGGGTCACCGAGTCCTTGCCGTCCGGCGTGACCGCGAACTTCCATGAATGCGACGGATGCCGTCCGATGGGTGCGTCGATGGTGCCGGACAGCGGGTCCGGGTGCCCCTGCACGACTGCGTGGTAGATCTTCTCGACCTCGCGCTCCTTGAACGCGCGCTTCAGAGCGGTGTACGCCGACTCGGTCTTGGCGACCACCATCAGCCCGCTCGTTCCCACGTCGAGGCGGTGGACCACGCCCTGACGTTCTGCCGCTCCGGTCGTCGCGATCCGATATCCGCCGGCGGCGAGGGCCCCGAGGACCGTCGGCCCGTCCCAGCCGACGGACGGGTGCGCGGCGACCCCCGTCGGCTTGTCGACGACCACGATGTCGTCGTCGTCGTACACGACGCCGAGGTCCGGAACAGCGACCGGAACGATTCGGGGCTCGGCACGGGGGGTCCAGGAGACCTCGAGCCACGCTCCGGCGCGCAGACGGTCCGACTTGGACATCGCACGGCCGTCCATCCGCACGCCGTCGCCGTCGGCGACCTCTGCAGCGAAGGAGCGGGAGAAGCCGAGCATCTTGGCCAGCGCGGCGTCGACGCGTGCGCCGTCGAGCCCGTCGGGGATCGGAAGACTCCGGGATTCCATGTCAGCCGGCCCGACCCGCGGGGTCGGCGTCCGACGCCGGATCCTCTTCGCCGGCCCGACTCTCCCTCGTGCCGTCCATCCGGAGGCCGGAAACGACGAGGATGGCGACACCGATCATCATGGAGACGATGAAGATGTCGGCGATGTTGTAGATCGCGGGAGGGAATCCGAGCCACATCCACGGGGTGTTGATGAAGTCGATCACGTGCCCCACGGCGAACCCCGGTTCACGGATGACGCGATCGGTGAGATTGCCGAGGACGCCGCCGAGAAGGAGGCCCAGCCCGACCGCCCAGAGACGGGACGACACGCGCGTCGCCGCGAGCCAGACGATGATGACGGCCACGACGGCGAGTGCCAGCGTGAACACCCACGTGGCCCCCTCGCCGAAGGAGAAGGCGGCACCGGGATTGCCGATGAGGTAGAACGACAGGAAGTCACCGAGGACCGGCACGGTCTCCGCGTACGGGAGGTTCTCGAGGGCCAGGTGCTTCGTGAACTGATCAGCGGCCAGCACCGTCACCGCGAGGATCGCGATGAGGGCGCCGGCCGCCGAACGACGAAGCGGTCTTTTCGCCGCCAAGTTCTTACAGGCCGATGGCAGACACCGGCTGCGCGCCGGAGGTCGTCGCCGTCGTCTCGAGGTCGCGGAGCTTGCCCTCGATGTAGCTGCGCAGCTGCGAGCGGTAGTCGCGCTCGAACTGACGGAGTTCGGAGATGCGGTTCTCGAGCGTGGCGCGCTCGCGGTCGAGGCGGGCGACCTCTTCGCGTCCGCGGGTCTCGGCCTCCGAGATGATCGATGCAGCCTGCGCCTGTGCGTCGGCGATCAGCTGATCGCGCTGTGCGCGACCCTCTGCGACGTGCTCGTCGTGGAGGCGCTGAGCGAGCTCGATGATGCCGGCGCTGGCGGCACTCGGAGCCGTGGAGCTCGTCGCCTCCGGAGCCGGGGCGACCTCGGCGGCGGGCGCGGGCGTCTCTTCCTCGGCGGGGGCGGACGGCTCCTCGGCGGCCTGCTCCGGGGCGGAGCCGGATTCGTACGCGGCGAGCTTGGCCTTCAGCTCCTCGTTCTCCGCGATCGTCTTGCGCCACTCCACGACGATCTCGTCGAGGAAGTCGTCGACCTCGTCCGGGTCGAAACCCTCCTTGAAGCGGACGTGCTGGAACTGCTTGGTGACGACGTCATCCGGGGTCAATGCCATGGTGGTTCCTCTTTCGAGCGCTCTGGTCGCTGGCCGATGTCCGGGCGGCCGACCTGGGCGGCCGGTCGTATCTGGAAAGCATAGTCGCCGGGTGCGGATGCTGTCGAAGACGCCGCCCCGGCGCGGCGGTCAGCCCGCTCCGGCGATGCTCCGGGTGACGCTGAGCAGGATGAAGCACAGCAGCATCGTCAGCGCGAAGCCGAAATCGATGGCGATCGTGCCCACACGCAGCGGCGGGATGAACCGACGGAACGTGCGGATCGGAGGGTCGGTGACGGTGTACACGACCTCCGCCGCGATCAAACCCGCACCGCGCGGGCGCCACTCCCGATTGAAGATCGGGATCCACTCCAGCACGAGTCGGGCGAACAGCACGAAGACGTACAGGAGAAGGAGGAAGTTGAGTATCGATGCGATGAGTTGGACGACGGCCACGTAGCCAGACTACGGCTGTGTGAAGGGCACGGCGTCCGCGTCGGCGTGGGCGACGGCACCGTCGCCCGACACCGCGACGTTCTCCGGCGAGAGCAGGAAGACCTTGCTGGTGACGCGCTCGATCCGCCCGTACAGCCCGAGGGACAGCCCACTGGCGAAGTCGATGAGACGGCGCGCGTCGGCGTCGCTCATCTGCGACAGGTTGATGATGACGGGGATCCCGTCGCGGAAGTTCTCGGCGATCGTCTGCGCGTCCCGGTACTGCTTCGGGTGGACAGTCAGGATCTCGCTGACGGTCGTGGGCGCGGGCTGACGGACCACGGCGGGACGGTGGAGAGGGGTCACGGGAGCGGCCTTTTCGACGGTGGCGGTCTTGTTCCGGTTCGTCGGCTGCGGAGCCGGCTCCTCGTAGACCTCTTCTTCGTCGGCGAGACCCAGGTACACCATGGTCTTCTTGAGCGGGTTCGACATCGCATCCTCCGTTGTGCTCATCTGTTCTGAGGTTAACCGCGGAGCGGGCGCGGACCCGTGATTGCCGAGCCGATGCGCAGGTGTGTCGCACCGGCGGCGATCGCCTCTTCGAAATCGCCCGTCATCCCCGCCGAGATCGCGGAGGCGGACGGCTCCACACCACGGACGGACTCGGACATCCGGGCGAGACGGGCGAATGCACGCGCGGGCTCTTCGTCCAGAGGCGCCACAGCCATCACGCCGCGCAGGCGCAGGGAGCTGAGGCCCACGACATGCTCGGCCAGGGACAGGAGGCCATGGGGATGGACACCGCCGCGTGCTGGATCGTCGGTGAGGTTGATCTGGAGGAAGACGTCGAGGACATCGTCCTCCGGCGTCTCGGCGGCGGCATCCAGAGCGTCGGCGATCCGCGGACGATCCACCGAGTGCACGGCGGAAGCGACCGACCGGATCGCGCGCGCCTTGTTCGTCTGAGCCTGCCCGACGAAGTGCCAGCGCATGTCGGCGAGGTCGCCGAGGTCGCCCGCTTTCGCACTCAGCTCCTGCTGGCGGTTCTCGCCGACGTCCCGGACAGCCGCCGCGTAGAGCTCCCGTACGAGAGAGGCGGGGTGGAACTTGGTCACCACGATCCGGATGATCTCCGCCGGGTCCCGGCCGTGCGCGCGTGCCGCCGCGGTGATGCGCGCGTCGACGGCGCCGAGACGACCGGTCAGGGTCTCGGCGCCGTCGGGCGCGGAAGCATCGATCACGGCGGGATCGGCGTCACTTCAGGAAGTCGGGGATGTCGAGGTCGTCGTCGCCGAAGGCGGAGTCGTAGCTCGTGTCCGCGGTGACGCTCACGGGCACAGGGGCCGCTTCGGCGCGCTCGGGCGCCGGGGCCTCGGGGACGGCCGCCGGCATGGCGGGAGGCGTCATGACGCGGGCCGCGGTGATCGGCTCGATCCGCGCCTGGGGCTCGCCGCCGTCGAAGCCGGCGGCGATGACCGTCACGCGCACCTCATCGCCGAGCGTGTCGTCGATGACGGTTCCGAAGATGATGTTGGCCTCGGGATGCGCGGCCTCTTTGACCAGCTGCGCGGCATCGTTGATCTCGAAGATGCCGAGGTTCGACCCGCCCTGGATGGACAGCAGGACACCGTGCGCGCCCTCGATCGAGGCCTCGAGCAGGGGCGACTCGACCGCCAGCTCGGCAGCCTTGATCGCACGGTCCGCACCGCGGGCGGAGCCGATGCCCATGAGGGCCGAACCCGCACCCTGCATGACGGACTTGACGTCGGCGAAGTCGAGGTTGATCAGACCCGGCGTGGTGATGAGGTCGGTGATGCCCTGCACACCGGCGAGCAGCACCTGGTCCGCCGTGGCGAAGGCCTCGATCATCGAGATCCCGCGGTCGCTGATCTCCAGAAGGCGGTCGTTCGGGACGACGATGAGGGTGTCGACCTCTTCCTTGAGTCGCGAGACACCCGCTTCGGCCTGGCTCTGGCGGCGGCGTCCCTCGAAGGAGAACGGCTTCGTGACGACGCCGATCGTGAGAGCGCCGATCGACTTGGCGATCTTGGCGACCACGGGCGCCCCGCCCGTACCGGTACCGCCCCCCTCGCCCGCGGTCACGAAGACCATGTCGGCGCCGCGCAGAGCTTCTTCGATCTCCTCGGTGTGGTCCTCCGCGGCGCGGCGACCGACCTCGGGGTCGGCACCGGCGCCGAGACCGCGCGTGAGCTCGCGTCCGACGTCGAGCTTCACATCCGCGTCGCTCATCAGCAGTGCCTGAGCGTCGGTGTTGATCGCGATGAACTCCACTCCGCGCAACCCGAGCTCGATCATGCGGTTGACGGCGTTGACGCCGCCTCCACCCACGCCGACCACCTTGATGACAGCGAGGTAGTTCTGGTTCTGGCTCATGCCGGCCTCCGTAGCGCCCTAAACCTGCGTAACCTTCAACTTCTCGTTGAGGTATAAAGAATTACCCGGTATGCAATTCCTAGGTCGAAGGTAGGCCGCGCTCCCCACCGCGCCCGGAGCGACCTGGGCGTGTCGCGACATCGCCCCCGGATGTCCCCGCTCCCGTCAGCTGAAGACGACGGATGACGGGGACGAGACGTCGTAGACACGGACGTCCGCCGGCGGGCGGGCGGTCATCGCCGCCTCGAGGACCACGGCCTTCAGCCCGGAGTCCTCGGCGCTCCCCCACACGACCCGCGTGTCGGTCGCGCCCAGAACGAGGGTGACGTCGTCCGCGGTCGATGCCTCCACCTCGGTCACCTGTGCGGCGATGTCCGCCGGAAGGGAGCGGACCACACGTCCGGCCGCATCGAACGCGTCCCCCTGCGCACCCCCGTCGATCCGCAGGATCGGGGTCCCGGGCCCGGACTCGGCCGTCGTGGACAGCACCACCCCGGCCGCGTCCACGAGGGTGAACCCGGAGGAGCTCTCGAAGACGCCGATGGGCGTGCGCTCCACGACGCGGACCACGAGCTCATGCGGCGGACGCGCCTCGATCGCGTAGGTCTCGATGAGGGGGAACTCCGCGAGCACCTCATGCACGGCATCCGCGTCCACGAGGGGCAGCGGTGTCCCGATCTGATCGCCGAGGGCGGCCTCGACCCGTGCCACGTCCAACTGCTCGGCGCCGATCACCCGCACCTGCTCGACCGCGAACAGCGGGCTGTAGGCGACGCCGAGGGTGGCGAGACCCAGGAGGAGCACCGCACCGCACGCGCCCAACCACACCGCGCGCCGTCGCCGCTGCCGCACCGTGAACCGGCGGACCTCGGCGCGCAGGGCCTTCCGCCGCGCTCGCGCGGCACGCCACACGTCCCTCATGCGCACCGGACCGGGGGCCTGCACCCGCACATCCTCCGAAGACGTCGGCGGCGGGGCCGACGGCAGCGAGGACGGCGCCGCCTCCAACGGGATCACCGTGGCGAGGATCGACTCCTCCGTCGGCGTGCCGGCACCCTCTAGGGCGCCACTCTCCGCCGTCGGGGAATCCTCCGGCCGATCGCGCCGAACGCCGCCGTCGTCGACCGGCGGCGGAAGGGGCGTCGGCCGGCGCATGCCTCAGCGCCCGCCTCGGTCGCCGACGTCCTCGAGCGCACCCAGGACCTGGGGGATGATGAGGTTCACGTTGCCGCACCCGAGGGTGATGATGAAATCGCCCTCGCGCGCCACGGACGCGGCGTAGTCGGCCGCCTGCTGCCAATCGGGCACATAGTGCACCGCCGAAGGGTCGCGGAATGCGCCACTGACGAGCTCGCCCGTCACACCGGGCACGGGGTCCTCGCGGGCACCGTAGACATCCAGCATGACCGTGTGATCGGCGCACGCCTCGAGCACCTGCGCGAACTCGCGGTACATCTCCTGGGTCCGCGAATACGTGTGCGGCTGCTGGATCGCGATGATGCGGCCGTCGCCGACCACGCTGCGCGCACCCGTCAGGGCCGCCTCCACCTCGGTCGGGTGGTGGGCGTAATCGTCGTACACGCTGACACCGCGACGCACCCCGTGCAGGTCGAACCGCCGCACCGTTCCGGCGAAGCCTTCGACGGCGCGGACGGCATCCTCGAACCCGATACCGAGCGCACCGAGGACCGCCACCGCGCCCGCGGCGTTGATCGCGTTGTGGACTCCCGGCACCGGCAGCGCCGCGTGGACCGTGTGTCCGTCCGCCGTCACGGAGAAGCGGAGCCCGCCCTCGGTGACGACGTCATGGACGCGTACCGTGGCGTCCTCCGACTCGCCGAAGGTGATCACCCGCCCGTGGGACAGGAGAGCCCGCACCTCTCGCGCGCCGGGGTCGTCCGCCGAGATCACCACCGCCTCCGACGCGCGGTCGGCGAAGCGCACGAAGGCGTCGAAGAACGCCTCGCGCGAGCCCCAGTGGTCGAGGTGGTCAGGGTCGACGTTCGTGACGAGGGCGACCGCCGTGTCGTAGAGGAGGAACGTCCCGTCGGACTCATCCGCCTCGATCACGAACAGATCGTCCGATCCTGTTCCGCTGGAGACCCCGAGCTGCGCGATCACACCGCCGTTGACGAAGGTCGGGTGCACGTCGAGGCCCTGGAGGGCGGTGACGACCATGCCGGTCGACGTCGTCTTCCCGTGCGCCCCCGCGACCGCGACCAGGCGTCGACCGCCGATGAGCCAGTGCAGCGCCTGGGAACGGTGGATCACGGCCAGTCCGCGCTCCCGGGCGAGCAGGAGCTCGGGATTCTCGGGCCAGATCGCGCCGGTGTGGACGACCGTGTCGGCATCCGTGGGCAGGTGGGCGGCATCGTGACCGATGTGGACGTCCGCGCCGAGCGCCGCCAGCTCGCGCAAAACCGCACTGTCGGCACGATCGGACCCGGAGACGCGGATGCCGCGCGCGAGGAACATGCGCGCCAGTCCGGACATGCCCGAACCGCCGATCCCGATGAAGTGGGCGGCATCGATGCGATCGGGGATCGGAAGGCTGAGGTCGGGTCTGATCATGGCCCGACAATCCTAGGTCCGCTCGCTCCGCCTCCCCTGTGGGCGCGCGGAGAGCGATGCCTGTATCGACACATTGATACATGGATGGTACAAAAGAGTCATGGCCATCGATCTCGGCGACCCGATCCAGGCGCATCGACTGTCGGAACGCGCGCGACTGCCGTTCGGGTCCGATTCGGCGCACGGCGCCGTGATCGCGCGGGTGCGGCGCGGTCCGGTCGTGAGCCTGACCTCGACCCTCGTCGCCGTCGTGCTGACCACCGCCGTATGGCGGACGTGCACACCCGATGTGCTCCTCGTCTCGGCCGGCATGACCGCCTCCATGCTCGCGGCCGGCGTCCTCGGACTCGTCCCGCCGGTCTGGTCCGGCGCGGGACTCCTTGTCTTCGGCCTGTTCCCCTGGTGGGGCATTCCGGCGCTCCAGGTGCTGTACTCGGTCGGACAGGGCCGACTCCGCGCGGATCTCCTCCCCCGCGCGCCGCGAGCGACCGCCGACGGGAGACAGGCGTGATCGTCATCGACCCGCGCTCCCCGGTGCCTCCGTTCGAGCAGCTCCGCACACAGATGACCGACGCGATGGTGTCGGGCGAGCTGGCGCCCGGATCCCGACTCCCCACCGTCCGTCGTCTCGCCGAGGATCTGGGCATCGCTCCCGGCACCGTCGCGCGCGCCTATCGCGAACTCGAGTCGACGGGCTTCATCGAGACGCGAGGCCGCAACGGAACCTTCGTCGCTCCCCGCGGCGACGAGATCGAGAGACGTGCGCAACGCGCAGCCGCCGACTTCGTGGCGCAGATGCGGGCACTGCGGGTGGATGCGGCCACCACGGTCGACCTGGTGACCGCCGCGCTGCGATCGCCCGCCGCGGACGGCGGTCCCGTCACTTCTTGACGCGCGCCGCGAGGACCTCGTCGACCAGCGCGATCAGATTCTCCGTGCCGTTTCGGGTGCCCACGCGCGCTGCGGCGTCGGCCATCGCGGCGCGACGTGGGGAATCCCGAAGCAGAGGCAGGATGTCGCGCCGAACCGAGTCGCCGTCGAACCCCGCGTCGTCCACGAGGACGGCGGCGCCGGCGTCCACGGCAGATGCCGCGTTGAGCGCCTGCTCCCCGTTCCCGACGGCGTAGGGCACGTAGACCGCGGGGAGGCCGAGCGCACTGATCTCGCTCACCGTGGCCGCGCCGGAGCGCGAGACGACGAAGTCCGCCGCCGCGAAGGCGTGGTCCATCCTGTCGATGTAGCGGCGGACGACGTAGCCGCGGACACCGGGATCGGTGAGTTCGGACCGCTCCCCCGTCACGTGCACGAGCTGCCACCCGGCGTCCAGGACGTCCCGCCACGCGGCGTCGTGTCCCTCGCCGAACGCCTCGTTCAATCGCTGCGCGCCGAGAGATCCGCCGAAGACGAGCAGCGTCGGGCGGTCGAGGTCGAGCCCCAGATCCATGGCCGCGCGCGGGCGCACGGCCTCGACGTCGAGATCGACCAGCTCGCGCCGGAGCGGCATCCCGACGAAACGACCGCCGCGCAGCGGCGTCCCCTCGAACGCAATCCCGACGGCGGCGGCCCGGCGGGCGCCCAGCACGTTCGCAAGGCCGGGCTTGGCATTGGCCTCGTGCACGACGACGGGGATGCCGGCCCGACGCGCGGCGACGTAGGCCGGAGCCGCCGCATAGCCGCCGAACCCGACGACGACGTCGACCCCATGCGCGCGGATGTGCTCGCGGACCTGACCGATCGCGCGACGGAAGCGCGCGGGGAACCCGACGGCGGCGCGATCCGGGCGGCGCGGGAAGGGCACCTTGTCGACGATCAGCAGCTCGTACCCGCGCGCCGGCACGAGGCGGGATTCCAGACCCTCCCGGGTCCCCAAGACGAGGATCCGCGCGTCGGGTTCCCGCTCGCGCAGACCGTCCGCCAGGGCCAGCAGGGGGTTGACATGTCCGGCTGTCCCGCCGCCGGCCAGAAGATACGTCGTCACCGCATCGACCCTACCGGCGGGACGATGTGAGCTCAGCGCGTCCGGGGGCGTCGTGCCGCCGCGATCGCGGCTTCCCGCCGACGTGCGACGTCCGGCAGCGTTCGGGAGAAGGCCAGCAACACGCCGCTCGCGAGCAGCACCGACATGAGGGACGTGCCCCCCTGCGACATGAAGGGCAGCGGGACTCCGAGGACGGGGAAGACGCGGAGCACGACGCCGATGTTGATGAGCGCCTGTCCGACGATCCACACCGTGATCGCCCCCGAGACGATCCGCACGAAGGGGTCGTCGGTCTTGCGGATGATGTGGAAGGCGCCCACCGCGTAGAGGGCGAAGAGACCGAGCACGACCGCGCAGCCGATCAGGCCGAGCTCTTCGCCGACGATGGCGAAGATGTAGTCGTTCGCCGCCGCGGGGAGCCAGTCGTACTTCTCCCGCGAGTTCCCGAGCCCGAGCCCGAAGACTCCGCCCCCGGCCAGCGCCCACATGCCGTGCAGCGGCTGGTAGCAGTCGTTCAGGTAATCCGAGAGGCAATCGGTGTTGAGGAAGCTCATGAAGCGCCGCATGCGGTCGGGGCTCGCGACGGCGAGGTATGCCACCGCCGCTGCGGCGCCGAGCGCGGGGAGGACGAAGATGCGCAGTCGGACCCCGGAGAAGAACAGGGCGCCGAGGACCAGCAGCGCGAGGATCATCGCCGTGCCGAGGTCGTGACCGGCGAGAACGGTGGCGATCACGAGCACCGCCACCGGCACGAGCGGGATGTAGACGTGACGCCACAGCGCCATGAGCGTCTGCTTGCGATAGAGCACGTACCCCACCCACAGCGCGAGGGCGAGTTTGAGGAACTCCGACGGCTGCGCCTGGAGGCCGGCGATGTTGATCCAGTTGCGGTTTCCGTCGTTCGAGACGCCGAGGGGTGTGAACACGAGGAGCTGCAGCACCGTCGCGCCGATGAGCGCCGGCCACGCCATGCGCTTGAGGAAGGCCAGCGGCAGCCGACTGGCGATGAACATCAGCGGAATGCCGAGCGCCGCGAAGACGAGCTGTTTGACGGCGGCGTCCCACGGCGCCACCCCCGCCGCGGTCGTCGTCGCCGAGGTCGCCGACAGCACCATCACGAGCCCGAACAGGGTCAGCAGCAGCGCCGTGGAGGCGATGAGGAGGAACTCGCTCGGCACGGGCGCGAACACGCGGCCGAGGCTGACCCGGGCGGAAAGCCCGCGACGCTCGGGCTCAGGGGCCGAGGTCGGGAGGTTCCGGGGATGCGTCGTGCTCACCCTGCGCTCCCGTCCGGATCCGATCGTGCACCGCCGCGGCGAATCTGCGCCCGCGGTCTGCATAGGAGGAGAACTGGTCGAAGGAGGCCGCGGCCGGCGCGAGGAGGACCACGTCGCCGTCACGCGCGATCCCGGCGGCCAGTTCGACGGCCCTCGCCATGACGTCTTCAGTCTGAGCGGCGACCACCTCGAACAGGGGCACCTTCGGCGCGTGTCGCGCGAACGCGTCGACCACGGCGGTACGGTCCTCCCCGATGACGACCACCGCGGTGATCGACGACGCGCGGGCGGCCACCAGCTCGGAGATGTCGACGCCCTTGAGGAGTCCCCCCACGATCCAGACCGCTCCCGGATAGGCGGCGAGCGAGGACCCCGCCGCGTGGGGATTCGTCGCCTTCGAGTCGTCGACCCAGGTGATCCCGGCGTGCCGCGCGACGATCTCGATGCGGTGAGGATCCAGCCGGAAGGAGCGGAGGGCGTCGCGGATGGCGGCGGGCTCGACGTCGAGTGAGCGTGCCAGGGCCGCCGCGGCCAGGATGTTCGAGACGATGTGCGGGGCCGCCAGCCCCGCTTCGTCGAGCTCGGCGACCGTGGTGAGTTCGAGAGCGCTCGTCCGCCGCTCCTCGAGGAAGGCACGGTCGACCAGGATGCCGTCGACGACGCCGAGGTCGCTCGGGCCGGGGACTCCCAGATCGAAACCGATGGCGCGCGCACCCTCGACGACCTCGGCGTCCTCCACCATGACGCGGGTGGCGGCATCCGCCTTGTTGTAGACGCACGCGACGCGGGTCCGGTCGTAGACATGGGCTTTGGCGTCACGATACGCGTCGTAGGAACCGTGCCACTCCAGGTGATCGGCAGCGAGGTTCAGGCACACCGCGGCGTGCGGTGAGACCGGCTCGGGAGAGTCCTGGCGACCGAGGTACCACAGCTGGTGGCTCGACAGCTCGACGACGAGGACGTCGAAGCCTCCGGGGTCGCGGATCGCGTCGAGGACCGGAGTCCCGATGTTGCCGACCGGAGCGGCGCGCAGGCCGCCGGCGACGAGCATCGTGGCCGTGAGACGCGTGGTCGTCGTCTTCCCGTTGGTGCCGGTGATGAGCACCCAGTCCGCCGGGCGCCCGTCCGGACGGACGACCTTGTCGCGCACGCGCCAGGCGAGCTCGACGTCACCCCAGAGGGGGATCCCCGTCTCCTCCACCCATCGCACGAGTGGATGGTTCGGCGCGAATCCCGGCGAGGCGACGACCACGTCGGGGGCGAACGCCACGAGGTCGTCCGGAACCTCGTCGAGCGGTCCGGTCCATGCCGCGACACCGATGACCGGAAGGAGGCGCGCGTACTGCTCGTCGGCGCCCTCGCTGACGACCAGCACCTCGGCGCCGAGTTCGGCGAGGGTGTCGGCGACGGAGAAGCCGGTGACCGAGAGACCGAGGACGGCGACGCGCAGACCCGTCCAGTCCGCGTACCAGCTGGTCAGCCCCTGCAGACGCTCGGCGCTCATGTGCGGGTCAGCCATTCCACATAGAAGAAGCCGACGCCCGAGACGGCGAGCAGCCCGGCGATGATCCACATCCGCACCACGATCGTGATCTCGGGCCAGCCGCGCATCTCGAGATGATGGTGGAGGGGACTCATCAGGAAGAGGCGTTTTCCGCGGGTCACCTTGAAGTACGCGCGCTGGAGGATCACCGAACCGGAGGCGATGACGTAGACGCCGGCGACGAGGACCGCGAGCAGTTCGGTGCGGGTGAGGATCGCCATGGCGGCGAGGACGCCGCCGATCGCCATCGAGCCCACGTCTCCCATGAAGACCTTCGCCTTGGGCGCATTCCACCAGAGGAAGCCGACGAGCGCACCGACGAACGCGGCGGAGACGATCGCGAGGTCGAAGGGGTCCCGTACCGCGTAGCACGCGGGTTGGGCGCTCGCGGAGAGTGCCTCACCACCCCAGCACGCCTGGTTGAACTGCCAGAAGGCGATGAGGCTGTATGCGCCCGCGACGAAGATGCCCGCGCCCGCGGCGAGGCCGTCCAGGCCGTCGCTGACGTTCACGGAGTTCGAGAACGCCGTGCCGATGAAGGATATCCACGCGAGGTACAGCAGCCAGCCGAGGATGGGTCCGAGGACCATGAAGGACAGCACGGGCACATCGCGGAAGACCGAGATGTACGGGGATGCCGGCGTCTGACCCCACTGATTGGGGAAGTTCAGCGCCACGATCGCGAACGGCACGAGCACGAGGATCTGCCCGACGATCTTCCGCCAGCCTGAAAGACCCAGGCTCCGCTGCTGCCGCACCTTCATGTAGTCGTCGATGAACCCCACGGTGCCGAAGCCGAGCATGAGCCAGAGGACGAGGAGACCGGAGATGGTGGGCGGGTTGTTCCCGGTGTAGCCGCCGACGAGGTAGCCGACGATCGTGCCGACGATGAAGATCGTGCCGCCCATGGTGGGCGTTCCGCGCTTCGCCCCGTGGCTGGGGTTGTGCAGGTTCTCGGGGGTCCGGATCACCTGTCCCCAGCCCCACCGTCGGAAGAGCCTCAGGAAGACGGGGGTGAGGAAGAGGGTGAATGCCAGCGAGATCGCCGCCGCGGTCAGAAGGGATCTCACGAGAAGGATTCTCCCAGACGGTCGCCGAGGAACCGCAGCCCCACCGAGTTGGAGGACTTCACCAGCACGCGATCCCCGTCTCGCAGCTCGCCGAGCAGGTAGTCGTACGCCTCGTCCGCCGTGGCGAAGAAGACCGCCTCGCCATCCCAGGACCCCTGTGCGATCGCCTCGAGGTACATGCGTCGCGCCTCGGGTCCGACGATGACGATGCGCTGGATGCCGAGGCGGACCGCGAGGAGCCCGATCCGGTCGTGCTCGTCCTCCGCATACTCGCCCAGCTCGCTCATCGCGCCGAGGACGGCGACCGTGCGCTCGCCGGGGCGGGTGATCTGCGCGAGGGTCCGCAGCGCGGCGGCCATGGAGTCGGGGCTGGCGTTGTAGGCGTCGTTGATGATGCGCACCCGCTCGGACCCGAGGGGCTGCATACGCCAGCGCTCGGCGAGCTCGAGCGTCTCCACGCGCGCCACGGCGTCGGTGAGACTCACCCCGAGAGCCGTTGCCGCGGCGATCGCGGCGAGGGCGTTCATCACGTGGTGCTCGCCGAGGACGCGCAGGTGCAGGGGCGCCGAGACGCCGTCCGCCACCACCGTGCAGTGGGTGCCGGATGCGGTGACCTCGACGGCTTCGGCGCGGACGTCGGCGTCGGCGCCGCGGCCGAACCACCGCACGTTCACCTCGCCCTCCGCGGCGATGGGTGCCATCGCCGCGACACGGGCGTCGTCCGCGTTGAGGACGGCGAGTCCGCCGGCCCGGACCGCGCGGACGAGTTCGGACTTGGCGTGGAACGTGGCCTCGATGCCGCCGAACCCGCCGGCGTGCGCCATCCCCACCATGAGCACGATGCCGACGTCGGGGTGGACGAGACCTGCGAGGCGGGCGATCTCGCCCGGCGCGCTCGCACCGAATTCGCTCACGAGATACCGGGTGTCCGCACCGACGCGGAGCATCGTCAGCGGCGCCCCCACCTCGTTGTTGAACGAGGCCCGGGGCGACACGGTCTCTCCTTCGCCCTCGAGGATCCGGGCGAGAAGGTTCTTCGTCGTCGTCTTGCCGTTCGATCCGGTGATGCCGACGATGCGCAGATCGCCGCGCTGCCGGACGTCGGCCACGACGGCGCGGGCGAGATCCGCCAGCGCCGCCACGGCGTCCGCGACGACGATCTGCGTCAGCGGAGCATCCACGGGACGTTCGACCAGCGCGAGCGCCGCCCCCGCCTCGGCCGCCGTCGCCACGAAGCGATGCCCGTCGGTGGTCTCCCCCGGCTTGGCGACGAAGACGTCGCCCGGGCCGATGAGGCGGGAATCGGTGTCGACCGCCCCCGACACGACGGTGTCGAGGATGTCGTCACCGGAGAGGAGTGGGTCGCCGGCGGTGGCGCGGGCGATCTGGGCGATGGTGAGAGGGATCATGTGTTCTCCGGCCGGGTCGGAGTGCTCATCCGAACTTCGGCAGAACCTCGGGCGACGTCGTGGAGGGCATGACGCGATAGGTCTTGAGGACCTGGGTCATGGCCTTCTGGAACGCCGTCGCGTTGGCCGCAGACGATGTTACCTTCGTCGGCTCGTCGAGGGTGACCACGACGAGGTACTCGGGGTCGTCGGCGGGGGCGAATCCCACCATCGAGGTGTAGTAGACGCCGGACTTGTAGCCGCCGGTCACGGGGTCGACCTTCTCACCCGTTCCGGTCTTGCCGGCGACCCGGTATCCGGGGATCGCGACCTGCGGCGAATAGGAGGCCTGCAGGAAGACGTTCTCGAGCATCGCCCGCACCTGCGACGCGGAATCCTCGCTGATGACGCGCTCCGGCGCGGGCAGGTCGGGCTTCGTGACCGTCCCGTCGGCGGCGGTGCACGATTCGACGAGGGAGAGCGGCACCCGCACGCCGTCGTTGGCGATCGCCGCGTACGCCCCGGCGAGCTCGGGCATCGTCGTGGTCAGACCCTGTCCGAACGACGTGTTGTAGAGCGTCTGGTTGTCCCACTGGTCGGACGGGCGCAGAACGCCCTGTTCCTCGCCGTAGAACGAGACGGCGCTGCCTTCCCCGATGCCGAACCTCTGGAAGTAGTCGTACCGCGTCTGCGCGTCCACCTTCTCGCTGAACTTCGAGATGCCCGCGTTGGACGAGTCGATGAGGACGCCGGTGAGGGTGTAGGCGTAGGCGGGGTGGGCGAAGGCGTCGCGCACCCGCGCCCCGTTCGCGAAGGTCTCCTGGCTCGACGCGACGACCGTCGACTCGGTGTTCTGCCCCCCGGCGTCCACGACCGTGGCGGCGGTGAGGGCTTTGAAGGTCGACCCCGGCTCGAACGTGCCGCGGAAGATCCAGTTGCCTCGGTCGTCGGGCCCGCTCGCGAGGGGGTCGTTGGGATCGACGCTCGGGTACTCCGCCGCCGCCCGGATCTTCCCGGTCTTCGTCTCCACGACGAGGATGCCACCGCGCTGTGCGCCCATGTCCTGCACCTGCTCGCCGATGAGCTGCTGGAGATACCACTGGAGGTCGCGGTCGATGGTGAGGGCGAGGGTGCCGCCGTCCTCGGCGGGCTGCACCTTCTCGGTGCCCGGGATCAGGACGCCGTCCTTGCCCCTCTGGAAGGTGCGCGACCCCTCGGTCGGGGCGAGGCAGGAATTCGCGGAAAGCTCGTAGCCCTCGAGCGCGGTGCCGTCGGATCCCACGAATCCGATGAGGTTGCCCGCCACCGCGCCGTCGGGGTAGGCGCGGGCCGGGTGCGGCACGCACACGATGTACGGCATCGAAAGGTCGGCCAGCGACCGGTACTGCTCGGTGGTCACGCGGCGCTCGAGGTAGGCGAAGCGCGAGTCCGGGTTCTCCGCCAGCGCATCGGCGACGATGGCGCGGACGGCCGCGACATCCTGCCCGGTGATCTCCGCGACGTCCTCGGAGACCTCGATCCACGGGCGTCGGGAGGAGGTGCCGTCGAGGATCTGGGTGTCGATCTGCGTGATGAGGAGAGGGTCGAGCTGGCAGTCGTACAGGAGGATGCTGCCGGCGAGGGTGTCTCCCTGCTCGTCGACGATCTCGCCGCGCGCGCCGTAGAGCGTCTGCGAGCCGCCGAGGGCGTTCTCGATCGAATCAGCGACATGCTCGTCGGCGTTGACGATCTGGATGTCGACCAGACGCACGATGAAGCCCGCGAGCACCGCGAGGACCACGGCGAGCGCGACGACGGTGCGCCTGCGCGGGCTGCGGGTGGTGCGGGTGGTCATGTCTCTCGCATCGTCGTGGCGGGCCGGTGGGATCAGTGTGTGGTCGGTGTGGGCAACCCGTCGGTGATCGGCGGCGGCGTGTCGGAGACCGTGCCGTCGGCACCCATGACCGCGTCCAGCACGGGGGCCCCGGCGATCGTGGCGTCCGGATCGGTGACGAGCGGGGTTCCCGTGATCAGGGCGTTGGGCACGCTTCCCCGCGTGGCGGCATCGATCGAGGCGGATCCCCCCGCCATCTCCCCTGCCCCGAGGAAGGCGCCGTCGCTCAGCCGGAGGTAGCTGGGCGCGTCGCCGATCACCATGCCGAGTGCCGAGGCGTTGGCCGCGAGGTACTGGGGCGAGGACAGGCCCGCGACCTCGTCGTAGAGGATCTGTGACTGGTAGGTCAGATCGCGCTGCTGCTGAGTGAGGGCGGCCACTTCGTACGCGCCCTGGGTCGTGAGGATCGACAAGGCCATCTGCGCCCCGGCGATCACGAAGGCGCCGACGACGGCGATGACGCCGAACGCACGCCGCGGGCGACGGCGACGCGCGGGCGCGTCCACGACGCGGAGCGGGCGGATGCCGTCCGGTCGGGCGTCGGGGGCGCGGTGAGGAAGCGCCGACCCCCACGGCTGAGCGGCGGCACTCATGCGTCCTCCCGGATTCTGACGGCGGTGCGTAGGCGCACGGGAGTCGCGCGGGGGTTGACCGCCCGCTCCTCCTCGGTCGCGAGTTCTGCGCCCTTGGAAAGCAGCCGGAAGCGGGGCGCGTGCTCGGGCAGCTCGACGGGCAGGCCACGCGGGGCGGTGGACGCCGAGACCGCCGCGAACTCGCGCTTGACGAGGCGGTCCTCGAGGGATTGGTACGACAGCACGACGATCCGGCCGTCGACGGGCAGGATCTCCAGCGCGGCGGGAATCGCTCGCTCGAGGACGGCGAGCTCACGGTTGACCTCGATCCGCAGCGCCTGGAAGACGCGCTTGGCGGGGTGCCCGGCCCGCTGGACGGCGTGCGGGGTGGCGGCGACGAGGATGTCCACGAGCCGACCCGACCGTTCGATGGGTTCCTCGTTCCGCGCGGCGATGATCGCGCGCGCATACCGTCCGGCGAGCTTCTCCTCCCCGTACCGCTCGAAGATCCGGCGAAGATCCCCCTCGCCGTAGGTGGCGACCACCTCGGCGGCGGTGATCCCGGCGCTCTGATCCATCCGCATGTCCAACGGTGCATCGCGGGAGTAGGCGAAGCCGCGGTCGGCGACATCGAGCTGGAGGGAGGAGACGCCCAGGTCGAAGAGGATCGCCGTCGGCGCGCCGAGGCCCACGGACGCCACTGCGTCCCCGATGCCGTCGTACACCGTGTGCACCAGGTGCACGCGGTCGCCGAAGCGCGAGAGCCGCTCCCCCGCGATCCGCAGAGCATCGAGGTCCCGGTCGAGTCCGATCAGACGGGCGCGCGGGAAACGGTCGAGGAAGGCTTCGGCGTGTCCTCCCATGCCCAGGGTGGCGTCCACGAGGAGCGCGCCGTCGGGCTCGAGGGCGGGGCCGAGGAGCTCGACGCAGCGCTCGAGGAGGACGGGGGTGTGGATGTCGCGGAGATTCATGGTGAAAGGGGTTCCGTTCCTCGGCCCTGATCCCCATCCGCTCTGACCTGGCGCCGGGGAAGTGCGTCAGGGCGAAGCGGCTGGGAGTCACGGTCGAGGGCTCAGAAGAGTCCCGGGATCACCTCCTGCTCCAGCTCGGCGAACGTCTCTTCATTCGCTTCGGCGTAGGCGTTCCAGGCCTCTGCGTCCCAGATCTCCGCGTGCGCACCGACGCCCGTCACGACGAGGTCCTTTCCGAGACCCGCGTATGCGCGGAGGGGCACGGGGATCGTGATGCGGTTCTGCCCGTCCGGCTTCTCCGCGCTGGCGCCGGAGAGGAACATGCGCAGGAAGTCCCGCGCCTGCTTGTTCGCGAGGGGGGCCTCGCGGATGCGTTCGTGCACGCGCTCGAACTCGGCGGTGGAGAAGACGTAGAGGCAGCGGTCCTGCCCGCGGGTCACCACGACGCCGTCCCCGAGGTCGTCGCGGAATTTTGCCGGAAGGATGACGCGACCCTTGTCGTCGAGTTTGGGAGTGTGCGTGCCCAGCAGCATCGGCTCATCCCACCCCCTTCGTCCGGCCCCGAAGTTTCACGCCACTTTACTCCACTTTCCTCCACTTTGATACCCAATCCCACCCCGAGATCCACCCCCTCCCTCCACGGCGCACAAAAAAGAGCACCGACCCGAAGGTCGGTGCTCTTTTCGTGGGAGCGAGGAGGGTCAGCGTCCTTCTTGACGCTTGTCCCAACGGTCGTTCATGCGGTCCATGAAGGATGCCGAACTCTGCTTCGGCGCTCGGGCTCGTGAGACATCGGGTTCGACCGGCGCCTTGCCGGACGCCTTGCCCGGAGTGACCGCGAAGATCACACCGCCCAGCATGACGACGAACCCGATCACGCCCACCACGATCAGCTGCTGCGAGACGCCGACGATGAGTCCGCCGAGGCCCAACAGCACGAGGATCGTGCCGTAGACGATGTTCCGGTAACTGAGCGTGCGTCCGTCACGAGGCGCACTGACGACGTCGGCGTCGTTCCGCATGAGATGGCGTTCCATCTCATCGAGCAGGCGCTGCTCCTGTTCGGAGAGTGGCATGCGTCCCCCTCTAAAGGCTGTGGTTCGTCGATTCTACGTGGCCCGTAGATCACTAGGCTAGGCCCGTGTCACCCTCTCGCGCTCCGATCGAAGCCATTTCCCAGCGTCTGGACACATTCCTGGGCCTCCAGCGCGCGACGACGGCCGAGTTCGGCCCCGAAGCGCGCCTTCTGACCGACGCAGCCGGCGACGCTCTGGCGGGCGGCAAGCGCCTGCGCGGCAGGTTCTGCGTCGCGGGATGGCGTGCCGTGGAGGCACTGCGCTCGCCTGTGGACGACTTCCCCGACGCCCTGATCGGCGTCGCCGCGTCCCTCGAGGTCTTCCACGCCGCAGCCCTCGTCCACGACGACGTCGTCGACAACTCCGACACCCGTCGGGGGCACCCTTCCGCTCACCGGGCACTGGAGGCCGCGCACCGCGCAGCGCAGTGGCAGGGCGACGCGGAGGCGTTCGGCCGTTCCGGAGCGATCCTCCTCGGCGACCTGCTCGTCGCGTGGAGCGACGACCTTCTCGAAGAATCCGTCGGGTCGGTGGACGCGTCGCGCGCCCGCGCCGCCCGGGCCGAATACGCCAAGATGCGGAGCGAAGTCACGATCGGCCAGTTCCTGGACGTCGCGGAGGAGTCCGCCTTCCGGACCGAACCGGACGAGCGACACGCCGAGCGTGCCCTGCGCGTCGCGTCGCTCAAGTCGGCCCGGTACAGCATCCAGCAGCCCCTCGTCATCGGCGCGGCGATCGCGGGAGCCGATCAGGCGCAGTCCGCCGCGCTGGCGGCATTCGGGCACCCCCTCGGCATGGCCTTCCAGCTCCGCGACGACGTCCTCGGCGTCTTCGGCGACGAGAAGGAGACCGGCAAGCCGTCCGGCGACGACCTGCGCGAGGGCAAGCGCACCGTTCTCATCGCATACGCACGGGAGGCTCTGCCCCTCCCCGCGCGACGCGTCGTCGATGATCTCCTGGGCGACCCCTCTCTCGACGACGCCCAGATCGCCTCGCTGCAGCAGACGATCATCGACGCCGGCGCTCTGGAGCGCGTGGAGCAGCTGATCGCCGACTACGCCCGACAGGCGGAGCGGGCGTTGTCCGGCGCACGCCTGGACAACGCGGCCGTCGGAGACCTGCGTGAGCTGGCACGGGCGGCGACCGTCCGGGTCACCTGACCCGACGGAACGAGCCTGATCGGATGGTGAGGACGCTCAGGCCAGAGCGCGCGCCACTCGGCGCACCTCGCTCTTGCGGCCGGCGCGGAGCGCCTGGATGGGCGCCATGCCGATGGTGTCCTCGTCGGCGAGCAGCCAATCGATCGCCTCATCGTCGCTGAAACCCGCGTCGTGCAGCGCGATGACCGTGCCCCGGAGAGAGGGCAGCGGTGCACCGTCCACGACGAAGAGCGCAGGCACCTTCAGGGATCCGTCGCGTCGCGTTCCGACGAGGTGGTGATCGTCGAGCAGGCGCCGCACCCGGCCCAGCGGTTCGTCGAGGACCTCGACGAGCTCAGGGAGCGTCAGCCACTCGGTGTCGAGGGGGGAAGCATCGGCAGTCACCCGTCAACTATCTCACTGCGACGATCGACCGGCGGTTCACAACTCTCACACTGTCCTCATGAACCTCTTTCGTCACACATTTAACATGGGAGAGCTCGACGCCCGCGCGCGACACGCATCGTGTGCCCTCGACGAAGGAGACCTCATGCGTCATCTCACCGCCCCCACCCGCGGCCCCGCCCTCCCCCTCGCCGTCGTCGGCTCACTCGCCGTCGCCCTCTCCGCCGCTCCCCCGTCGCACGCGGACACCCTCCGAACACACGCCGCGCCGAAGAGCGCCTCGAATCCCGTGGACGGCGTCCGCGCTGCCGCGGCATCGGTGATCGGCAGCGTCGAGACGGGTGCCGAGACCCGCCACACGGTCGTCGCCGGCGACACCGTCAGCGGCATCGCCTCCCGATTCGGCGTCCGCACCGAGGACGTCCTCGCGCTCAACGGTCTCGCGTGGGACTCCGTGATCCACCCGGGGCAGGAACTGGTCGTGCGCGCCGCCGCCGCGCCGTCCCCCACCCCCGAGCCGGCCCCCGCCGCGTCGCACACCGTCGTCGCGGGCGACACCATCAGCGGGATCGCCGGGCGCCATGGAGTGAGCGTGGAGAGCATCCTGGCGGCGAACGGGCTCCAGTGGTCGTCCATCATCTATCCGGGTCAGACACTGGCGCTTCCGCTGGCGGCGACGCCCGCGGCCGCGACGGCGCCCGCCCCCATCGCCCTGTCGGTGCCGTTGGACGACGAGCAGTCCACCCATGCCCGTCACATCATCGCGGTCGGACGCGAACTCGGGGTTCCCGATCGCGGCATCGCGATCGCCCTGGGCGCGGCGATGCAGGAATCCTGGATCCGGAATCTCGACTGGGGTGACCGCGACTCCCTCGGGCTCTTCCAGCAGAGGCCGAGCACCGGGTGGGGCACGGAAGCTCAGCTTCGGACGCCCGACCACGCGATCCGCGTCTTCTACGGCGGCCCCGCCGATCCGAACGGAACCGCGACGCGTGGTCTGCTCGACATCCCCGGTTGGGAGCAGATGTCGTTCGCGGACGCTGCCCAGGCCGTGCAGATCTCGGCGTACCCCGACCGCTACGGAGCCTGGGAGCACGCGGCGTACGAATGGCTGGCCGCGCTGGGGTGAGCCGCTCCGCGGACTCACGGCTCGGCGTCCGTAGACTCTGAGCGTGAGCACGAGTCAGCAGACCGACCCGCTGATCGGCCGTCTCGTCGACGGCCGGTATCGGGTGCGTGCTCGTATCGCCCGTGGCGGCATGGCGACGGTCTACGTCGCGACCGACCTGCGGCTCGAACGGCGCGTGGCGTTGAAAGTCATGCACGGCCACCTGAGCGACGACAGTGTGTTCCAGAGCAGGTTCATCCAAGAGGCCCGCTCCGCCGCCCGTCTGGCAGACCCCCATGTGGTGAACGTCTTCGATCAGGGCCAGGACGGCGAGATGGCCTACCTCGTCATGGAGTATCTGCCCGGGATCACCCTGCGCGACCTGCTCCGGGACCAGCGGCGTCTGACCGTTCCCCAGGCGGTGACCATCATGGACGCCATCCTTTCGGGGCTGGCGGCCGCGCACCGGGCCGGCATCATCCACCGCGACGTCAAGCCGGAGAACGTCCTCCTCGCCGAGGACGGTCGCATCAAGATCGGCGATTTCGGCCTCGCGCGCGCGACCACGGCCAACACCGCGACCGGCGCTCAGCTGCTCGGGACCATCGCCTACCTCGCCCCGGAGCTGGTCACGCGTGGGACGGCGGATGCGCGCAGCGACATCTACGCCCTCGGCATCATGCTCTACGAGATGCTCGTCGGCGAGCAGCCCTACAAGGGCGAGCAGCCGATGCAGATCGCCTTCCAGCACGCGACGGACTCGGTTCCCCGGCCCAGCGTGAAGAACCCGGCCGTGCCGGAGCCGCTCGACGAGCTGGTCCTGTGGGCGACCGAGAAGGTCCCCGATGACCGACCGGCCGATGCGAAGGAGATGCTCGACCGCCTGCGCGAGATCGAGCGCCACCTCGACATCACCCCTGTCGTCACGCGGACCGGTCCGATCTCGGTGACCCGCGGCGAGGGGATAGCCTCGGGCGACCTCACGGCGGTGCTTCCCGCCACGACCGGCGGCGCACCGGCGGCCTCGTCCGAGGGGACCGACAACGCCGCGCGCCTGCGTCGCGCCTCGCGGCGCCGGCGCGCGGCGGGTGGTTGGGTCTTCCTCCTCGTCGTCCTGCTCGCGACCGCGGCCGCAGGCGCGGGATGGTGGTTCGGGTCCGGCCCCGGGAGCCTCGTCGCCGTCCCCGACGTGGCCGGACTCACCTTCGAGACGGCGACCGAGCGACTCGCCGATGAGGGACTGGTGGCCCGGGAGCGAGGCGAGCACAGCCTCGACGTCCCGGCAGGCCAGGCCATCGGGACCGATCCCGAGGCGGGAACACGCCTCGAGCAGGATGCCTCGGTGGAGGTCATCGTCTCCCTCGGTCCCGCGCAGGTGCAGGTTCCCGCCCTCATCGGCACGTCCAAGACCGAGGCGATCGACACGCTCGCCCAGCAGAACATCACCGCGGACGGCGAGTCCGGCTTCTACACCGACGCCGCGCGCGACAGCGTCGTCGGTGTCGTGATCCGCCCGAGCGCAGGCGGCGAAGAGGTGCCGTGCGGCGACGGTTGCACCGCTACGCAGGGCGACGCCGCCACACTGTGGGTGTCGCTCGGCACACTCCCCAACGTGCGTGGCATGAGCGCCGATGACGCGCGTGCCACGCTGACCTCGTCAGGTCTCGAGGTGGCTGAGGGCGCGCTCGAGCAGTCCAGCGAGGACATCGCCGCGGGGCTCGTGGTCGGCACGACCGACCGCGAGGGAGGCGGGTGGTGGCGTCCCGGAGACGCCATCTCCCTGATCGTCTCCACCGGTCCCCCGCTGTTCGAGGTCCCCAACGTGGTCGGACAGACCCGCGACGAGGCCATCGGAACCCTCGAGGACGCCGGTTTCCAGGTCGATTACTCGGCGCTGTGGGCGCCGTTCCCCGACGCGATCACGCGGGTGTCGAGCTCGAACCCCGCGGCGGGCTCCTTCCTGCTGCGGGGAACGCGCGTGTACATCGAGATCTCCGTCAGCGGCTGACGGCGCCGTCCCCGGTGATCCGGGTCGGCGCCGTCGCGGCCGATCAGCGCTTCTCGAGCTCCTCGGCGACCAGGAACGCGAGCTCCAGCGACTGCATGTGGTTCAAACGCGGGTCGCACAGCGATTCGTAGCGTGTGGCGAGGGTGGCCTCGTCGATCATCTCCGAGCCGCCGAGGCACTCCGTCACGTCGTCGCCGGTGAGCTCCACGTGGATTCCGCCGGGGTACGTCCCGACGGAGCGGTGGGCCTCGAAGAATCCGCGGACCTCGTCGACGACGTCATCGAAGCGACGTGTCTTGTAGCCGGTGGGCGTGGTGATGCCGTTGCCGTGCATCGGGTCGGTGACCCAGACCGGCGTGGCACCCGAATCCTTGACCGCTTCCAGCAGCGGCGGGAGCGCGTCTCGGATCTTGCCGGCCCCCATGCGCGTGATGAACGTGAGGCGGCCGGGCTCGCGCTCCGGGTCGAGCTTGTCGATCAGCTGGAGAGCGACCTCGGGCGAGGTCGACGGTCCGAGCTTGACGCCGATGGGGTTGCGGATGCGGGAGAAGTAGTCGATGTGCGCACCGTCGAGCTCGCGCGTACGCTCCCCCACCCACAGGAAGTGGGCCGAGGTGTTGTAGGGCGTGCTGGTGCGCGAATCGATGCGCGTCATGGGGCGCTCGTAATCCATGAGGAGCCCCTCATGCCCGGTGTAGAACTCCACACCGCGGAGCTCGTCGAAGTTCGCTCCGGCGGCTTCCATGAACTTGATGGCACGGTCGATCTCGGTGGCGAGACGCTCGTAGCGCTGGTTCGCCGGGTTCTCCGCGAATCCCCTGTTCCAGGAGTGCACCTCGCGGAGGTCGGCGAACCCGCCCTGCGTGAAGGCGCGGATGAGGTTCAGCGTCGATGCCGCGGTGTGGTAGCCCTTGAGCAGACGAGCGGGATCGGCTTGACGGGAGTTCTCGGTGAAGTCGTATCCGTTGACGATGTCGCCGCGGTAGGCCGGCAGCGTGACATCGCCGCGTGTTTCGGAATCGCTCGAGCGGGGCTTGGCGAACTGCCCCGCCATGCGCCCCATCTTCACGACCGGCATCGATGCCCCGTAGGTGAGCACCACGGCCATCTGGAGGACGGTCTTGATGCGGTTGCGGATCTTCTCGGCCGTCGCGCCGGCGAAGGTCTCGGCGCAGTCGCCGCCCTGGAGCAGGAAGGCGCGACCTGAGGCCACGCGCGCGAGCCGGTCGCGGAGATTGTCGACCTCTCCGGCGAAGACGAGGGGCGGGAGGGTCGCCAGTTCTGCGGACACCGCGGCGACCGCCTCGGCGTCGGGCCACGACGGCTGCTGCTTGATGGGCAGGGTCCGCCAGTGATCGAGGGGATCGAGCTGCTGGAGCATCCGCCAAGTCTATCCGCGCCGACGCGCGGGCAGATGCACGTTTCAGCGTCGACGCGGCCGCGCGACGAGGCGGTCCTTCACCGTGGACGCGTAGACGTCTTCGTACTCCTGCTCGCCGAGTCGCTGCAGCGCGACCATGATCTCGTCGGTGATCGAGCGGAGGATGTAGCGGTCCCCCTCCATCCCCTCGAAACGGGAGAAGTCCAGCGGTTCGCCGATGACCACCCCGACCCGGGCGACGCGCGGGATGCGGGTGCCGATCGGCATCATGGTGTCGGTGTCGACCATCACGACGGGGACGACGGGGACGCGCGCTTCGAGCGCCATCCGGGCGATGCCGGTGCGGCCGCGGTACAGCTTGCCGTCGGGGCTGCGGGTGCCCTCCGGGTAGATCCCGAGAAGCTCCCCTCTCCCCAGCACCTGGAGGCCGGTGTTCAGGGACGCCTCCGACGCCTTGCCGCCGGACCTGTCGATCGGAAGCTGCCCGGTCGCCTTGAAGAAGACCCGGGTGGCCCACCCCTTCAGCCCTTTGCCGGTGAAGTAGTCGCTCTTGGCGAGGAACGCCACCGGCCTGTCGATCATGAGCGGCAGGAAGATCGAGTCCACGAACGAAAGATGGTTGCTGGCGAGGATCGCACCGCCTTCAGCGGGGACGTTCCGGCGGCCGACGATCCAGGGTCGGAAGATCGCCTTCACGATCGGCCCGATCACCACGTACTTCATCAGCCAGTAGAACATCGGACTAGGCCTGCTCCCCCGCGAGGTCGGCGACGCCGATCACGCCGGCGTCGTTGACGAGCTGGGCGATGGCGAAGCGCGCCACCGGGCGGTCGCCGTAGCCCGGCAGAGAGGTCTCGTAGGCGATGCGCACGGGTTCCAGCAGATCATCTCCCAGCTGGGCGACGCCACCCCCGATGACGAAGAGCTCGGGGTCGAGGACCGCCTGGAAGCCGCCGCACGCCTCCCCGAGAGCCGTGGCGACCCGGCGCAGTGCTTCGATCGCACCCGCGTCACCCGCGAGGACCAGGCGCGAGACCGCCGGCCCGCTGATCACCCCGTTCTCCTCCCGGAGCTGGGCGAGGGCTTCTCCGATGCCGCCGCCGTCCGCGATCGCATTCGCCTCCCGCTGGAGCGCGCGTCCGGAGGCGTACTGTTCGAGGCATCCGTTCTGACCACAGCCGCAGGCGCGTCCGTCCCGGGCGAACCGCGTGTGGCCGAGTTCGCCGCCGATTCCGTGTCCGCCGCGGAAGAGCGCACCGTCGAGGACGACCGCTCCACCGACCCCGGTGCCCATCGTGAGCATCACCATGTGGTCGACGTCGCGCCCCGCCCCGAACCGGAACTCGGCCCACCCCGCGGCGTTGGCGTCGTTCTCGATGGTGACGGGCAGACCGATGCCCCGCTCGAGGATCGCCTTGAGCGGCTCGTTGTGCCAGGCGATGTTCGGGGCGTGGATGACGACGGCGCGGTCGCGGTCGATGAAACCGGCGGCTGCGACACCGACAGCGGAGATCTCGTGCGCGGCCCGGAAGTGGGCGGCCATGTCGATGACCGCCCGCGCGAGCGCACCGGTGTCCTTGGGCGTGTCGACGCGCAGCTTCTCCACGATCCGCCCCTCGGCATCCACCACGCCGCCGGCGATCTTCGTGCCGCCTATGTCGATTCCGACCTTGAGCACCGCGTTCCTCTCCGCCGGCGCACGCGCGACGGCGCCTTGAAGTCTAGTGGCGCGTCGAGATCGCCCCCGCGGCATTCCCGACCCCGCCCACGCGCGAGCGGCCATCGGTGTGCCCGACCCATGCTCTGATTAGACTCGGTACGAACGAACCCGAGATTCCGTACCGGTACCGAAGGAGCTGCCGTGGCACAATTCGACGTCCCCGCGATCGTCCCCGCCGATCCCACCGCGAACGTGAGTGACCTGCTGGTCGACCGCGTGAACCAGACCCCGCAGCGTGCACTGTTCGCCGTGCCCGACGGAGACGGCTGGCGCGACATCAGCGCCGCGCAGTTCCACGCGCAGGTGATCGCCCTCGCGAAGGGATTCGCCGCCGCCGGAATCCAGCCCGGCGACAAGGTCGGCTTCATCGCCCGCACCACGTACGACTGGACGCTGGTCGACTTCGCGCTGTTCTTCGCCGGCGCGGTCATGGTCCCCATCTACGAGACCAGCTCCGCAGCCCAGATCGGATGGATCCTCAGCGACTCCGGTGCGGTGGCCTGCATCACCGAGTCCGCGGACCACTCCGCACGGCTCGCCGAGGTCCGTTCGGACGTTCCCCTCGTGACCTCCGTGTGGGAGATGCACGCGGGCGACCTGGACACCCTCGTCGCTCAGGGCTCGGCTGTGACGGATGCGGAGATCGAACGCCGGCGGAAGATCGCCGTCGGCTCCGACATCGCCACCCTCATCTACACGTCCGGGTCGACCGGTCGCCCCAAGGGCTGCGTCCTCACCCACAGCAACTTCGTCGAGCTCGCCCGCAACTCCGGGAAGGCCCTGCAGGAGGTCGTCGCCGAGCCGGACGCGTCCACGCTGCTCTTCATCACCACGGCGCACGTGTTCGCCCGGTTCATCTCGATCCTCAACATCCATGCTGGCGTGAAGACCGGACACCAGCCCGACACCAAGCAGCTGCTGCCGGCTCTCGGCTCCTTCAAGCCCACCTACCTCCTCGCCGTCCCGCGCGTCTTCGAGAAGGTCTACAACTCCGCCGAGCAGAAGGCCGAGGCCGGCGGCAAGGGCAAGATCTTCCGGGCAGCGGCCCACACCGCGATCGAGCACTCTCGCCTGTTGCAGGAGGACGCGCGCATCCCCCTCGGCATGCGGCTGAAGTTCGCACTGTTCGACAAGCTCGTCTACAGCAAGCTGCGCACCGCCATGGGTGGCCGCGTCCGCCACGCCGTGTCGGGATCGGCGCCGCTCGGGCCGCGGCTGGGGCACTTCTTCCACAGCCTGGGAGTCGTCATCCTCGAGGGATACGGCCTCACCGAGACGACCGCGCCCGCCACGGTGAACCTCGTGACGAAGTCGAAGATCGGCACGGTGGGCCCGGTCCTGCCCGGCGTAGGCGTCCGGATCGCGGACGACGGCGAGGTCGAGGTCCGCGGCATCAACGTGTTCAAGGAGTACTGGCGCAATCCCGAGGCGACCGCGGCGGCATTCGACGGCGAATGGTTCCGGACGGGCGATCTGGGCGAGTTCGATCAGGAGGGCTTCCTGAAGATCACCGGGCGCAAGAAGGAGATCATCGTCACCGCCGGAGGCAAGAACGTCGCCCCCGCCGGGCTCGAGGACCCCATCCGCGCCAACCCGATCGTCGGCCAGGTGGTCGTCGTGGGTGATCAGAAGCCGTTCATCTCGGCCCTCATCACCCTCGACCCGGAGATGCTCCCGACCTGGCTCGGGAACAACGGCCTCCCCGCCGACATGTCGTTGGAGGATGCGGCGAAGAACGACGCCGTGCGCGCCGAGGTGCAGCGGGCGATCGACGTCGCCAACAAGAGCGTTTCGCGCGCCGAGTCGATCCGGAAGTTCGTCATCCTCCCCACCGAGTGGACCGAGGCGAGCGGGCATCTCACACCGAAGATGAGCATCAAGCGGAACGTCATCATGGACGACTTCGCGGCGCAGATCGAGGAGCTCTACACGGTTCCCGTCAACACGACGTCCACGTCGATCAGCTGAGGATCGCGACCAGGGCGGACCGGAGCTGACGTGATCCGGGAGTCTGAGTGGTTCTGACCCGCAGGGTCAGAACCACTCAGACTCCCGGATCTGCTTCATCGCCTGTCGTCGGTCCTCCGGCGCCAGGCGCTGCAGATACAGCATCCCGTCGAGGTGATCGGTCTCGTGCTGGAGGGCCTGGGCCATGAGTCCCTCGCCCTCCAGAACGACCTCGTCGCCGTTCAGGTCGATGCCGACCACCTTCGCCCGCGGGTATCGCAGGGCGTCGTGCCAGAGACCGGGCACCGACAGGCATCCTTCGCCGATGCGCGAGGGCTCCCCCGCCACCTCGACGAGAACGGGGTTGAGCACGTAACCGATGTCGCCGTCGATGTTGTAGCTGAAGGCGCGGACGCCCACACCGATCTGCGGTGCGGCGACACCGGCGCGGCCGGGGACCGCGACGGTGTCCAGCAGGTCCTGGACGAGGGCGCGCACCCCGTCGTCGATCGTGTCGATCGACGCGCACGCGGCACGCAGCACGGGGTCGCCGAAGACGCGGATGGGTCGTACGGCCATGCTCAGGCCGCCGACGCCAGGGCGCGGAGTCCCTCGACCACGGTCGCCGCCATCTCGCGCGCGGCCTGCCGTGTCTCGGGCTGCAGATCGCGGAAGGTGATCGCGCTCCCGGCCGCGATGAGCGGGTCGTACGGCATGCGCACGACACTGCGCACACGCGAGCGGAAGTGGGCTTCCAGCTCCTCGAGCTGGACGACCGGGCGCCCGGGCCGGGAGTTGTTCAGCACCACGACGGCGGAACGCACGCGCTCCGCGTACCCGTTGGTCTCGAGCCATGTGAGGGTCTCCGACGCCAACCGCGCTTCATCCACGCTGAGCCCCGCGACGATGACCACCTGATCGGCGAGGTCGAGGGTCGCTCCCATGACCGAGTGGACGATTCCGGTGCCGGTGTCCGTGAGGACCACCGAATAGTAATGGGCGGCGAGTTCGGCCACCTGCCGGTAGTCGACGTCACTGAAGGCTTCCGAGACGTGCGGGTCGGTGTCCGACGCGAGGACGTCGAGGCGGGTCTCGTCGCGCGCGACGATCGCCGACAGGTTGTTGTACCCGGAGACGTCGGCGCGGGAGCGCACGAGATCGCGGACCGTGCGGTTGCTCGTGCGCGAGATCCGCTCCGCGAGCGTCCCGCGGTCGGGGTTCGCGTCGACGGCGATGATCCGGTCGTCGCGCGCGTCCGCGAGGGCCATGCCGAGGAGGGTGGTGATGGTCGTCTTCCCGACCCCGCCCTTGCGCGAGAGCACGGGGACGAACCGCGCACCGCCGGCCAGAGGTGCGGAGATGCGCCGGTCGAGCTCCTTGCGCGCCCGCGCGCGTTTGCCGTCGCCGAGATTGATGCGACGACCGGAGAGCGAGTAGATCAAGTGCTGCCACACGCCGTCGGGCTCGGGACGCGTGGTGCGGCTCGGATCGAGCAGACGGTCGGCGGTGAGGAGGTCGGCGGTCTCCCGGTCGGGCTCGAATTCGCCGAGCCGCTTCGACGTCAAGGTCACCTCGGAGCGACGACGAGGCTTGTCGTGGGCCGCGGCGGCGTGGGCCTCCGCGCGCGTCATCGCCGGCGCGGGCGTCGTCGCCGGCGCCGGTGCGGGCGTCGTCTCCGGCGCGGAACCCGGGGCGACCGTTTGCGCTCCCGTGACGGGGCCGCCGGAGGGCTGCACCGGCACGGATGCGCCGGAGGGCTGCACCGGCACGGATGCCGTGGCCGGAGCCGCGACGACGGTACCGGTCTCGACGATCTCCGCGTCGTGGATGTCCTCGTCGTCGTGAGGAGAAAGGGCGACGTCGCTCTCCCCGTCCTCGACGACGGGTGCGGATTCGACATCCTCAGCGGTGGAGAGATCCGCACCCTGGTCGATGCCGGGGTGTTCCTCCCCGGGCTCGTCGATCGCGGAGTCGCTGCCGTCAGCGTCGTCCACGATTTCCGCCTCGGCCGTGTCGGCCGGGATCTCGACCACGAAAGGCACTTCGCCGCTGATGACCTCGTCTTCGTCGAGGTCATCCTCCTCGGGTTCGCTCGGAAGCTGCACGGGGACGTGCGCTGTCGGGGTTCCGAGGAGCCCGAGGGGTGCGGAGTCGATGCTGCCCGTGTCGGCGAGGATGCCGTTCTCGGCGTCGTCGGCAGGGTGGTCGGGGTGGTCGGGCGTCACTGCGGGTGTCTCCAAAAGCCAGGGGGCGGCGATCTCGCCGCGCTCCAGGCTACTGGGCGGGGCGGATGACGACCAAAAGGTCTCCGGCCTCGACCTGCGCGGTCGGCCCCACTGCGAGCCGCTCCACCACCCCGTCGACGGGGGCGGTGATCGCCGCCTCCATCTTCATCGCCTCGATCGACGCCACCGCGTCGCCGGCGCTCACGCGCTCACCGACACCGGTCTTGAGCGTGACGACACCGGAGAACGGTGCGGCGATCTGACCGGGTCGCGTCGTGTCCGCCTTCTCCGCCTGCCGCGCCTCGACCTGGATGCTGCGGTCGCGGACGAACACCGGTCGCAGCTGACCGTTCAGGGTGGTCATGACGGTCCGCATGCCCTTGTCGTCAGCCTCGCCGATGGCTTCGAGCCCGACGAACAGCTGCACGCCGCGCTCGATCTCCACGACGTGCTCGGTGCCCGGCGCGAGCCCGTACAGGTAGTCCGCGGTGTCGAGGACGCTCACGTCACCGAACACGTCGCGCACCTGCGCGAAGGCGCGGGTGGGCCCGGGGAAGAGCAGGCGATTGAGAGTCTGCCGGCGCGTGGCGCGGTCCTCGGTCAACGCCCCGGCCTCGGCATCCGTCAGCGGGGTGACGGCGATGCGGACGTCGCGGCCCGCGAGCACCTTACTGCGGAAGGGCTCCGGCCAGCCGCCCGGGAGGTCGCCGAGCTCGCCGGCCATGAAGCCGATCACGGAATCGGGGATGTCGTAGGCGCCCGGGTTCGCCTCGAAGTCGGCCGGGTCGGCCTTGACCGCGGCGAGGTGCAATGCGAGGTCGCCGACCACCTTGGACGACGGGGTGACCTTCGGCACACGGCCGAGGATGCGGTTCGCCGCGGCGTACATGTCCTCGATGAGCTCGAAGTCCTCGGACAGACCGAGCGCGATCGCCTGCTGGCGCAGGTTGGACAGCTGCCCACCCGGGATCTCGTGGTGATAGACCCGACCGGTCGGCCCGGGCAGCCCGGACTCGAACGGGGCGTAGAGGTGCCGCACGGCCTCCCAATAGGGCTCGAGATCGCCGACCGCGTCGAGGTCGAGCCCCGTGTCGCGCTCGGTGTGGGCGAGGGCGGCCACCAGCGCCGAAAGCGACGGCTGACTGGTCGTGCCCGACATCGGCGCGGCGGCTGCGTCGACCGCATCCGCTCCGGCGGCGCTGGCGGCGAGGAGCGTCGCGAGCTGACCACCCGCGGTGTCGTGCGTGTGCACGTGGACGGGGACGTCGAAGCGCTCGCGCAGCGCCGACACCAGGCGGCTCGCTGCGGCCGGCCGCAGCAGACCCGCCATGTCCTTGATCGCGAGGATGTGCGCGCCGGCCTCGACGATCTGCTCCGCGAGCCGGAGGTAGTAGTCCAGCGTGTACAGGTCCTCGGCGGGATTCAGCAGATCGCCGGTGTAGCAGAGGGCCACCTCGGCGACGGCGGTTCCCGTCGCGCGCACGGCGTCGATCGCCGGACGCATCTGAGCGACGTCGTTGAGCGCGTCGAACACCCGGAAGATGTCGATGCCGCTCGCGGCCGCCTCGGCGACGAACGCATCGGTGACCTCCGTCGGGTACGGGGTGTACCCGACGGTGTTCCGGCCGCGCAACAGCATCTGGATCGCGACGTTCGGCAGGGCCTGCCGCAGGCGGTCGAGGCGCTCCCACGGGTCTTCGCCCAGGAACCGCAGCGCGACGTCGTAGGTCGCGCCGCCCCATGCCTCGACGCTCAGGAGCTGCGGGGTCAGTCGCGCCACATAGGGCGCGACGGTGACGAGGTCCTTCGTCCGCACGCGCGTGGCGAGGAGGGACTGGTGCGCATCGCGGAACGTCGTCTCGGTGACGGCGAGGGCGGTCTGCGCCCGCAGGTCGCGCGCGAATCCTTCGGGTCCGAGCGCGAGAAGACGCTGACGCGATCCCTCAGGCGCCGGAGCCGTCAGGTCGAGGGCGGGGAGCTTCAGGCGCGGGTCCACGGTGAGCGGGTTGTCGCCGTGCGGCTTGTTGACCGTGGTGTCGACGAGCCAGTTCAGGATCTTGGTCCCGCGATCCTTGGATTCGCGGCCGCGCACGAGGTGCGGCCGCTCGTCGATGAACGCGGTGCTGACATCGCCGGCGATGAAGGATGCGTCATCGAGGACCGCCTGCAGGAACGGGATGTTCGTGGACACTCCGCGGATGCGGAACTCCGCCAGGGCGCGCCGGGCGCGGACCACCGCGGCACCGAAGTCGCGTCCGCGGCAGGTGAGCTTGGCGAGCATCGAGTCGAAGTGGGGACTGATCTGCGCACCGGCGGCGGTCGTTCCGCCATCCAGGCGGATGCCGGCACCGCCCGGCGAACGGTAGGTGGTGATCTTGCCCGTGTCGGGTCGGAACCCCTGGGCCGGATCCTCCGTCGTGATGCGGCACTGCAGCGCCGACCCCCGGAGATGGATGCGATCCTGCGTGAGCCCGAGGTCCTGGAGGGACTGGCCCGCCGCGATGCGCATCTGGGCCTGGACGAGGTCGACGTCGGTGACCTCCTCGGTGACGGTGTGCTCGACCTGGATGCGGGGATTCATCTCGATGAAGACGACCTCCCCCGCGCGGGGACCCGCCGTTTCGAGGAGGAACTCCACCGTCCCGGCGTTCTGGTAGCCGATGGAACGGGCGAACGCCACGGCGTAGGTGTGCAGCGCGTCGCGGACAGCCGGGTCGAGGTTCGGAGCCGGCGCGATCTCGATGACCTTCTGGTGCCGACGCTGCAGCGAGCAGTCCCGCTCGAACAGGTGGACCGTCTCCCCCGCCGCGTCGGCGAGGATCTGGACCTCGATGTGGCGGGGCCGCTGCACGGCCTGCTCGAGGAACACCCGGGCGTCACCGAAGGCGCTCCCCGCCTCGCGCATCGCCTCGGCGAGAGCCGGCGCGAGCTCCCCGGCGGTCTCCACTCGGCGCATGCCCCGACCGCCGCCGCCGGCGACCGCCTTGACGAAGATCGGGAAGCCGATGTCGTCGGCCTGGCCGAGGAGGACGTCGACGTCGTCGGAGGCCTCGGTCGAGCGGAGCACGGGAACGCCCGCGGCGACGGCGTGCGCCTTGGCCGTGACCTTGTTGCCCGCCATTTCGAGAACGGATGCCGGCGGCCCGATGAACGCGATCCCGTGGGCCGCGGCCTTCTCGGCCAACTCGGGGTTCTCGGAGAGGAAGCCGTAGCCCGGGTAGACCGCGTCCGCGCCGGATTCGAGGGCGACACGGATGATCTCGTCGACGTCGAGGTAGGCGCGGACGGGGTGCCCCTCCTCGCCGATACGGTACGCTTCGTCGGCCTTCAGCCGATGGAGGGAGTTGCGGTCCTCGTACGGGAACACCGCGACCGTGCGGGCTCCCAACTCGAACGCCGCGCGGAAGGCGCGGATCGCGATCTCTCCACGATTGGCCACCAGGATCTTGCGGAACATTCGACCTCCGAGCGGTGAGGTGCGGACGGGCTGAGTGTGCTCTCAGCCTAGGGGACGGTAACGTAGGGCCTTGTGCACGTACTTTCCGTCAGCTCGCTCAAAGGCGGGGTGGGTAAGACGACCGTGACGCTGGGACTCGCTTCCGCCGCATTCGCGCGGGGAGTCCGGACGCTCGTCGTCGACCTCGACCCGCAGTCCGACGTGTCGACGGGCATGGACATCCAGGTGGCGGGGCGCCTGAACGTCGCCGACGTCTTGGCGAATCCGAAGGACAAGGTCGTCAAGCAGGCGATCACCTCCAGCGGCTGGGCCAAGGTGCACCCGGGCACGATCGACGTGATGATCGGGAGTCCGTCCGCGATCAACTTCGACGGTCCGCACCCCTCCGTCCGCGACGTATGGAAGCTCGAGGAAGCGCTCGCGACGATCGAGAACGAGTACGACCTCGTCCTCATCGACTGCGCCCCGTCGCTCAACGCGCTCACCCGCACCGCGTGGGCGGCATCCGACAGGGTCGTCGTCGTCACCGAGCCCGGCCTGTTCTCCGTCGCCGCCGCCGACCGTGCGCTGCGAGCGATCGAAGAGATCCGCCGCGGCCTCTCCCCGCGCCTGCAGCCGCTCGGGATCGTCGTCAACCGCGTGCGCCCCCAGTCGATCGAGCACCAGTTCCGCATCAAAGAGCTTCGCGACATGTTCGGCCCGCTCGTGCTGACGCCCCAGCTGCCCGAGCGCACCTCGCTCCAGCAGGCTCAGGGGGCGGCGAAGCCGTTGCACATCTGGCCGGGCGACTCCGCTCAGGAGCTTGCGGCCGACTTCGACGCCCTCCTCGACCGCATCATCCGCACCGGACGCATCCCGGTCCCCGGCGCCGCGACCGCCTGAGGGCGTGCGGCGGAGCCGCCCCGAGACGGGGCGAGGCGACAGCCGGTCAGGCCGTGCGGGCAGCGCGACGGGCGGAGAGCTCGTCCATGATCTCGGGAGTCTGCGCGTCGAAGTCGACGAGTGTCGACTCGACCTCGCGCAGCACCTTCCCGACGGCGATGCCGAACACACCTTGCCCGCGGCTGACCAGGTCGATGACCTCGTCGTTCGAGGTGCAGAGGTAGACCGATGCCCCGTCGCTCATGAGCGTCGTTCCGGCCAGGTCGCGGATGCCCGCGGCCCGCAACTGGTCGACCGCGGTGCGGATCTGCTGCAGGGAGATCCCGGTGTCGAGGAGTCGCTTGACAAGCTTCAGAACGAGGATGTCGCGGAAACCGTAGAGACGCTGCGACCCTGACCCGCTCGCACCGCGGACGGTGGGCTCGACGAGTTCGGTGCGGGCCCAGTAGTCCAGCTGTCGGTAGGTGATCCCCGCGGCCCGTGCGGCGACGGCCCCGCGGTATCCGACCTCGTCGTCCATCTGGGGCAGACCGTCGGTGAAAAGGAGGTCGGCGACGAAAGGCTGTTCGTCGGCCGCTTCACGAGCGCTCATGCTCGTCCCCCCTCAGATTCGGATGTCTCCACGTTAGGTGAGCCGGAGCCCTCCGGCAACGACATCCGGCGATCGGGTCTCGGCGTGTCGCCCACCACGGTCAGGACAGCAGCCTGTCGAGCGCCGCGCGCACGAACGTGGAGCGCACTTCGTCGAGACGTCGGGTCAGCTCTCCGGCGACTTCGCCCGCGCGGCCGCGGGAGGCGGCGTCGGCGCGGCGCAGCATGGGCGCCAGCGCCTGCTCGACGAGGGCCACATCGCGATCGGCGTTCTGGCGGAGGGCGCGGACGTGGCGCGGTTCGATGCCGTGCCGGTCGAGCGCGACCAGCGATCGCATCAGCGCGACGGTCTGATCGGAATACGACTCCGCGGCCGTGATGATCCCGGTGCTGATCGCGTCGTTGAGCAGCTGCGGGGCCGCGCCGGAAGCTGACAGCAGCTCGTCCCGACGGTAGCGACGGGGCGCCGGGACGATGGACGGCGGTGGCACGGCCGTGGGCGTCGCCGGGTCGCGGCCCGCATCGACGTCGGCGAGATAGTCGCGGATCACCGAAAGGGGCAGATAGTGGTCGCGCTGGAGAGTGAGGGCGAGGCGCAGCCTCTCGAGATCCGCCATGGAGAACTTGCGATATCCCGACTCGGTGCGCATCGGGGTGACGATCCCCTGAACCTCGAGGAAGCGGAGCTTGCTGGAGGTGAGCGCCGGGAAGTCCGGCGACAGCCGGGCCAGCACCTGGCCGATGCTCAGGAGACCCGCGGACGACGAGCGTTCGCGGGCGGCGGCGGCGGGCATCAGCCTTCCGAGGATGCGGCGAGGTCGATGGGTGAGACGAAGAAGTTCAGGCGGAACTTCCCGACCCGCACCTCTGCGCCGTTGGTGAGCGTCGCGCGATCGACCCGTTCGCCGTTGACGTAGGTGCCGTTGAGGGAGCGCTGGTCCACGAGCTCGAACGCGGCCCCCTGGCGGGTGATCTCCGCGTGGCGACGCGACACCGTGACATCGTCGAAGAAGATGTCGGCCTCGGGATGCCGCCCCACCGTCGTCACGTCCGAGTCGAGGAGGTAGCGTGCGCCGGCGGTCGGACCCGACCGGACGATCAGGAGCGCGGCGCCCGACGGCAGTGCGTCGATCGCCTCGAGCTCGGCCTCGCCGAGGTCGCTGCCGAACGGCACGAACGACAGATCGGAATCGTGCCCGAACGTCTGGGTGATGTCGCTTCCGCGATCGGAGCCGACGATGTCGCCCCGTGCATCGGCAGAGCGACGGATGTCGTCCGGCTCTGGCCGGCGGTAGTCCTCCACGTGGTGCTCCTTTCGAGGTGCCAGCCTAGCCGATGCGCGGACCCGGATGAGAGCCGGACGATGAGCGCGAGCCGTTGCGTGGCCACCTCGTTCAGGTTCCGTGGAACGAGGGTCGATACCCTCGTCCGCGTGATGACCGCACCCGCCTCCCTTCCTGCCCGCCGTTCCGCACGACAGACCCTCGCCGCCGTGTGGTTGGCGTTCGCGGTCCTGCTCGCGACGGTGCTCCTGCCCGCGACGCCGGCCGCAGCGCACGACGAGTTGATCGGGAGCGACCCCGCTGCCGGATCGGCCGTCGAGACGCTTCCGGCGGCTCTGACGCTGACATTCAGCGCGGAGATCGCGCCCGACGAGGGTGCGTCCGAGATCCAGGTGACGGATGCCGCCGGCACGACCCTGAACGACGGGGCCCCCGTCGTCGAAGGCACCACCCTGACGCAGGCGCTGGCGGGCACGGCATCCGATGAGGTCACGGTCCTGTGGAAGGTCGTCTCCAGCGACGGCCACCCCATCTCCGGCGAATTCTCCTTCACGGTGACCGCTCCCCCGGCGCCGAGCCCCACCGAGTCGGCGTCGCCGACGCCCACGACGGAGCCGACCCCGACGGCGGAGCCGACGGTGACCCCGGTGGAGTCGACGACTCCGGAACCGGTGACGACCGAGCCGGCGGCCTCGGCCACCCCCTGGATCATCGGCGGTGTCGTGGTCCTGCTCCTCGTCGCCGCCGCTGTGGCGTACCTGATCGTGTCCCGCGCACGGCGGACCCGGCCGGGCGCGCGCGACGGTTCCGACGCGGCCGCCGGGCGATAGGCTGGGAGTCATGCCTCACTACGACGTCGCCATCCTCGGCGCAGGCCCCGGCGGGTACGTCGCGGCCGTCCGCGCCGCTCAGCTCGGCCTCACGGTCGCGATCATCGAGGAGAAGTACTGGGGCGGTGTGTGCCTGAACGTCGGGTGCATCCCCTCGAAGGCTCTCCTGAAGAACGCGGACCTCGCTCACACGTTCCACGACAAGGCCGAGCTGTTCGGCATCTCGGGTGACGTGCACTTCGACTTCGGTGTCGCGTGGGACCGGAGCCGCAAGGTCTCGGACACCCACGTCAAGGGCATCCACTTCCTCATGAAGAAGAACAAGGTGACCGAGTACGACGGTCGCGGCACCTTCACGGGCCCGAACGCCCTCACGGTCGCCAAGAGCGACGGCTCCACCGACGAGGTGACCTTCGACAACGCGATCATCTCGACCGGCTCGAAGGTGCGACTGCTGCCGGGCGTCGAGCTCAGCGAGAACGTCGTGACCTACGAAGAGCAGATCATGACGCGCGAGCTTCCGGAGTCGATCGTCATCGTGGGCGCCGGCGCCATCGGCATGGAGTTCGCCTTCGTGATGACCAACTACGGCGTGAAGGTCACGATCATCGAGTTCCTCGACCGTGCTCTGCCGAACGAGGACGCCGACGTGTCCAAGGAGATCGCCCGCCAGTACAAGAAGTATGGCGTCGACATCCTGACCTCCACGAAGGTCGAGACGGTCGTCGACTCCGGCGACAAGGTCACCGTCACCTACACCGGCAAGGACGGCGCTCAGGGCTCGATCGAGGCCGACAAGGTCCTGATGTCCATCGGGTTCGCGCCGAACGTGGAGGGCTTCGGACTGGAGACCACCGGCGTGAAGCTGACCGACCGCGGCGCCATCGAGATCGACGACCACATGCGCACCTCCGTGCCCCACATCTACGCGATCGGCGACGTCACCGCGAAGCTCCAGCTCGCGCACGTGGCCGAGGCACAGGGCGTCGTGGCCGCGGAGACCATCGGCAAGGCCGAGACGATGACCCTCGGCGACTACCGCATGATGCCGCGGGCGACGTTCTGCTCGCCGCAGGTGGCGTCCTTCGGCCTCACCGAGCAGCAGGCGCGCGACGCCGGCTACGACGTCAAGGTCGCGAAGTTCCCGTTCTCCGCGAACGGCAAGGCCAACGGCCTCGGCGAGCCGATCGGCTTCGTCAAGCTCATCGCCGACGGCGAGCACCTCGAGCTCCTCGGCGGACACCTCATCGGACCCGACGTCTCGGAACTCCTGCCCGAACTGACGCTGGCGCAGAAGTGGGACCTCACCGCCCTTGAGGCGGCCCGGAACATCCACACCCACCCCACGCTGTCGGAGGGCCTTCAGGAGGCATTCCACGGCCTCGCGGGGCACATGATCAACCTCTGATCAGACACGCAGAAGGGGCGCGGGCAGCCAGCCCGCGCCCCTTCTGCGTGTCTGCCGTCAATAGCCGAGGGCGCGCGCGAGCTTCGACGCGGATGCCGCTTCCCGGCCGCCCGCTGCGGTGACCGCCTCCACGACCGCCGCGAAGAAGGCCGCGCGCTCGTGGTCGTCCGCGGGCGCCGCGGGGCCGAGTTCGACCTCCCACTCGCGCCAGCGACGCTCCGCGCCCGTACGGGCGTCCAGCGCGGTCACGTGGTCGTCGACGACCTCCGCCACCATGCCGCCCGCGGCATCCGTCAGGGCGTACGCGGTGCGCGTGTTCCGGAGACGGGCGATGGGACCGACCGTACCGGTCACGATCTCCGCGACCGCCGCACGAACGGCATCCGGAACCGCCGGAACCACGCCGATGCCCTGGGCATCCGCCCCCGAAGGCTCGTCCGCATTCAACGGCCAGCCGATCTCGACGCGCGCCCCGCGCACACGCGGTCCCTTGATGTGCCAACCGGCATCCGGGCCGCCGAGGCGACGCCGCAGGGCGTACCCGCTCTGCGCGAGCGCGAAGTCGAGGGTGTCGAAGTACAGGGCGTCGAGGTCGCGGAGCTCGGGGGCGCCGACCGCGCTGACCCCGGGCAGAACCGTCCAGTCCGGGAGGTCGACGGTGTCGTCCACATCGAACTTCAGCTCGATCTCCACCGTCCGCGACGGTCCCCCGTCGGCGGAGGGCTCGGTCGAGGGGTCGACAGCCGCACTCACACCGAGTCGCTCGCCGGATCGATGTCGTCCTGCGCCTCGATGAACCAGTAGTTGATCTCGGTGGGTCCGTCGCTGTCCCCGGTGTGCTCCGGCTCGCCCTTGCGTTCGTAGACGACCTGGGTCTCGCTGTAAGGGACGATGAGGCGCTCGAGGTCGTCCTCCTCCAGCGGGATGAGCTGTCCGTCGAGGGGTCCGTGGTGCAGTCGTGCGATAGCCATGCCGCGAGCATAGTCCGCCCCCACGGCGGGATCAGGCACTTGCGAACGGCCGACTATCGTGGTCATGTGAAGCCCTTCGTCCTCCTGGCCACCCGCGCCGAGGACGTGCCCGCCGACGAGGAGTACGCGCTGTTCCTGCGCTACACCGGCCTGGAACAACAGGACCTCCTCCGGGTGCGGCTGGAATCCCGCTCGATGCCCGCGTTCGACCTCGATTCCCTTTCGGGCATCTTCGTCGGCGGCGGCCCGTTCAACGCGTCCGATCCCGCGGAGCGGAAGTCGGGCGTGCAGGTGCGGGTGGAGCGCGAGTTCGCCGCGCTGCTCGACGACGTCGTCGCGCGCGACATCCCGTTCCTGGGTGCGTGCTACGGCGTGGGCACGCTCGGCGCACACCAGGGTGCGGTCATCGACCGCGTCCACTCCGAACCGATCAGTGTGGTCGACGTGATGCTCACGGACGAGGGCCGGGTGGATCCGCTGGTGGCCGGGATGCCGGCATCCTTCTCGGCCTTCGTCGGACACAAGGAGGCCATCTCGCGGCTTCCGCCGTCGGCGACGCTGCTGGCGTCGTCTTCGACCTGTCCGGTGCAGATGTTCCGCGTCGGCCGCAACGTCTACGCGACCCAGTTCCATCCGGAGCTGGACCTCGACGGGATCACGACCCGCATCCACGCCTACGCGGACTACGGGTACTTCGCGGCGGACGAGCTCGACCTCACCCTCGCCGCCGTCCGGCGCGCTCCCGTCAGCGAACCCTCTCGGATGCTCCGGACCTTCGTCGAGCGCTACGCCCGCTGACGCCGACGGGACTCGGCATCAGCGGGCGTTGCGCGCGGCGGCGCTCACAGCATCGGCGGCGTGTGCCAGATCCGATCGATGTAGTCGCGGATGGAACGGTCCGACGAGAAGAAGCCGCACCGCGCGATGTTGAGGATCGCGGCCTTGGTCCAGGCATCCTGGTCGGCGTACGCGGCGTCGACGCGGTCCTGCGCCCGCATGTACGAGGCGTAGTCGGCCAGCACCATGAAGCGGTCGTCGTACAGCAAGTTCGACACGATCGGTTCGAAGACCGTGCGGTCCCCGCCCGAGAACGCACCCGACGCGATCAGGTCGATCGCACGCCGGAGGTCGTCGTCCTGCTGGTAGAACTCCGCGGGCTTGTATCCGCGCGTCCACAGCTCCTCGACCTCGGGCTCGGTCATGCCGAAGAGGAAGAAGTTGTCGTCTCCGACGAGCTCGCGGATCTCGACGTTCGCCCCGTCGTCCGTGCCGATGGTCAGGGCACCGTTGAGGGCGAACTTCATGTTGCCCGTGCCCGAGGCCTCCTTGCCGGCGAGCGAGATCTGCTCGGACAGGTCGGCGGCGGGGATCACGCGCTCGGCGAGGGTGACGTTGTAATTGGGCGGGAAGAGGACCTGCAGACGTCCCTGGACGCGGGGGTCGTTGTTGACGACCTCCCCCACGGCGTTGATGAGGTGGATGATGCGCTTGGCCATGACATAGCCCGGAGCGGCCTTCGCCCCAAAGATGAAGGCGCGCCCCTGAACGTCCTCCGCCCGCACACGGCCGGAGACGATCCGCTCGTAGGAGGTGACGATGTGGAGCACCTTCAGCATCTGCCGCTTGTACTCGTGCAGACGCTTGACCATGACGTCGAGCATGTGCCCGTCGCTGACCTCGAACCCGTCGCGCGCGCGCAGCACCTCGCTCAGCACACGCTTGTTCGCAGCCTTGACCTCGGCGAAGCGGGCGCGGAACTCCGGGTCCTCCGCGAAGGACTCCAGCCCTCGCAGACGTTCCAGGTCGACGGTCCAGCCCGCACCGAGCGCGTCGGTGATGAGGCCGGCCAGGCCCGGATTCGCCAGGCGCAGGAACCGCCGGGGCGTGACGCCGTTGGTGACGTTGGTGAACTTGCCCGGGTAGAACTCGTCGAAGTCGGGGAGGACCTTCTCGCGCAGCAGCTGCGAGTGCAGCTCCGCGACGCCGTTGACCTTCGCACCGGCCACGGTGGCGAGGTACGCCATCCGCACCGAGCGCTCGGGGAACTCCGCGATGATCGACATGTTCCGGATGCGCATCTCATCGTCGCCGAAGCGCTCGCGCACCTCTTCGAGAAAGGCGTCGTTGATGCGGTAGATGATCTCCAGATGCCGCGGCAGGAGCCGGCCGAGCAGCGCCACCGACCACACCTCGAGGGCCTCCGGCAGCAGCGTGTGGCAGGTGTAGGCGAAGCACTGCTGCGTGATCTCCCATGCCGCATCCCACTCCATGTGCTCCTCGTCGACGAGGACGCGCATGAACTCCGGGACCGCGATCACGGGATGGGTGTCGTTGAGCTGGAAGATCACCCGGTCGGGGAGCTTGGACAGATCGAAGCCCGGGGTGAGCATGTGGTCCAGGAAGTCGCGGATGGACGCGGCGACGAAGAAGTACTGCTGCTGCAGGCGCAGCTCCTTCCCCTGAGGCGTGGAGTCCTCGGGGTAGAGCACCTTGGAGATGTTCTCGGCGTAGGTCTGCGCGCGAACGGCCTCCTCGTAGTCGCCGGAGTTGAAGATCCGCAGGTCGAAGGCGTCGGTGGCGACGGCCCGCCACAGGCGAAGGGTGTTCACGCGTCCGTTGTGGTACCCGGGCACCATGTAGTTGTACGGCACGGCCTGGACGTTCCAGCCCGGCACCCAGCGACTGCGGAGGACCCCGTCGTCGTCGTACGTCTCGGTGTATCCGCCGAACGAGATGGTCTGCGCGGCCTCCGGGTGGGCGAACTCCCACGGGGACCCGAGCGTGAGCCACGCGTCCGGCTGCTCGACCTGCTGGCCGTCCACGAAGGTCTGCCGGAAGATGCCGTACTCGTACCGGATGCCGTAGCCGATGCTCGGGACGCTCATCGTCGCGAGCGAATCGATGAAGCAGGCGGCGAGGCGACCGAGTCCGCCGTTGCCGAGGCCCGGCTCGACCTCCAGTGCGCGCAGCTCGTCGATGTCGATGCCGCACGACGCGAGCGCCTCGGTCGCGATGTCGGTCAGACGTGTGGCGAGGAGGTTGTTGTCGAGCTGACGGCCCAGGAGGTACTCGGCCGAGAGGTAGCAGACGCCCTTCGCCTGCGCCTCCTTCTGCCGCCGGATGTCCTCGAGCCATCGCGCGACCAGGAAGTCGCGCACGGTGGTGGCGAGCGCGATATACCGGTCGTTCGGGCTCGCGGCGGAGAGGGTCACACCCCGCTCGAGGTTGAGGTTCTCCAGGAACTGCTTGACGAAGCCGTCGACCGTGCTGGGGGGCGTGGGGACGGGGGCGAGCGCGAGCGCGTGAGACGGCTTGCTCGAGACAGGCGAGATTTGATCGGGCACGACAAGAAAATAGCGGTGCGAGGGCCCCGACGCATACCGGCAGGGAAAGATCCAGCAGACCTTAATGAACTCGACACGTCGCGTGAAGGCGTCTCGCGCGACGGGACGACGCCTCAGCCGCTGACGACGGCGCTGATTTCCGCGCTCCCCACGGCGTCGTCGGGTGGGAGGTCCAGCCCCAGGTCGACCAGGATGACGCGTCCTACGACCGGAGCACCGTCGTCGCCGACGAGTCCCGCCTTCACCCCGCCGAATGTGACGGTGACGGATGCCGGGAGAACGACATCGTCGTGCGCTCCGGTGTCGGGGTCCACGCCGCTCGGCAGGTCGACCGCGACCACACTCGTCCCGGCGCTCTCCGCGCGCGGGCGGAGGAGCCGAACGGCTTCGCGTGCGGTCCCGCGCAACGCCGCCGAGGCTCCGATGCCAACGATCCCGTCGAGGATCAGGGTGTACGCCGATGCGGAATCCCGCGCCGCTGACATCTCCACCCGACGGACCCCTGCGGCGAGCGCCGCAGCGAACGCCGCCTCGTGGAAGCGGTCGCTGACGAGGAGGACGTCGACGTCGGCTTCCGCGGTCAGCTCGACGGCCGCGTACAGCGCATCGCCGCCGTTGTCGCCGGGTCCGGCGAGGACGAGGACACGAGGACGTCGGACCTGCGTGCCGCTCGGGATCCGCTCGCCCGCCGACGCGAGCTCTGAGTGAGCGACCGCCGCCAGCGCCGCTGCCGCGCGACGCATGAGCGGCTCTCCCGCATCGAGGAGCGGCTTCTCGGCCTTCCGGATCGTGTCGGCGGAGAACAGCGGCACGATCGCTCGAGCCTCAGCCACGGGTGTCGTCCTTCGCTGGGCCGACCGCCGCGGCATCCGTCGTCCGGGCAAGGGTCGCTTCACGCTCGGCATCCGCCGCTTCCCGTGCCGCGGCGAGCTCCTCGGTCGCCACACGGATGCCGTCCTCCGCCTTGCGCACACGTCGCAGGATGAACGTGGGTGCGCCGTGGCGCTCGCGGACCCGGTCGGCGTCCTCGGCGACGCCCAGGATGATCCAGGAGGAGGCGAGGAGGATCACCTGCGCCGACAGGTTGAACCAGAGCAGGAGCGCGATGAGCGCGGCGAAAGAGGCCAGAAGCGGGTTGGAGCCGGCGCCTCCGACGAAGAGTCCGGACAGCTGTTGCAGGACGACCAGCCCCACGCCGCCGATGGCCGCTCCCCCGATGATCGTCCGCGGGCGCGCCTTCACCCCGGCGAGTGTCACGAAGGCGAGGGCGATCAGCCCGGCGTCGAGGAGGAACACCACCAGGATGGAGAATCCTCGGGTTGCGATCTCGGCGAAGGTACCGTCGCCGATGCCGATCCACTCCCGGACGCTGCCGATGAAGGCGGTGCCGGCGAATGTCGCCGCGGCGGAGAGCACAAAGCCCCCGCCGATCGCGACGGCCAGGGCGAGGTTCCGCAAAACCACCCAGATGAACAGCGTGTCCTCGGCGACGCGGTCGGCGAGCGCCCGCAACGCCGACCGGAGCGATCCGATGGCGCCGATCGCCGCGCCGACGAGACCGAGGAGCGACAAGATGCCGGCGACCGTCAGTCCCGCGGGGGCGGTGATGTCGTTCACGTCGATCAGGCCGTCCTGCCCCAGCAGACCGGGGATCGCGGAGTCGACGGCGCTGATGAGCGACTGCCACGCGACGGGGTTGTCGCTCAGCCACAGCGCCGCGAAGGAGAACCCGAGCAGAACGCCGGCGAAGACGGAGAACAGCGCGCGGTACGTGATCGAGTCCGCGAGCATCGCGCCGCGGCGTTCGGAGTAGTGCAGGAACGTCCGCACGAGTCGGAGCGACAGCGCCCAGGCGGTCACTTTCGCGATCAGGTCTGCCATGTGCGCCACGATACCGACGGTCGGTCACGTGTCCCGGGGCTCGACATGCCCGTCGATGTGTGAAAGGGGTCAGAGCGGAGCGTTCCCCTGCAGCAGGGGTGGGAGGAGACCCAGCCACGCACCGAGGAGCATCCACGGGCCGAAGGGGATCGCGGTGTGCCGATCGGCGCGACGGAGAAGCAGGAGCACGATCGCGTAGAGGCCGCCCGCGACGAACGCCGATGCCGCGCCCACCAGGAGGCTCCCCCATCCGGCGAATCCGAGGACGAGTCCGAGGACGCCGGCGAGCTTGACGTCGCCGCCGCCGAGTCCGCTGCCCCGGACGCCTCGGAGCACGGCGTAGGCGCCGAACAGGACGAGCCCCCCGAGGAGCGCGCGGAGGAACGCGTGCGCATCGCCGTCGGCGACCGCCAGCAGCCCGAGCGCGGCGATCGCGATCGGGTAGGCGGGGAGCACGAGGCGGTTGGGAAGCCGGTGCGTGCGCACATCGATCACCGCGAGGACGGCACCCCACCCGAGGAAGGCGAGCAGGATGCCGCCGCGGAGGATCTCGATGAGCACGAGCAGAGGCTAACCGCCGCTCGACGTCTGCGCGGGCGGCCTGTGGACAACCGCGTGCGCAGACCGGTCACCACTGGGGGTGGATGTCCTCGCGCAGCCTCTCGTCGTAGACGCCCCGGACGGCCGCATCGAAGGCGGCGAGGTCGAACCCGCCCTCGAGCAGATCCGCGGCGGCGGCGTTGGAGCGCGCCTGCCGGACGTTCCGCGCGCCCGGGATGACGCTCGTGATCCCGGTCTGCGCCGCGATCCACGCGAGCGACGCCGCGGGGAGGGTCACACTCTCCGGCAGCGCGGCCGCGAGCTCGGACGCGGCGGCCACCCCGGTGTCGTAGTCGACGCCGGAGAAGGTCTCGCCTCGATCGAAAGCCTCGCCGTGGCGGTTGTAGCTGCGGTGGTCGTCGGAGGAGAAGGCGGTGTCGGAGGTGTATCGCCCCGACAGCAGACCCGATGCCAGGGGCACACGGGCGAACACCGCGACACCGGCGGTCGCCGCGGCCGGGAGGACCGCGTCGAGGGGCTTGAGCCGGAACGGGTTGACGATGATCTGGACGTTCGTCACGCCGGGTCGGGAGATCGCGGCGAGCGCCTGCGCCACCGTCTCCACCGAGACCCCGTAGGCCGCGATCGCGCCGTCCGCGACCAGGGCGTCGAGGGCGTCGAACGTGCCGTCCGCCTCGATGACCGCGGACGGAGGGCAGTGCAGCTGGACGAGGTCGAGCGTGTCCACGCCGAGATTGCGCCGCGAGCGCTCGGTCCACGCGCGGAAGTTGTCCGGGCGGTAGTTCTCCGGTTCCTGGGGCATCCGCCGCCCCATCTTCGTCGCGACCGTGATGTCGTGGCCCGGCCGCTCTGCGAGGAATCGCCCGATGATCGATTCGCTGCGCCCGTCGCCGTAGACATCGGCTGTGTCGAAGAGGGTCACGCCCTGCTCGACGGATGCCGAGAGCACCGCGGTGGCGTCCTCTTCGGTGACCGCTCCCCAGTCCGCGCCGAGCTGCCAGGTGCCGAGTCCGATCACCGAGACGTTCCGGCCGGTGTGCCCCAAGGGTCGCTGCTGCATGGATCCTCCTCGATAGTCCTCGCCCAGCATGTCACGCGCGACGGGGCCGGCGGACCACGCGATATTCACGGCCCCGGCGCTGGCGGCATCCGGGCGGGCGGGAGCACACTCGAGGTGTCGGCGCATCCCAGCTGCCTTCGGCATCGGCGCCGGATGGAAATGGAGGACGAAAGCATGACACGCACGATCGTCATCACCGGTGCCGCGAGCGGAATCGGGCGGGCCACGGCGGAACTGCTCGCAGAGCGGGGGAACCGGATCGTCGGCGTCGACCTGCGTGGGAGCGACATCGATGCGGATCTCACCACGCCGGAGGGGCGGAGAGCTCTCGTCGACGGCGTCCGAGACCTCTCCGGCGGCGCCGTCGACGGGGTGATCGCCAACGCGGGCCTCGCGTCACCGACCGTCGCCACCGCGGCCGTCAACTACTTCGGCGCCGTCGCCACGCTCGAAGGACTCCGACCGCTGCTGGCTGAATCCCCCGCGCCACGCGCCGTGGCCACGGCGTCCATGGCGTCGCTGTATCCACCGGACGACGCGCTCCTCGAGCGACTGCTCGCCGGCGACGAGGACGCGGCGCTCAGCCGGGCGGGTGAACTGGCGGCAGGCTCACCGGAGGAGGCGAACGCGATCTACGGCACGACCAAGCGGGCCCTCGCGCGCTGGGTCCGACGCCACGCACCGACCCCCGAGTGGGCGGGTGCGGGGATCGCCCTGAACGCGATCGCCCCGGGGGTCGTGTCCACGGCGATGACGGAGCAGTTCACCAGCACGCAGGAGGCACGGGACGCGATCCTGCAGATGGTGCCCATGCCGCTCAACGGGATCTTTCCGCCGCGCGACGCCGCCTACCTTCTCGCGTGGCTCGTCAGCGAGGAGAACGCGCATCTGTGCGGCCAGGTGATCTTCATCGACGGCGGCTCCGACGCGGTCATGCGAGGCGATTCCACCTGGTGAGCGACAACACCGTCACGGATTGATCAGGACCGGGGTTCCCTCCGGCAGCTCGGCGAGCGCGGCGATCGCGGCGGGATCCACCCGCACGCAGCCGTTGGAAATCGCTCCCGAGCGCTCGTCGTGGTAGTGGAACGCCGTGACCGCGGCATCCGCTCCACCGAAGCCGTCGAGCGTCGGGGACTGCACCGACAGGTACACGATGGGGTGCCCGCGGGTATAGCCGAACTCGGGCACGACGCGCGTGGTCATGATGTACGACCGCCCGAGCGGGGTCGGTGTCGCGTCCGTGCCCCAGGCGAAGTCCGTCGCGATCGTCTGCCGCTGCCCGCCCCGCACGATGTCGATCGTGCGGGCGCCTATGGCGACCTCGACGTGCGCGTCTGAGGGGACGACGTCGACGTCGGCGGCTCGGATCCACCCGGCGACCTGCGCGGCGGTCCCCTGAGAGGGAAGGGCCTGGCGTCCGACCAGGAGCACCTTCAGCCAATGCTCCTGCCGCTCGACGACCGGAACCGAGGTTCCGTCGAACGGGAGGGTCGCCGGGAGGAAACCGATCGGCTCAGCCGTCGGATCGGCGAAGACGGGAGCGCCCCCGGCGCGCGGGGTCGCGATCACCTCGTTCGGCACCGCGTACGGGTCGTCGTCGACGGGAAGCCCCGCGTTGACGGCGAAGACATCCACCTGCGCCAGCTCGGCGGAATCGTAGACGACGGTGTTCGCGGGGAACTCCGCGACCGTCGGGCTCGGTGTCGGAGTCGGGGTGGGCACGGGCGCCGGGGTCGCCGCCGCCGTGGGCGCGGACGTCGGTCCCGCGTCCGGCGCCGCGGTCAATCCCGACACGGCGAGCGCCATACCCACCGCAACCGTCAGGGTCGCGATTCCACCGACGACCCACAGCCACCGGCGTCGCGAGGGCACGGACGTCGCGTGGTCACCGGCGGGGTCGGGCGCATCCGTCATACGTCCATGCTCACCCGGGCGGGGCCTGCCTGCAAGCCGGCGTCGCCGCCGCTCAGGGACCGCACCGATCGAGGTCGGTCTCGGCGAGGGGCTGACCCTCGGGGATGACGTAGGTGACCCACAGGACGACGGGCTCATCGCCCTCGTTGACACCCTCGTGCGGGTAACCCGCTCCCTCGATGATCGCCTCCCCCGTGGCGTAGACACGCACGCCATCGGGATGTGTCGCGGCATAGTGCGTGAGCTCCCCCGCCTGGACCACAGCGATGAGCTGCCCGTGATGGCAGTGCACGCCGGTCCCGGCTCCGGGAGCGATCGTGATCTCGCGGAACGTGACCCCGACCCCGTCGCCGGCGTCGGGGACGTCGACCACAACCCCCTCGTCGATCTCGCCGGCCGCCACGTCCACGGCGGAGACGGGAGCCGCGGACGACGGCACCGTCACAGAGGGAGCGGCACCCGCGGTGCTCCCCGGCGTCGGCGAGGTCACCGCCGGGGCGGCACAGCCACCGACGGTCATCAGCAGCGCCACGAGCGGGGCGACGACCAGCGTGCGCACGGACCGATTCCTCATGGGATCCCCTCCCGGATGCCGCCAGCCTAGGGTCTGCGCCCCGCGCGCGTAAGAATCGGCTGAGAACCCGGCCGGCATCCGGCCCCGCAGCCACGGGACGCGGGATGATGCGGGCATGGATCTTCGTGACATCCCCATCACCACCATCCGCGGCGAGGAGACGACCTTCGGCGAACTGGCGGACGGAAGGGCCGCGCTGGTCGTGAACGTCGCCTCGCGGTGCGGCCTGACGCCGCAGTACGAGACCCTCGAGGCGCTGCAGAAGGAGTACGGCCCGCGCGGCTTCACGGTCATCGGATTCCCGAGCAATCAGTTCCTGCAGGAGCTGAGCTCGGAGGAGAAGATCGAGGAGTACTGCTCGACGACGTGGGGTGTCACTTTCCCGATGTCCGAGAAGGTCCGGCTCAACGGCAAGAAGGCCCACCCGCTCTATCAGCAGCTCACCACCGTTCCGACGGACGACGGCAAGGCGGGCGGGATCAGCTGGAACTTCGAGAAGTTCGTCATCAGCCCCGACGGCGAGGTCTCGCGCTTCTCCCCCCGCACCAAGCCCGACGCGCCCGAGGTGATCGCGGCGATCGAGAAGGCGCTGCCCGGCGGGGACTCGTCCGCCTGACCCGCGACCCGTCGCGCCCGTCACACCCCCGCGGCGCTCCCTCGCCGTGGACTTGACCTTCACACCGTGTCAAGGTCGATCGTGGTCGACATCATGTACACCATCGGAGAATTCGCCGCGCTCACGCGGGTGAGTGCACGGATGCTGCGGCACTATGACGCGATCGGGCTCCTGCGCCCTGCCCGCGTCGACGACCGCACCGGCTACCGCTCGTACACGATCGATCAGCTCCCGCGGGCGCTGAGGATCGCGGAGTTGCGGGACCTGGGTGTGGGCCTTGAACGCATCGCCGGCCTGCACGCCGACGCCGAGGGCGAGACCGCGCTGCGGACGCTGCTCGCCGAGCGTCATCGTGAGCTGTCGGCATCCGTCGACGAAGACCGGCGGCGCCTGGCCCGCATCGAGCGGAGACTCCGTCAGCTGGAAGGAACCACCATGCCGGATGTCTCCTACGCGGAGCTTGCGCCCGTCACCGTCTACGCCACGGACGGCGTGGCTCCGGGCGTGGGTCCCGAGAACGTCTCACCCACGATCGGATCGCTCGTCGACCTACTCGATCACGCGCTGGCGCAGGCCGGTCGGCGTGTGATCGAGCCCGGAATCTTCTGGTACGAGCCCCGAGACGACGGTCGGCTCGGTGTGCACGTCGCGTACACCGCGGAGGCCGACCCCGAGCCGGGAGTCGGATACGACGTGGTCACGCTGCCCTCGGTCCCACTCGCCGCCACACTGCGTCATCACGGCGATATGACGGGAATCGGGGAGTCGTGGGGGATGCTGATGGGACGGGTCGTCGCAGACGGCTACCGCATCGTCGGCGATTGCCGGGAGGTGTACCTCCAGGCCGATGGGCACGTGCCGGGTCCCGATTGGGTGACCGAGCTGCAGGTGCCGGTCGCCCGGTGACTCGACGGTGATCAGATCAGCGGGATGACCCGGATTCCCCGGCATCCGCCCCGGTCTGCCCCATCCCGGGTCGCACCGCGGCATCCGGTTCGATGTCGATCCGCCGGATGCCGTCGTGTTCCGTCACCCGGATGCGGGGCGCGGCGTCCTCCTCGGTCGCCTCCGGCGCGGTGGTCAACTGGTCGTACCGATCCTTCGCGCGCTGCGCGTCCTGCTCGGAGGGTGTGTCCATGCCCTCACGGTAGGGCTCGTCTTCTCCGGAGGCGGCGGGGTTGACAGGGCGCTCTCAGGAATAGCGATCCCGACCCGATCGTTGTCCCGGCCCGGAACAATGGTCAACGAAAGGACATTCTCCGTGACGCTCTTCTCCCCCACCACCGTCGGCTCCACCACCGTGCGCAACCGCGTCTCGCTCGCGCCGATGACCCGCCTGCGGGCGGACGAAGCCGGTGTCCCGGGTGATCTGGTGGCGCAGTACTACGCCCAGCGCGCCGGAATCGGCCTGCTCGTCACGGAGGGCGTGTTCCCGAGCACCGAGTCGCGCGCGTACCCGGGGCAGCCCGGCATCGCCACCGACGCCCAGGCCGCGGGATGGGCCCGCGTCGCGGACGCCGTCCACGCCGCAGGCGGCACCATCTTCATGCAGGTGATGCACGGGGGCCGGGTGTCGCACACCGGCATCACCGGCACCTCGCGGATCGTCGCGCCGTCCGCGATCGCCATCGAGGGCCAGACGCGCCTCGCCGACGGATCGAAAGTCGACTTCCCGGTTCCGCACGCCCTGGAGACCGCGGAGCTGGCGACGGTGCGCGACGAGATCGTGCGCGCCGCGCGCCGCGCCGTGGACGCGGGCATCGATGGCGTCGAGCTGCACTCCGCGAACGGCTACCTCCTCCACGAGTTCCTCTCCCCCGCCTCCAACCGACGCGAGGACGGGTACGGCGGTTCCCCCGAGGCGCGCACCCGGTTCGTCATCGAGGTCGCGCGCGCCGTCGCCGACGAGATCGGCGCCGACCGGGTCGGCATCCGCATCTCCCCCGCCCACAACATTCAGGACGTCTGGGAGCGCGACGCCGACGAGACCCGCGCGACCTACCTGGCTCTGGTCGAAGGGCTCGCACCGTTGACGCTGGCGTACCTGAGCATCCTTCACGAGGACCCCTCCGGCGCCCTCCCGCAGGAGCTGCGCCGCGCCTTCGGCGGCACCGTCATCGCGAACTCCGGCTTCGGACGCGTCACCACGCGCGACGAGGCGATCCGCGTGATCGACGAGGACATCGCTGACCTCATCGCCGTCGGCCGTCCCGCCATCGCGAACCCCGACCTCGTGGAGCGCTGGGAGCGCGGGGCCGAGGAGAACCCCGTCGACCAGGCCACCGTGTACGGTCCCGACGCCCGCGGCTACACCGACTACCCCACCCTGGCGGCGTGAGGAAGACCCGGAGGAACGCCGCATCCGCCGCTCGACCCGAGCGGCACGTCATCACGCTCGTGGTGAATCTGCCCATCACCAAGCTCGATGCCCTCGACGCGATCGCCTTCGCGGCCGACGGTACCGTCGAGGGTGCGGGCACGGCGTTCCCCCGGGTCCCGCTGGGGGCCTCGGCGTGGGCGGAGGTGGAGCTTCCCCGCTTCGGCGAGCCGCCGCCGTTCGCGATCGACGTCTGGTCGACGGCATCTCTGACGGATGCCGCGGATCAGGCCGAACGTCTGCGCGCCGCTCTCGAACGCCTGGGGTGGCGCGTACGGATCTCGGCGCTCTGAGGTCTCTCAGCCGACCGCGCGGTCGCGCCAGGCGACGGCGGTCTCGGCGAGGACGGTCGGCCACGGCGAGGGACGGATGCCGAGGACCGCGGTCGTCTCCTCCGTGTCGACGAGGAACGGCCGGTCGAACTGGTACAGGACTCCCTCGAGCTCGCGGAGGATCGGCACCACCCATCCGCCGACGCGGACGAGTGGGCGCGGAAGCGTGCGCAGGCGTGGAGGCGGGGCGCCGGACAGTCGGGAGAGTTCGCTCAACACGTCGCGGACCGTCGTCGGCGGGCTCGAGGGGACGATCCACGGACACCCCCAGGCCTGCTCGTTCTGCGCCAGCGCGAGGAGGGTCGCGGCGATGTCGTCGACCGCGGTCCATGCGTGCGGCTGGTCGGGGTCGCTGAAGACGCTCGCGGGTTTTCCCGCGAGCGTGGCGGCAGCGTAGCGGGCGAGGATCGAGCTCGTGGTCGGCGCGGTCGGACCGATGTAGTCGGACGCCCGCGCTTCGGTCGCCCGCACCCGCCCCGCCTCGTGCGCGGTCCGCGCCTCCTCCCACATGCGCGCACGCAGAGCGCCCTTGTGGTCGGAGGGGCGCAACGGCATCGACCGCGTCATCGGCTCATCGACCGGACCGTAGCCATACAGGTTGCTCAGCGTGACGAGAACCGCGCCGACATCCTCCGCCGCGCCGAGGATCGCCGAAGCGAGCGGGGGCCATTCTCTCTCCCAGGCCTGGTACGAGCCGGGGTTGGCGCAGTTCACGATGACGTCGGCTCCGGCGGATGCCGCACCGAGCGCCGCGCGGTCGGTCGCGTCGAGGGCGATGTGTCGCACACCGTCGATCTCCGTTCCGGCGCCGGAGCGGGTGACGACAATGACCGAGCAGCTGTGCTCCGCGGCCCGTCGGGCGACGGCTGTTCCGATGGGGCCGGCGCCGATGATCACGAAGCGCTGAGTCTGCATGCTGCGAGCATGCCAGGTCGGGCGGGGCGGGAGATGACGACGGCGCGTCGTCGGGGTGAAGAGTTCGCGTTGACACGCGGGTGTCAACCCCGGTGGGTATCCGGTCCGCCGCGCGTAGCGTCGGGCGTCACGAGACAGGAGACGAGATGAGCAACGAAGAACGCCCCGGCGACCACGCCAACCCGACCGCCAAGCCCGGCGGTGTAGGCGAGGACGGCACGATCCCCGCCGACCCCGACGGCGTCGCCGCCGGTCACACCGGCGAAGCGTCGACCTTCGAGCCGGAAGAGGACGAGCAGGCCGACGACGCCTGATTTCTCGATCGGCACATTCCGGTCGGGATGCGCCCCACCGTCACTCCACACGCCGCTGCGCGCCGCGCGGAGCCTCCGACGGCGTGGGCCCGCCTGGATAACCCACTCGCGGGAATGAGAAAAGGGCCCGCCTTCGGCGAACCCTCTTCCCATTCCGGTCGGGATGACAGGATTTGAACCTGCGACCCCTTGACCCCCAGTCAAGTGCGCTACCAAGCTGCGCCACATCCCGGAAGGCCGCGCATGCGCGGACAACTCCCCTATCCTAGCCGGTCGGAACGGCATCCGCGAACGCGTGCGGTGCCCGGGCATGGCGAGGGGCGGGTACCGCGAGTAGGGTCGCGCGCATGAGCCGGGTCACCGTGGAAGCCGCCAGCGCCGATCGCTTCGCCGACGTGCAGCACGCCCTCACGGGCGGAGGCGACGGAGCGAGCTGTCAGTGCCAGTGGTGGACACTCACGAACGCGCAGTTCTCTGCCGCTACGGCCGAGGAGCGGCTCCGGATGCTCCACGACGAGATCGGTGCCGGCCCGCCGCCCGGGCTGATCGCCTACGTCGAGGACGTCCCCGCGGGATGGGTGCGTGTCGGGCCGCGCGTGCGTCAACCTCGGCTCGAGCGTACGCGCGCGTTCGCATCAGTATCCGAGCAGCCGTGGGACGACGCATCCGTCTGGGCCGTCACCTGCTTCGTGACCCGTAAGGAGCACCGTGGCGAAGGGCTTAACGCAGCATTGCTCGACGCCGCCGTCACGTTCGCGCGAGCGCGCGGGGCGCGTGTCCTCGAGGCGTATCCGATCGACCCTGAGGCCGGCCGACGGCACACCGCGAACTCGCTGTTCCACGGGCTCCTGTCCACGTTCCTCTCCGCCGGCTTCCGAGAAGTCGGGCGGTCCCGTCCCGATCGCGTCGTGGTCGCTCTCACGCTGGAGAAGTGACGCGTCCGGACGGGAACGCCCCGCTGTTTGACATCATGGACGGATGACCACCACCGCCCGTGTCGATGCCTGGCTGTGGGCGGTCCGGGTGTACAAGACCCGTTCCGCGGCGACCACCGCGTGCCGCGCGGGTCATGTGCGCGTGAACGGCGAAAAGGCGAAGGCGGCTCAGACCGTCAAGCCCGGCGACGAGGTGCGCGTCCGGATCTCGGGATTCGACCGGATGCTCGTCGTCCGCCAGACGATCGTGAAGCGTGTCGGCGCGAGCGTCGCGGCGGAGGCGGTGGAGGACCGCACGCCGCCACCACCGCCCCGGGAGCTCACCGCGTTCGTGCCGGTGCGCGATCGTGGCGCCGGGCGCCCGACGAAGCGGGAACGCCGCGACATCGAGAAGCTCCGCGGGCGCTGACCTGACCGGTGAGTCACTCTGCCGCGAGGAACGGGCCGAGGACGGCGACCCACTCGTCGAACGCATCCAGATGCGCGTCGTGGGACGCACCGACGAGATCCACCCGCGCCGCGCGTCGTCCTCGAGCGACGAAGTCGGCCTTCTGCTCCTCGGTGAACATGCCGCCGTCGGCGTAGACCACGAGGGTGGGGACGCTGACGCTCTCCCACTCACTCCGATTCGGTTCGCTCATCCCGTCGAGCACGCGAACCATCACATCGGAATCGAACCGCGGATGCAGTCCGTCACTCCGCTGCTCGAGATCGGCGATCCACGTCCGGGCGAGCGCGCCGTCGCCGAGAAACTCTCGTGCTTCGGCGCGATCAGCGAAGGGAACAGGCCACGACCGGAAGAATGATCCGATCGCGGCATGGTCGTCGGCAGACCCTCCGCCGGCGCCGCCCTCGAGCATCACCAGCCGCCGGACCAGGTCAGGTCGGTGCGCCGCCACCAACATTGCCGTGTGCGCCCCCATCGACTGGCCGACGAGGTCGACCGGCTCGTGCCCCTCCGCTTCGATCACCCGCACGACGTCATCGACGAACGCGAGCCGCGACACATCGGCGGGCGTCCGCGTGCTGGCGCCGTGACCGCGCTGATCCACGAGGATCACCGGTCTCGGCGAAAGAGCCTCGGCGGTCGGGACGAACTCGCGCCCACTCCCGGCCAGTCCGTGCAAGACGACGACCATGGGCCCCACACCGGGGAAGACCGTGTACGAGATCGTCGCGCCGTCGAAGGCCGTGATCGCACGATGCTCTGCCGCCATCGAGTCACCGTACCTCAAGGCGGAGATTACGTCATTATCTTCGATTATTTTTTCCATGTGGCAGACGTTGCCCCGTCGAATGTCGTATCTCTGTTCTATCCTGGAGTCATCGACCGTTGAACGAATCGAGAAACCATGGACGAGACTCCGGATGCCGCGCCCGAGGCGTCGTGGGAGGAGCGGACCGCGGCGCACGTGGACGAGTGTGTGGCGTGGCACCGGCTGGAGGCGATCGTCCAGGCGGGGAAGGCTCGGGCGCTCGCCGCAGCGCAGGCGACCGCGTTGGAGCGGATGGCGGAGTCGCCGTCGGCGCAGTCGCGGGCGAGGGAAATGCCCATCCGCGGGATGGCGGCGGAGCTCGGCGCCGCCCTTCGCGTGAATGACCGGTCGGTGCAGACTCAGATGGATCAGGCCCACCGTTTGTGCACGGAGTACCCCGCGACGTGGTCGGCGTGGAAAGCGGGGAGGATCGACAGATCCCACACCCGGGTGATCGTCGACACCGGCGCGGCGATCCGCGATCCCGAGGCGCGCGCCGCGTATGAACGCGACGTACTGGACTACGCGGTGAAGACCACACCCGGGCGCGTGCGCCCCTATGCGCAGCAGGTCGCAGACAAACACCACCCCAGGACGATGCAAGAACGGCATGATGAGGCGCTCCCGTCCCGGCGGGTGTGGGTGGAAGACCTCGACGACGGCCTCTCGATGCTCGGGATGATCGGACCCTCCACCGAGATCCACGGTGCGTACGACCGCGCCACCCAGCAGGCAAAGGCCCTGAAGGGACATGACCTCCGCAACCGCCGCGACGCCGCTGAACGCGCCACGATCGACTCGCAGCTCGACGGCACCCAGAACGACTCCGCGTGCACCTGGTTCGATGACCGGACCCGGGACCAGATGCGCGTCGACATCATCCTCGACATGCTCCTCACCGCGGCCCCCTCCGTCGACCCCACCGGAGGCGACCTCGGCGCCATCAGAGGTGTCGTGCAAGTCACCATCCCCGCCACCACCCTCACCGGAACCACCACCGGCGGCGCGGAGCTGAACGGGAAGTGCGCGATCGACCCCACCACCGTCCGCACCCTCACCGGCACAGCCACCGGATTCGACCGCGTGTTCCTCCACCCCGTCACCGGAGCCGTCCTCACCGTCGACCGATACACCCCCAACGCCGCCCTCAAACGACTCCTGCTGGCAAGAGACGTGCGCTGCGCGTTCCCCGGATGCCGCCACCCCGCCCTCCGATCCGAGATCGACCACCGCAAAGAGCACGCGAAAGGCGGAACCACCGACGAGGACAACCTCGGCCCCTTCTGCCTCCGACACCACACCGTCAAACACACGGAAGGATGGACCGTCACCCAGCTCCCCGGCGGCAGACTCCACTTCACCGCACCTTCCGGCAAGACCTACACCGAAGACCCCCCACCCCGGGTCATGTTCCTCCCCGAACCCCAACCGGCATCCGCGCCCTTCTGAGGCAACGCACGGAGCCGCGCTCCACGTCACCGGGGACCAGGACGACCGACAACGCGGGGTCCGCGCCGAACTACTCCGCCGCGTCGCGGGAGAGGTGCGCGCCGAGAGGTGCGAGTCCGGCGATCACCTCGCGGTAGATGCCGCCGGCGCTGGCGGCATCGCCGAGCTCGGACCGCCGCACCCACTCACCGAAGACGACACGGATGATCGCGTCCATCGCCGCGACCGTCGCGCGGATCGTCAGGACATCGGCGTGAGCGCCCGCCGCGTCGACGGCGGCATCGATGAGCTCATCGGCATTGTCGATGTCATTCGTCACCGCGCGCGCGAGAAGCATGGGCTCCGACTCGATCACGCGGCGGACCCGCAGCACTCGTGCACGGATCTCCGGCCTGCGGTCGAAGTCGTCGAAGAGGCGCACCCACGCGTGCTGGATCGCCGCAGCGAGGTCCGCGCCGCCGCGCACATCATCGAGGAGTCCCACGCGGATCGCGCGGTATTCCGCATCCTCGTGGAAGAGCGCATGCTCCTTCGTCGGGTAGTACCGGAAGAACGTCCGCGGAGAGATGCCCGCGGACGCGGCGATCTCATCCACCGTCGTGGCTGCGACGCCCCGCTCCTCGAAGAGCGTGAGCGCGGCATCCGCCACCTCGCGCAGGGTTTCGCGGCGACGCCGCTCGCGCAGGCCGACCGGCGGGTTCTCCTCGGCTGTCATGTGAAGAATTGTACACGCGACGCCAACTTGGCAGTCACTGCCATGTACTCGACGAGTCCTCACCCGCATGTCACCGTGCGGTGCGCCCCGAACGAGAAAGAGCGTGCGCGTGACCCTCGAGAAGAACCTTCCTCCCCTGTCGTCCGAAGACCCGCGTCCCGCACGCGCCGTCCGTCCCGGCACCGTCATCGCCCTCCTCGTGGTGTCGGCGTTCGTCGTGATCCTCAACGAGACGATCATGAGCGTCGCGCTCCCCCGGCTGATGGAAGACCTCGGCATCACGGCTGCGACCGCCCAGTGGCTGACCACCGGCTTCCTCCTCACCATGGCCATCGTCATCCCGCTCACGGGATACCTCCTGGCCCGTTTCCCGCTTCGCGGCCTCTACCTCACCGCGATGAGCCTTTTCACGGTCGGCACCCTCGTCGCCGCCCTCTCCCCGGGCTTCGAAGTCCTGCTCCTCGGTCGCATCGTCCAGGCCTCGGGCACGGCCATCATGATGCCGTTGCTGTTCACGACGGTGCTCACGATCGTCGCTCCCGAACGCCGCGGACGCATGATGGGCGTCATCTCCATCGTCATCGCCGTCGCCCCGGCGATCGGCCCGACCGTCTCGGGCATCATCCTGTCCGTCCTCGACTGGCGCTGGATGTTCTGGCTCGTGCTCCCGATCGCCGTCGTCACGCTGACCCTCGGCGCCCTGTGGGTGCGGAACGTCACCGAGACCCGCGCGGCGAGCTTCGACATCCTCTCGGTGATCCTGTCCGCCCTCGGCTTCGGCGGACTCATCTTCGGCCTGAGCTCCATCGGCGAAGCGGCCTCCGGGCACGCCCCCGTCCCGGTATGGATCCCGATCACCGTCGGCGCCGTTTCCGTCGTCGCCTTCATCCTCCGCCAGATCCGCCTGCAGCGCACCGACTCGGCCCTGCTCGATCTGCGCACCTTCCGGTCGCGGCCGTTCGCTCTGGCGACCGTTCTCGTCGCCGTGGTCTTCTCCGCGCTCTTCGGATCGCTCATCCTGCTGCCGCTCTACCTGCAGCAGGTCCTGGGACTCGACACCCTCACCGTGGGCCTCATGCTGCTCCCGGGCGGCATCGTCATGGGCGCCATCGCTCCGGTGGTCGGCGCGCTCTTCGACCGATTCGGACCCCGACCGCTCGTCCTCCCGGGCATGATCGTCGCCGCCGCCGCGCTCTGGGGCATGACGACCTTCGACGCCGGCACGCCGATCGCCTGGATCATCACGGTGCACGTCGCCCTGAACCTCGGTCTCGGCTTCGTCTTCACACCGTTGCTGACCTCCGCACTCGGGTCGCTGCCGCCGACGCTGTATTCCTACGGCTCGGCCACGGTGAGCACGCTGCAACAGCTCGCCGGCGCCGCGGGCACGGCGCTGTTCGTCACCCTCATGTCGGTGACGGCCGCGGCGGCGGCCTCGGAGGGGGCGAACCCCGTCGCCGCGACCGCGGACGGCGTGCACGCGGCCTTCCTCGTCGGTGCGATCGTCGCGAGCGCGGCGGTCCTTCTCGCCGCCTTCGTCCGCAACCCCGCGGTGGATGCCATGGCGCCGACCGAGATCGTGGCGCACTGACCTCGCGTCGGACACGCGACCGGACTCAGGGCAGCAGATCCCGCAGCCAGCGGGGACCGCGCACCGCGGCGCCGGTCTCCCGGCACCGGTCCGCCAGCTCCCGATCCGCCGTCACCACCGTCACCGAACGCCCGGCGTCCCCGAGACGTCGGGCTTCGGCGACGATCGCGTCATCTCCGGAACGATCCGCTCGGACGATGGAGATTCCGTCGACATCGGACGCCCCACGCCCCTCCCCTTCGACGACCGCCACCCACTCGGGGAACCACGTGTGCTCGGGAAGCGACAGCTCCGCGGCGGGGATGCCGTGGCCCGAACGCTCCGCCACTGCCGCCAGCAGGCGGTCCGCGGCGCCGGCCCGGTCGCGCCACCAGCCGTCCGGGACGGATCCCATCACGTTCGCGACATCGATCAGCACGGCCGGGCGCACCGCGAGCAGTTCGCGCAACCGCACCCAGGCGGTGGCGAACCCCGGATGCAGCGGCCGCTCCTGGACGACGTCGGCGGGGACCCATTGCAGGGCTGTGCTCTCGGGATCGCTGATCGTGGGTTCGAACGGCGTCTCGACGTCACCGACGAGCGTCGTGTACGACCAGTAGCCGAGGTCCAGCACGCTCAGCAGTCGCGGACGGATCGACCCCGACGGCACACCCGCCTCCTCGGCGGATTCGCGGAGTGCGGCATCCGTCGCCGACTCGTCCTCGTGACGTGCGCCACCCGGAAGCCCCCAGGTGTCGCCGAAGTGGCTCCACGACACGCGATGCTGCAGCAGGATGCCACGCGCCGCGTCCACGGCGAGAAGTCCGGCGGCGCCGAAACGCCCCCAGTACCGCGCACCGTCCGGAGCGAGCACCCACGCGTCACCGGGGTTCCTCGGCGTCGGTCTCGCGTTCGTCACCCCGCAAGCCTGACACACCGGCGGCGGGCCGGGGTCAGCGCTGGCGACGCTCCCGCACGCGCATGTTCGTCACGATCGGCGTCCCCTCAAAGCCGAAGACCTCGCGGAGGCGACGCTGAATGAACCGACGGTAGCCGGGGTCGAGGAAGCCCGTCGTGAACAGCACGAATGTCGGCGGACGCGTGGCGGCCTGCGTCCCGAACAGGATGCGCGGCTGCTTGCCTCCACGGAGCGGGTGCGGGTGCTCGGCGACGAGCTCGGCGAGGAAGGCGTTGAACTTGCCGGTCGAGATGCGCTGGTCCCACGACGCCAGAGCCGTCTCCAGGGCCGGGACGAGCTTGTCGAGGTGACGACCGGTACGCGCGGAGATGTTCACCCGCGGCGCCCACGCCACGTGCGCGAGATCCTGCTCGATCTCCCGCTCGAGGTAGCGACGCCGGTCGATGTCCTCCATGTCGTCGTCGTTCAGGCGATCCCATTTGTTGAAGGCCAGCACGAGCGCGCGGCCGGACTCCAGCACGAGGTCGATGATGCGGACGTCCTGCTCGCTGAGCGGCTCCGACACATCGAGGACGACGACGGCGACCTCCGCCTTCTCCAGCGCGGCGGAGGTCCGCAGCGACGCGTAGAAGTCGGCGCCCTGCTGCAGGTGCACGCGACGACGGATGCCGGCGGTGTCGACGAACCGCCAGAGCTTCCCGCCGACCTCCACGACCTCGTCCACCGGGTCACGGGTCGTGCCCGCGAGCTCGTTGACCACGACGCGCTCCTCGCCGGCGGCCTTGTTCAGCAGGGAGGACTTCCCCACGTTCGGGCGCCCGAGGATGGCGACGCGGCGCGGGCCACCGATCTCGTGCCCGGCGACGGCGGAGATCTCCGGCAGCACCTTCATGATCTCGTCGAGGAGATCCGCGACACCGCGACCGTGGATCGCGGACACCGGATACGGCTCACCGAGACCCAGGTTCCACAGCGCCGCGGCTTCGGGCTCCTGACGCGCATCGTCCACCTTGTTGGCGACGAGGAAGACGGGCTTCCCGCTCTTGCGCAGCAGCTTGACGACGTGCTCGTCGGTGGAGGTGGCCCCCACCATGGCGTCCACCACGAACAGCACGACGTCCGACAGATCGATCGCGACCTCGGCCTGCGCGGCGACCGATCGGTCGATCCCTCGGGCATCCGGCTCCCATCCACCGGTGTCGACGAGGGTGAACCGACGGTCCATCCACTCGGCCTTGTAGGTCACCCGGTCGCGCGTGACGCCGGGGGTGTCCTCCACGACCGCCTCGCGGCGTCCCAGGATGCGGTTCACCAGCGCCGACTTGCCGACGTTCGGGCGACCGACGATGGCGACGACGGGGAGCGCCGGCAGGTACTCGATCTCGCCCTCACCGGAGAGAAGGCCCTCCAGCAGTTCGGCGTCCTCCGCCTCGAGGGCGTAGTCGTCGAGGCCGGCGCGGAGGGCAGCGGCCCGCTGCTCGGCGAGGTCGTCATCGAGACCGGCCATGTGCTGGGCCAGGGTGTCGGATGCCGCGGCGTCGTCGGGGACGTCGAATTCGCGATCGTCAGTGTGCATGGGAAGCCTCCAAGGCTCGGTCGATCACGGCGAGGACGGCGTCCACCGTCTGGTCGAAGTCCAGGTCGGTGGAATCGACGACCTCGACGCCGGGCGCCGCGGCGAGGAAGTCGACCACCTTCGAATCGGCGGCGTCGCGCCGGTGCAGGGCCTCGGCGACCGCCGCGGCATCATGCGATGTCAGTTCCGCGCTCCGACGGGCGGCGCGCACCTCCGGCGCCGCGGTCAGCAGGATCCGCGCCGGCGCATCGGGGACCACGACGGTCGTGATGTCACGGCCCTCCACGACCACCGCGGGCAGGTCGGACGCGGCCACGAGGGCACGGAACAGTGCGGTGAGCGCGTGGCGCACCGCCGGCACCCGCGCCACGCCACTGACGGCATCCGCCACCTTCGGCTCGCGGATCGCCGCGGTGACGTCCGCGTCCCCCACCCGTACCCATCGGTCATCGGGGTCGAGCGAGATGGCGTAGTCGAAGTCGCCGAGCACATCCAGCACGGCGGACGAATCGGACGTGTCCGCCCCGTGCTCGAGCGCGTGCCACGCGAGCGCACGGTAGGCGGCACCGGTGTCCAAGAACCCGTAGGTCCGGCGACGCGCGACCTCCTGAGAGACGCTCGACTTGCCGCTTCCGGCGGGGCCGTCGATGGCGATGACCGCCGGCGTCCGGGGAGAGGAGTGGGTCATGGGGTGGTGCTCGCAATCTTCCAGCCGCGCGACTCGAGGCCGTCCACCGCACGGCGCACCGCGCTCGGGACGACACTGATCTCGGCGAGACCGAACTGGGCGCCGGGCGAATGCTCCAGGCGCAGGTCTTCGACGTTCACATCCAGCTCACCGAGCTCGCCGAACAGGCGGCCGAGCTGACCGGGTGTGTCGTCGACCATGACGACGACCTGCTCGAAACGGCGGTTCTGGCCGTGCTTGCCGGGCAGCCTCTCGACGCCGTCGTTCCCCCGTCGGATCGTGTCGGCGACGGCGCGACGTGCTCCGGGCGCGTCCGGTGCGCTCAGCGCCGCGGCCACGGTCGCCAGATCGTCGGCAAGGGCCCGGAGGACGTCGCGCACGGGCTCAGCGTTCGCCCCCAGGATCTGCACCCACAGTTCCGGCGCGGAGGCCGCGATCCTCGTGGTGTCCCGCAGCCCCTGTCCGGTCAGCTGCAACGAGCGGTCCGGCGCATCGGCCAGGCGTCCGGCGAGGAGGCTCGACACGATCTGCGGCACGTGGGAGACGAGGGCCACCGCACGGTCGTGTTCTTCCGGGGTCATCTCGATCGGGGTGGCACCCAGGTCGAGGGCCAAAGCCTCGACGATCGTCAGGTCCGCGGCGGAGGTCTCCTCGTCGCGGCACACGACCCACGGCCGGCCCACGAAGATGTCCGCGCGCGCGGCGATGGCTCCGCCGCGCTCGCGTCCGGCCATCGGGTGAGAGCCGATGTACCGGGTGAGGTCGGCGCCGCGTGCGCGCAGCTCTTTCAGAGGCTCGAGCTTGACGCTCGCGACGTCGGTGACGACGGCTTCCGGGAAGGCTGCGAGCTCACGCTGCACCACATCGGCGACGACGTCCGGAGGGACGGCCACGACGACGAGCACGGGGGTGTCCCCTTCGCGCGCCGGCCGACCCGCGCCGTAGTCGACGGCGAGGCGCAGCTGCGCGGGGGAGGTGTCGGCGAGCGCGACGTCGACCCCCGAGGCGGTCAGCGCATGACCGATACTCGATCCCAGGAGGCCGGCGCCGACGATGCGGACGGGTCCGCGCGTGCGCGTGGCCAGCACGGTGGCGTCGGTCACTCAAGTCTCCAGATGCTCGGAAGCAGTGGCGCCGCGGGCGAGGGTGAGCAAGGCGCCGCGCTCCACTTTAGTCAACTCGCGGCTCTTGCCCGCTGGCAGGGTTCCCAGGTGGAGGGGTCCGAACTGGCGCCGTACGAGTTCGACGACGGGATGCCCCACCTCGGCCATCATCCGTCGGACGATGCGGTTGCGTCCGGAGTGCAGCGTGAGCTCCACGAGCGAACCGGTCCCCTCCGTGCTGCGGGAGAGCAGCCGCGCCTTGTCCGCCGAGATCGGCCCGTCCTCCAGCTCGACGCCGGTGAGCAGGCGCTGAATCGTGGCCGGCGCGACGCGCCCTTCGACTTTGGCGATGTACACCTTGGTCACCCCGAACGAGGGGTGCGCGAGCACGTGCGCGAGGTCGCCGTCGTTGGTGAGGACCAGCAGACCGCTGGTCTCGGCATCCAGACGTCCGACATTGAACAGGCGCTCCGGATACGGCTCGACGAAGGGCCGCAGATCGGGGCGGCCGCGGTCGTCGCGCATCGAGCTGACCACCCCGGTCGGCTTGTTGAGGATCACATAGCGCTTGGTCTGGTCGAGCTGCACCGCGGTGCCGTCGACGTCGACGAGGTCCGACTCGGGGTCGATGCGGCGGCCGAGCTCGGTCACCACGACCCCGTTGATGCGGATCCGTCCGGCGACGATCATCTCCTCGACCACGCGGCGCGACGCCACACCGGCCGCCGCGAGGACCTTCTGCAGACGGACACCTTCGACATCGCTCATCGGCGCACTCCTTCGTCCAGACCCTCGGCGCGTCCGACCTCATCCGCCCCCTCCAGGAAGGGCGAAATCGGTGGGAGCTCGTCGAGGGAGTTGATTCCCAAGTGGACCAGCAGGGCGTCGGTGGTCCCGTAGTTGATGGCGCCGGTCTCGGCGTCGGCGAAGAGCTCGGTGATGAGGCCGCGGGCCAGGAGCGTGCGCACGACCGAGTCCACGTTCACCGCGCGGATCGACGCGACCTGCGAGCGCGTCACCGGCTGCTTGTAGGCGATGACGGCGAGCGTCTCCAGGGCCGCCTGGGACAGGCGCGCGGGCGCTTGGCCGCCGACGTACTCGGCGATGAGGTCGTCGTGGTCCTCGCGGACGTACATCCGCCACCCGCCGCCGACCTCACGGAGCTCGAACCCGCGACGCGGACCGCCCGCACGGCCGTCGTAGTCGGCCACGAGGGTCTCCACGGCCTGGCGCACCGCGGGGACAGGGGCTCCCACCGTCGCCGCCAGGGAGACGAGGGACAGGGGCTCTTCGGCGATGAAGAGGATCGCCTCCACGCGGCGGACGGTGTCGACGGCGGGAGACGCGTCGGTCACGGCGTCATCGGTCATAATCTGCTCCCAACGAGGCGAGATTCTCATCCGACCACCGCTGCGCGCTCCAACGGAGGGTCAGTTCTCCGAGCGGCTCGAGCTGCTCGAACGACAGGGCCGCGTGCCGGTACAGCTCCAGCACCGACAGGAAGCGGGCGACGACGACCCCGGGGGCGCTCACCCCGGCCACCAGCTCGCGGAACGACAGCGTGCCGGCATCGCGAAGAAGGGTGACAACGATCGCCGCCTGCTCGCGGATGCTCACGAGCGGAGCGTGCAGGTGGTCCAGGCCCACGTGAGGGATGTCCTTCGGGGTCATCGCGAGCAGGGCGAGGGCGGCGAAATCGTCCGGTGTCAGGGTCCATCGCAGGTCAGGGGCCGCGTGACGGTACTTGGCGTCCAGCCGCACAGACCGCGCGTGCCGCTGATCCTCGCGCCGCAGGCAGCGCTCGAACCACGCCGAGACCTCCTTGAACGCCCGGTACTGGAGCAGGCGGGCGAAGAGCAGATCGCGCGCCTCCAGGAGCGCCACGGACTCGGCATCCACCAGCTCGCCCTGCGGAAGGAGGCCCGCCACCTTCATGTCGAGCAGCGTCGCGGCCACCACGAGGAACTCTGAGGCCTCCTCCAGCTCCTGATCGGGGCCGAGGGCGCGCAGGTAGGCGATGAACTCGTCGGTCACCTTCGACAGCGACACCTCGGTGATGTCGAGCTCGTGCTGGGAGATGAGTCGCAGGAGCAGGTCGAAGGGCCCGTCGAAGACGCCGAGGGAGACCCGGAATCCGGCGGTGTCGTCGGCCGGCGCCTCAGGCGACGGCGCCACGGGCGACCAGCTCCCGCGCGAGTCGGAGGTACGCCTGCGCGGCGGCGTGCTCGGGTGCGAACTCGGTGATCGGCATCCCGGACACGGAGGCGTCGGGGAACTTCACCGTCCGACCGATGACCGTCTCCAGCACGTCGTCGCCGAACGCGTCCACGACGCGCTCGAGGACTTCGCGCGAGTGCAGGGTGCGCGCGTCGTACATCGTCGCCAGCACACCGTCGAGCTCGATCGAGGGGTTGAGGCGGTCGCGGACCTTGTCGATCGTCTCGATGAGCATCGCGACCCCGCGGAGCGCGAAGAACTCGCACTCCAACGGGATGAGGACCCCGTGGCTGGCGGTCAGCGCGTTGACCGTCAGAAGCCCGAGGGACGGCTGGCAGTCGACGAGGATGACGTCGTACTCACCTGCGACGCGACGCAGGGCACGGGCGAGGGTCTGCTCGCGCGCGACCTCGTTGACCAGGTGCACCTCGGCGGCGGACAGGTCGATGTTGGCGGGGATGACGTCCAGGCCCTCCACGCGGGTCCGGACGATGACCTCGTGCGGATCGCGCTTGCCGTCCAGCAGCAGATCGTAGATCGTCGGGATGTCGTGGGTCTGGATCCCGAGGCCCGCCGACAGTGCTCCCTGCGGATCGAAGTCCACCGCGAGGACGCGTCGGCCGTAGCTGGCCAGCGAGGCGGCGAGGTTGATCGTGGTGGTGGTCTTGCCGACCCCGCCCTTCTGGTTGCAGAGCGAGATGATGCGCGCCGGTCCGTGACCGTCGAGCTTCGGCGGGGTGGGGAAGCCTCGATAGGGTCGGCCGGTGGGGCCGATCGGGGTGTCGTCCTCGGACACCTTCGCCGCGCTCCGCTTACTGCCCGCCACCGATGCTCTCCACTTCCTGACCGTCCGGTCGATTGTAGCCCCGAGCGCGCGGGTGAGCCGTGACGTACACGTCGCGAAGCGCGTCGATCGAGACGTGGGTGTAGATCTGAGTCGTCGCCACCGAGGCGTGTCCGAGCAGCTCCTGGACGACACGCACGTCGGCACCGCCCTGCAGCAGGTGGGTGGCGAACGAATGCCGCAGGGTGTGCGGCGACACGTGCGCGGTCAGCTGTGCGCGCTCGGCCGCTGCACGGATCACCAGCCACGCGCTCTGGCGCGACAGCGGGGCCCCTCGGGCGCCGAGGAACAGCCGGGCGCTCCCCCGCCCCCGCCGGGCGAGTTCCGGGCGCGCGCGGGTGAGGTAGGCCTCCAGGGCCGCTCGAGCGTAAGACCCGACCGGCACCATGCGTTCTTTGTCCCCTTTTCCGCGCACGCGCACGACCTCGCGGTCGGCGAGGTCGTCGACGTCCAGCTGCACGATCTCGGACACTCGGGCGCCGGTGGCGTAGAGGAGCTCCAGGAGAGCGCGGTCGCGAAGGGGCACGGGACCCGTCGGCGACACCTCCGCGGGCGCGGGGCCGGCGGCATCCAGGAGATCCTCCACCTGCGTGATCGTGAGCGCTTTCGGCAGTCGTCGGGGCTGGCGGGGTGGACGCACCCGACGCGTGGGGTCCTCCGCCTCGACGCCCTCTCGCGTGAGGTGGCGGTGGAGCCCCCGTACGGACGACTGCAGCCGCGCGAGCGAGGACGGTGCCGGTGGCGGCTGAGAGGATGCGTGCGCGGCGACGAAGGCGGTGACGGTCTCGGCCCCGATGTCGGAGGTGTCGCCGATCCCCTGCTCATCGAGCCACGCGAGATACGTCGCGAGGTCACGGCGGTAGGCAGCGACCGTATGGTCGGACAGCCCCCGTTCGAGCGCCACATGGCGCAGGTAGTCGTCGACCGCTCGATCCGGGCGCACGTCAGCGCCCGTTCGGATCCGTCCGCCGCAGCCGTTCCGCGGCTGCCAGCACACCCACGGCGAGGATGCCGTTGCGCAACCGACCCTCGAGCACGCCGTCGACGGCGTCGGCGAGCGGAATCCACTCGATGCGGATGTCGGCTTCCTCGGCCTCGCGTGCGTGGGCGTGGCCGACGGCGGACAGCCCCCGGGCGAGGAACACGTGGACCACCTCGTCGTTGCCTCCGGGGGTGGTGAAGACCGAGACGAGGTCCTCCCAGCGCTCGGCGACGAGATCGACCTCCTCCGCGAGCTCACGGCGAGCCGTCTCGGCCGGCGGCTCCCCGGGCACATCCAGGAGCCCTGCGGGGATCTCCCAGTCCCGGTGGCGGATGGGATGCCGGTACTGCTGGATCAGCAGCACCCGGTCCTCATCGTCGAGGGCGACCACCGCAGCCGCGCCCGGATGGGCGACATACTGTCGGACGATCTCTTCGTCGCCGTAGCGGAGGGTGTCGCTGCGGACGTCCCACACCCGCCCCTCATAGACGAGCTCGCTGTCGGTGACCTCGGCTTCGACGGGCTCGTCTCGCAGCTGCTCAGCCATTGTCCACGTCGAACAGCTCACTGGAGCGGTGACGTTCCAGTGCCGCGCCGATGAGGCCGCGGAACAGCGGGTGCGGCGCGGTCGGGCGCGAGCGCAGCTCCGGGTGCGCCTGGGTGGCGATGTAATACGGGTGGACGTCGCGGGGAAGTTCGACGTACTCCACGAGGTTCCGGTCGGGTGAGAGGCCGGAGAACGTCAGCCCCGCCTCGGCGATCTGGTCGCGGAAGCGATTGTTCACCTCATACCGATGACGGTGCCGCTCGGACGCGGTCGCTGCGCCGTAGACCTCTTCGGCGAGGGATCCGGGCGCGAGGTCGGCCTGATAGAGCCCCAGACGCATCGTGCCGCCGAGATCGCCGCTTTCGAGGATGTCGACCTGCTCCGCCATCGTGGCGATGACCGGGAACGCGGTCTCCGGATCGAATTCGCTCGAGGACGCCCCCTCGAGACCGGCTTTGTTGCGGGCGTATTCGATGACCATGCACTGAAGGCCCAGGCAGATGCCGAGCGTCGGGATCCCCTGTTCGCGGGCGAAGCGCAGGGCGCCGAGCTTGCCCTCGATGCCGCGGATGCCGAATCCGCCGGGAACGACGATGCCGTCCAGGTCGCCGAGCGCGCGCGCAGCGCCCTCGGGCGTGTCGCACTCGTCCGACGGAATCCACCGGAGCGTGACGTGGGTCTCGTGGGCGAAGCCCCCGGCCTTGATGGCCTCCGTCACGGAGAGGTACGCGTCGGGGAGGTCGATGTACTTCCCGACCAGTCCGATCGTCACTTCGTGCTTCGGATTGTGGACCGCCTGGAGCACGCGGTCCCAGCGGGACCAGTCCACGTCCGCCGATCCGCCGAGGCCGAGTGCCCGCACGATGTACGAATCCAGTCCCTGCGTGTTCAGCATCGTCGGGATGTCGTAGATGCTCGGCACGTCGACCGCGTTGACGACGGCATCCTCGTCCACGTCGCACATGAGCGCGATCTTGCGCTTGTTCGACTCCGTGACGGGACGGTCGCTGCGGAGCACCAGCGCATCGGGCTGGATGCCGATCTGGCGCAGAGCCTGCACGGAATGCTGGGTGGGCTTGGTCTTCTGCTCCCCCGACGCGCCCATGAACGGGACCAGGGAGACGTGGACGAAGAACACGTTGCCGCGACCGAGCTCGTGACGGATCTGGCGTGCGGACTCGATGAACGGCTGCGACTCGATGTCGCCGACCGTGCCGCCGATCTCGGTGATGATGACGTCGGGGCGCGGCACCTCGGTGGCCTGCAGCCGCATACGACGCTTGATCTCGTCCGTGATGTGCGGGATCACCTGGACCGTGTCGCCCAGGTACTCGCCGCGCCGCTCGCGCGCGATCACCTGGGAGTAGACCTGCCCGGTCGTGACGTTCGCGGCCTGGCTGAGCTCGATGTCGAGGAACCGCTCGTAGTGACCGATGTCGAGGTCGGTTTCGGCACCGTCGTCGGTCACGAAGACCTCACCGTGCTGGAACGGATTCATCGTCCCCGGGTCGACGTTCAGGTACGGGTCGAGCTTCTGCATCACCACGCGCAGTCCGCGCGCGGTGAGGAGGTTGCCGAGGCTGGCGGCGGTCAATCCCTTGCCCAACGAAGAAACGACACCGCCAGTCACGAAAATGTGCTTGGTGGTGTCGCTGTTCTTGTCACCGTGGGAGGCCGTTTCAGGGACATCTCCAGAAGTCTGCATCACGGGCTTCGATCCTATCAGTGCCGGGATGCGCCGAGTTCGAGCAACTCGCGCGCGTGGGTCAGGGCCGCCTCGGAATCGGGCATTCCGGAGAGAAGTCGTGCCATCTCCGCCTCCCGTTCCGCCCCCGCGAGGCGTCGGACGTCGGACGAGGTGACCCCGCCGTCGCCGGCCTTCACCACGGAGAGATGATTGCCCGCGAATGCGGCGACCTGGGCGAGATGGGTCACGGCGATGACCTGGGATCCCTCGGCGAGGCGGGCGAGCCGTCGCCCCACCTCGATCGCCGCCGCACCGCCGATCCCGGCGTCCACCTCGTCGAAGACGAAGGTCGGAACCGGGTCGGTCGCCGCGATCACGACCTCGATGGCGAGCATCACGCGACTGAGCTCTCCCCCGGATGCGCCGCGGGAGACCGGACGGGGCTCGGCACCGGGATGCGGCGCGAGGAGGAGCGACACCTCGTCACGGCCCGCTGCTGTCGCCGACGCGGGCGCGACCCGCACCTCCAGGCGCGCGTCGGCCATCGCGAGCGCCTGCAACTCCGCGGTGACGGCCTCGGCGAGGCGTCCCGCGGCCTCCACCCGCGCAGCGGTGAGGGCGGCGGCCGCGGTGTCCAGGGCGCGTGCCGCGTCGTCCCGCTCCTCGGCCAGGCGCTCGGCGCGACCCGAGTCGTCGTCGAGTTCGGCCAGGCGCAACGATCCCGCCTCCCACAGCGCGAGCGCGGCATCGAGAGAACCGTGCTCGCGCACCAGCGCACCGAGGAGCGCGCGCCGCTCCTCGACGGCGGCGAGTTCATGGGGCCCGGATTCGTCCAGGTCCGCGAGGAAGCCGGCGAGCGAGGCCGCGATGTCCGCGACGCGGTAGCCGAGCTCGCTGATCTGTTCGCCGAGATCCGCGAGCGCTGGATCCTGGACGCGTTCGAGCACGCGACGGGCCTCCGCCAGCAGGATGCCGGCGTCCGGCGCGTCGCCGTCGCCGGAGAGGACCGCGTGCGCCGTGGCCGCTGCGAGCCGAAGCTCCTCGCCGTTCGCCAGACGCTCGGCGCGCACGGCGAGTTCGGCGTCCTCACCCGGCTGCGGCGCGACCTGCTCGAGGGTGTCGAGCTGCGACCGGAGAAGATCGGCTTCGCGCGCGCGCTGGTCGCGCTGCGCGACCAGGGTCGTCAGCGTCTCGTCCAGCTCCCGCCAGCGCGAGAATGCCGCAGCGTAGGCATCGCGTGCTGCGTGCACGGCAGCGCCGCCGAACCTGTCGAGCGCCTCCCGCTGGGCAGCCGCGGAACGCAAGCGGAGCTGCTCGGACTGCCCGTGCACGACGACCAGGTGATCGGCCAGCTCGCCGAGTACCGCCGCCGGTGCCGCTCGGCCTCCGACGGTGGCGCGCCCCCGGCCTTCGCGGGAGACGGTGCGCCCGACGATCAACTCGCCCCGACCGTCGCCGAGCGGGTCGATCTCGCCGCCGGCGTCCCGCACGCGGTCCGCGACCGGACCGTCGTCGTCGACGATCCAGACGCCGTCGACGGCGGCGCTGGCAGCGCCGGAGCGGACCGCGGACGAATCGGCGCGTTGCCCGAGGAGCAGGCCGAGGCCGGTGACCACCATGGTCTTGCCGGCGCCCGTCTCACCGGTGATCGCCGTGAAGCCCGGCCCGATCGGAAGCGTCGCCTCCGAGATCACACCGAGGTCCCGCAGCCGCATCTCCTCGATCACGACGCGGGGTCTTTCGTGCCGCGCCCGGCGGGCGCCGTCGGGCCGCGCCATCCCTCGACCGGAAGGCGGAATTTGCGAACGAGCCGATCAGTGAACGCCGCGGGGTGCAGGCGCGCGAGACGGACGGGCCGACGTGAGCGACGCACGACCACGCGCGCACCCGGCGGGAGATCGTGGGAGCGCCGCCCATCGCACCAGAGCACCCCGATGCCGTTGGTGCGTTCGAGCACCTCGATGGCCACGGCGTGCTCGGGCCCGACCACCAGCGGCCGGGCGAAGAGGGCGTGCGCCGAAAGCGGGATGACCGCGATGGCCTGGACGCTCGGCCAGATGACCGGTCCCCCGGCGGAGAAGTTGTACGCGGTGGAACCCGTGGGGGTCGACACGACGACACCGTCGCAGCCGAAACTCGAGAGGGGGCGTCCGTCGACCTCGATGACGACCTCCAGCATCCGCTCACGGCTGGCCTTCTCCACCGTGGCCTCGTTCAACGCCCAGGTTTCGTAGATGACCTCGTCCTGCGCGTTCTTGACGCGGACCTGCAGCGCGAGGCGTTCCTCGACCTCGTAGGCCCGATCGATGACGCGGCGGACCGCCTCGTCCATGTCGTCTTTGTCGATCTCCGCGAGGAAGCCGACGTGCCCCATGTTGATACCGAGGACCGGGGCGGTCCCCTCTCGGACGAGCTCCGCCGCCCGCAGGATCGTCCCGTCTCCCCCGAGCACGATGGCCAGCTCGATGTCCTCCACGGCGACGTCGGTCCCGAGGGCTGCGACGTCGTCGAACCCCGCGCGCGCCGCGACGAGCTCCGCCCGGTCGTCGGCCGCGAGCACCGGCGTCGCCCCCGCCGCGCGGAGAGCCCGCACCACCCTGTCCGCCGCGTCGACGGTGTCGTCGCGCAGCGCGTGAGCGACCACCAGGATGTGGCGCCTCACGCGGGCATCGTCGTTCATCGGCTCCCTGCCAGTCGGTTCACGGTGTCTGACCATTCTGACGGATCGGCCTCGCGCCCCGGCGCCAGATGGACGATGTACTCGACGTTCCCGTGCGTACCGACCAACGGCGACGCGAGGAACCCGCGGATGCCGAACCCCTGGTCCCACGCGGCCCAGAGCACCCGTTCCACGGCGTCCACCCGCGCGATCGGATCCGTCACGAGTCCGCCCTTCACGGCCGTGCGCCCCACTTCGAACTGCGGTTTGACCAGGAGCACGACATCTGCGTCGCGCTCGATGACCTGCGCCACCGCGGGAAGCACATGAACGAGGGAGATGAAGGAGAGATCGCCGGTCACCACGGTCGGAGCCTCGGTGCGCCCGGCCGCCTGGGCGAGGAGATCGGCGGTCATGTACCGGGCGTTGAAGCCCTCGACGACGACGACGCCCGGGTCGGCCGCCACGGAGGGATCCATCTGCCCGTGACCCACGTCGATCGCGAGCACTTCGCGGGCCCCGCGCTCGCGCAGGACCTGGGTGAAGCCGCCCGTCGACGCGCCGAGATCGAGCGCGAGTCGACCGGACACGTCCAGCGCGAAGCCGTCGAGCGCGGCGGTCAGCTTGTGCGCAGCGCGGCTCACGTAGTGATCCGCGCCCGCGACGGTGACCTCCTGGGTGGCCTCCACCCTTGCGGCGGCCTTGACGACGGGGCGCCCGTCGACGCTGACCAAGCCGGCGGAGATCAGCGTCGCCGCGTGGCTGCGCGACCGCGCCAGGCCACGCGCCGCGAGAGCCGCATCCAGTCGCTCCGTCATGAAGACGACGAGGTCGGCCCCGCGTCGAGTTCCCTCGCCAGGGCATCGTGCAGCGACGCGAAGGCGTCGGCACGGGACGCGAGAGGTTGAGCCTCGATCACCTCGAGCGCGGAGAGGAGGTCGGCGGTCTCGGTCACCTCGAAGCGGTCCATCGGCCCATGGTACGACGCACCTCAGGGACGGTGGAACGGATCGGCGTACAGCTGCTCGGGAACACGGAACCCGAAGATCGCACGGCCCGTCGACCAGATCGCCGCCGCGGCGGCGCGCAGGAGGTCGATCTGTGCGTCTCCGGCGCTGTCGATGCGGACGTCCACGCCGTCGATGCGCACACGTGCGCGCCCGGCCGTCGCGACGTCCCCACGCACGGTGACCTCCGGATAGGGCTCGTGGAGCTGGCGCAGATCCCCGAGGATGTACGTCGGGTGCGACCCCTGCGGCGCGGCCAACACGTGTTTCGGCCGGTCGATTCCGGTCAGCACGAGCGCGGACGGGATGCCCGCGCGGTTCGCCCCGAGGATGTCGGTGTCCAAACGATCACCGAGGAACAGTGCGCGCTGAGACCCGAAACGCGATATGGCCTCGTGGAAGATCGGGACCTCGGGCTTACCGGCGACGGTGGCGAGGCGGCCGACCGCCGTGTGCACGGCGGAGACGAGCGTTCCGTTCCCCGGCGCGATCCCCCGCGCCTGCGGGATCGTCCAGTCCGTGTTCGTGGCGATCCAGGGGATGCCGCCGTCCTCCTCCGGCACGGCCAGCGCGTAGGCAGCTTCGGCCAGATGCGACCAGCCGACCTCCGGCGCGAAGCCCTGCACCACGGCTGCGGGTGCGTCATCCGCGCTCCGGGTGACCCGGAAGCCCGCCTTCGTCACCTCGGTCAGCAAACCCTCGCCACCCACCACGAGCACGGTCGAGCCCGCCGGCACGAGTGTCGTCAGGAGGCGCATCGCCGCCTGCGGACTCGTCACCACGTCCTCCGGACGAGTGGGGATGCCCAGCTCGCTCAGGTGCGCCGCCACCGATGCATCCGTGCGGGAGGCGTTGTTGGTGATGAAGCCGAGGGCCCGCCCCTCACGCGCGCGCTGGAGACTGTCGACAGCGTACGGAAGCGCGCCGGCCCCCGCGTAGACCACCCCGTCCAGATCCGCGAGGACGGTGTCCACGCCGTCCAGCGGGGTCGCATCGCCACGACCGAAGAGGCGCTTCGCCGAAAGACCCATCAGGATCGATCGCCCTCGACGGCGTCGTCCTCGATCACCGCGTCCTCGACCACGATCGTCTCGAGGTCGGCCGCTCCGCTGGCGTCGTGCAGCGCCTCGGCGGCGATGTCGGCACGACGCTGCCACAGCGCGGCCTCGTCCGTACGACCGAGCTCCTCCAGGACGGCGGCGCGTGCCGCGAAGAGCGCCGGGCTCCACTCGAATGCGCGGTCAGGATCCAGTTCCGGAATGTCCAGCTCGGTCAGCGCGCGCTCGGTCTCACCAAGGTCCAGTCGTGCGCCGGACATGGCGATCGCCAGCTCCACACGCACCGGCACGGGAAGCGCGGAGCGATCGACGGCCCGCCCGACCTCGAGAGCCCGGTCGGGCCGCCCGACCCCGCGCTCGCTGTCCACGAGGAGCGCGATCTGGTCATCCTTGCCGGAGATCCGCCGATAGGTGCGCAGTTCCCGGAGCGCCAACGCGTAATCCTCGGTCGCATACGCCGTGATCGCGACGGTCTCCCGCACGATGGCGATCCGACCGGCACGACGGGAGGCGGCAAGGGCATGACGGTGAGCGAGGGCCGGGTCGTCGTCGATGAGACGCGCCGCCATCGCAAGGTGCCGCGCCACCTCCTCGGCATTCTCCTTGCTCAGCGTCTTCAGCTCATTGCGCGCCGGACCGTTGAGGTCGCGCGCGGTGATCTCCTGGGGGATCGGCGGATCATCGTGTCGCGGCCTATCCTCGCGTGCTGCTCCCTCCGGAGGACGCCGGTCCGGCCGGCCCGCGCCTCCTCGAACGGGACGGGAGCCGTCTCGACGCGGCGGCCGGCCACCCCCGCGACCGCGGTCTCGCGCGCTGTCATCGGATCGGCGCTCGGCCATGTCGACTCCTCGAAGGTCACTCTGTTCCTGTGTCCCCACGGCGTTCGGTTGCGTGTGGGTGTTGTTAACGCGAAAGGGCCACCCAGCGTTGGGTGGCCCTTTCGTTTAAAAGAAGTCCGGCGGTGTCCTACTCTCCC
>NZ_JBFBMM010000003.1:0-406693 GCF_040687055.1 Microbacterium sp. NPDC077184
TGATCGGTACTCATCTTGACCACGCACGATGGCTCGCCAGCGTCAACGACACCAACGACTCCGCCGAAAACTCCACCACCACCCGGGACGTCACCCTAGGTGTAGTCGCGATGCACGAACTCGACGCTATAGTGTCCGCGGATTGGGGGTTGGTGTGGACAGTGTTTATGACTCGGTCTCAGGGTGGATTGAAGATAAAGTCCGAGGCCGGCAGCTGCGTTGGATGATCGCCGCCCCGTCGGCTGTCGGTACGGTTCTGAGCATCGGGGGTGTGCTGCTTGGTGTGCAGATCGTCTCTTACCTGAGCATGGGACTTCTCGCTCTATGGCTAGGTCTGTGCGTGGTTGTGCTCGCCATCGATCGTCGCGCGGTTAGGCGGAGCTTGCGGGAGAAGGACGATGTGCTTCGCGCCTACGGCAACAGCATTCGCTCAGAGCAAGAAGCGGATCAAGATCTGTTCCACACCGCGAGTTGGGATGAGGAGGTCTCGATCTCCGGTGGTGGGGACGCCGTCATCATTCGCAAGTTCATTCTGAAAACCAACACGCGCCCGGTTCGGGCTATCTGGACACTAGCGAAGCGCAACTCCGATGCGCACTTGTCACCCGCTACCCGAGACGCAGTTCGCGTTTCGGCCCACTATCTGAACGCGGACGGTCGGACAGGTTCCAGGATTGTGACTACTAAAGCATGGGAGCACGAGGGGCGCCTTCGCGTCTACATGCATTTCGACCGGCCCTTGGCTCCTGCAACCGAGGTCAACATCCAACTCAAACTTGAGTGGCCGAAGTACGCGCGAGACGCACTGGACGGACTGACGGATGTAGTGCACTGGACTGCTCGACGGCCGACGGCACGGCTGAGCTCCAGCCACACCTACGAGAAGTCCTATACGAAGAAGACTCTCGCCATTACAGCCCTCGATGGAACCCCGGAGCCGACAGTCGTCGTCGACGCAACGAACGGCACAACAAAAATCCACCTCGATCTAGATGAGATCGAGGTGGATCGTGAGTACGGCTACCGGGTGAGTCTGAGCGACTAGAACTCAGCGCCGCCAAGCTTGATGATCATGGTATCGGTCCATCCTTTCTGCCGCTGACTATGACCGTTATCGTGAGCATAGTCAAGCCTCCTTGTGTTTGGCTGGCAGTAGCGACACGCCGCTGGCTAGGTCCGCTCGGAGGGGAATCGCTGAGGTGTTCAGCTCGAGAGTGCCTCTCGACAAGCCAGACCCCCCGGAGGTGTGCACCGAAGTCCCCTGCGGATGATCTCGTTCTGGGCTGTTGTCGCGGTCATGCCCCCGCGATTACGGCAGCGACCCGATCCCACTCGGTCTTCTTCCAACCCTCCCTCAGCGTGCCCGCCATGGTCCGGAGCCGCGACCTCGTTTTTGAACGGGGTCGCGGCTCCGGATTTTTCGTGAACGCGCGTCACGGCTGCGATGCGTCCGGCTGGAGCAGCAGGTGCTCCAGAACGGACGCGAGGGCCTCCACGCCGGCATCGATGTCGTCCGCCTCGGCGGTCTCCTCGGGAGTGTGCGATGCCCCGGTGTGGTTGCGCACGAAGAGCATGCCGGTGGGCACGTGGGTGGCCAGCACGCCCGCGTCGTGCCCCGCGCCGGTGTCGAGCACGGGGGCCTCGGGGAGCACCTCGGCCATCGTGTCGCGCAGCGCCCGGTCGAACTCGACGGTCGGCGAGAACGAGTGCTCGGTGACGGAGACGGTGCACCCCTCGGCCTGGGCGGCGGCCTCGGTCGCCGCCGTCACATCGGCGACGATCGCGCGCACGATGTCTTCGCCGCGGTGGCGCACGTCGAGCCACACGTCCACCGACGAGGCGATCACGTTGGTGCCACCGGGGGTGACCTCGAAGCGGCCGACCGTCCCCCGCGCGTCGGGGCTCTCGAGCACCCGGGCGCGGAGGGCGCGCACCGTCTCGGACGCCACGACGACGGGATCCTGCCGGTCCTCCATGAGAGTCGCGCCGGCGTGATCGGCGCGCCCCTCGATCCGCACGTGCCAGCGGCCGTGGGCGATGATCGCGCCGCCGAGGGCGACCGGCCGGTCGAGGTCGGCGAGCCCGCGGCCCTGTTCCACGTGCAGCTCGATGAAGGCCGAGAGCGTGGCCAGCCGCTGGGGGTCGGGACCGATGGACTCGGGGTCGAACCCGGCCTCGGTCGAGACCTCGGCGTAGCTGCGCCCGTCGGTGTCGCGCAGCGCGCGGACGCGCTCGGGCGCGACCGCGCCGGTGATCAGGCGCGATCCCAGGCACGCGACACCGAAGCGCGACCCCTCCTCCTCGGGGAAGACGGCCACCGCCAGCGGACGCCGGGGCGTGACGCCGCGAGCCCGCAGGACGTCGACCGCCGCCAGGGCGCTCGCGACGCCGAGAGGGCCGTCGAAGTTGCCGCCGCCCGGAACGGAATCCAGGTGCGAGCCGGTCGCGACGGCGCCGGAGCGTCCGGTCGTGCCCTCGGCATCCCACCAGGCCCACAGGATGCCGTTGCGGTCGGTCTCGACGTCGAGGCCCCGGCGGGTGGCGTGGGTGACGAACCACTCCCGCAGCTGGCGTTCCGCGGCGGAGAACGCCGGTCGCGCGTAGCCGCCCGCCGGGTGGACGCCGATGCCGGAGATCTCCTCGAGCAGGACGTTCGCGTCGCCGGTCATCGCGCCGCCTCCGCGAAGCGCTGCCCGTCGGCGCGGAACCGCTCGCCCGACCGGCCCGACCCGGCGACGAGGTCGTACACGAGTTCGCCCAGGAGGGGCGCGAACTTCGCCCCCTGCCCCGAGCACGGCGAGAGGATCGTGATGCCCTCGGCGCGGTCGATGATCATGTCGTCGCGTGGCACGTTGGTGAACAGGCACGTCGCCTCGGCGTACGGCGTGGTCTCCAGCCCGGGCACGAACTCCCCGACGAAGCCCCGCACGCGTTCGCGGTTCTGCGGGTCGATGACGCCGTCCTGCTCGCGGGCCGAGCCGATCGTGCGGCCGCCGTTGTACTCGGCGATCTTCTGCCCCGCGAAATCCGCGTCGCGCCCGCCGGGCAGGCTGTACATCTGGATGTCGTCCCCCTTGTAGATGAACGTCGGCCAGGACGTGCGTTCGTCTGCGGCGGTCGCCCCGCCATCCTCCGCCGCGCGGTACGGGAAGTGGAACGCGTTCTCCTGACGCACCTCGAACGAGGGCAGGGCCGCGCGGAAGCCGGAGGGAATATCGAGGTCCGCCAGCAGCGCGGGCAGCCACCCGCCGGCGGCGACGATGACCTGACCGGCCGTGACGGCGGCGCCGGTCGTCGAGGTCACCGTGTACCCCGTCGACGCACGCCTCACCGACGCGGCCTCCCAGCCCGTCCGCAGCTCGGCGCCCGCTGCGCACGCAAGATCGAGCATGGCGTGCACGGCCGACTCGGCGTCGATGACGCCGGCATCCGCATGCCACAGCACCTCGGTGTCGAAGCGCAGCTGCGGCCAGCGGTTCTCGGCATCCGTCCGGCTGAGGAGCTCGTGCGGCACGCCGACCGTCCCGAGGGCGTCGGCGAGGCCGCGCGGGTCGCGGACGGAGCCGAAATCGAGCGAGCCGCTCGGGGTGATGAGTCGACGACCGCTCGCGGACTCGAGCTCGTCCCAGCTGGAGCGGGCGCGGACGACGAGGTCGACGTAGAACGGGTCGGCGTAGGCGTAGCGGAAGATCCGCGCGGAGCCGTGCGAGCTGCCGAGATGAGAGGCCGGGACGTCGCGTTCGACGACCACGACATCGGCCCCCGACTGGGCGAGACGCCAGGCTGCGGCAGCGCCGCTGAGGCCGGCGCCGATGACGAGGTACGACACGTGTTCGGTGGAGGAAGTGGGGTTCGTCACGGGTCAGGCCAGGTCCGGGGCGTCCCACAGGTTCAGCTTCGTGCCGATCCCGAGTTCCACCGCGTTCTCGTACACCGTCTTGGCCCACGCGACGTCTTCGACGCCCATTCCGCCGACGCTGAACAGGACCGGCTGGTCGTCGAACTCGCGGCCCTCGGCGGTGCCGTCGAACACGTCGCCGATGTTGACCACGCGCGATTCGTCCAGTTCGCCGGCGTCGATGAGGTCCTGCCAGTACAGCCCGATCATGCCGAACGCGGTCTCGTGCGAGGGGGCGGGGTACTCCTCGGCCCAGGCCTCGTAGATCTTCTTGGCGTCCGCGATCAGGCGGGCCTTCCCCGAGACCGTGTACTCCTTGTCCATCCGGAGGTTGGCGGGCAGGCTCAGGAACGCGCCGGGCTTGATCCAGTCGCCGTCGATGTAGGGGTAGTTCTCCGACCCCACCAGCCCCGTCACGGCCTCCGAGACGATGTCGGACTCGCGCACGGCCTGCTCGACGGTCTCGGCGATCTCGATCGTGGTGAACTGCGGATAGTGTTCGCGGACGTAGTCGGCGAAGGCCTCCGCGGTGACGCGGCGACGTCCGTTGATGCGGATGGTGTGCAGGCTCGGGCGTGCCGTGGTCATGGCGTGCAGGGCGCTCTTGTTCATCGCGCCGGGGCCGATGATACCGAGGGATTCCGCGCCGATCGGCGCGAGCTTCTTCGCCGCCGCGCCGGGGACTGCGGCGGTGCGGTAGGCGCTCTCGAGGTTGCCGGACATGATGGCGAAGGGCGCGCCGGTGTCCTTGTCGTTCAGCACGATCAGGTGGATCGAGCGGGGCAGGCCCTTCTCCCGGTTGTCGATGTTCGAGCCGTACCACTTCACCCCGGCGGCATCGAAGCGTCCGCCGAGGTAGGCGGGCATCGCCATGAAGCGGCGGTCGGCGGCATCCAGCGGCATGCCCGGGAACGGCGACGACGCGGGGAAGCTGATCTGCGCTCCGTGCGAGTTCGCGGAGCTGCCCGCCATGCGGTAATCGCCCTTGGCGACGAGGACGAGCACCTCCTCCATCACCTCCATGCAGCGGGCCATGTCCTTCATGCCGGCGGCGATGACCTCGGGCTCGCTGAGGTACAGCATGTCGATGCGGGTGTCCGGCACTGCGCTGGGAGTCATGATGAATTTCCTTCAGGTAGATGACGTTCACTTCAAGGAAACCTCCGGATCGGGGAGAGTGTCCAATACTTTCGAGAACGCGCATTCATCTCGCATCGCTCGCAATCGTGCCGAAACGAGCGGGCAATACGACGGGCGTATGTTTCGGCAGGTGGAGATCCGGCAGCTGCGTTACTTCCTCGCCGTCGCCGAGGAGTTGCACTTCGGCCGCGCGGCGCGGCGACTGCACATGTCGCAGCCGCCCCTCAGCACGCAGGTCGGTCGGCTGGAGCAGGAGATCGGTGTCTCGCTCTTCGAGCGCAGCACCCGGAGGGTGGCGCTCACGGCAGCGGGGCGGCATCTGAAGGAGCGAGCGTCACGCCTTCTGGGTGAGTTCGACGCGCTGCGGGCGGAGATGAGCGAGTACGCCGACGGTGTCGCCGGCGACCTCACCGTGGGCTTCGTCAGCTCCGCGAATTACACGGTCCTGCCGGGTGTCGTCCCTCTGTTCCGTTCGCGGCGCCCCCGCGTGAACCTGACGCTCATTCCTCTCACCTCCGGAGAACAGCTCGAGCGACTGCGCGCGGGAGCGCTCGACGTCGCGATCGTGCGTGACGAGACCGCGGCGAGCCCTTCGCCTGCCGCTGCCCTCATGTCCGAGGTCGTCTACGAGGAGCGGCTCGTCGCCTGCCTGCCTGCCGGCCACCCGCTCTCGTCTCGCCGCGAGCTCTCTGCTGCGGAGCTCGTGGAGGTGCCGATGATCTCGTATCCGCCCTCGCTCATGCCCGGGTTCGTGAACCGCGTGAGCGACGTCCTGGCCGCGGCGGGTGGCGGGCGGGTCGTCGAAGAGGTCGTCCATCAGGAGACGGCACTGGGCTTCGTGTCCGCCGGAGTCGGAACCAGCATCCTGCCCGAATCGGTCCGTCAGCTCGTGCCGCCGTCCATCGCGATCGTCCCCTTGGCGGGATCGCCGACCACGCATCTGCTGGCGGCCTGGCCCGAACGGCACGAAAGGAGCGCGGTCGTCACCGCCTTCGTGGATTGCCTGCGTGAGGTCTCGGCGACGCTGAAACGCTGACGAGACCCGACCCGCGCGCATGTGACCGGCATCCGCCGCCATGAACGTAGGCGCCGGCACCACCCGACGACGTGTCCGGCGTTCGCGATCAAGCCGCATGCGCTCGGTGACAACGACGACGCCCGCATCCGCGAGGAGCATGGTGCCACATCCCTACATCACCCGGGAGGGCACGTGGACACTGCGGATCTCATCGTCATCGGCGGCACCGTTCGAACCGGCGACGCGGCGAAGCCCGTCGCATCGGCGTTCGCCGTGTCCGGCGGGCGGATCTCGTTGGTCGGTTCCGACGACGAGGTCCGCGCGCTCGCCGGCCCGGACACCGAGGTGCGCGACCTGGCGGGCGCGGCCGTCGTACCCGGCCTCATCGACGTGCACAACCACCATCTGCTCGCCGGCGAAGCGGAGCTGTACCAGCTGTCGATCTCGCCGACGGACTCGTTCGCCGACCTGGTCGAGGCCGTCCGCGCCTACGCGCGCGACCTCGACGAGGACGCGTGGATCGTCGGCGAGGCGTTCGGCAGCGTGCTGCTCGACGCCTTCTCGCGGATCGATGCGCGCGAGGCCCTGGACGAGGCATCCGGCGGACGGCCTCTCGCGCTGACCGACGACAGTCACCACAACCGGTTCGCCAACACGCGCGCGCTCGAGCTCGCCGGCATCGGCGACGACACCCCCGATCCCGACGGGGGGAGCATCGTGCGCGATCCGCGCACCGGTGCCCCGACCGGGCTGCTCCTCGAATCGGCCACCATCGCCCTCACTGCGGCCGTCGACGCCGGAGTCGGCCGCAGCCCCGAGCGCTACCGGGCGGCGAGTCGTCGCGCGATCGAGATCCTGCACTCCCACGGCATCACCGCGTTCCAGGATGCCGCCGCCACGGTCGAGATCATGGGCGCCCTGCGCGACCTCGACCGCGACGGCGAGCTCCACGCCTGGGTGTCGTCGTGCATGCTGTCGTCGGGCTTCCTCTTCGCCAACACGCCCTTCGGCGACGAGCTGGTCGAGCGGGGCGAGGAGTTCCGCACCGAACACCACCGTCCCGACTTCGTCAAGGTGGCGCTCGACGGCGTCCCGCCGACCCTGACCGCGGCCTTCCTCAGCCCCTACCTCGACAGCCCCGGCCACGATCACGGTCACTGCGGCGTGACGACCATGGCCCCCGAGGAGCTCGAAGACTGGCTCCTGCGCACGGCCGCCCGCGGGCTCGGCGCCAAGATCCACTGCACCGGCGACGCGGCGGTGCGCGTCGCCCTCGACGCGATCGAGGCGGTGCGAGAGGCCGGGTACGCCGACATCCTGTACCAGATCGCGCACGGCCAGTTCGTGCATCCCGACGACCGTCCGCGCTTCGCGTCCCTCTCGGTCGCCGCCGACATCTCGCCGTACCTGTGGTTCCCGGGCGTGATCCCGGATGCGATCGCGGCCGTCCGCGGCGCCGACGACGCGCAGCACATGCAGCCCAATCGTTCGCTGCTCGATCTCGGGGTCAACGTGACCGGTGGCTCGGACTGGCCGGTGAGCGTCTCGCCCAATCCCTGGGAAGGGATCCAGGGGCTCGTCACCCGATCGGATCCCCTCGGTCGCGCCCCCGGCACGCTCTGGCCGGAGCAGGCGGTGACGCTCGAGGAGGCGCTGTCGATCTTCACCATCAACAGCGCCCGCGCGATGGGTCTCGACGACACCGTCGGGTCGCTCGCCCAGGGCAAGTCCGCCGACTTCGTCGTCCTCACCCAGGATCCGTTCACCGTGCCGGTCGATCGCATCATCGACACCCGCGCCGAGGAGACCTGGTTCGCCGGCCGACGCGTCTTCACCCGCGACGAGTGAGGCCGAACCGCACGACCCGCACACCCCGCTGACGGAGCCCCCCGCACCTGAAGAGAGCACCACCCGTATCCGCGCACCACCTCACCCGAAGGACGCCCCCATCATGCGACACCGCATCACACTGATCGCCCTGACCGCGGCCACCGCGCTCGCGCTCGCCGGCTGCAGCACCACCGCGCAAGACGACGCCGGCGGAGCCGGCGAGCCCCCCGTCGAGCGCGGCACCGTCGACAAGATCCTGTTCGACTACCCGTTCACCGCGCTTCCGGTCTACGGCGCCATCACGCAGATCGTGGAGGCCCGGGCCGCCGAGAAGGGCGTCGAAGTCGTCTTCACCAACGACGAGATGGACCTGCAGAAGCAGGTCAGCCAGCTCAACTCCTACCTCGGCAGCGACATAGACGCGGTGGTGTCCTTCCCCGTCGACCCGGCCAGTCTCGAGTCGATCGCCCAGCAATACCAGGACGCAGGCAAGTACTGGGTCACCTACGGCGGCGACATGGAGAACCAGGACGCCACGCTCCAGTTCAGCTTCTACGACTCCGGCTACCAGCTGGGAGCGGATGCCGCGGAGTGGGCGCTGGAGAACGTGGGCCCGGACGCCAAGGTCATCGTGCTCAACGAGACCGAACGGCAGATCGGTCAGGAGCGTTCGCAGGGTCTGATGGACGGTCTCACCGAGACCGCTCCCGACCTGCAGATCGTCGCCGAGCAGCAGGCGGTCACCCCCGATGACGCCCTGTCGGTGACCACGGCGCTGCTGGCGCAGCATCCGGACGTCAACGTCGTGGTCACCGCCGTCGGCGACGCCGCGCAGGGCGCCTACCAGGCGCTGGTCGCGTCCGGCCGGGCCGAGGACGATCCGCAGACCTACGTCGGCGGACTCGACCCCAATCTCTTCGGCCTGCAGCAGATGGCGGAGGGCAACTTCTTCCGCGCCGCGACCTACTTCTCCCTCGAGGAGCTGGTGGCGCAGGTCATCGACATCCCGATCGCGCTCGGCGAGGGCGCGGAGGACGCGAGCGTCGACATCCCCGTGACCCTCGTCACCGCGGACGACCCGAACCTCCCCGACTACATCGCCGAACTCGGCGGTTGAGCATCCCGGTGCCGGGGACGGCCTGTTCCGTCCCCGGCACCGACGCATCGGCACGGTCGAACGAAGAGGAGCCATGGGCGCATCACTGCAGGGACTGACCAAGAGATACGGCGCGACGTTGGCGTTGGACGACGTCACCCTCGACATCCCCGACGGAGAAGTGCACGCGCTGCTCGGGCACAACGGCGCCGGCAAATCCACTCTCATCAAATGCCTCGGCGGTGGGGTGCAGCCGACGTCGGGGACCATCGAGCTCGACGGTCGGACGTACGACGGACTCTCACCGCGCGAATCCATCTCCGCCGGCGTGGCCGTCATCTACCAGCACCTCGCGCTCGTCGAATCGCTGACCGTCGCCGAGAACCTCTTCATCGGGCAGGAGCGCACGCGGGCGGGATTCGTCGACCGCGGCGCGCAACGTCGACTCGCCCAGGAAGCGCTCGCGACCGTGGGGGCGCACGGCATCGACCCGGACATGAAGGTCGGGGCACTGCCCATCGGTCAGCGCCAGCTGGTCGAGATCGCCAAGGCGCTGCGTCGTGACGCTCGGCTGCTCATCCTCGACGAGCCGACCGCCGCGCTCTCGCGCGCCGAGTCCGACCGGCTCGGCGACCTCGTGCGCGATCTCGCATCCCGGGGCATCGCGATCCTCTACGTCACCCACCTGCTCGGCGAGGTCTTGAAGCTGGCGGATGCCGCCACGGTGCTCCGCAACGGCAAGGCCGTCTGGTCGGCGCGTCGAGACGGCATCACGCGCGAGAACCTCGTCGCCGCCATCAGCGACGGAGAACCGAGCGCGTCGGATCGCCCGCTGCCGCCGCGCGAAGACCAGCCCGCGGCGCTGACGGTGCAGGGGCTGGCAGCTCCCGGACTCGGGCCCATCGACGTCAGCGTGGCAGCGGGCGAGATCGTCGCGTGCTTCGGGCTGATCGGCTCGGGGCGCACGCGGTTCTTCAACACGCTGTTCGGTCGCATCCGCCGTACGAGCGGCACCGTCAGCATCGACGGCGTCCCGCGACATGCCGCGGGACCGGTGTCGGCCCTCAAGGGCGGGCTCGCGCTGGTGCCCGGAGACCGTCTGCGCGAAGGACTGTTCGCCACCCTGCCGGCCCTCGACAACACCGTGGTCAACATCTCCCGCGTGCTCTCGCGCTTCGGGATCCGTCGCGCGTCCGCCGAGCGCGCGGCCTTCGACCGTGTCAGCACGCGCCTGTCGCTGCGACCGGCCCTCCCCGAGCTGCCCGCGGGCCGGTTCAGCGGGGGGAACCAGCAGAAGATCCTCCTCGGGCGCTGGATGAACGACATCGCCCGCACCCGCGTGCTGCTCCTCGACGACCCGACTCAGGGGGTGGATGTCGGGGCGAGGCGCGACATCTACGACGCCGTGAAGGCGCTCGCGGCGGAGCGGGGCATCGGCGTCCTCGTCGCGACCAACGAGGCCGAGGAGGTCATCGATCTCGCCCACCGCTGCCTCATCTTCGAGCAGGGCACCGTCGTGGCCGAATACGACGTCGCGACGACCTCGGCCGACCAGCTCCTCGCGGTCGTGCACGACACCGCACCCGACACGCACATCATCGACCCCAGCGAAGGACACTCGCGATGACCTCCCACAGACTCCTCTCGTCGATGACGGCGGGCCTCATCCGCACGCCGCTGTTCGTGCTGCTCATCCTCATGGTGATCGGTGTCCAGGTGGCGACCGACGCCTTCTTCGGGTGGCAGAACATCCGCGGCATCCTCCAGGACAGCGCGGTGATCGCGATCGTCGCCATCCCGGTGGCGATGCTGCTCATCGCCGGGTACATCGACCTCTCCGTCGGATCGACGCTCGCCCTCGGAGGTGTGGTGGCGGGCCTGGTCATGAACAATGCGACCGGCGACCCGGCCGTCGCCGTCCTCCTCGCCATCGGCGCCGGCGCCCTCGTCGGGACGTTCAACGCCGTCGCCGTCACGGTGTTCGGATTGAACTCGTTCATCACCACGCTCGGCACCCTCACCGCGGTACGCGGTGTGGCGCAGCTCATCAGCCCGACCCCGACCAATCGCTTCGGCGACCAGTTCGGGTTCCTCGGGGTGGGCACCGTCGCCGGCATCCCGCTCTCGGTGTGGATCGCGGCCACCCTGCTGATCATCGCCGCGGTCTTCCTCACGCTCGTGCCCGCGGGGCGCCACGTCTACGCGGTCGGCGTGAACCGCGAGGCGGCCTTCCTGTCGGGGGTGCGGGTGCGGGCGATCCCCTTCACCCTCTTCGTCCTCTCCGGTGCGGTCGCCGGCTTCGCCGGGACGATCGTGGTGGCGCGGCTGAACAGCGCGCCCGCGGGACAGATCGGTGCCGGATTCGAGCTCGTGGTGCTCACCGCGGTCCTGTTGGGCGGTGTCGCGCTCACCGGTGGTGAGGGGTCGATCTTCGGTGTGCTCGTCGGCGTGCTGTTCTACAGTGCGCTGAACAACTCCCTCGTGCTCCTGGGCGTCACGACCTTCTGGCAGGCGGTCGCGAGCGGGCTGGCGCTCATCGCGGCGATCGCGCTGAGCCTGGTCACCCACGTGCTGCGCGATCGGCTCGCCGCGAACAAGGCCCGCCGACTGGCGCTCGCTGCGGGCTGATTCCCCCTGCCGGTGCGCGCGGCGCGGCAGGGGCGGCCGGTCACACCGCGAGGACGCCGGCGCTCATGAGCACGACCGACAGCGTCATCGCGCCCATCTCCCCGCGGGGGAGCGGGCGCGGCATCCGGACCCCCCAGGCGAGCGACGCGACGACGTAGAGCACGACGGCGGCGCCGACCGCCGTCTCGAGCGGCACGGCGTGCGCGTGGGGCGTCACCGCCGGGCCGACGTCGGAGTGGTGCCCACGCATCATGAGGTGGAGCGCCCCCATCAGCACCATCCCGACGGCACCGTGGACGAGCATCGCGGTGGAGCCCTGCTCGGGGAGGTGGCGGCGCGATCGGCGGGCACGGCGGGGGCGGCGCCACAGCACGATCCCCATGGCGCACGCCATCAGCACAGCCGCCCAGTAGACGGTCGGGACGTACCGTGTCAGCCCGGCATCCGTCATCGCGACCAGCATCACCACGGATGCCGCCAACTCGGGTGCCCGCATCCGTGGGCGGTCGCACGCCAGGAAGCAGACGCCGAGGGCGGCCGCGGCGACCGCCGCGGCATGCAGGAATCCGCTCACCCGTCCATCGTGATGCGCGCCGTGCAGACGGAGATGACCGAGGGTGCAGCATCCGTGTCGGACAGTGCCCGCCTCGCCGATCATGCGCCGCGCGCAACCCCCGGTGCGCTCGCGGACAACCCGGGGGGACGCCGGATGCGGACGATGGGAGGACCCAGAGGTCTTCGCGGTCCCGCGGCCTCGATTCGAAGGAGACACCGATGTCTGACACCGCAGCCGACACCGACGAGCGCGCGCTCATCGAGCGCGTCGCGGCCCCGGAAGGGGAGGGTCGCGAGATTCCCGATGCCGCCACCCGCGAGGTGATCGGCCGGGCGCCCGAGCACACCGTCGCCGAACTGGACGACGCCGTCGCGCGTGCGAAGGCCGCCCAGCCCGGGTGGGAGGCACGGGGACACGAGGAGCGCAGCGCCCTGCTGCGCGCCGCCGCCGATGCGATCGAAGCGCACGCCGAAGCGCTGGCCCGCCTGCTCTCGCGCGAGCAGGGCAAGCCCCTCAACGGTCCGAACGCGCGGTTCGAGGTCGGCGCGTGCGCCGCGTGGCTGCGCACGAACGCGGCGCTCACCCTCGAGCCGGAGGTGCTGATCGACGACGAGAGCGGCCGTGCCGAGCTCACGTACAAGGCGATCGGCGTGGTCGGTGCGATCGGCCCGTGGAACTGGCCCTTGATGATCGGCATCTGGCAGATCGCGCCGTCGCTGCGCATGGGCAACACCGTGGTCCTCAAGCCGAGCGAGTACACCCCGCTCAGCGTGCTCGCGATGCTCTCGGTGATGAACGAGGTCCTGCCGGCCGACGTGCTCATCGGCGTCTCAGGTGACCGCGAGGTGGGCGCGCGGCTGGCCTCGCACCCCGATGTCGCCAAGGTCATGTTCACCGGCTCCACCGCGACCGGCCGGAAGATCATCGAGAGCAGCGCGGGCAACCTCGCGCGCCTCACTCTGGAGCTCGGCGGCAACGACGCGGGCATCGTGCTGCCCAGCGCCGACCCGCAGGCGATCGCGCAGGACGTGTTCTGGGGCGCCTTCATCAACACCGGGCAGACCTGCGCCGCGCTCAAGCGCCTCTACGTGCATGACTCGATCTACGACGACGTGGTCGCCGCCCTCGCCGAGGTGATCGAGAAGACGCCGATGGGCAACGGCCTCCGGGAGGACAACGTGCTCGGCCCGCTCCAGAACAAGCCCCAGTTCGACGTCGTCAGCCGTCTGGTCGAGGACGCGAGGTCGCGAGGTGCACGGGTCGTCACCGGCGGCGCGCCGGCCGCCGAGCTCGGCGACCTCTTTTTCCAGGCGACGCTCGTCGCGGACGCCGTCGACGGCATGGCGATCGTCGACGAGGAGCAGTTCGGACCGGTCCTCCCCGTCATCCGCTACTCCGATGTGGAGGATGCCGTCGCCAGCGCCAACCGCCTCGACGTGGGTCTCGGCGCCTCGGTGTGGGGCGAGCGGGAACAGGCGCGCGAGATCGCTCGCCGCATCGAGGCGGGAACGGTGTGGATCAACAGCCACGGGGGAGTGCACCCGATGGTTCCGTTCGGTGGAGTCAAAGGGTCGGGCTACGGCGTGGAGTTCGGTGTCGAGGGTCTGAAGGCCGTCGCGGTGCCGCAGGTGATCAACGGCTGAGCGTGGACACGGCGATGCCCCCGCTACGGGTGGGGGCATCGCCGTCGGTGCCGGCACCGGTGCGGATGTGGCTGCCGGCGGAATCGCCGGGATCAGCTCGCGTCCGGCTCCCACGGCCGCGCCGGGTCGTAGTGCGCGGGATGCACGGTCTGCGACAGCAGCGAGCCGTGCGCGCCGAACGTGAAATGGGTCTGACCGGTGCCGGCCTCGTCGGCTCCGAAGAGCACGCCGTAGGAGCGCAGCGCCTTCTGGTTGCGGTGGTCGGCGATGGTCACCGACCCGCAGGGGATCACCTTCTCTCGCCACGCGAAGACGAAGATCCCGGGACGGATGCGCCACACCGTGTTCTCGTCGGTGTCGGCGAGGCCGCGCTCGGGGCCGGCGAGACACTGCCACGTGTACCAGTGCGGTGACACGTAGACGTGCTCATACGCGTGCTGCGGCGAGTAGACCCACAGCACACGGCGTCCGATGAGCTCGGTCGTCGGTGCGGGGGCGTCGCCGCGCGCCTCGATCCCCTCGATCCGTGCCGGGGCGAACAGTTGCTGCACGGCCGTGGTCCCGGCGGCCGCGGCGCCGAGCACCGAGATGATCGACAGGGCGTGGCCGCTTCGGAGGTCGAGGATCAGGCTGACCGCCCGGCTCGGGTCGTGCGCGTGGGGGAACTGCGCGTAGTAGAGGTCGTCGTCGACGCGGAAGACCTCGCACGCGTCGGTCTTCGACTCGGCCCGGGTGGCATCGCCGGTGCCGGGCTCGTACGTCCACACGACGCTCCCGTCGCCGAAGGTGTGCGTGATGCGCGTGCCGCGATCGTCGAGGACCGTGATGGTCCGCCCGGCGAGGTCGTCGGTCGGCTCGGCCTTCGCGGCGTCGAAACCCGGCGCGAGGCCGTCGAGCGGCAGCCACGTGCGGGTGTCGGAGAGGTTCGGGGGCGTGGTCATCGGGGGTCTCCTCCGTCGTGATGGTCGACGCGTCCGTGGGTGCTCCTCAGCGGGAGCGGAAATCGCTCGGGGACATCCCGAAGGCGGCCTTGAACGCGCGGCTGAAGTGCGCCGCATCCGGGAATCCCCAGCGCGCTCCGATCGCCGCCACGGAACGGTCCGCCAGGAGCGGATCGGCGAGTTCGCGGCGGCAGTGGGCGAGGCGGCGTTCGCGGATCACGGTCGAAACGGTCGTCCCCTCGGCGTGGAAGAGATTGTGCAGATGCCGCGTGGAGATGTAGTGGGCGGCGGCGATCGAGCCTGGGGAGAGGGCGGTCGAGCCCAGGTTCGCCTCGATGTGCTCGGCGATGCGGTGCAGCAGCGCACGATGCGGATCCGCCGCGGCGGCGTCCAGTCCCGTCTCGCGCGAGTAGACCGTGGTGAGCAGGTCGAGCGCCGTGTGCACGAGCCGCGGGCCGCTCACCGCGGCGACCTCGTCCAGGTGGGTGCCCAGCCGGGCGATGTACGGCGCCGCCAGGGCGCCGAGGCCGGTCTCTCCGGCGATCCGCACCGCGGTGAGCTGATGCACCTCTCGCGCCGGCAGCCCGAGCGCGTCGTGCGAGAACATCATCACGACCGTCCGGAAGTCGCCGTCGAAGACGAGGGTGTAGGGCCGGGAGGTGTCGTACACGGCGAGGTCGCCGGGGTGCAGCAGCGCCTCGCGGCCGTCCTGGACGAGCAGGCCGCTGCCCGCGAGCATCACGCTCACCTTGAACGACGGCTGCGACCGGCGGGCGATCAGTTCGGGCGTGCGCTCCACCACGTGGGACCTCGCGCGGACGTCGGAGAGATGGACGCCGTCGGCATGACCGGCGCGGATCGCGCCGCGGAAACGATCAGGGTGGTCGCTGGTCACGCTCAGGGGCACGAACGAGTCGTTGACCGCGGTGCGGAACTCGCTCAGGTCGTGAGCGCGCGCCGTCAGGATTCCATGGGCGGTCGCTCCGCGGTGGTGGACGGCATCCGGGGTGAATGCGGGGATCGTCATGGGAGACCTCCTTGTATCCCTTGAGCGTGTCGGTCCATGCGTCATTTTTATCCGACGCTTGTAGAACCAACGTGTCCCCGATGTTACAGGATCATGTCGCTGTGCGGGACCCCATCGTCGACAGGAGGATGTCGAGCATCGCCGTCAGGCGGGGACCGCGCGCCGTCTCGGGGAGGAGCACGCCGATCGCCTGCACGCCCGTGATCGCGTGCAGGATGAGGTCGATCTCGCCCGTGGTGTCCAGGCTCGCCGGCACCTCGCCGTCGGCGCGGGCCTGCGCGATCAGCTCCGACAGCTGCTGCTGCCACTGGTCCATCTTCGTGCGGAAGAGGGTGGCCATGTCGGCGTCGATGGCCGCGTGCTCGAGGAAGGGGATGACGATGCGCGCCTCGAGCAGACGCTCCTCGTCCATCGGGAGCGTCTGCACGAGGAAGGCCCGCAGAGCCGCGAGTCCGCGGAGGTTCTCCGAAGCCGCGATCGCCTCGTACCGCGCCGTCGTGGCGGCGAAGACGTGCTCGAAGGCCGCGGCGAGGATGGCCTTCTTGTGGGGGAAGTAGTGGGTGACGCTGCCGTTGGCCAGGCCCAGCTCGCGGGCGAGCCCCCGCATCGTCGTCGCCTCGATGCCGTGCGCGGCGATGCTGCGCCACGTCGCCTGGATGATCTCGGCACGGCGGCTGGCATGATCTACGAGTCGAGGCACGGGGGCGATTCTCTCAGCACCGCGCGCGGGTGCGCGTCAGTGCGCGCACGCGCACGCGCCGGAACCGCAGCATCCGCTCCCGCCGTCCGCCGCGCGCGGGTGCGCCTGCGACGACTCGGGCACGTCCATCGCCGGGTTGACGTCGAAGAACCCGTACGGCTTCAGCCAGAAGCCGGCGTAGTCCACCGGCATGATCGGCCAATCCTCCGGCCGCGGGACATGGGTCAGGCCGAAGGTGTGCCACAGCACCAGGTCCTCGCCGTCGATCGACCGGTCGTCGGCCGTGTAGGCGGGAAGACCCGCGCCGCCCTGGTGGCCGTTCGGGTACCGCCCGCCCGGCCAGCGTTCGTCGCGGTCGTAGGCCGTCCCCCACAGGTGCTTGGTCGCGAACGTCGCACGCGCAGCCACCGACGAGGCCGGATCGGCCATGAGGAGCGCCGTCGGCTGGGGGATCAGGTGGTACGCGGTCGGCTTGCCGATGTAGTTCGTGTGGGAGGCGCTGCGCACCTCCCACACGCGCGCGACCGACGTGTCCGCCTCGCGCTGCGCCTCGGACTCGGTCCTCAGGGGTGTCTCGCTCCAGGTGAAGGCGTTGCCGAAGGGATTGTCCTCGCCCATCGGGATGCGGCGTGCGTCGATCTCGAGCAGCCGGTTGTCCTCGCCGTCGATCGCCACATCCAGCCGCGCGCAGAACAGGTGCTGATGCACGGGTGCGAAGACGCCCGGGGCGATCTCGGGTGCGTGCGGATTGCTCGATCCGGGGATGCCTCCACCGGCGAAGACGATGCCGGTGGCCTTGGCTTCGACCTGGATCGAACCGTCGAGGTAGAAGTACCAGTAGAAGCCGTAGTCGTAGTTCCCGATGGTCGAGAAGTACGACACCACGAGTCGACGCGACCGGCGCACCTCGGCGCCGACGCCGGGCTCGGTGTGCTTCCACAGGATCCCGTAGTCCTCTTCGTGCATGCACACCACGTTCGGGATCTGCACGGGCTGGCCGTGATCGTCGGCGACGTAGCCGTCGAAGTAGTGGATCACGCCCAGGCAGTCGCATCCGAGCTCGAGGTGGTTGGCGTTCTTGCCGAGGAGGTATTCGCCGGCGTCGAAGTAGCTGATCCAGAACCGCGTCGGCGAGGTGTCACCGTACGGGACCACCATCTCGGGCACGCTGGCGCGGGTCAGGACCGGTCGACCGTCGAACGCGACGTCGTGGAGCACGAGCCCCTCGCGCGCATTGAAGTCCACCCGCATGGTCCAGTTCTCCCACTGCACGTGCGATCCGTCGACGGCGAAGCTGGGGCCCTGGGGCTGGGTGATCTCGATCGGGAGGAGGCTCGTGCGGGCCGGGCCCACGGCGTCCGGGGTGTACTTCCCGCTGCCCGCGGGCACCGGGACATCGCCCTCGTCCTCGATGCCGATGACGCGGTTGTCGATGAGATCGATGTGGACGATGAGTCCCTCGACGGGATGTGCCCAGGCGATGTCGTCTTCGCTGTCGCGAAGGAACGTCAGCGACCGGATCACCCGCCGCCCCACCTCGTTCGCCCGGCCGACGAAGCCGGGGGCCAGAGGTGAGCAGAAGGCCAGCTCCATGCGGTCTTCGAGACCGCGCCGTCTCATCGCAGCACGCCACTCCGGCGATGCCTTGACGATGGCGGCCGCGCGGTCGTACTCCTCGAAGAGGTACTGAGGCTGACCGTAGGGCGCGGTCGACGGATCGTGCGGGCGGTCCTCGTCGATCTGCTCGCGGGTGACGGAGACGACCACCTCGCGGACCGCCCCCGTCGCGGTGTCCAGGAGCGTGACGTCGACGCGGCGGTCCAGCGGGTCACCGGGCGACCACGCGCGAAGCTCGGCCTTGTCCGGCTCGTGGGGGAGAAGCATGGGCACACGCGTCGAATCCGAGAGCAGCCCGCCGTCCGCGAGGATCTGCCGGGCGCCGGCGATCTCCTCCGGCGTCAGCGGATCCAGCGGATGCCGCGGTGCGGTCTCGCGCGGGGAAGGGTGGCCGTGCTCGGGGTTCGCCATCGCAGATTCCTCCAGGGGTCGTTTCCACCCTGAAGCACGCACGCGCGGTCGTCTTGATTCCTGGTGCACCGCGCATTGACGAGAGTGCAGGGGTGCGGTCAGCGCGACCGCACGGCGAGGAAGCGGATGGGTACCTCGATGAGTTCGGCAGGCCCGTGCGCCGCCTCGCCGTCCAGCAGAAGGGCGTCGCCGGGGGCGAGATCGTACTCGTAGCCGCCGTGCCCGTACTTCATGCGACCCTCCAGCATGTAGAGGAACTCCGTGCCGGGGTGCTGGAACAACGGGAAGACGTTCGACGCATCGGTCAGGGTGACCAGCGTCGGCTGCAGGGCATCGGGGGTGTCCTTGAGAACGCCGAGCATCTGGTAGAGGTGTCCGTGCTGCGTGCCGCTGCGCACACTCACGCTCCCGGCGCCCGCCTTGGTGAAGGAGGCTTCGCGGTCGCTGGCCGAGCCGCGGAAGAGGGCCGTGACCGGGATGTCGAAACCGTCGGCCAGTCTCTGCAGCGTGGTCAGCGAGCACGACGTCGTGGCGGACTCGATCTTGGAGATCATCGCCTTGGAGAGGCCGGTCCGTGCGGCGAGGTCCGCCGCGGAGATGCCCCGCTCCGCACGGTACCGACGCACCTGCTGCGCGATGATCGGCTCGAGCACCCCGCCCGGGGCGTCTCCCGCTCCCGTGGTCGCCGCGCTCACCTGGCCATCATAGGGGCGCGTCCGATCCCGCAGGGACGATGTCGAATCGCGCGAGGAGTGCGGACTCGCACACGATACTGCGGGAACGGGTACCGGGGAGCAGGGCGCTCCCCGGCGGGAGCGGGAGCCCGTCGACGGTGGCCGTCCCCTCCAGCAGCACGGCGAGCGTCGTCGACGTGTCGACCACCGTGCCGCCGCGGACGCGATCGATACGGTACGTCGGCGCCGCGAGCCCGCGCTTGACCATCAGGTTCAGCACCGACAGCCCGCCCCGCTCCGCCGACGCGACGACGCGCGCCTCCCCGGCGAAGCGGATGCCGCGCTCGCGCGTCACCCGATGGTCGACGCCGTCGACGGTCAGGACGACGGAGGGAGCGCTCAGCGGGATCAGCACGCGTTCGACGCCCGGATACGAGGAGAACGACATCCGTCCGCGCAGATCCGCGATGCTCAGTCGCCACGCCAGCCGTGTGGCGAGCACGCGCGTGACACCGAGGCCATTGGCCCACGACTCGGGAACGGCCTCGGCCGGAGTGACCACGTCGGCGTCGGCGAGGTCCCTCATCCGCGTCGGCGTCCTCGCCATCGGCGCGACCGGAGCCGGCCCCGAGGTCACCGCCTCAGCCACGCCCGGGGATCCACGAGGTGCCGGCGAGCGGCACGCCGGCCATCGCGGCAGACTCCACGGTCAACGCGACGAGGTCCTCCGGCTCGAGGTTGCGCACATGGGACTTGCCGCAGGCGCGGGCGATCGTCTGCGCCTCGAGCGTCAGCACCCGCAGGTAGTTCGCCAGGCGGCGACCCGCGGCCACCGGGTCGAGGCGGGCGGACAGCTCGGGGTCCTGCGTGGAGATGCCCGCGGGGTCGCGACCGTCCTGGAAATCGTCGTAGAACCCGGCGGCGGAGCCGAGTCGCGCGTAGTCGTCGGCATAGCGCGGGTCGTTGTCGCCGAGGGCGATGAGAGCCGCGGTGCCGATGGCCACGGCATCCGCCCCCAAGGCCAGCGCCTTCGCGACGTCTGCACCGGTGCGGATGCCGCCCGAGACGATCAGCTGCACGCCGGTGCGGTGGACGCCGAGCTCCTGCAGCGCCGCGACGGCGGGGCCGATCGCCGCCAGCGTCGGAATACCCACGTGCTCGATGAACACCTGCTGCGTCGCCGCGGTGCCGCCCTGCATACCGTCGAGCACCACGACGTCGGCGCCCGCCTTCACCGCGAGGGCCGTGTCGTAGTACGGGCGGGAGGCGCCGATCTTGACGTAGACGGGCTTGCGCCAATCGGTGATCTCGCGGATCTCGGCGATCTTGATCGTGAGGTCGTCCGGTCCGGTCCAGTCCGGGTGACGGCTCGCCGAGCGCTGATCGATACCCACCGGAAGCGTTCGCATGCCGGCGACCCGTTCGGTGATCTTCTGGCCGAGCAGCATGCCGCCGCCGCCGGGTTTCGCGCCCTGACCGAGCACGATCTCGATGGCATCCGCTTTGCGCAGGTCGTCGGGGTTCATGCCGTACCGAGACGGCAGGTACTGGTAGACGAGCGTGCGGGACTGGCCGCGCTCCTCGGGGGTCATCCCGCCGTCCCCGGTGGTGGTCGAGGTGCCCGCTTCGCTCGCGCCGCGGCCGAGGGCTTCCTTCGCGTTCGCCGAGAGCGCGCCGAAGCTCATTCCGGCGATCGTCACGGGGATGTCGAGGTGCAGGGGGTCCAACGCGTTGCGTGCGCCGAGGGTGACGTCGGTCGCGCACTTCTCGCGGTAACCCTCGAGCGGGTACCGAGACATGCTGGCTCCGAGGAACAGCAGATCATCGAAGTGAGGCAGCGAGCGCTTGGCGCCCCATCCGCGGATGTCGTAGACGCCGGTCGAGGCGGCGCGCTGGATGTCGGCGATGGTGGCCCGGTCGAAGGTCGCGGACTCGCGGAGGCCGAGGAGGGCGGGATCGGTGGTCATGTCTTGCTCCCTGGGAGTCGCGTGCTCAGTACGAGCCGGAGTTGTCGACGGTGAAGTGGTAGAGGCGGCGCGCGGAGCCGTAGCGGCGGAATTCCTCCGGGCGCTCGGTGCGGGCGGCGCGCTCGAGCAGCTCGGCGAGCTCGGCCAGATGCTCGGGGCGCATCTCCTTCTCCACGCAGTCCGCGCCGAGGGACGCGACCTCGCCGCGGACGTAGATCCGCGCCTCGTAGATCGAGTCGCCGAGCGCTTCGCCCGCGTCTCCGCAGACGACCAGGCGGCCGGCCTGCGCCATGAACGCGGATGCGTGGCCGATGCTGCCTCCCACCACGATGTCGACGCCCTTCATCGAGATGCCGCAGCGGGCTCCGGTGTTGCCGTCGACGATGACGAGGCCGCCGTGACCGGTCGCGCCGGTCGACTGCGAGGCGTCGCCGGTGACATGGACGGTGCCCGACATGATGTTCTCGGCGAGGCCGACCCCCGCGCTCCCGTTGACCGTTGCTGTACCGGTCTGGTGCATGCCGGCGAAGTAGTATCCGACATCGCCGTCGACCGTCACGTCGATGTCGGCGGTGATGCCGACGGCGATGTTGTGGCTGCCGACGGGGGAGGCCACCGTGAACGACGCGCCGTCGACGGCGTCGTGCAACAGCTGGTTGAGCTCGCGCACGCTGCGCTCGGCCAGATCCACACGGGTGGTGGTCGCCGATGCGTCACGGTCGACGGGGGCGATCAGGGTCATCGGGTTGCTCCTTCGAGGACGGGCGCGAGGGCGCCGGTGGAGAGGGTCCACGTGTAGACGACGCCGGGTGCCGGCTCGAAGACGCGGGCGCCGGCGATGCCGGGCAAGCCGGCGAGGGCGCGGTACTCCGACGCCATCGCGATCCAGTCGTCGGTCTCGGCGATGATCGCCGGCTTGCAGGCGATGGGGTCGCGTACCACCGCCATGCTGTCGGCGGTGGTGACGACCAGCGTGTAGAAGCCGTCGAACACTCCCTGAAGTGCTTCGAGGGCCGTGGTGAGGTCGTCGCCGTGCCCCATCCGCCACGCGATGAACCGCGCCGCGACCTCGGAGTCGTTCTCGCTGTCGAAGTCCACGCCCTCCGAGCGCAGCCACCGCCGGATCGAGGCGTGGTTGCTGAACGACCCGTTGTGCACGAGGCAGAGATCCTCGGCGACGGTGAAGGGGTGGGCGCCGGCGGCGGTGACGGCGGACTCGGTCGCCATGCGCGTGTGCGAGAGGGCTTGGGTTCCGCTGATCTCTGCGAGTCGGTACACGTCGGCGAGCTCGACCGGGTGCCCGACACCCTTCAGGACGGCGACGTGCGATCCGCGGCCGATGATGCTCTCGCCCGGCAGCGCCGCGCGGACGGCGCCCTCCAGGACGGATGCCGGGACCTGGGCGTTGACGAGCACCGATTCGCCGTAGGCGACGACGGTCGGCTCCGTTCCCTCCGGCAGGCTCGCACGCAGGCCCGCGGCGAGGGCGTCGGGATCGGCATCCGTGATCACCGTGATCCCCGACGATCCTCGCGGAATCAGCCGATCCGAGCCGTACAGGGCCAGACCGGCCGAGTCGGGGCCGCGCTCGACGATCTCGCAGAGCATGCCGTGCATGAGCCCGCCGAGCTCGTCGCGCAGCGCGGGGTTGCGAATCTGCAGTGCAGCGATTCCGCACATGGGTGTTCCTTTCCTCAGGTGCTGCGGCGTTCAGTACGCCGTGAGATAGCGGTCGAGTTCCCACTCGGTGACGATGTTGTGCCAGCCGAGGAATTCGTCCTCCTTGGCGTCGGCGAAGTAGGCACTCACTCCGTGGCCCGCGTCCAGCGCCTCGCGCAGCACGACGTCGTCGCGCAGCGACTGGACGGCGTGCAGAAGCGTGCGGGGGAGGACGGCGGACGTCTCGCGGAACTCGCCCGGTCCGCACGGAGCGCCGGGGTCGGCCGCGCGCTCGATGCCGTCGAGGCCGGCGTGAACCACGGCCGCGAGGGCGAGATAGGGATTGGACGAGCCGTCGCCGGCGCGCAGCTCGATGCGGTTCGGATCGGGGACGCGGATGAAGTGGGTGCGATCGTTGCCGCCGTAGGTCGCGTGCTTCGGCGACCACGTCGCCCCCGATGCGCTCGTGGTGGCGCCGCGGCGCTTGTAGGAGTTGACGCTGGGGGCGAGGAACAGCTGCAGCCCGGGCGCGTGATCGAGCATGCCGGCGACGAACGAGTACGCCACCTCGGAGAGGCCGAGGCCGCGCTCGTCGGCCGGCGCGGGGAAGACGGGGGCGTCGTCCTCGTTCCACAGCGAGAGGTGGAAGTGCAGCCCGTTCCCGGCGCGGTCGCTGAACGGCTTCGGCATGAATGTCGCCGTCATTCCCCGCTGCTCGGCGAGCATCCCGACCAGGTATCGGAGGGTGATCACTCGGTCGGCGGTGACGAGCGCATCGTCGTAGGAGAAGTTCTGCTCGAACTGCCCCGGGGCGTCTTCGTGGTCGTTGGCGTAGTTGCCCCAGCCGAGGGCGTTCATCGCATCGCTCACCGCCGCGAGGTGGTCGTACATGCGGGTCACCCCGCGCGCGTCGTAGCAGGAGCGCATTCCCTCGTCTCTGGTGTCGGCGGCGCTGAGGCTGCCGTCCTCGGCGCGGTCGACGAGAAAGTACTCCACCTCTGCCCCGACCTTCGCCGACAGCCCTCGCTCCGCCAGGCGGGCGAGGGCGCGCCGGAGGATGACGCGCGGCGCGAACGGCCAGGGCGCTCCGTCGACGTGCGGGTCGCAGTGGACGATCGCGAGGCCCTCGCGGACGAAGGGGATGGGGGCGTACGAGTCGAGATCCGGCACGGCGATGAGATCGGAGTCGTGAGGATGCTGTCCGATGAGGCCGGCGGCGAATCCGGCGAAGCCGAGCTCGCCGGCCTCCAGCTCATCGGCGGCGGAGACGGGTACGAGCTTGGCGCACGGCTTGCCGTTGAGGTCGACGAAAACCGCGAGGATGAAGCGGACGCCATCGGCGAGCGCGCGGTCGCGGAGCGAGGCGGGCGCCGAGGGGAGCGTCACGACGTCACCTCCGGCGATAGCGGGCAGGGTCATGGGGCTCTCCTGAGGATTGTTTACCAAGAGTAAATGATGTTGATGCACAGTACCAATTTGCGCGCACAAGTCCGATGACGTCTCTGTTTCCGGCAGGTAAAAGGCGGAGCGGGAACTGTCACGACACGTTTACGCGGGCGCAATGGGCTCAATGTTGCTTGAGAGGAAAGTAAGTTGCACAGCAGTGATCTGCTGGCAGGCGCAGCTCGGACGCGCACCGCAACCGACGGTCCCGTGCAGATGCCTGCGGAAGGGCGTGCATCATGGATCAGGGCAACACCACATTCATCCTGCTGTCGGCAGCACTCGTGCTGCTGATGGCCCCCGGATTGGCCTTCTTCTACGGGGGTCTCGTCAAGGCGAAGAGCGTCATCAGCATGATGATGATGACCTTCGGTGCGGCCGGGATCATCGGCGTGCTGTGGGTGCTCTACGGCTACGCCATCGCCTTCCCCGGCGCGGACGGGCTCGTCGCGCCGTGGTCGATCGACGGGTCGGCGATCGGGCTCGAGAGTCTCATCGAGGTGCCGGAAGGCGCCGCGTACCCGCCGATGGCCTTCGTCGCGTTCCAGGCGACCTTCGCCATCATCACCGTCGCACTGATCTCGGGCGCGATCGCGGACAGGGCGAAGTTCGGATCATGGATGCTGTTCGCCGGCGTATGGGCGACGGTCGTGTACTTCCCCGTCGCCAGCTGGGTGTTCAACTTCGGGCTCGCCGAGGACGGCAGCTTCGCGTACGGCGGGTGGATCACCTACGGACTCCAGGAGGTGTTCGGCGTCGGTGTCATCGACTTCGCCGGCGGAACCGCCGTGCACATCAACGCCGGCGCGGCGGCTCTCGCCCTCGCCCTCGTGCTCGGAAAGCGCGTCGGATTCCGCAAAGGCGCCCACGTGCCCCACAACCCTCCCTTCGTCCTCCTGGGTGCGGGCATGCTGTGGTTCGGCTGGTTCGGGTTCAACGGAGGCTCGGAACTCGCCGCAGACGGAACCGCCGCACTCGTCTACATGAACACCATCGCCGCCACCGCCGCCGCGCTGCTCGCGTGGCTCGTCGTGGAGAAGCTGAAGGACGGCAAGCCCACGTCGGTCGGCGCCGCATCCGGCGCGGTCGCCGGACTCGTGGCGATCACCCCCGCCTGCGCCGCGCTCGATCCCGTCTGGGCCATCGTCCTCGGCATCGTCGCCGGTGCCCTCTGCGCGCTCGCGGTCGAGCTCAAGTACCGGTGGGGCTTCGACGACTCGCTCGACGTGGTCGGCATCCACCTGGTCGGCGGACTCATCGGCACCCTCTACCTCGGGTTCTTCGCCAACGAGACGGGACTGTTCATGGGTGGGGACGGCCGTCAACTGGCTGTCCAGGCGATCGCCGCCTTCGCCGTCCTCGTCTACTCGCTCGTCCTCACGCTGATCATCGGCTTCGCGATCCAGAAGATCGTCGGCTTCCGGGTGACGAACGAGGACGAGGTCGCCGGGGTCGATCTCGTGGAGCACGGAGAGGAGGGCTACGTCCTCCAGGACAAGCTCGCGTGACATGCGGGCGCGTGGGGTGCTGTACGCGGAAGGCGGGCCCCACGCCCCGACATCCGGAGCGCACCGTCCGAGCGGCGCCGCTTCGGTCAGGTGACGCGGTACGCGCGGTAGATCACCCGGTGCGCCTCGCGGATGTACGAGGCGACGAACAGGGCGCTCTCCAGATCGGGGCGCCCCGCACACTCGAGGGTGAGGGCGGCACGGAAGTAGTAGGCGGAGGGGTCGACCGTCTCACCCCGGAGCAGGGCGTCCAGCGTGGTCGGATCGCCGCTGCGCACGCCTTGCGCGCGGATGTAGAGCAGCGTCCCGTCATCGCCCTGCGCGCTGTAGCGCCCGTCGATCTCGATCGAGCCGTCGGCGCGCACCGTCTGCCAATCGGCGCCACCCTCGAGGATCGTGCCGGAGAAGCTTCCCGTGACGGACCCGCCCACGACCGGGATGATGCGACGGTGACCGGCTCGGGTCATCCCGAGGTCCTGGAGTTCGCCGAGTTCGGCGACCACGTCGAAAGCCGCCACGAGTTCCGGTACCGGTGGAATCCCTGTCACGCGCTGGCCTCCCCGGAGATCTGGTCGGTCGCGAACAGCGCGGTCGGCCGACCGCAACGAGCCTAGCGCCCGAGGCGTCGCACTACACTCGGCCGGATGCAGGCCTCGACGGCGGCGTCGAGGCGGAGGTGAGGATTTCTCGTGGAGTTGAAGCAGCTCGGGAACTTCTTGGCGGTTGCGGAGCACGGGAGCTTCACCGCGGCCGCCGCAGCGCTCTACATCAGCCAGCCGGCCCTGTCGCGATCGGTGCATCAGCTCGAGCAGGACATGGACGTCCGTCTCTTCCACCGGCTGGCACGGGGGGTGCGGCTCACCCCCGCCGGGGAGGCGCTGGTGCCGGTCGCGCGCAAGCTGCGGCGTGACATGCAGGCGGGGCTCGCGACGGTGCACGGAGTGACGGCGCTGCGCACGGGTCGGCTCGACATCGCCAGTCTGTCGAGCCTCGTCATCGACCCCGTCGCGCCGATCATCGGACTCCTGCGCGGACGGCATCCGGGTGTCTCCGTCCGCCTGGTGCAGCCCCAGGAGGACCGCGATGCCCGGCAGCGCGTGCTGACGGGTGACTGCGAGATCGCCTTCACCGATCTGCCGACGTCGGACTGGCCGCTGGCCTCGATCCCGGCAGGCCGCCAACAGCTCCTGGCCGTCCTCCCGCCGGGCACGGAACACGACGCCGACGAGATGACCCTGGCGGAGTTCGCCGAGCGCGATCTGGTCTTCGGGCCCGCGGGCACGCCGGGCCGCCAACTCGTCGAGGATCACCTCCTGGATCGAGGAGCGGTTCCGCGGATAGCGGTGGAGGTCACACGCCGCGACCACATGGAGCACCTCGTCCTCGCCCACGCGGGTTCTACGCTGCTGCCCGAGCCTCAGGCCCGCCATGCCGAGCGGCATGGGGCGATCGTCCTGCCGATGAAGCCCGCGCTCTACCGCCGGGTATCCCTCCTGATGAGGAGCGAGGACCTCACGCCGGCGGCGTCGGCATTCGTCTCCGAGACCAGCAGATATGCGGCAGGCGGAGGTGTGTCGCAGCGCGCGCCCACATGAGACGGCGGGGATACCGGGCGAACACCCGCCCGGCATCCCCGCCGTCCCGCTCCTGTCGTCAGCTGCGCCGGCGAGCTCGGAGGAGGACCGCGCCTCCGACCAGGAGCAGCCCGCCGATGGCGGCTGCCGCGAGCGTCAGATCGATCGAGGAGCCGGTGGCGGCGAGTCTGCCGTCGTCGGCCGAGGGAACGGGCGTGGTCGGAGAGGGGTCGCCGGTCGCCGGCGCGGAGGGCGCCGTCGTCGGGCTCGGCGACGTGGGCTCCGGTGAAGGCGCGGGCGTCGTCGGGTCCGGCGTGGGGCTCGTCGGCTCGGGCGTGGGAGTCGGAGTCGGTTCCGGCGTCGGCTGTCCCGCGACCGCGAGGCTGCCGTCGCTGGGCAGATCGACCTCGTCACCGGCGGCGACCGAGCGTCCGGCGAAGGATGCGTCGATCGTGATCTCATCCGCGGGCGTGACATCGAGTGTGCATGTCGCGACTCCGTCCGCGTCCGTCGTGCCGATGCACGATGCTCCGCCGGCGGCGAAGGTGACCTGCTGCCCCTCCAGCACCTCGAAGACATTGGACAGCCGTGCGCCCACCGTCAGCGGCACCGACTGTGCCCCGGCGGGGAGGGCTCCGAGCTTGGCGGCGAAGACGTCGGTCTCCGTCATCCGCCAGATCGGGTTCTCCGCCGTCTCGTCGCGCTGTGCGACAGCCGCCGCCGCACACTGGCGGAGGACGTAGAACGACCGCAGCACGACGTCGTTGCCCTGGATCATGGGGTTGGATTCGCTGATCCCGCCGTTCGCGATGATCTCGTCGATCCGCGCTTTCGACTGGTCGAAGAAGGTGTGCGAGTTGATGCTCGCGTCGGCGCCGGTCTCGCGGACCAGCTCCCACATCCGACCGGCGGACTCCATGTAACCGAGGGCGTTGCTCAGCGACGCGTTCGCCGAGAGCCCGGACCCGCCCCAGAACGCGAGCGGGTGGCTCTGACCCTGGTAGGTGGTCGGGAGGATGAAGCTGACGGTGCCGTCGCTGTGCCCGGGGGACGCGAGCGCGATGACGGTCGTCCCTCCGATCGTGAGGTCGACCGGCTCGAGCGCGGTCGAATCGATCAGCGTGGGGTCGTATTCCTTCCCCTCGGTGTCACCAGAGCCGATGTAGACGGGGACGTCGAATTCGTCCTGAAGCGCCTTCGCGCCGCCGTCGTGGTCGAGATGGCCGTGGGTGACGATGATCGCGCGGAGATCGGCGGGGTCGAGCCCCAGCTCGACCAGGCCGGGCTTGGTGAGGGTCTCGACGTCCTCCTCGTCGTACAGCGTGTCGAAGAGGATGAATCCGCCGTCGGCCGTGTCGAGTGTGACCTGACCGACCGTGACCATCCCGAGGTAGGCGGCGTTGTCCATGAGCGGAACGGGACCGAGCTCGCTCTCATCGCTGAGCTCCGGCGGTCGCGGGGTTCCGAAGCACCAGTTGGGCGCCATGATCCCTGCACCGTCGGCACCGGCGACGCCGATCTCAGCGAGGGCGATCTGGCGTTCGTACTCGGTGGCATCCTCGGGGATCGGGTCGGCGGCCGGTACGAAAGGCGGCGGCGCGGGCAGCGCGTCGGCGGCGGTGCCCTCGGTCGGTGCCGCGTAGGCTGCGCCGACGGGCAGGGCGATCGCGCAGGCCGCGACGACCACCAGAGCACTGCGCGTGAGGCGTCGACGCGAGCGTGAGTTTCCCTCCATTGGGTGTACTCCTGTTCATTTTCCCCGCCGACACGGTGCCGCGGGAGACGTCCTCAGAGTGCGCCCTGCGAAGCGAGACATCCAATGCGCGGATCGGCGCTGCGCCATGCGCGAGCCGAATACCGTCCTCGCGCGCTCGGCAGACAGTGCCCGGGATCAGTCCTGGGCGGCGGCGTCCAGGCGACGGAAATGCTCGACGCAGTGCTTCTCGAACGCGAGCAGTCGAGCGTTCAGGCGGCGACCCCGGAGCACCCCGAGGGAGACATCGCTCGAGGCGATCGGCTCGGCGATCTTCACCGCGACGAGCGGCAGCTTCTCGTAGCTGACCTCGACGGGAGGTCGGTGGATGAGCACAGCCCATCCGAGGTTGCGCGCGACGAGCGATCGGACCGTCTCGAAGACCGTGGTCCGCCATCCGATGCGGGGCTCGATCCCCACTTCGGCCAGCATCGGCAGGAGATTGGCGCGCACGCCCGGCAGATCGAGCAGCACCATCGGCTCGTCCGCGAGATCGTGCAGCGCGACGACCCGCGACGCCGCCCGCGGATGTTCGGCGGACAGAAGCAGCTTGGGTTCGCCCGTGCGCAGCGATCTCGTGATGACGCCGGGCATTGCCTGCCGACGTTGCAGCAGGACGCAGTCGAGCTTCCCGTCCACCAGCTGATTCTGGAGATCGTTCGGGTCGCCTTCGACGATGGTCACCTCCAGGCGCGGATGAGGCGTGGCGAAGTCCGCGAGGATCGACGGGACGATGAAGGGCGACAGGGTGCTGTAGCAGCCGATCCTCAGCGGTCCGGACAACTCGGAACGCATCTCGTCGGCGGCGACGGAGACCTCGGTGGCGTGGTCGAGCAGGGACCGGGAGAGCACGAGGAGCGCGCGACCCTCGGAGGTCGGCGTCACTCCGCGGGACCTCTGCCGGATCAAGAGCGTCTGGCCCAGGGTCTTCTCCAGGTCCGTCACGCTCTGCGCGAGCGCGGTCTCGCTCACGCGGCACTCCGCAGCCGCCGCGCGGAAGGAGCCCAGCTCGGCGGTGGCCGCGAAGTACTCGAGCTGTCGGAGGGTGAAAGGGACTACCACGACAAAATCACGGTTGTTCGGAACATAATCCAGTTTTGCACAGGAAGCGTCACTAGGCAGACTGCTGGGACAGGTTGGAACACGACGATGTGGAGAATCCGTGGGAATGCGCGTCATCACGCTCGGCACGGCCGGCGGTCCGAGATGGTGGTCCGGTCCGGAGCGAGGGCGTCGTGCCGGCATCGCCACCGCCGTCGAGGTCGACGGTCAGGTCTATCTCGTCGATGTGGGTCTCGGCACGGGACGTCAGCTGATGATGTCGGGCTGCGAGATGTCGGCCCTGCGCGGCATCTTCCTCACTCACCTGCACTCCGATCACGTCATCGATCTGCCCTCGATCCTCCTGTTCGGTTCGATCGTCATGACGGATCTCGACAGGCAGGTGCCGGTGATCGGACCGGGCGACCGCGGCATCCTGCCTCCGGTGTCGCCGCGGGCCAAGACGCCGCCCGCCCCCGTCGCGGCGGACCAGCCCACGCCGGGGACGAAGCTGATGGTGCAGCGGATCGTCGAGGCGTTCGCCACGGACATCAACGATCGCGTGCTCAACGCTCTCCGTCCCAGCCCGGCGGACCTCTTCGATCCGCGTGAGATCGATGTGCCGACCGACGTCGGCTATCACCCCAATGACAACCCGTTCCCGGACATGGAGCCCTTCGTCATCTTCGAGGATGAATGGGTCACGGTCAGCGCCATCCTCGTCGCCCACGCGCCCATGACCCCGGCCTTCGCGTTCCGGTTCGACTCGCGCTACGGGTCGGTGACCATCTCCGGCGACACCGCCCCGTGCGACAACGTCGTCCGTCTCGCGCGCGGAAGCGACCTCCTTCTGCACGAAGCCATCGATTTCGACTGGGTCGATTCGCTCTATCGCGGACACTCGGCGGACTTCGCCGCGGCATCCGTCGATCACCACCGGCGCTCGCACACGAGTGTGAAGGAGGCGCTGCGCATCGCGGAGCGTGCGGAGGTGGGGACTCTGGCGATCCACCATCTCGTTCCCGGTGCGCGCCCGACCGAGGAATGGATCCAGGCGGGCGCCGGTTCCGTGCGGGAATTCCTCGTCCCCGACGACCTCGACGTCATCGAGATCCCCCGGGGGCGGTCATGAAATCGGTGCGGTCCTTCTTCACTCCGGGGCGGCTGTTCGGCTGGGCGGTCCTCCTGATCGTCATCCTGCTGTACTTCGTCCCCATCCTCATGCTCATCGTCGGGGCCTTCCGCGACTCCGCGCCGGGTCAGCCCGGGTCGTGGTCGTTGCAGGGATTCGTGGATGCCTTCTCGGATCCGACCACCTGGCGCTCTCTCGGGTCGTCGCTGTGGCTCGCGGTCGTCGTCGGAATCATCAGCACGCTCGTGGCGGGCATGATGGCCGCGATCGCCGCCTCGAAGTCTCCGATCGCGCGACTGGTCGTACCGACGATGGTCGTCGCTCTCGCGATGCCTCCCCTCTTCTTCGCGCTCTCATGGGATCTGCTGGGAACACCACGGCTCGGCCTCATCAACGGCTTCCTCTGGGATGTGTTCGGGATCCCGGGCATCAACATCGGCGGTGCGTGGGGCACCGCGATCTTCCTCGGGCTCAAGGTGTCGACGCTGGTCTTCTTCATCCTGCTCGGCCCCTTTCTCTCCATGGACCGCCGCCAGCAGGAGGCCGCGGTGGTCTCCGGGGCCGGCAAGATCCGCGTCGCCCTGACGGTGACCATCCCCGCTCTGCTGCCGGCTCTTCTCGGCGGGTTCTCGATCGCGTTCATCATCGGTGTCACGGCGTTCGACATCCCCCTGATCCTCGGCCGGCCCGAGGGCTTCACCGTCTTCTCGACGCAGATCTACGGCGCCCTCGCCGACAGCAGCCCGCCCAACTACGCGGTCGCCAGTTCTCTGGCGATGGTGCTCATCGCCATCGTCCTCACCCTCGTGGGGCTGCGATGGATGCTCCTGGACCGTCGCAGCTTCACAACGGTGGGCGGCAAGGCGACGGGGTACGCGCCCGACCCGACTCCGCTGTCGCGGGTCGCCAGTGTCGTGGCCTACGTCGTGTTCACCGTCGTCGTCCTCCTGCTTCCTGCAGCGCAGATGGCGTTGGCCTCGTTGCAGCCGATCTTCGGAGCCGGAGCGCTGAGCCTGGCCAACTACACCCGCGTGCTGCAGGACCCGCAGATCCAGTCCTCGCTCGGCAACACGATCTTCGTGGCCGTGGTCGGCGGTGCCCTCGCGGTCCTCATCGCCTTCGTCCTGGCTCTCATCGGGCGCTACGGAGCGACGGCGATGCGCCGGACCCTGGACCTCGCGACGTGGCTGCCGTGGGCGGCGAACGGCGTGCTGCTCGGGCTCGGGCTCGTGTGGATGTTCATCGTCATCACCCCGTTGCGCGGATTCTTCGGAACGATCTGGATCGTCCTTCTCGGACTCGTCATCGCGTCGACGCCGCTGGCGGGTCGGACCATCGACGGCGCGATCGCGCAGATCGGCGGAGAGCTCGAAGAGGCCGGTCGCGTGTCCGGAGCCGGGGTCACCCGGGTCGCGGTGGGGATCGTGCTGCGGCTGATGACGCCGGCGGTCCTCGCGGCGTGGTTCATCTCAGCCATCCACATCGTCGGGAATCTCGAGGTGCCGATCCTCCTCGCTCTGCCGACCAACCGGGTGATGGCGGTGTCCGTCTACCAGTACTGGGGCAACGGTCAGGGGACGACGGCTGCGGCGCTGTTCTGCCTCGTCATCGGCGCGGGCATCCTCGTCGCTCTCGCCGGCGCTCTCCTCATGTGGATCGGCGGTCGGATCCTCAAGACGCGCAACCGCTCCAGCGCGGCTGTCGAAATCGAACGTGCCGCCTCTGCGGCCGAAACCCAGCGCACTGCGCCGAGCGCGGCGCCCGTCCCCGAGCGCACGCCGGTGGGCGTCGAAGAAAGGTGAACCACAATGGTGTCGGTCAGCATCAGTGATCTTCGCAAGTCCTACGGGGACGCGACGATCCTTCCGCAGCTGAATCTCACGATCGAGGACGGCGAGTTCGTCACCCTGCTCGGCCCGTCCGGCTGCGGGAAGACGACCACGCTGCGCTGCGTGGCCGGGCTCGAACGGGCGAGCGGAGGAGAAATCCGCTTCGGAGACAAGCTGGTCTCCGGTCGCGGGACGTTCGTTCCGCCGGACAAGCGCAAACTCGGAATGGTGTTCCAGAGCTATGCGCTCTGGCCGCACATGACCGTCTTCGGGAATGTCTCCTACCCGCTGCGCACGGCGAGGGTGCCCCGGGCCGAGCGCCCTGCACGCGTGAAGGAAGCGCTGGAGCGGGTCGGACTCGCGCACATGGCGTCCCGCAGCGTGGGCACGCTCTCCGGCGGTCAGCAGCAGCGCGTCGCACTGGCCCGCGCCATCGTCGGGCGTCCGCAGCTGATCCTGTTCGATGAGCCGCTGTCGAACCTCGACGCCAAGCTCCGCTCCACCATGCGCACGGAGTTGCAGCTGCTTCACCGCCGGCTCGGGACGACCTCGATGTACGTCACACACGATCAGACGGAGGCGATGACCCTCAGCGATCGCGTGGTCGTGATGAGCCGCGGCGAGATCCAGCAGGTGGGGACGCCCGAGCAGGTCTACTCGGCGCCGACCAACCCTTTCGTCGCCGACTTCGTGGGATTCGAGAACATCCTCACCACCACGGCCGTCAGCATCTCGGGTTCCCGCGGTGCCGTTCGGCTCGGTGACGGATCCGTGATCGAGGGGCGCGTGATGGAGTCGATCGCCGAGGGTCAGCACGCCCAGGCGGCCTTCCGCGCCAACGCGGTCGAGGTGGAGGCGCGCTCGGACGCGAAGGCGGTCGTGCTCGCGGCCACGTTCCTCGGAGATCAGAGGGAGTTCCTCGTTGACCTCGGCGGGCAGCAGGTCCGCGTCCGGGTCGACGTGCACTCGCCGTCTGCGACATCCATCCGAGCCGGCGACCGGGTTGCGCTGCGTCCTCGCAGCGAGGCGGTCCTGATCTACGCGGGTGAAGCGGCCGTGTCCACATCGACCGTCGCGATCGGCTCGCTCGCCGCCTCGAACTGAACCTCGCAAGGAAATGCACCACCAACAGCAGGAGGAGATCTGATGAAGCTCAAGCACACAGGCAAGGTCGCCGTGGGTGTCGCGGTCATCGCCGTCGCTCTCACGGGATGCGGCGCGGGAGGGGACGGGGCAGACGGCTCGTCGAACGACGATCCCGTCGCCGGCGCGGAGGCGCTCGGCGGCGAGGAGATCGCCGCGCAGCTGGACGAGTTGTACGCAGCGGCGCAGGAGGCGGGCGAGACGTCGGTCATCGCGTACGGACCCGGCGAGCAGCTTTACGGTGCTGCGTACCAGACGTTCATGCAGCGCTATCCCGACATCTCGGTCACCGGGGAGTACATCTTCGGCGCCGAGCTCTCCACGCGACTCGAACAGGAGGCGGCGTCGGGGCAGAACGTCGGGTCGATCCTGACGGCGGGGCCGCCCGCGGTGAACGCCGCGAACGGCGCCGGACAGTGCTCCGCCTACGAGCCCTTCACCGCCGAGTACCTCGACAGCGACCTGATCAGCGAGGGCGGCACATACCGGGCGCTCGTGGGCTACCCGTTCGGCATCGGATACAACACCGATCTGATCTCCGAGGCCGACCTTCCGCAGACCTACACGGATCTGTCGGATCCCGCGTTCTCGGGCCAGTTCGTGCTGAACGACCCGACGACCGTCAACGGCACCACCAACACGATGGCCGCGATGTGGGCCGACGGGTTGATCGACGAGGCGTGGGTCGCGGATGTCGGGGCGCAGGACTCCCTCTTCCGCACCAATGCCGCGCTCGCAACGCAGGCCGTGGCCACCGGCGAGGCGGCCTTCGATCCGTTCACGCAGTACGTGACGTTCAAGCAGAGCATCGACGACGGCCTGCCGGTGGACTTCTACTTCCCGCTGGAGAACGCGCGCATCGAGTACCACTACAGCTGTGTGCTCGAGGGTGCGCCGAACTCCAACGCGACGGAGCTGTTCTACAACTGGCTCTTCACGCCGGAGGGGCAGGAGGCCCTCAGCACGACGGGCGTGTACGGCATCCGCCCCGACACGCCGTCTCCGGAGGGCCTGCCGTCCTTCGAGGAGGCGACCGCCGATCTCATGGCCTCTCCCGCTGTGGCGGAAGCGGGTGCGACCACGCAGCAGTTCCTCGAGGTTGCGAGACAGTACTTCCAGCCGTGATCGGATGACGCGGATCCCTCGACCGGAGGGTCTGATCGGGCCCGGGTCCCCCTGCGGGGGACTCGGGCCCGATGTCACGTTCCGCGGGTGCGCGCGAAGAGGCCCGTCCCCAGGGCGAGGCCGGCGGCGCAGGTCATCACCAGAGCAGCGGGGGCGGCGCTCGAGGTTCCCCATGCGCCGCCGAGGGGCGAGACCAGCGCTCCGAAGGTGAACTGGGTGAATCCGAGAAGGGCGGATCCGGCTCCCGCGGCGCGTCCGGCCTGACGGACGGCGAGCGCGGATGCGCCGGCCATCACGCCACCGCACCCGGCGCAGAGCACGCAGGCGACGATGATCCACCACCCGAACGTGAGGGTGTCGGTGAGTGCCAGGAGCGCGAGCGTGAGGGAGGCGCACAGCACGATCGCCTGAGCGACGGTGAGCGTGCCCGCACCGCCCCATCGCGACGCGAGTCTGCCGTTCAGCCATGCGCCGGCCATCACCGACAGGGACGCCGCCGAGAACGCCGCGGCGTACTCCACCGCCGAGCGATCCAATGCGTCCTGGACGATGAACGACGAGGAGCTGATGTACGTCATGAAGGCGGCGTAGCCGACGCTGAACGCCAGGAGATAGCCGACGTACGCCGGCACGCGCAGCAGGCTCAGGAGGTTTCCGGCGAGCACCCGCACCCGCAGGGAATGGCGCCGGTCGGGAGGGAGGCTCTCCGGCACGGCGACGACCGCGAGGGCGAGCATCGCCACGGAGACGACGGCCAATCCGCCGAGGGCCGCACGCCATCCCTGCCACTGCGTGAGGAGGGCGCCGAGCGGGCTCGCCAGGACGGGGCCGAGTGCGATCATCACGAAGAGGGTGCTGAACGCCCGGACCGCGCGGTCGTGCGCAACGAGGTCCGCGATCACCGCACGGGCGAGGACCGCCCCGCCGGCGCCCGCCAGGCCTTGGACGCCCCGTATCGCGACGAGTGCCTCGAGGGTGGGACTGAGCGCGGCGGCGAACGCGCACGCCGAGAACAGGGCGAGGGCGACGATGAGGATGCGTCGTCGCCCCAGCGCATCCGAGACGGCCCCGATCGTCAGCTGCCCCAGCGCGGCACCGATCAGGAACGCGGTGAGGGTGAGCTGGACGGCGGAGGCCGACGCGCCGAGGTCGGCCGACATGGCCGGGAACGCCGGAAGGTACATATCGGTGGACAGCGACGCCGTCATCGAGACGAACCCGAGGACGTAGATCCGTCCCCCGCCGAGGGGGTCTTGGGCGCGTGCGCTGGCGGTGTCCAGTTCGCTCTCCCGTTCTCATCCTCGATCCGGGCGGGGCCCGGCCGAGGTGTTCGCGCTCTCGCGCGGGGGCCGTCAGGTGGTGGCCGGTTCCGGCAGGGCGATCCCGTTCACGTGGATGATCTCCCGCTGATACGGCGCGATGACGTCGCCCGAGATGCGGCAGTCGAGAACGAGGAAGGGGCGGTCCTGCACCGGGGTCCGTGCCCACGAGGACAGGCGGTCGAGATCTTCGAGCCGTTCCACGACGACACCCTCGGCGCCCACCCCGGCGGCGAGGGTGGCGAAGTCGACCTGGGGGATGAGCATGGGGTCGCGGGCCAGGCCCTTCAGACCGTAGAGGTTGACCTCGGCCCCGTACGCGGCGTCGTTCCAGATGACCGCCATGCCGCGGCCTCCGGCGACCCGGACGGCGGAGTCCAGATCGGCGAGCGCCATCAGGGCGCCGCCGTCGCCGGTGGTGAGCACGACGGTCGCGTCGGGCTGCGCGAGAGCGGCACCGGGCAGCGACGGCCACCCGAGTCCGATGGTCTGGAACGCCGTCCCGACCATCATCATGCGGTCGGGGGACGCCACAGGCCAGTACATGTTCGCCCAGCCGATGAAGTGTCCCCCGTCCGAGACGACGACGCGGTCCTCCGGAAGCATTTCTGCGATGCGCTGGGCGACCGAACGCGGGTCGAGGCGTCCGTCCGGGGCCATTCCGTCGCCGTCGTCGTAGCGGCGGAGCGGAGCGATGTCCACCGCTTCCCGCCATCCGCTCGGTGCAGCCGCGAGCCGGTCGAGTTCGGCGGAGATCTCCCGAGCGACGATCGCCGCGTCGCCGCGGACGAAGCCCGTCACCCGCGGATGCGTCGCTGCCGAGGCGACATCGACCTGGAACACACGGGTCGAGGGGGCGAACAGATCGCCGAAGCGCATCGTGAACTGATTCAGGGAGGCGCCGAAGACCACAACCACATCGGCCCGATGGATCAGTGTCATCGCACCCTCGGCGCCGAAACCTCCCGTCACTCCGAGGTCGTACTCAGACCGGGGGAAGATGCTGCGCGCGAGGGAAGAGGTGGCCGTGATGGCGCCGGTTGCGTCGGCCAGGGCGCCCAGGGCCGATCCGGCGCGCGAGACCCACGCGCCGCGTCCGGCCAGCAGAAGGGGGTGCTCGGCGTCGCGGAGCGCCGTCGCGATGTCACGGATGGCAGCCCGCGCGACTTCGTCGTCGGGCGCCGGCGGCGGGCTCATCCGCGGGGTCCCCGCGTCCGGGACGGGACCCGCGTCGAGGGCCGCGACGTCGTAGGGGATCGCCAGGATCACCGGCACCCGGTCGTTCACGGCGTGCTCGATGGCCGCGACCGTCGTCGTCGCGGCATCGGTCGCGCCGACCGTGTACGTCCGCACGCCGACGGCGGCGGCGAGGGCGATCTGGTCCACGTCCCACGCCCGGGGTCCCGTGGTGGGTGCGTCGCCGACGACGAGGACGAGGGGGATCCGGGCCTGTGCCGATTCGGCGAGCGGAGTGAGGGCATTGGTGAATCCGGCGCCGTAGGTGGCGGTGGCCGCGGCCAGGCGCCCGGATGCCCGGTGAAAGGCGTCCGCGGCGGCCACGCCGCCGGCTTCGTGACGGACCGCGGTGTAGGTCGCGGGGGTGTCGCGCTCGACGGCATCGAGGAAATACGCGTTGCCGTTGCCCATCACGCCGAAGACGTGATCGATGTGGCGGGCGAGGGTGGATGCGACGTGCGCGGAGACGGTGGGCATGACGGAGCCTTTCGGCCCTCACGGGCGGTGAGGACGACGTACGGATGCGGGAACCGTATGTGTCTCACGCGTGCTGTGCACGGCTGCGTGCCCCTTTTTCGAGCACCGGAACGATCCTTCGCGCCGGACACGGAAATCATATACGAAGTGAATCGCCTGTGGCCAGAGCCTTCTGCGGCCCCGGACGGCTCGTGGTGCCGACGAACCGCGGGCAGCTCGCCGCGCTGGATGCGCTGCTGGACGGCATCCGGGCCTAGGAGCGGGACGCGGGCCGCTCCGCGCGCGCGAGCAGTTCGATCTGCAGGTCCTCCAGGGCGCCGCGTAGTCGATCGTCGTCGATGCCGGCCATGCGCTGCATGACGATGCCGTTCAAAGAAGCGAACACCCATCGGCCGGCGTCGGCGACGTCTTGGAGTCCCCGAGCGCGCAGTGCTGCCTCGGTCACCTGCTGGTAGCTCTTGTAGAGGTCGAGGATCGGCGTGCGGAAGACCGGATTGCGTCGCGCTTCGACGATCATCTCGGACTGGAAGGCCAGGACGTCCCCCGACGTCGCGAGGGACGCGAGGAACTCCTCCGCCGTGATCTGTCCCGCCACGAAGGCGAAGAGCTCCGTCGTCGCGATCGAATTCGCCACCGCCCACCCCACGGCGGCCTCGAGCAGCGCCTCGCGGCTTCCGAAATGGTGGCTGATCAGCGAGTTGCTGAGGTCTGCGCGCTGCGAGACAGCTCGGAACGTGAGGCCTCGCAACCCCGATTCCGCCACGACGGCGATCGCCGCAGCGATGAGGACGTCTCTGCCGCTCCCGTGCGGCACGGATCTTTCCGACACCGACTCAGCCTAAGACCCTTGACGGCAGACTGAGCAACTGCTTAGACTCCTGTGCACTTGCTCAGTATGAGCAGTCGGGCGCCGCAAGGTCGCTGGAATTCGCACCATCAGCCGTCACGACGGCCGGTCCAAAGGAGGGCCATGAGCAGCTCCATCGATCCATCCCGCGCCTCCGGCGTCGCCCTCGTCTCGGGGGGCGGAACCGGCATCGGCGCCGCCATCACGCGCTCTCTGCGCGACGTCGGATGGGAGGTCGTCGTCTTCGGCCGGCGCATGGACCGCCTTGCAGAGATCGCCGAGGCGACCGGTGCCGTGCCGATCGCGGCGGATGTCACGGATGCCGTGTCTCCCGCGCGGGTGATGGCCGAGGTTCGAGAACGATTCGGGCGGCTCGACGCGCTCGTACTCAACGCGGCGGTGTCGCGCCCCGGAAGGTTCGCCGACCTCACCGACGATGACTGGCGGACGATGACCGACACCAACCTCGTCGGCGCGGCCCGACTCTCGCGCGCCGCTCTGCCGGCGCTCGTCGAGACGCGTGGTTCGATCGTCGGCGTCGCCTCGCTCGCGGCGCTGCGTGCCAGCTCGTTCATGAGCGGCTACGCAGCATCGAAGGCGGGACTCGGGCTGATGCTGCAGTCGATCGCAGTCGAATACGGCAAGCGGGGCGTCCGCGCGAACCTCATCTGTCCGGGCCTCGTCCGCACGGACATGTCGGCCGAATCCCTTGCCCTCCTCGCCGACCAGCGCGGCATCGGCCTCGACGACGCATTCGACCTCGCCACTGCGAACGTCCCGCTGCGGCGCGCGGGCACGCCCGAAGAGATCGCCGGCGTCGTGCGATTCCTCGTGTCCGCGGATGCCGGATACCTCACGGGCGCCGTGATCCCCGTGGACGGCGGCGCGAGCGCGGTCGATGTCGCCGCCCTCGTGTACGAGTCCGATCACTGACCACCCCCCGAAACACCCGACAGGAATGAGCACTCACATGCGAAAGAACACATCGGCGATCGCCGCAGCCCTGGCCGCGGTCGCACTCCTCGTCTCCGGATGCAGCTCCGCGGCCCCAGGGGGAGGTGGAGGCGAGGAGGAGTCCAAGGGAGCGATCGCCTTCAGCTTCCCGACGCAGGATGTCAACATCTGGAAGCAGCAGCTCGATCTCCTCCAGCCGCGGATCGAGGAGGCCGGATACACCTTCCTCACCGACAACCCGAGTTTCGATCTGCAGACCCAGGTCAACGACTGGACCACGTGGGTGCAGCGCGGCGACGTGAAAGCGATCATGGGCTTCCCGGTGCAGGCCGATGCGATGGTCCCCGTCACCGCGCAGGCGACGGCAGCGAACATCCCGGTCCTCGGCTACGCGGGCGCGTGGGAGGGAGTGACCGCCCAGCTCATTCTGGACACCGTGGATGCCGGCTCCCAGGTCGGTGAGGCAGCGGGGGAGTGGATCAAGGAGAACGCCGGCGGCGAGCAGGTTCGCGTCGCGATCCTCGCCGACACCACGGCCGATCTCGGGCGCTCTCAGAAGGAGGGCATCGAGAAGGGCCTGGAGGCCAGCGGAGCCGACGTCGTCATCGACGACCTCGAGGCGTCGAGCCGCGACGACGGGTACAAGGCGGCGCAGACGCAGCTGGTCGCCCACCCCGATACGACCGTGTGGCTGGGGATCGGCGCCGACATGGTGCTCGGCGCTCGTCAGGCCGTCATCGACTCCGGCGTCGCCGCGAACGACCCGTCCTACTACGTCAGCGCCACCGACGGAGACGACGAGGCCTTCGGTCTCATCGCCTCGGGCGACGACATGTGGCGCACGGCGTTCGTCTGGACGCCCGAAAGCCTCGTGGATGCCGAGTTCGAGATGCTCATCGCGGCCGCGGAGGGCCGAGAGGTCGAGGACGTCACCCTCGGGGTCACCGAGGTCAACGCGGACAACGCCGCTTCCCTCATCTCGAAGTGAGTGACGGAGGGGCCGGATCCGGCTCCGGTCCCTCCGCCCATCCGTCTGGAGAGACATGACGCACGCAACCAATCCACCCCCGCGGATCTCCTTCGAAGGGCTCACGGTCGACTTCGGCGCTTCCCGTGCCGTCGATCACGTCACGCTGAGCGCTGTCCCGGGCGAGATCATCGGCTTGCTCGGCCACAACGGCGCCGGCAAGTCCACCGTGGTGAACGTCGCCACGGGGGCGATCGGCTGGACCTCGGGCGAGATCCGCATCGACGGCGAGCCCATCCCGGCGGGAAGCACGCCGCGGGACATCGCCCGGATCGGCGTGACCGTCGTCCATCAGGAACCGGCGCTGGTCCCCAATCTCAGCATTCTCGACAACCTGGAGCTGGGTCGCCCTGCCCATGGATCCCGCAGGGAGCGCGCGGCCGCGGCGCAGGCGGCGCTCGAAAGAGTCGGAACCGACCTCCCCCTCGACCTGCCGGTCGCCACTCTGTCGCTGGGTGAGCGTCAATCGGTCGATCTCGCCCGCGGAGTTCTCGAGGGTGAGATCCGGGTCCTGTTCCTCGACGAGCCGACCGCGGCCCTCGGCGCGGAGGAGACGGCTGCTCTGCACGCACTGATCCGTTCCTTCGCCGCGGCCGGCGCGGTCGTCTTCTACGTCTCCCACCGCCTGCCCGACATCCTCGATGTCTGCACGCGCATCGCGGTGATGAACACAGGTCGGCTCGTGATGGACCAGCCCGCGGCCGGTCTGCGCGTCGAGGACCTGTCCGAGGCGCTGGCGCCGGGCATCGTCCGTGCAGCACTCGTATCCGCGCGCCGCGGAACGCTCGCGACGGAGATCGAGTACGGCGATCGGCATCTCACCGCCCACCGCGGAGAGGTCGTGGGGCTGTTCGGCATGGCCGCCAGCGATCAGTTCCATCTGCTCGAGTCGCTCTACGGGCTGCGGGCCGACGAGAGCCGGCACCGGCTCGAAGGCCGGCCGTACGCACCTTCCGACCCGAGCGATGCCCTCCGCAGGGGCGTCTTCTACGTTCCCGCGGATCGCGAGCGCGATGGGCTCCTGTCCACCTTCAGCGCACGGGACAACGTCCTCTTCCCCTGGTATGGCCACCTGGGAGCGGCGGGGTGGATCACGCCGCAGACCGGCGGCGATCTATACGAGCGCAGCCGCGAGCTGCTGGAGGTCCGCGGACCCGCCGGGGACGTGCCTGTGTCGGAGTTCAGCGGAGGCAACCGGCAGAAGCACCTGCTCGCCCGGTGGATGTTCCCCCAGCAGCCCGAGGTCCTCCTCCTCGCCCAGCCGACGCAGGGGGTGGACGTCGGCGCGAAGGTCGACATCGTCCGCGCGATCCGCGCGCTCGCCGAGCAGGGCAGCACCGTCCTGGTCGCCTCCGCCGAATCGGACGAGATCACGAGCATGTGCGACCGCGCCTACGTGCTCTACGGCCGGCGGAGCGCAGAACTGCACGCCGGCTCCACCCTGACCGACGAGGCGCTGCTCGACACGCTCCTGCGCCTCGCCGGCGATTCCCACTCCGACGAACAGAACGAGGTCCACCCATCATGAGATTCGACCCGACCAAGGCGAAGGTCGTCCTCGCACAGAACGGTGTGCTCGCCGCTCTGCTCGCGCTCATCGCCGTGTTCACCATCATCAACCCGCGCTTCTTCAGCATCGGCAACGGGGTGACGGTGCTCTCGCAGATCGTCGAGCTGGGCATCATCGCCCTGCCCGTCGCCTTCGTCGTGATGATGGGATGCGCCGACCTGTCCGTCGGCGCGATCGCCTCGTGCGGCGCGGTGATCGCCGGTCTGGTCATGGTCGCGACCGGGAGCGCTCTGCTCGGCGTCGGAGCAGGACTCGCCTTCGGCGTCTTCGCGGGAGCGGTGAACGGGTTCCTCGTCGCCTACCTGAACCTGAACACCTTCGTGGTGACTCTGGGATTCCTGAGCGTGTGGGGCGGGCTCGCGCTGCTGCTCACGGGTGGGACGACCATCACCGGCCTTCCTGCCGCTTTCACGTCCTTCGGGACCTTCTCGATCCTGGGGGTGCCGATCCAGATCATCGTGCTCGTCGTCGCGGCGGTGGCCGCGTGGTATCTGCTCAACCGCACGAGCGTCGGCAAGCAGATCCTGGCGATCGGCGGCAACAGCCGCGCCGCGCATCTGATGGGGGTCCGCGTCCGACGCACGCGCCTGGGTGTCTTCGTCGTCACGGGCGCTCTGTCGGCGGTGTCGGGCATGATGCTCGCAGCCAAGCTCACCGCGGTGAGCCCCACGGTCGGTCAGGGCATGGAGCTCGCGGCGCTCACCGTGGTCCTCCTCGGCGGTGTCGCCTTCGAGGGCGGTGTGGGGCGCATCAGCGGCGTGCTGTCGGGTCTCCTCTTCTTCGGTGTGCTGAAGAACGGGCTCGTGATCGCCGGAGTGTCCGCGTTCCTGCAGACCGTGTTCATCGGCCTCACGCTCGTGCTCGCGGTCGCCCTCGACCGCTCCATCCAGCAGGCGGTCCGGCGGGCCTGGCGAGCCCGGTCGGTCCAGGAGACGTCCGCTGAAACGGTGCCGCAGCCGTGACGGCGCCGACGACCACAGAGGAGACGGGCATGCAGATCACCCATTACACCAACGGCCGCATCTTCACAGCCGAACCGGACGCGCCGTTCGTCGAGGCGCTGGTCACACGCGGTCCGCACATCGTCTTCGTCGGAGACGACGAGGGCGCGCGCGCGGCAGCCGGACCGCAGGCGCGGGTCGTCGACCTCGCCGGCGGCACCCTGATGCCCGGCATGCACGACGCCCACACGCACCTGCTGTTCAGCGGTCTCAAATACCTGTACGAGACGCGTCTGCCTGCATTCGCCGGGCCCGATCGCATCGTGGAGGAGCTGCGCGCGCACCACCCGCACCCCGAGGGGGACGCGCACTGCGCCTGGCATGTCGGGGGAGAGGTGTTCCCCCCGGCGATCACCGGGGAGGCGGCTCTCACACGCGCGCACCTGGATGCGGCTTTCCCGGACGAACCGGTCTACCTCTACGACTATTCGATCCACCACGGTGTCGCCAACTCGCGGGCGCTCGCCCTCGCGGACATCGGCGAGGAGGACGAGTTCGGCCACGGCGGCGCCTACATCCGCGACGAGAACGGGCGGCTCACCGGCGAGCTGGTCGAGGAGGCGACCTGGAAGGTGCTGCGGAGCATCCCCGACCGCCCCGACGAGGAGTACCTGGCGGCCGTGCGGTGGGCCGTCGGGGTCTGCCACCGCTTCGGCATCACCTCCGTGCAGGAGGCCTCGGCGTCCGAGCAGGCCCTCCGCGCGTACGCTGCGCTGGATGCCGCGGGCGAACTCGACCTTCACGTGGCCGCGCACCTCGTGTGGCGCTCGGAAGGCTTCGGAATGGCCAGCGGGGAGCGCCTGGACGAGCTCCTCCGGGAGTGCGACCGGTGGGCCTCGGCGCACGTCGATCCCCGATTCGTGAAGATCTGGATCGACGGAGCACCTCTGCCGCCGCACAGCACCCACGCGCCGTTGACCGCCTCCGGAGAGATCGACGACAGCTGGCTCCTCGTGTCGAAGGAGGAACTCGCCCGCGTGGTCGCCGGCTTCGACGCGCAGGGGCGTCCGGTGAAGATCCACTGCGCGGGTGACGGGGCCGTCCGTACGTGTCTCGACGCGATCGCCGAAGTACGCGGGGCGAATGGTCCCGGCGTCGTCCACGAGGTCGCTCACGCGGGCTTCGTCGCGGACGAGGACTTCGCTCGCTTCCGCGAGTTGGATGTGACCGCGGAGATGTCGCCGGCGCTGTGGCACCTTCCCGAGTACGGGCTGGGCGACGCCTTCCATTTCCGGCGGATGCTCGATCACGGCGCCCGGATGACCATCGGAAGCGACTGGATCATCACCCCCGATCCGAACCTCCTCCCCGGGATCCAGGGGGCGATCCAGCACGGATCCCACCCGATCACCCGGATCGAGGCGTTCGAGGCGGTGACCCGGGTGGGCGCGGAGGCGGTCGGGCGATCCGACGAGCGCGGTACCCTCGCCGTCGGAAAGCGTGCGGACCTGGTCATCGTCGATCGTGACCTCTTCGGGGTGGACGAAGGCGACATCGGCGCCGCGCGCGTGCGGGAGACGATCGTCGGCGGTCGGACGGTCTACCGGCTCGAGGAGTGAGAGGGGCCCGCTCGCGCGATCAGCGCGAGCGGGCCCCTCATCAGTGGGACGCGTCCGCGGTGAAATCCAGCGTTCCGAGGGCCGAACGGGCGAGCATGCCGAAGTCGGCGACGACCGTGGTCGCATTGATCGGGGCACTCACGGGAGAAGCGAGGAACACCGCGTGGGCGGCGAGCTGGTGAGGTGACATGACGGGCATATCCGTCCCGGCGAAGCCGTCGGGCATCCCGAGATCCCCCCGCGACATCGGAGTGTCGACCACTCCCGGACACAGCGCGTTCGCGCGCACGGCCGGATGGTCGACGGTGATCGCCTTCGTCAGGCCCACCACCGCCGCCTTCGACGCCGTGTACGGTCCCATCCCCTCGAACGCCACGAGCGCGGAATCCGAGGCCACGAGGACGATCGTGCCCACCTCGCTGCGCTCCAGATCCGCGAGACAGTGCTTGGTCACGAGGAAGTTGCCCCGGACGTTCACCGCCATGACGTGATCCCATTCGGCCGCCTCCACGTGGGAGAGCGCGGTGCCGACGGGTCCCGAGACGCCGGCGCAGCCGACGAGCACATCGACGGGACCGAGCCGCTCCTCGACGACGCGCACGGCGCGGCGGACATCGTCCTCGTCGGTGACGTCCGTCGTCACGTGCAGCGGCTCCCCGGCGGACGTGCCCGCGTCGGAGCCCGCGGGCTGTCGGTCGAACACGGCGACCCGAGCGCCCTCGGCTGTGAACGCGTCGACGCACGCGCGGCCGATGCCGGACGCGCCTCCGGTCACCACGACGACCCGACCGGCGAGTCTCATGTCCATCTCGGCACCTCCGGCACCTCGTCGCCCTGCGGGAGGGCTTTCTCGAATGCGAGCGTGGGGAGGTCGACGATGTGCGCCCCACCGTCCACGACGAGCGTTGCGCCGGTGATGTACGACGACTCCTCGGAACCCAGGAAGCGCACCGCCGCGGCGATCTCCCGAGCTTCCGCGATGCGGCGCAGAGGGACGTCCGCGGTGACCTTCGCGTACGCGGAGTCGCGGGTGGGCGCGCCGCCGCGGGAGACCAGGTCGTCCATCTCCTCGTCGGCCATGGGTGTGCGCACCCAGCCGGGGCACACGGCGTTGACGCGGATCCCACGCGCGCCGTAATCCCGGGCGAGCGAGCGGGTGAGTCCGATCAGAGCGTGCTTCGCGGTGGTGTAGCCCGCCATCGCGGGGCCGGCGAAGAGCCCGGACAGCGACGAGACGACGACGATCCGCCCGCGCGTCGCGCCGAGGGGGCCCAGGAACTCCCGCGCGGTGACGAATGCCGTGGTGAGGTTCGCGTGCAGCGCGTCCGCCCACTCGTCGTCGTCGGCATCCTCGACCGTCGTGAACCCGGGGCCCCCGGCGTTGCACACCAGGGTGTCCACACGACCGAACGTCTCCAGGATGGTGTCCCGTGCGCGACGGGCATCCGCGGCGCGACCGACGTCCGCCACCACCGGGAGGGCGCCGGTGGCACCGGCGACCTCCTCCAGTGGGGCGGAGCGCCGGCCGAGGATGGCCACGCGCGCGCCCTCGTCGGCGTAGCGGGCCGCGATGGCCGCGCCGATGCCGGTGCCGCCGCCGGTCACGACGACGACGTCGTCTTTCACGTGTGCGCCGGTGAAGACCATGCCGGGCTCAGAGACTGATCACTTTGGGAGCCGCCACGGCCTTCAGCCCGGCGACGCCGAACTCCTGGCCGTACCCGGACTGCTTGGTCCCTCCGAACGGCACGTTCGGGTTCAACGCACCGTGCTGGTTGATCCACACCGTTCCCGCCTGGACGCGCTTGGCGACCTCGACGGCGGCGGCGACGTCGTTCGACCACACCGATGCGCCGAGCCCCTGCTCGGAGGCGTTCGCGCGACGCACGGCGTCATCGACGTCGGTGTAGCGGATCACCGGGATGGCGGGGCCGAACTGCTCCTCGTCGACCAGACGTGCGCCGTCCTCGATGTCGGCGACCACCGTCGTGCGGTAGAACAGCGGACCGAGCTCCGACGCCGGCTCGCCGCCCGCGACGATGCGCGCACCGCGCGAGCGAGCGTCGTCGACGAGGTCCTTGACGATATCGAACTGGCCCTGGTTCTGCAGCGGTCCGAGGACATTGCCGTCGTCGAGGCCGCGGCCCATCGGCATCGACCGAGCCATGTCCGCGAGGGTCTGCACCACCTCGTCGTAGACGGAATCGTGCACGTACAGCCGCTTGAGGGCCGCGCAGGTCTGTCCGGTGTTGATGAAACAGCCCCAGAACAGGTTCTCGGCGATTGCGGCGACATCCGTCCCGGGCAGCACGATCCCGGGGTCGTTGCCGCCGAGCTCGAGCGTCAGGCGAGCCAGATTGCGCGCCGAGGACTCGACGATCAGGCGTCCGGCCGCGGTGGAGCCGGTGAACATCACCTTGTCGATCCCGGGATGCGAGGCGAGGGCCGATCCCACGGTGCGGTCGCCGCTGACGACGGTCAGGACGCCCTCCGGCAGGTGGCGGTTGTAGATCTCGACGAGCGCGAGCACCGACAGAGGTGTGTAGCTGCTCGGCTTCACGATGACGGTGTTGCCCATCCGCAGGGAGGGCGCGATCTGCCACACGGTGATCATCATGGGCCAGTTCCACGGCCCGATGGCGCCGACGACCCCCAGCGCGTCGTAGTGGACCTCGGAGCGCGCCGTGCCCGCTTCGAACACCACCTCCGGCTCCAGTGCGGTGTCCGCGGCGTTGCGCGTCCAGACCGCGCAGGCGCCGACCTCGAAGCGCGCGTTCGGTCCGTCGAGGGGCTTGCCCTGCTCGCGGGAGAGCAGCTGCGCCAGCTCCTCCGCGTTGGCCTCGAGGTCATCGCTGATCGCGTGGAGGATCCGGCTGCGCTCGGCGTGCCCGAGCGCAGCCCAGGCGGGCTGAGCGGCCCGCGCGGCGTCGATCGCCCTTTCGAGGTCATCGACGGAGTGCACCGGTGCGTAGCCGATGGTCTCGCGGGTGGCGGCATCCGGAATGGCGCGGCCCTCGGCCTCGCCCACGCCGATGCGGTCGAGGAGGGAAGTGGTGGTCGTCATGAGAGTCTCCTTTCGGGAAACAGGGGTGTCACTCGTTCGGGTACGGCACGTCGGACAGGATGGTGAACTCGCTGTCGAAGGGGATGTGGACGGTGTCCAGCGTCGGGCCGTCCCAGCAGAACATCCGCCCGACCGATCGCTTGTTCGTCAGATCGATCGTCACGATCGATTCGACCGGCATGACCTGCTCGCTCCAGTGCAGGAGCACGATGCCTTCGGCCAGCTCGAACACCTGGACCGGGTCGGCGCACGCGAGACCCACCTCGCCGCCCTTGACGCAGTGCCAGACGAAGGTGCCGGCGTTGAGGTAGACGTGCTCGTAGTGCTCGGTCGGGCTGTAGCGGTAGTAGATCCGCTTCCCGACCAGCTCGCTGGTGCGTCCCCGGGGCTCGATCTCCCCGGTGCCATCCACGCGGCCGGACAGGAAGTCGGTCTTCATCCGCACCTGCCCCGCCTTGTCGACGAAGGCCGATTCCGCCACGGTCACACGACCGTCGGCGACGTTGAGGACCATCGACACGTCGCTCGAGTGGATCCCCTCGCCCTTCACGAAGTCGATGAAGAAGATCCCGGGACGCACCTCGACCGCACGATAGGGGTGGGTGCCGGTGGCGCCCGCGCCATCGCCGTCGACGATCTCCCACGTGATCCGGCCGTCGGTGAACTCGTGCCGGATCGTCCACCCGTTCTCGAAGCGGACGGTGACGGGGGCGCCTTCCAACTGTCGGCTGCTGGGGAGGCTGGGGTCGCCGAAGCCGTCCAGCATCGTGGTGACATCCGGCCACTCTTCGGTGGGGACGTATCCCTGCTCGGTCGGGGCGAGTTGCGTGGGTGAGTGAGTCATGACTTCCTTTCGAGGGGGAGGTTGGTCAGTTGCCGGCGCTGACGACGGTGCCGAAGTCGACGTCCTTCTTGACGACGGGCAGCAGCGCTCCGAGAGCGAAGGCGATCGGGATCGACCACAGCATCGCGCGGGCCACGACGCCGTCGTCGAAGAGCAGGGCGTCGTAGTTGGCGATGGCCACGACGAGGACCGAGACCATCAGCACCACGGCGGCGAAGGGGGCGACGCGGGTCGTCCAGAATCCGCGTTCGAGCTTCTCGCGGATGAAGAACACCACGATCGCGATGGAGGCGAAGGCCATCATGACGACGAAGCCGATCGTTCCGAGCGCGAGGAACCAGGCGTACACGACGGTGATCGGGTCGGCTCCCGACAGGAGGAACGCCATGAGGATGACGCCGACGATCACGCCGTTGACCAGGGCTGCACGCGCCGGAGCCTGCGAACGACGGGTCACCGTGGCCAGCGGTCGCGGCAGGGCGCGGGCGCGGGCGAGCGCGAACATGTAGCGCGCGAACATGTTCTGCACGCCGATCAGCATCGCGATGAAGCTCGAGACGACCAGGACCTGCATGAGGATGTCCAGCCACGGACCGACGAAGTCACGGGAGATCGCGAAGATGATGCCCGCGAGGTCGCTGCCGGCGGCTTCCTGGATGTTGTCGGGGCCGACGGCGATGCTCACGGCCCAGGTGGCGAGCGTGTAGAACACGCCGACGAAGACGATGACCGTGAACAGCGCGCGGGGAATGGTGCGCCGCGGCTCGCGGGCCTCCTCGCTGAACACGGTGGTCGCTTCGAAGGTGGTGAAGCAGGCGAACACGAAGAGGACCGCAACGCCGAGCCCGGGCTGGAAGAGACCGGACGGCGCGAAGCTGACCAGGGACAGGTCGCGGCCGGCGGAGTTGGCGAAGACACCGATGACCAGCACCGCGACGGCGACGACTTCCAGGACGAGCAGGACTCCGAGGATGCGGAGATTGAGGTCGACCCCGAACATCGTCAGCGCGGTCGTGGCGGCGAGGAAGATCAGCACCCAGAACCAGACGGGCATGTCGATGCCGAGATAGCTCGCCGCGAGCTGCTGTGCGAAGACCCCGAACTGAGACCACAGTCCCACCTGCAGGGCGATGTAGGTGACGATCACGATGCCCGCGGCGCCGGTCGCGGCGTTGCGGCCGAGTCCACGTGCGATGTAGGACACGAACCCGCCGGCGCTGACGACGTGACGGCTCATCTTGAGGTAGCCGATCGCGAAGATCGCGATCACGAGCGCGACCAGCACGTAGATCAACGGAACGACGGGGCCCATGATCGAGAAGATCACGGGGCTCGCGCCCACGAACGCCGCCATGGGAGCGGCGGCGGAGATGACGAAGAAGGCGACGCCGATGAAGCCCAGGCTGTTCGCCTTCAGCTTCGTCTCTCCCATCTGCGGGGGGCTGAGGTGGCGCTCGGTCGCATTGCTCATGGGTCCTCCTTTGGACCGGCTGTCGCTGGACGAGCCGGTTCAACAGATCGGGTGGGGCTCGTGACAGCGGATGTGACGCAACAAGGCTAAGCAGTTGCTTAGCGAGCAAGTTACGCCCTCGGGAGGGCCTCGTCAAGACCTGTTTTCGGATTCCGTGGGAGCGCGTGGACGGGGGCGGCGGATGCGGAATCCCGAACAGGATGCCGCGCCTATGCTGAGAGGCATGGCGAACGGGTCCCGCGCGATCAACCACGGCGAAGGCCGGGAGGCGCTTCTGCGTGCGACCGTGCACGTCGTGGCGCAGAAGGGACTGCGCGGGCTCACGTTCCGTGCTGTCGCGGCGGAGGCCGGCGTGAACAACACCCTGATCGCCCACCATTTCGGCACCCGCGACAAGCTGCTGGCGGCCGCGCTGGAGTGGAGTGGCGAGCGCTCGATCGCGGGCGCGGATCTGGCCGAGTATGCGACCGACGCCGACTCCTTCCGCGCGGCGTTGGTGCAGAACGTGCTCTCGGACGTGGACGTCGCGGTCTTCCAGTTCGAGATGATCCTGGAGTCCAGTCGGCGCCCGGAGCTGCAGGATGCCGTCCGTTCGCTCTATTCGCGGTATGTCGCCGCGCTGGCCGCGGGGCGCGAGCGCCTCGGCGCGCCGGCGAGCGAACCTCTCAATCTCGCCCTGTTCGCCGCTCTGGACGGCCTCATGGTCCAATACATCAGCCGATCGATCACCGCCGAGCAGTTCGAGGAAGCGGTCGTCGCGCTCGGTATCGCGGTGACCTCGGCCTCTCAGGTCGTCGCTTCGCCCTGACGGCGAGGGAGCGCGGCCGCTTCCGCGCGAGCTGCTCGCACCACGTCGTCGATCGCTCGGCGGAGTTCGGGTCGATCGAGTCCGGCCATGGTCTGAAGGACCAGTCCATCGAGGGCGGCGAAGATGCGCCGCGCCGCCCCCTCCACGTCGCCGGCGAAGCCGAGGCGCACGAGGCCCTCGGCGACCTCTCGCTGGTAGCGGTCGTACAGGCGGCGCACCGGCTCGCGGAACGGCGGGTTCCGGCGGGCTTCCAGGATCATCTCGTACTGGAACGCCTGCAGCTCGGGCTCCGTGGTCACCGAGGCGAGGAGGGTGGCGGCGAAGTCCTCGTCGCTCGCGATGTCGGTGAGGCCGGAGGAGTCGATCGACCTCTCGACGGCGGATTCCATCGCGGTGAGCAGGAGGGCGTCGCGGGAGCCGAAATGGTGGGCGACCAGGGAATTGTTCACGCCTGCGACATCGGCCACCGCGCGGAAGGTCAAGCCTCGCAGGCCCTTCTCGGCCACCACGGCGATCGTCGCGGCGATCAGGAGATCGCGCCCCTCTCCGTACGGCACACGCTCGCGCATCTGGCCGATCCTAGGCGGCGCACTCTTGCGGGCAAAACTAAGCATGTGCTTATATTGGCGCCACCCGACGAACCGAACGTCGGCATCGTCAAGGAGGACGTTCATGTCTCAGGAGAGTTTCGTGATCCACGCGGCCATCGACCGTGCGGCCGCCGAGCCGTTCGAGGTGGGTGTGGTCCAGTGGGTGCGCCGGCCGGGGGACGGGGAGCGCGACGCTCTGTCGTGCGGGTACTGGTTCATCACCCCGGAGGAGACCCCGGGGCCGATGCGCGTCGTCGGTCACGCCGACGAGTCGGTGTACATCGTCGAGGGCCGCGTGAGGATCGAGCCGGAAGGCCAGGACGCGTTCGAGCTCGGCGCGGGAGACTCGGCGTCGTTCAACAAGGACGTTCCCGCGGTCTGGACCGTCCTCGAGCCGACCGTCGAGTTCTTCGTCTACTCATGAGCGGCACGTCGGAGGTCAGGGACGCTTACGACGTCGCCGTCGTCGGCGCCGGCTTCGCGGGGCTCATCGCCGCACGCGAGCTGACACGTGCCGGCAAGCGCGTCGTCGTTCTGGAGGCCCGGGACCGCATCGGCGGTCGGACCTGGCTGGCGGAGCGATTCGGCATGCCGGTCGAACTGGGCGGAACCTGGGTGCACTGGTCGCAGCCGTACGTGTGGGCGGAGCTCGCGCGCTACGGGATCGGCATCGTTCCCAGCCCGACACCGGAGCGGGCGTTCTGGTGGAACGGGACCACCACGGTCGCCGGCGATCCCCAAGACCTGCTCGACGTGCTCGACGGACCGAACACCGCGCTGATGGAGCGCGCCCGTGAGGTCTTTCCCCTTCCGTTCTCGGCATCGGCGTCCACCGCCGCCGTCGACCTGGATGGTCGGTCGGTCCGGGAGGCGATCGACGCCCTGCCGATCACGGAAGAGCAGAACATCCTGCTGTCCTCGTTCTGGGCGCTGAATTTCAACGGTCGCCTCGATCACGCCGCCTTCACCCAGGCGCTGCGGTGGGTCGCGCTGACCGACGGTGACTGGAAGACCAATTGGGAAGCGTGCGCGTCGTACAAGGTGGCCGGCGGGACCCGCGCGCTCGCCGAGGCGATCCGTGACGATTCCACCGCCGACGTCCGCTTCGGCGTCGACATCCGTCGCATCGAACACGATGACGCGCAAGTGCGCGTCATCTCCGACAAGGGTGAGGTGGTCACGGCCGAGCAGGTGCTCGTCACGATCCCGATGCACGCGCTGTCGAGGGTGGAGTTCGCCCCGGGGCTCGAGACGGTGGCCGCCGCGACCGTCGACGGACAGCTGGGGCTGGGCACAAAGGTCTGGATGTCGCTCGAAGGCGAGCACGCCCCCTTCGTGGCGATGGGCTCGGCGGACTGGCCGTTGAATTTCATCCAGTCCGAGTACCTCCGTGACGGCCGCACGATCGTCGTCGGCTTCGGTCCGGATGCCGCATCCCTCGATGCCGGCGACACGTCCGCCGTGCAGGCCGCTCTCGATCGATGGGATCTGGGGCTGCGCGTGGTCGAGACCGCCGGTCACGATTGGGTGAGCGACCCCTACGCGCAGGAGACGTGGCCGATGCACCGCACGGGATTCCTCACGTCGCACCTGGCCGTGCTCCGTGCGACGCATGGTCGCATCCGCTTCGCGGGCTCCGACGTCGCGGACGGGTGGGGCGGGTTCATCGATGGTGCCGTGGAAACCGGTCTCACCGGCGCGCGCGCGATCCTCGACGCCCTCGACGGTCGCTCCGGAGGGCGGGCCGCGGCGCGGTGAGCTCGGAAACCCTGGGAGACGGGTGTGCGGCCGTGAGGGGCCGCATACCCGCACCTCAGTAGCTGGCGCGCGGACCCGAGTCTTCGGCCGCCCAGCGCTTCGCGAGAGCCTCCGTGCCCCGGGCGAGGATCGCGACGTCGGCGCCGACGAGGAGGAAGTCCGCGCCGGCCTCGACGTAGGCATCGGCCGCGGCGGGGTCGAAGGCGTTGACCCCGACGGGTGTGCCCGTCGCGCGCACGGCGGCGAAGGCGCGCTGCACCGCGGACACGACCTCCGGGTGCGTCTGCTGCCCCAGAAGGCCCAGGGACGCGGCCAGGTCGCTGGGGCCCACGAAGACCCCGTCGATGCCGTCGACCGCCGCGATCTCGCCGGCCGCTTCCACGCCCGCGGCGTTCTCCACCTGGACGAAGAGCGAGACGTGCTCGTCCGCCTGTGCGAGGTAATCGTCGACGCGATTCCAGCGCGCGGAGCGGGCGAGGGCCGAGCCGACGCCGCGGATGCCGCGAGGGGGATACCGCACAGCCGCAACGAGGTCGCGGGCCTGCTCGGCGGAGGACACCATGGGCACCAGGATGTTCTGCGCGCCGACGTCGAGCACCTGTTTGAGCCGGACGGGATCGCCGTCGGGGACGCGCACGAGCGGTGTCGCGGGGTAGGCCGCGATCGCCTGCAGCTGAGCGAGTACCGACGCGAGACCGTTCGGCGAGTGCTCCATGTCGATGAGCACCCAGTCGGTGCCCGAGCCCGCCACGATCTCGGCGACGAGGGGGCTCGCCGAGCACACCCATATCCCCGCGAGTGGCTGCTCAGCCGCCTCCAGCGCGGCGCGGAAGGTCGGGCTCAGACGAAGCGACATGTGATCTGTCCCATGGGGCCGTAGTCGCACAGCACCTCGTCGCCGGCCTCCACCCACATCGGTCGGGTGAAGGAGCCGGCGAGGATGATCTCGCCGGCTTCCAGACGCGCGCCGTGCTGGGCGAACTTGTTCGCGAGCCAGGCCACGCCCGTGGCGGGATGACCGAGCACGCCGGCAGCGACGCCGGTCTCGACGATCTCCCCATTGCGGGAGAGGACGCCGGGAACCCAGCGCAGGTCGATCTCGTCGGGCCGTTTGTGCACGTCGCCGAGCACCATTGCGCCATAGGCCGCGTTGTCCGAGATGGTGTCCACGATCGTCCGGCCTGCCAGCTCGATGTGCGAGTTGAGCACCTCGAGCGCGGGCACGGCGTAGTCGATCGCGGAGAGGGCGTCCTCGAGGGTGCAGTCGGGACCCTCCAGCGGCCGACCCAGGACGAAGGCGAGCTCGACCTCGATGCGCACGTTGGAGTAACGGGACGCGTCGATCTCATCTCCGGAGCGGTAGACGGTGTCGTCGAACATGACCCCGTAGTCCGGCTCGGTGATGCCGGTCGCCTCCTGCATCGCCTTCGAGGTCAGGCCGATCTTGCGGCCGACCAGGCGACGCCCGGCGGCGATGTTGCGATCGCGCCAGACCCCCTGGATCGCATAGGAGTCCTCGACCGTGGCGTCGGGATAGCGCGCGGTGATCCGCGGGATCACGCCGTTCGTGCGGTCGGCCTCGGCGAGTTCTTCGGCGATCTCCGCGATGGTGTCAGATGGCAGCATCCGATGTCCTCCTCGTCGTCAGAGCTGATTGCCGAGCTTGAACTCGCCGTCGCTCTGCTCGGGCGCTCGGGTGTAGGAGAATCCGTCGGCGCCGATCGTCACGGCCATCTCGGACGAGTCGGTGCGGGCCACGACCGGCTGCGGGTTGCCGTCGAGGTCGAGGACGAGCGAGGCCTCCGTGTACCAGGACGGGACGACGGGGTTGCCCCACCAGTCGCGGCGCTGGTTGTCGTGCACATCCCAGGTGACGACCGGGTTGTCGGGATCCCCCGTGTAGTAGTCCTGCGTGTACACCTCGACCCGGTGCCCGTCGGGATCCCGCAGGTAGAGGTAGAACGCGTTCGACACGCCGTGGCGACCGGGTCCGCGCTCGATGCGGTCCGACAGGCGCAGCGCACCGAGCTTGTCGCAGATGGCGAGGATGTTGTGCTTCTCGTGCGTGGCGAAGCAGACGTGGTGCATGCGCGGGCCGTCGCCGCCGGTCATCGCCGTGTCGTGGACGGTGGGCTTGCGGCGCATCCACGCGGCGTAGACCGTTCCCTCTTCGTCCTGGATGTCCTCGGTGACCCGGAAGCCGAGGGACTGCATGAAGTTCACCGCGCGCGGCACGTCGGGGGTCACCTGGTTGAAGTGGTCCAGACGCACCAGCTCGCCGGGGCTGTAGAGGTCGTACCGCCACGACAGGCGCTCGACGTGATCGGTGGCGAAGAAGAACTCGTACGGGAAGCCCAGCGGGTCGATCACGCGGACCGAGTCGCCGATGCCCTTGGTGTACCCGTTCGGCTCGCGTCGCACCTCGCAGCCGAGCTCGGTGTAGAACGCGACGGCCTTGTCGAGGTCCTCCGCCGCGCGCACCCGGTACGAGAACGCGGCGACGGCCGCGATCGGCCCCTGGCGGAGGACGAGGTTGTGGTGGATGAACTCCTCGGTCGAACGGAGGTAGATCGCGGTGTCGTCCTCCTCCGTCACGTGCAGACCGAGCACGTCGACGTAGAACTCCCGCGACGCGGCGAGATCGGTGACGACGAGTTCCATGTACGCGCAGCGCAGGATGTCGGGCGCCGGCGACGTAGGGGTAGGGATGGGGTTCGCCGACTGGATCGGCGCCTCCTGGCTCACCCAGAAGCCGGAGGAGGTCAGGGTCATGGTGTCGCGGTGGCTCATGTCAGGTCCTTGCGTGTGATTCTCGTCAGTGGGATGCGGCTGCGTCGCCGCCCTTGCCGAAGGTGGGGTTGTGCACCTTGCCGAGGGTGATGTGCACCGCCTGCTGGTCGGTGTAGAAGTCGATCGACCGGTAGCCGCCCTCATGGCCGAGGCCGGATGCCTTCACGCCGCCGAAGGGGGTGCGGAGGTCGCGGACGTTGTTGGAGTTCAACCACACCATCCCGGCCTCGACAGCCTGCGAGAAGTTGTGGGCGCGCTTGAGGTCGTTCGTCCAGATGTACGCCGCCAGACCGTACCGCACGCCGTTCGCGAGCTCCAGCGCCTCTTCGTCGGTGTCGAAGGGGGTGATCGCGACCACGGGGCCGAAGATCTCCTCCTGGAAGATCCGCGCGTCCGGCGCGACGTCGGCGAACACGGTGGGCTCGACGAAGTTGCCGGTGTCGAACCCCTCGGGACGGCCACCGCCGGCGACCAGGCGCCCCTCGGACTTCCCGATCTCCACGTAGCTCATCACCTTCTCGAAGTGCTCGGGGTGCACCAGTGCGCCGACCTCGGTCGCGGGGTCGTGCGGGTAGCCGACCCGCACGCGCTTCGCCTGCGCGGCATACCGCTCGACGAACTCGTCGTACACCTCGCGCTGGACGAGGATGCGGCTTCCCGCCGTGCAGCGCTCGCCGTTGAGGGAGAACACCCCGAAGATCGTCGCGTCGATCGCCGCATCGAGGTCGGCGTCGGCGAAGACGACGGCCGGCGACTTGCCGCCGAGCTCCATCGACAGGCCCTTGAGGTAGGGGGCGGCGTTGCCGAAGATGATCTGGCCCGTGCGGCTCTCTCCGGTGAAGGAGATCAGCGGCACGTCGGGGTGCTTCACCAGCGCATCTCCGGCGTCCTCGCCGAGACCGTTGACCAGGTTGAACACTCCGGTCGGCAGTCCCGCCTCCTCGAAGATGCCCGCCCACAGCGAGGCCGAGAGCGGCGTGAACTCGGCGGGCTTGAGCACGACGGTGTTCCCGGTCGCGAGCGCCGGACCCAGCTTCCACGACTCGAGCATGAACGGCGTGTTCCACGGCGTGATGAGCCCCGCGACGCCGATGGGCTTGCGGTTGACGTAGTTGATCTGGCGCCCGGGCACCTTGTAGGTGTCATCCGCCTGCGCCACGATCAGGTCGGCGAAGAAGCGGAAGTTCTCCGCGGCACGACGTGCCTGACCGAGGGCCTGGGTGATCGGCAGGCCGGAGTCGAACGACTCCAGCTCGGCCAGACGCGCGTCGCGGGACTCGACGATGTCGGCGATGCGGTGGAGGATGCGGGAGCGCTCGCGCGGCAGCATCCGCGGCCACGGTCCTTCGGTGAAGGCTGTGCGCGCAGCCGCGACGGCGCGATCGATGTCGGCCTTCTTGCCCGCCGCCGCGGTCAGGTATGTCTCGTTCGAGACCGGGTCGAGGACGTCGAAGGTCGCTCCGTCGATCGAATCGACGAACTCCCCGCCGATGTAGTGCTGGATGTGATCGGGAAGGTCGGCGGGCACGTGGCGCGTCGTCGCGCGGGTGGCGGTGTCGGTCATGATGCTCCTTCTGGAAATGCGGTGGAGGGGTCAGAATGCGGGGAGACCGAGGGTCTCGTCGGGGTGCTCGTGGATCATGTAGGCGTCGAGGGTCGCCGAACGATGACGCCGAGCGGCCTTCTCGATCTCGCCGAGCGGGGCGCTCGCCTCGATCAGCTGCAGGATGTTCTCGTGCTCCTGCACCGACTCCTGCGCGCGGCCGGGCACGAAGCTGAACGTCGAGTCGCGGAGGTGCCCGAGGCGCGCCCACTCCGCCTCGACGAGTTCGAGCATCCTCGGATTGGCGCACCTGCCGTAGAGGGTCGCGTGGAAGTCCTGGTTCAGGCGCGTGAAGGATCGCGGGTCGAAATCGGCGAGCGAGGCGATCATGCGCTCGTTGACCTCCCGGGCGTGACGGATGTCGTCGACCGTCAGCCGGCGGGCCGCGAGCGCGGTCGCCGTGCCCTCAAGGATCGAGAGGGCCTGCATGCTGAAGCGGTATTGGGTGTCATCGACCATCGACACCCGGGCGCCGACGTTGCGTTCGAAGGTGACCAGCCCCTCCGCTTCCAGCTGGCGGATGGCCTCGCGCACGGGGACGACGCTCATGTCGAGCTCGGCGGCGATCGCGCCGAGGACCAGGCGATACCCCGGGGTGAACTCCTGGGAGGCGATCCGCTCCTTCACCCAGTGATACGCCCGCTGCGACTTGCTGAGGCTGGAGGTGGGGGCGGTCACTTCTGCGCTCGCCATGCGAGGTACCGTTCCTTCCATTCGCCGGTGAGCGGGAACAGCCCGTCCACCGGATGCCCCTGCGCTACCTGGTCGGCGATCCACCCGTCCTCGATCTCCTGCTCCAGCGCCGCGTCGACGACCTCTTCGACGAGCGAGGGCGGGATGACGATGACGCCGTCCGCGTCGCCGACGAGGACGTCGCCGGGCTGCACGGTCGTTCCGCCGCACGCGATCGTGAGGTCGGCGTCCCACGGCACGTGGCGGCGTCCGAGGACGGCGGGGTGCGCACCGGCGGTGTACACCGGGATGCCGACCGCCGTGACGGCGTCGACGTCGCGGACGCCGCCGTCGGTCACCACCCCGGCCGCGCCCCGGGCGTGGGCGCGGATCGCGAGGATGTCGCCGAGCGTGCCCGAGCCGGTCTCGCCGCGGGCCTCGATGACGAGCACCTCGCCGTCGCCGACCGCGTCGAACGCCCGCTTCTGAGCGTTGTATCCGCCGCCGTGGCTGGTGAAGAGGTCTTCGCGGTTCGGGACGAAGCGGAGGGTGCGGGCGAGGCCGATGAGCTTCTTCCCGGGGTGGAGGGGCCGGACGCCGTCGATGGTGACGTTGTTCAGGCCGCGCTTGCGCAGCTGCTGGGAGAGTCCGGCCACCGGCGCGCGCTCGAGCTTCTCGCGAAGGTCGGGTGTCAGGGTCGGTGGGGCCTGCGCGGGAAGTCCGGCCGCCTCCCGGGAGCCCCAGGCCTCGGCGCGCTGGTGATCGTCGACGGCCGGGAGTGAGCCGACGCTCGCGTCGAAGCCCGTGTCGCCCTGGACGACGGTGGTGCGCAGTCGGCCGGTCGACGGTGCGCCGGGAGCGCGCGGAGCGTCGACCTCGACCTCGACCACGTCGCCGGGCACCACGACCGATGATCCCGCGGGGGTGCCGGTGAGGATCACGTCGCCGCGCTCGAGGGTCATGTGCTGGGAGAGGTCGGCGATCAGCTGCGCGAACGGGAAGATCATCCCGCCCGTGGTGTCGTCCTGCGCCGGCTCGCCGTTCACCCACGCGCGGACACGCAGGGCCTCGGGGTCGAGGTCGCGCGCATCCAGCAGGGCGGGCCCGATCGGGGTGTAGCCGTCGCGTCCCTTGGAACGGACGTTCGACCCCTTGTCGTTCGCGCGCAGATCGTACAGACCGAAGTCGTTGGATGCCGTGACCCAGCCGACGTGGGCCCACGCCTCGTCGACGCCGATCTGTCGGGCGTCGGTGCCGATGATGAGGGCGACCTCCGCCTCGAAGGCGAGGAGCTCGGTGCCGGCGGGGCGCTCGATCGTGTCGCCGGAGCGGGCGACAGAGCTGGACGGCTTGAAGAAGTAGGACGGCGCGGCCGGGCGACGACCCCGCTGGTCAGCGCGGGATGCGTAGCTGAGGTGGATCGCCACGATCTTCCCGGGGCGACCCGGGAGGGCGGCGAAACGTCCGTCTTCGGCATCCGTCACGGCGGTGTGAGTGATCATGGGCATCCTTGCGCTTGCGGCATATCTCAAATCGTATATTATCGACAGCGGCCCCGGCAAGCGATCGATTTGCGGCCCGCCGGAGACAACGTCGTCATCGAGGAGTCAGAGAAGATGAGCAGAACAACGCCCGAGGGGTTCACCCCGACCGGCACCATCAGCACACCCAAGGATCGCCGGCGCGTCGTCTTCGCCACGGTCGTGGGCACGACGGTGGAGTGGTACGACTTCTTCATCTACGCCCAGGCGGCAGGCCTCGTCTTCGCGCAGCTGTTCTTCGCGCCGCTCGGCGAGACGATGGGCATCATCCTGTCGTTCCTCACGGTGGGCATCAGCTTCCTGTTCCGCCCGCTCGGCGCCTTCCTCGCCGGACACTTCGGCGACAAGTACGGCCGTCGCATCGTCCTGGTGATCACGCTCATCCTCATGGGCGTCGCCACGACCCTGGTCGGTCTGCTTCCGACGTACGCCGCCATCGGCGTCGCAGCGCCGATCCTGCTCATCGTGCTCCGCATCCTGCAGGGGATCTCGGCGGGCGGCGAGTGGGGCGGCGCGGTGCTCATGGCCGTCGAGCACGCCCCCAAGAACAAGCGCGGACTCTTCGGTGCGTCCCCGCAGATCGGCGTGCCGATCGGGCTCCTCCTCGCCTCCGGGATGATGGCGCTGATGGCGGTGATCGCGCCCGGCGACGCCTTCCTCGAGTGGGGCTGGCGCGTGCCGTTCCTCTTCTCGATCGTGCTGATCCTCGTCGGCCACTACATCCGCCGTCGGGTGGAGGAGAGCCCGGTCTTCGTGGAGCTGGCCGAGCGCAAGGAGCAGACCCGCACCCCCATCGCACAGCTCTTCCGCAAGCACGCGCTGCTCGTGATCATCGCCGCGCTCGTCTTCGCGGGCAACAACGCCGTCGGCTACATGACCACCGGCGGCTACATCCAGAACTACGCCACCAACCCCGACGGACCGCTCGCGCTCGAGCGCAGCGATGTGCTGCTGGCCGTCACCGGTTCCGCGGTCTTCTGGCTGGCCTCCACCTGGGTCGCCGGATGGATCAGCGACCGGATCGGCCGCCGCACCACCTACATCGGCGGCTGGATCCTGCAGCTCATCGGCGTGTTCACCCTCTTTCCCCTCGTGAACACCGGCGAGATCGCCGTCCTGTTCACCGGACTGGCGATCCTCGCGATCGGGCTGGGGTTCACCTACGGGCAGCAGGCGGCGTACTACGCCGAGCTGTTCCCGGCATCCATCCGCTTCTCCGGTGTGTCGATCTCGTACGCGATCGGCGCGATCCTCGGTGGTGCCTTCGCGCCGACGATCGCGACGGCGCTCGTGCAGGCGACCGGAACGACGTGGTCCGTGACGCTCTATCTCGCCGGGATGACCGTGCTCGGACTGCTTGCGACGCTCGTGCTGCGTGATCGCACCGGCGTCCCTCTCGGCCCGGACTTCGAGGAGGAGCAGGCGAAGAGCCCGATCTACGGCCTGTCGAAGGCCTGAGTCACGACCCGAACGGAGATGCACATGCGGGAAATCGAAAGCCTGAGAAGCGTGCTGGGCGATCGCCTCAGCACCGACGCGGCCGAGATCGACGCCTTCGCGCGCGACAGCTCGCGCGCCCAGCCGGAGGGCATGCCCGTCGCGCTGGTGCACGCCGAGACCACGGCCGATGTCAGTGCGGCCCTCGCGTGGGCCGACGCCGGTGGCGTACCGGTTTCGGTCCGCGGCGCGGGCACGGGGCTCTCCGGCGGTGCCGTCGGCTACCCGGGCGGCCTCGTGATCTCCCTCGCCCGCATGAACCGCATCGTCGAGATCGACGCGGGCAACAGGCTCGCGACGGTGGAGGCCGGGGTCATCACCGCCGATCTGGATGCCGCAGCGGGGGAGCACGGGCTGTTCTTCCCGCCGGACCCAGCGAGTGCGAAGTGGTCCACGATCGGCGGCAACATCGCCGTCAACGCCGGCGGACTCCGTTGCGTCTCCCATGGGGTCACCACGGACTCGGTCGCCGGCCTCGAGGTCGTCCTGGCGGACGGACGCGTCATGCACACGGGCTCCCGCACCCGGAAGAACGTCACCGGTTACGACCTGACGAGCCTGTTCACGGGATCCGAGGGCACGCTCGGCGTCATCACCGCGGCGACCGTGCGCCTGAAACCGATCCCGCCGGGGGAGCCGCGTACCTTCCGCGCCAGCTTCGACGACATCGGCGATGCCGGTGCGGCGGTCACCGCGGTCGTGGCGAGCGAGAACACCCCGGAAGTCCTCGAGCTCATGGACGCGCTCAGCGTCGAGATCATCGAGTCCTTCCAGCCGAGCGGGATCCCGGTTCCGGGAGCCGCGATCCTCGTCGGACAGACCGTCGGCCGCGACGCACAGGAGAAGGCGGAGAAGATCCTCGAGATCGTCCGCGCGCACCGGGGCGGGGACCTCGAGATCTCGGCATCCGACTCTCTCCTGGAAGCGCGTCGCCTCGCCAACCCCGCCCTGACCGCCCAGGGGCTGCGGGTGTCGTGCGACGTCGGCGTGCCGGTGACCGAACTCGCGGCGATCTTCCGCGGCATCGACGAGATCGCGCGGCAGCACGGACGACGCATCTCGACGGTCGCCCACGCGGGCGACGGCAACCTGCACCCGACGGTCGAGGCGGACGACACACCGGAGGAGCATCGCGCGGCGGAGGCGGCGATCGACGACATCACGCGCCTCGCGCTGTCGCTCGGAGGCACGGTCACCGGCGAGCACGGTGTGGGCTCGGTGAAGAAGCATGAGCTGTCCTGGCAGCTCGACGCCGCCACCCTGGACGTGCAGGCCGCCATCAAGCGGGCGCTGGATCCGCGCGGCATACTGACACCCGGCCGCGGTATCTGAGGCCCGGGTGCCATCCGGCACAGAATGGATCGACGAGGTCGGAGCCGAGAGGGGGTGCGCCCGTGAGCGACGGCGCAGCAGGGTGCGGATGCGGGTGTGGAACGCCTTCCCGCAGCACGTTCGGAACGATCCCCGTGGGGGCGGCGGGCAGCGCCCCGTCGAGCACCGGGGCGGGGCATGAGCTTCCGCAGGCGCAGATCCCCGCGGGTTCCTTCGCGATGGGGGACTCGTCGGGAGACCGCAACCCGGGCGACGGCGAAGTTCCGGTGCATCGGGTGCGACTGAAAGGCTTCTCGATCGACGCGACGACCGTCACCAACGACGCCTTCGCCCGCTTCGTCGAAGCGACGGGATACCTGACGGAGGCCGAAACCTTCGGCTTCTCGGCGGTCTTCCACCTCGCCGTCGAAGCGATGCGCGAGGACATCGTGGGGCAGCCGTCGGGGACCCCCTGGTGGTTCGGGGTGCGCGGAGCGGACTGGCGGCACCCTCGGGGCCGTGGCTCGGACATCGTCGGGCTCGGCGACCATCCCGCGGTGCACATCAGCTGGAACGACGCGATGGCGTACTGCGCGTGGGCGGGACGCCGGCTCCCCACCGAGGCCGAGTGGGAGTACGCCTCGAGGGGCGGACTGGACGCCGCGAAGTACCCCTGGGGTGATCAGGAGGTCGATGACGGCGGGTGGCGGGCGAACATCTGGCAGGGCGACTTCCCGAGGACCAACACATCCGAGGACGGGTACCTGCTGACCGCCCCGGCAGATGCCTTCGCGCCCAACGGGTACGGCCTGTTCCAGACCGTCGGGAACGTGTGGGAGTGGTGCGCCGACTGGTTCGATCCCCACTACTACGGACGATCGCCCGGCGAATCGCCGACGGGGCCCGAATCGGGTTCGGCCCGCGTGCTGCGCGGAGGGAGCTATCTCTGTCACATCTCGTACTGCAACCGGTACCGCAACGCCGCCCGGTCGCAGAACACGCCGGATTCCTCGATGGGCAACGCCGGTTTCCGCACGGTCGCCGCGTGAGCGAGACGAACGGGGAGGGCTCGAGGCGGCCATCCCGCCGGATGACCCGCCTCCATCACTCCCTCGCGATGACGAAGGTGGGGGTCATCGGCTTCGGCGGCGGCAGCGCCCTCATCCCGGTGATGGAGAAGGAGCTCGTCGCTCCGGAACGGCTGAACGACGCGGAGTTCGTTCAGGACACGGTGATCGCCAACATCACCCCCGGTGCCCTGCCGGTGAAGATCGCGTCGCTGTCCGGCTTGCAGCTCAACGGCATCGTCGCGGCCTGTCTGGCCGGCCTCGCCGTCGCGCTCCCGGGGGCAGTCGGGACGGTTGCGCTGCTGGCGGTGTTCTCCCTCCTCGGCCCGGGTGCTGTCGCGGTCGTCGAGTTCGCCTCGCTGGGAGTGTCGGCCTTCATCCTCTATCTGCTCGCGCACTACGTCGCGAAGGTCGTGGCGCCCGGGGGCCGCGTGCGGCCGTCCGCCCTCGTCATCGCCGTGGCGGCGTTCGTCCTCTCGGGGGCGGGTCGCACGATCGAGTTGGGGGGCGAGGTCGTCGGGACGCCGCCCCCGTGGGTCCTCCCGGAACTGTCGGCCCTCGGGCTCGTGCTGCTGTCACTGGTGGTGATCGCGATGGTCACGCTGTGGCAGATGCTGCGCGGCGTGCGTCATCCTTCGACATCGGATGTCGACGGGGGCGCGAGCGCCACCCGTCCGCCGGGCGCCCGTCGAGCCATCACCGCGGCCGGGGTGCTCGCCACTGTCGCCGGCGTCGGCTTCGTCGTGGCACTCGCCGTCTCGCCCAGCCTGGCCACCGTCGGATTCCTCGGGCTCGTCCTCGTGTCGACCGTGTCGTCCTTCGGCGGAGGCGAAGCCTATGTCGGGGTGGCCGACGGGTTCTTCGTCGCCTCCGGACTCGTCGACGCGACCGTCTTCTACGGGCAGATCGTGCCGGTCGCGAACGCGCTCCCCGGACCGATACTGGTGAAGATCGCCTCCGGTGTGTCCTACGCCGTCGGCCTGGAGACGGGGTCGGTGGCGGCGGGGATCGTCTTCGCGACGGCATCCTTCCTCATCACCGTCGGAAGCTGCGCGGCCATCGCCCTGCTGCTCTTCGCCGGCTACGACCGGGCCCGCGACTCGGTGTTCGTCCGGAACATCTCGGCCTACATCCTGCCCGTGATCTGCGGCCTGCTCGCGTCCACCGCCGTTTCCCTGCTGCATGCCGGCGGCGAGATCGCCGAGGGGGCGGGCGTGGGACCTGTCTGGGTGATCGTCGGGTCGATCCTGCTCGCTGCCGCGGTCCCGCTGATGCGCAGAATCGTCCGGGTTCCGGACGTCGTCTTCATCGCGGTGTTCGCCGCGATCTCCCTCGCCGCGCTGTCGCTGATGTGATCGCCGCTCCGCGAGGTCAGGCCCCCGCGGCCACCCCTGCCCAGACGCGGTAGCGGGCGCCGCGGTGCTCGTCGGGCAGGCGGTCGCCGCGGCCGTGGAGCTTCTCGCGAAGAGTGCCCGGGGCGTACGAATCCGGGTAGATCCCGTGCGAACGTAATCGCACGCCTCTTTTGGTTAACCCCTTGACCACTCGATCCGAGCGCTGCTAACGTCACTGCGTAACCGATTAACCATGTCCGCAGCAGGCCACAATCCGGCGCTCCGATGCTCGATGATGAGGAAGTCCATGAACCAGCGAGGGTTCTTCCGCCCGCCCCAGGCTTGGGTCGGTGACGTCATTCCTTGGCAGGAAGACGGCACGTTCCATCTCTTCTATCTGCACGAGTCGCGCCAGGTTCCCAAGGTCGGCATGCCATGGCACCGCGTGGTCTCCGACGACCTCGTCGACTTCCGCTCGGCGGGTGTCGCCCTGGAATCCGGGGGGCCGGACAGCCCTGACTTCAATGTCTACACCGGCAGCATCGTCGTTGACGACGACGGCATGCACCACGTCTTCTACACAGGACAGAATCCCGACCGTCGTGGTGCCGACGGACTCCCTCTCCAGCTCGTGCTGCATGCAACGAGCCGCGACGGCATGAACACCTGGGAGCGACACCCGGAGCACACTTTCGGAGCGACCCCGGGCTACGAGACAGCAGACTGGCGCGATCCCTACGTCTTCCGCGACGCGGATGCCGGAGTGTGGCGGATGCTCGTGACCGCCCGCCACGTCGAGGGCCCCGTGCGGCGCCGAGGAGTCATTGCGCAGTGCGTATCCCACGACCTGCGCACGTGGGAACCGGTCGAGCCGTTCTGGGATCCGCGCCGCTATCTGGCCCACGAGTGCCCTGAGGTGTTCGAGTGGAACGGCTGGTGGTATCTCGTCTGGTCCGAGTTCAGCGATTCGTTCACGACCCGTTACCGTATCTCGCGCGATATTCACGGGCCGTGGCGCGTTCCCGAGAACGACACGATCGACGGCCGCGCCTATTACGCGGCGAAGTCGGCAGCGCGCGGTGATAGGCGCTTCTTCTTCGGGTGGATCTCCACCCGCGAGGGCGACACGGACGACGGCGCGTGGCAGTGGGCCGGGACCCTCGCCGTGCTGGAGGCAGAGCAGAACACCGACGGGACGCTGCGTTTCCGCCCACCGCGCGAGCTGGCCGCGAGGTTCGACGATCGCATCGCTGCGTTGACTTCTGGTGCGGTTCTTTCGGCTCCCGATGGCTACGCCGACCTGATCCTGCCCGAGGATGTTCCGCGGTCGTTCCGCGTCGACGCCCGGTTCGACATCGCCCCCGACACCACCGAGTGCGGCCTCCTGCTCCGCGCGACCGCGGACGGCGATCAGGCGTACGCGCTACGGCTCGAACCGAAGCGGGGGCGCCTCGTATTCGACCGATGGCCCCGTCGAACCACCGGGGGAGAGCAGTGGCAGATCTCGGGCGATGTTCCCTTCGCGGTGGAGCTCGAGCGGCCAGTTGCCCTCCCGCCGGGAGAACACCGACTCGAGGTGATCGTCGACGGCGACCTCTGTGTCGCGACCGTCGACGACGCCGTGAGCCTCAGCACTCGGCTCTACGACCGCACCGCCGGACACGTCGGCGCGTTCGTCGGAGAGGGAACGATGATCGTGACCGATCTCGTCGTCAGCGCGCCTGGCGCGGCCGACGAGGCACGATCACGAGTGCCCGTCCCTCTCGCCACGACAGCCTGAACCATTCACGGCGCCTCCTCGTCGAGCCCAGATCCGCCTTCACCTGACACCCCCTCCACCCGTAACCCTGAGATCAACGGAGATTCCACCCATGTTCACCACCAAGCGCATCGCGACCGGGATCGCCCTGGCCGCTGCCGTCACTCTCGTACTCACCGGGTGCGCGAGCTCCAGCGGAGCCGGCGACCCCACCGACGTCGACCCCGAGGGCGAGATCGAGCCCCGTGCGATCTCCTGGCTCCTTTCGCGGCCCGCCGACGGCGGCGTCATCACCGCCATGGAGCAGATCGCCGAAGAATACGCCGTCGAGAACCCCGGCTTCGAGCTCGAACTCATCACGACACCGGACCGCCCCTCGTACATCCAGAAGTATGAGACTCTTGCCGCCGCGAACAGACTCCCCGAGCTGTTCGACACCGACGCGACGCCCTTCGCGCAGAAGCTCGCCGAGCAGGGGCGGATGCTCGACGTCGACCTGCTGCTCGAAGACCTCGGCTTCGCCGACGACTACCGCGAGGCGGCGCTGAACTACCAGCGCTTCGACGACGGCTCCCTGTACATGGTGCCGTTCGAATTCCAGCTGGAGTTCTTCTGGTACAACAGCGGCCTCTTCGACGAGGCCGGTGTCGAGGTGCCCGCGACACTCGACGACTTCGCGCCGATGTGCGAGGCTCTCCGGGCGAACGGCATCACCCCCATCGCCCTCGACGGTGCCGACGGGTGGCCGCTCGAGCGGTACATGGCGTATTACCCGTTCCGCCAGGCCGGGCCCGAATACGTTCAGGAGCTCAAACTCGGCGAAGCGTCGTTCTCCGACGCGCCGGGTCGCGCCGCCGCCGAGTGGCTGTACGGCCTCGGTCAGGCGGGTTGCTTCCAAGAGGGATTCTCGTCCACCGGCTACGCCGACGCTCAGGCGCAGTTCACGTCCGGACGCGCCGCCGTCTACAACATCGGTACGTGGGAGCTGACGAACCTCGCGACCGACAACCTCGACGCCGGAGTGCGCGATGCGATCGACTACTTCACCCTCCCCACGATCGAGGGCGCGGTGACCGCCGACAACGAGTACGTCACTCCGTCCGGCATCGGTATGGCGGTCAACTCCAGCACCTACGACCCGCTCGTCCGCGACTTCCTTCGCTACGCGCTCGAGCGATACCCCAGCATGGTGGCCGAGAGCGGCGCCCTCTCGCCTACTGTCGGTGTCGACACGACCATTCCGGATAATGCCACGCCGCTCTACTCTCGCGCTATCGAGCAGGCCGACAACGTCGGCCCTGCCATCGCGATGCCCTGGGACACGCAGCTCGACCCGGCCACCAACACCCGCCTCCAGCAGGAGTTGACGTTGCTTGTCCAGGGTGACATCACGCCCGACGAATTCATTGAGACGATGGACGCCGCGCTCACGGAGAACGTCGGCTGACATGGCGACCACCATGGTGACCGGTCGGCCGGGGGCGGCGCCCCGGGCCGACCGGTCCGGCACCCGACCGGCGACGAAGCGAGGTCTGCGCACCTCGATGCTTCCCCGCCGGTCCGGGCTGTCCGTCGTCGTCTTCCTCGTCCCCCCGCTGCTGCTGTACGGCGCGGCCGTGCTGCTTCCCATCGTCCAGTCGCTGGTCCTGAGCCTGTTCTCGTGGGACGGGATCACCGACCTCATCTTCGTGGGCGTCGACAACTACATCAAGATGTTCACCCGCGACGACGTCTTCTGGACGGCGTTCGGCAACGCCCTCGGCTACCTCGCCATCTGCCTGGTGCTGCAGTTGGGGGGCGCGCTCGCCGTCGCCGGGCTCCTCACCGCGCTTCCCCGGGCCCGCGAACTGGTCAAGACGCTCTACCTGCTGCCCGCGGTCATCTCGACCGTCGCAATCGCTTTCCTCTTCGTCCGCATCTACTCGCTCGAGCCGGTCGGTCTGCTCAACCAGCTCTTGGCGTTCGTGGGCCTCGAAGGATTGCAGACGGCGTGGCTGTCGAACGTGCAGACGGTGCTCGTCGCCGTGTCGATCCCAGAGGGGTGGCGCTTCACCGGTCTGTACATGCTGATCATCTACGCGGCGCTCCTCGCGGTACCCAAGGAACTCGAGGAGGCCGCCCGCCTCGACGGGGCGTCGTGGTGGCAGACGTTCTGGCGCATCCGGTTCCCCTACATCCGTCCCGTGTGGATCACCACCACGGTCATGGCCACGACGTTCGCTCTCCGAGGCTTCGACATCCCGTATCTCCTGACCAACGGAGGACCGGGCCAGTCATCCGAGCTGCTCACGACGTATATGTACAAGACAGCTTTCGTTCACACCGACTACGGCTATGCGAGTGCGATCTCGGTCTTCATCGTCGTCGAGTGCCTCGTCGCCGTGGGCCTGATCTTCCTGCTCCTGCGTCGAAAGGACGCGTGATGTCGACGACATTGCCTTCACCGGTGGCGACACCCTCCCCCAGCCAGATAGCGGGTCCCATCAGGCCCCATCGTTCACAACGACTGCGCGTGCAGCGGACGTTGCTCACCGTGACCGTCGTGCTCATCGTCGTCGTCCAGGTGTACCCACTGGCGTGGTTGTTCCTGACAAGCTTCCGCACCCCGGCGGACTTCGCCGGCGGAGATCCCTTCGCCATCCCGTCGGAGTTCACGCTTGACAACTATGCGCGCGCCTTCGAGACAGGGAACCTCTGGCTCAACATCGTCAACAGCCTGATCGTCACCCTGGGCGCGAGCGCGCTCATCGTCGTAGCCGGGATGATGGCCGCCTACGCGTTGCAGGTCTTGGGATTCCGATTCAGCACGCTCGTGCGCTCCGTCTTCCTCCTCGGAATCATCGTCCCGGTGCAGATCGCGCTGGTGCCGCTGTTCATCGACTATGCCCAGATCGGGCTGCTCGATACTCACGTGTCGATGATCCTGCCGCTCGCGGCGTTCTCCCTGCCGATGGGTGTCTACCTGTTCTCGTCGTTCTACGAGTACATTCCCCGCGAACTCTACGAGGCGGCGTCGCTCGACGGTGCGGGTCCGTACCGCATCTTTCTGCAGATCACGGCGCCCCTATCGGTCAACACGATCATCACAGTGGTGCTCGTCAACAGCATCTTCATCTGGAACGATTTCATCTTCGCGAACACCTTCGTGCTCTCGGACGGGCTGAAGACCATCCCCTTGGGGCTGCAAAACTACATCGGAGCGATGGGGAACACCGACTGGACCGCCACCTTCGCGGCGGTGTGCGTCACCGTCACGCCGCTCCTGCTGGTCTTCCTCGTATTGAACAAGGCGATGATCGCAGGCCTGGAAAGCGGAGCTACCAAAGGATGAACAGGTGACTCACTGATGAGCATCACAATGCGCGATGTGGCGCGAGCGGCCAATGTCTCGGTCGCGACCGTCTCGCACGTCATCAACGACAAGCCGGGAGCGCGCATCGGAGACGATGCGCGGCGGCGCGTGCTCGACGCGGTCGCGGAACTCGGATACCGGCCCAACGCACTGGCCAAGACGCTCTCGCAAGGCGGATCACGGTTCATCGGACTCGTTGCAGATGCGATCGCGACGACCCCGTTCGCCGGCCAGATCATCCACGGCGCGCAGGATGAGGCATGGCGACACGGCTACGTGCTGCTCGTCGCGAACACGGAGGGAAACACCGCCGCGGAGAACGATGCCATCGCGATGATGCTCGAACATCAGGTCCGGGGCATTCTCTACTCCACCTGGTACCACCGTGAGATCGAGGTGCCGGCCTTACTGAAACAGACCGAGACGGTGCTCGTGAACTGCTTCTCCGAGGACGACGCTTACCCGGCGGTCGTGCCCGACGAGCAGCAGGGCGGCCGGACCGCCACTGAGGAGCTCATCGCCGCCGGGCACCGTCGGATCGCCATGGTGAACACGACGACGCCCTCGCCTGCACAGACGGGCCGGCTTGCCGGGTACGCGTCGGCGCTCGCCGCAGCCGGCATCGATTACGATTCCTCGCTCGTGTTCGCAGCAGAGTCGGCGCAGGAAGGCGGCTACGCCATCGCGCCCGCGGTCATCGCCTCAGGCGCCGAGGGCGTCTTCTGTCACAACGACCGCGTAGCGATGGGACTCTACGACGGTCTCCGGGAGCGCGGCCTGCGTATTCCGCAAGACATGGCCGTCATGGGCTTCGACAATCAGGACGTCATCGCAGCGCACCTCCGGCCGCCGCTGTCGACGGTGGCCCTTCCCCACTACGAGCTCGGTGCCGCGGGTGTGCGAACCCTTCTGGGCCTCGAGACCATCACCGGATCCGATCGCCTGCTTGTCACGTGCCCTCCGGTCGTGAGGGCCTCGCTGTGATCCCTCGCCCGCGATTCCATCTCACGCCCGAGCGCAATTGGATGAACGACCCGAACGGACTCGTCCACGTCGACGGGGTCTGGCACGCTTTCTTCCAGCACAACCCGGAGGGTATCGACTGGGGAAACATGAGCTGGGGCCACGCCAGCAGCGTCGACCTCGAGCACTGGCGTTCCCATCCGGTCGCGCTGCGCCACGGTGAGGACGAGCAGATCTACTCCGGCTCGGTGGTGGTCGATGACCACGGCAGCCTCACCGCGATCTACACCAGCGCCTACACCCGGGGTATTCAGGCGCAGTCGCTCGCTGTCAGCCACGACGGCGGCGAGACCTGGATCCCGCATGACGGCAACCCGGTGCTCGACCGCGGCTCGAGCGACTTCCGTGATCCCAAGATCGTGCGGCTGTCGTTCGAACCGGGCAGCGAGCGCTGGGTCATGGTCGCTGTCGAGGCGGTGCAACGCCGCGTGCTCTTCTACGCCTCGGACGATCTGCGGACCTGGCGCGAGACCGGTTCCTTCGGCCCGGTCGGGCCCGACGGGGTGGTGTGGGAGTGCCCCGATCTCGTCCTCCTGCCGCAGGACGACGACCCCGCGCAGTCGCGATGGGTCCTGCTGTTCAGTACCAACTCTGTCGGCCCGGATCCCGACCCCGAGGGCTCGATGATGCACTATGTCGTCGGCTCCTTCGACGGCGACACCTTCACCGCGGATCGCGGGCAGCTGGAGCGGCTGGACCACGGGCGTGACTTCTACGCGGGTGTCACCTTCGACAACGCGCCCGACGGTGAGAGAGTCCTGCTCGCGTGGATGAGCAACTGGCGCTACGCCCACGCAATCCCCGCGACCACGTGGCGTGGTGCGATGTCGTTGCCGCGCCGACTTTCATTGCGCACCGTGGGGGACCGGTTGCGTCTTGTGCAGCGTCCCGCGGCGTTCGTCGAGCGCCACCTCGCCCGGGCGACGTCGATCGCGCCCGCCGAGCCGATCACGCTGGCGCCTCACGCGCTCATCGAGGTGAGCTGGACGTCCGCCCTCGCCGGTGGAGTGCGTCTCCAGCTTGCAGGAGTCGGTGACGCAACCGCCGAGATCGTGTACGACACGGTGGGGGCAGAGCTATCCGTAACGCGCGCGGGCAGGGCCGCACGCGAGGTCCACCCTGATTTCCCGTCCTGCAGCGTGGCCCCGCTGAACCGAGCTGACGGCCCGGGGCGTTTATTCGTGAGCCTAGACGGCCCCCTCCTGGAGGTGCTCGCCGAGGACGGTGTGACAACCGTGTCGACTCTCGTCACGCTGGGCGGCGATTCCGTCACCCTGACGGCGCACGTCGATGAATCAGCATCCCTCGAGGCCCTGAGCCTGCGCGCCACCGAGGTCGGCGTGCGCGATGGCGCGCTCAAGCCCGGGGCCCTCGTCGCGTCTGCCTGACCCTGCTCCATCCCTCTCATCACAAGGAAGTGATCATCATGACGTTCGACATCTCTCGCCGCACGCTTCTGCAGGGAGCCGGGATCGGCGCTCTGGGGTTCGCCCTCGCCGGACACGCGCCGGTCGCGGCATCCGCCGCGCAGGCATCCCAGCGCGCCGTGTACCACATGACGCCGCCGACGGGTTGGCTGTGCGATCCGCAGCGTCCCATCGTCTCGGGCGGACAGTACCAGCTCTACTATCTGCACTCCGACGTGAACAACGGTCCCGGCGGATGGGACCACGCCACCACCGATGGCGTGAGCTTCACACACCATGGCACCGTCATGCCGCTCGCCGACGGCGTCCCCGTGTGGTCCGGATGCCTCGTCGTCGACGATGCGAACACCGCCGGGTTCGGCGCCGGCGCCGTGGTCGCCCTCGCGACCCGCCCCACGGACGGCATCCGTCGCTACCAGGAGCAGTACCTCTACTGGTCGACCGATGGCGGGTTCTCGTTCACGATGCTGCCGGATCCGGTACTCGTGAACACGGATGGGCGAGCCGCGCAGACGCCCGCCGAGATCGACAACGCGGAGTGGTGCCGGGACCCGAAGGTGCACTGGGACGCGCCCCGCGGCGAGTGGGTGATGGCGTTGGGACGCGCCCGGTACGCCGGCTTCTACACCTCGCCCAACCTGCGGGACTGGGCTTGGTGCAGCAACTTCGACTACCCGACGCCGCAACTCGGCGGCATCGAATGCCCCGATCTCTTCGAGATGACCGCCGATGACGGTACGCGTCACTGGGTGCTGGGGGCGAGCATGGACGCGTACGGCGTCGGATTGCCGATGACCTACGCGTATTGGACGGGCGAATGGGATGGCACCCGGTTCGTCGCAGACGACCTCACCCCTCAATGGCTGGACTGGGGATGGGACTGGTACGGCGCGGTCACGTGGCCCATGAAGGAGAACCCCGAGACTCGTCGGCTCGCAATCGGCTGGATGAACAACTGGAAGTACGCTGCCCGCGACGTGCCCACTGACGTCACCGATGGCTACAACGGGCAGAACTCCATCGTGCGGGAGCTGCGCCTCGACCGTCAGCCAGGCGGCTGGTACAGCCTCCTGAGCAGCCCGATCGCTGCCCTCGCATCCCGCGCGAGCTCGACGGTCTCCCTTCCCGATCGCGCCGTCGACGGCGGCGCTGTCCTGCCATGGAGCGGACGCGCATACGAGCTCGAGCTCGACGTCTCCTGGACGGATGCCACCAACGTCGGGGTGTCCGTCGGGCGCTCGGCGGACGGGTCGCGTCACACCAACATCGGGAAGTACGGCGCGGATCTGTACGTCGACCGCGGCCCGTCCGATCGCAGCGGGTACAGCCTCGTTCCCTACACGAGGGCAGCCGCACCGATCGATCCGAACGCCCAAGCGATGCACCTGCGCATCTTCGTCGACCGCCAGAGCGTCGAGGTCTTCGTCAACGCGGGGCACACCGTGTTGTCGCAGCAGGTGCACTTCCTCGACGGCGACACAGGCATTTCGTTCTACACGGACGGAGGCCCGGCCCAGTTCACCGGGATCACGATCCGCGAGTACGACGCTCCGGTGTGAGTCGCGTCCTCTGGAGCCGTTGTCAGGCCCCCGCGGCCACGCGCGCACCGACCCGGTAGCGGGCGCCGCGGTGCTCGTCGGGCAGGCGGTCGCCGCGGCCGTGGAGCTTCTCGCGGAGCGTACCGGGCGTGTACGCGTCGGGATAGATCCCGCGTGCACGGAGGACGGGGATGACGTGCTCGACGACGTCCTCGAAGGTGCCGGGGGTGATCGCGTAGGCGAGGTTGAACCCGTCGACATCCGTCTCCTCCACCCATTCCTGGAGGGTGTCGGCGATCTCCTCACCCGACCCGACGATGAGCGGTCCGAGTCCGCCGATCGCGCCGCGCTCGGCGATGTCGCGGACGGTGAACTCCTCGCCGTTCTTAGCGGACTCGGCGAAGTTCGCGATCACCGACTGGATCGCGTTCGACCTCACGTTGCCGACCGGCTCGTCGAGGTCGTACTGCGACAGGTCGATGCCCATCCACCCGCTCATGAACACCAGGGCACCCTCGGCGCTTGCGTACTGCAGGTAGTCGCGGTGCTTCGCGTGGGCCTTCTCGCTCGTCTCGTCGGTGATGATCGTCAGCAGCGTGTAGATGCGCGCGGAGTACCGGTCGCGGCCGGCCGCCTCGAGGGCGTCGCGGATGCGCGCGACGGTCGAGCGCAGCACCTCCTTCGTGGGGGCGGCGACGAAGATCGCCTCGGCGTTGTCGGCGGCGAACGCGACGCCGCGCGGCGAGGCGCCCGCCTGGTAGATAACCGGGGAGCGCTGCGGGCTCGGCTCGGAGATGTGGATGCCGGGAACGGTGAAGTGCTTCCCGTGGTGACCGATCTCGTGAACCTTCGCCGGGTCGGTGAAGACACCGGACTCGCGGTCGCGCTGGACCGCGTCGTCCTCCCACGAGCCCTCCCACAGCTTGTAGAGCACCTCGAGGTACTCGTCGGCGTGGTCGTAGCGGTCGTCGTGCTCGAGCTGGTCGTCGTGCCCCATGTTGCGCGCGGCGCTCGGGAGGTATCCGGTGACGACGTTCCAGCCGACGCGGCCGTTCGTCAGGTGGTCGAGGGTCGACATCCGTCGGGCGAAGGGGTAGGGGTGCTCGTAGGCGGTTCCGGCGGTGATGCCGAAGCCGAGGTGCTCGGTGACGAGCGCCATCGCGCTGACGAGGAGCAGCGGATCGGCCACCGGAACCTGCGCGCCGTGACGGATCGCGGCCTCGTTCGTTCCTCCGTACACGTCGTAGGTGCCGAGGACGTCGGCGATGAAGATTCCGTCGAAGGTGCCCCGCTCGAGCAGCTGCGCGAGGTGCGTCCAGTACGTCAGCTCCTTGTAGCGCTGCGACTGGTCGTCGGGGTGGCGCCAGAGGCCGGAGGACTGGTGCGCGACGCAGTTCATGTCGAACGCGTTGAACCGGATCTGTCGCGTCGCGCCCACGGGGGCGGCGGCGGTCTCGGTCGCGGAGGCGCTGTCGTGCGTGCTCATGCTGCCATCGTGCCGACCCGCGGTCGCCGTGTCGCGGGCGACGTCACGCGGCGACGCGCGGCGTAACGCACCGTCACGAACCGCTCGACGGAGCCTCGGCGGTGTCGCCGCAGGCGATCGGTGTCGAAAACGCGGGATATCCGGTCGGTTTCGGGGCCCCCGGGGCGGCTGAGCGACCGCTCGTCACGCGTTGTCGACGGCGGGCTCAGGCGACGCGCCCGCCGTCGGCACCTCGAGGGCGAAGATCGCGCCACTGCCGCCGGCGTTCGCCGCGGTCACGTCGCCGCCGTGCGCCCGCGCGATCCCGCGGGCGATCGCGAGCCCGAGACCCGCGCCGGCGGTGATGTCGACCGCGTGCGGCGACCGGGCCTCCGTCCCCCGCCAGCCCGCCTCGAACAGAAGCTCCGCATCCTCGTCCCGGATGCCGGGACCGCCGTCGTGAACGGCGATCCGCACCCGCGCCCGACCGGCATCGATGACGACCCGCACGCCGCTGCCTCCCGGCGTGTGCTGGACGGCGTTGGCCACGAGGTTCGCGATCGCGCGCCCGAGCTGCAGCGGATCGACCTCCACCACGGCGTCTCTACGGATCTCGACGGTCAGCTCGACGCCCGCGGCATCCGCGACGGCGCGCACGTCGGCGACGACGTCGCTCGCGAGGTCGCCGAGCGACGTCGGCTCCAGACGCAGCGCGAGGGCCCCCGCATCCAAGCGGGAGACGGCGAAGAGGTCGTCGACGAGGCGGTCGACGCGATCGACCTGACCGACGATCCGGGTGAGGAAGCGGTCCGGATCCGGTGCCACCCCGTCCTGCAGCGCCTCGGCCTGCGCACGGATGCCGGCCAGTGGCACCCGCAGGTCGTGCGTGATCCGCACCACGAGGTCCTGCCGGGCCTTCTCCTGACGCTCGATCTCGGATCGGGCGGCGCGCAGGCGGGCGTCGGAGGCCGCCAACTCGTCGAGGACGGCGCGGAACTCGCCGATCGCGAGCCCGGTCTCGGCCGCCGTGCGGACCGGCACCCCGGCGCCGAGATCGGCTGCCGCGCGGCGGAGGACGCCGGCGGCGCGCGCGACCCGCCCCCCGAGGAGCACGGCGACGAGGATCGCCACGGCCCCGCTCGACAGGGCGATCGCGAGCGCCAGCTGCACGTCGGCCTCGGAGAGGTACATCGCGTTCGAGGCGACGAGGATCCCGCCCACCACAGCCGAGACCGCCGCGGCGGCGACGGTGACCAGATGCACCAGGATCGGCGCGCGCGTCACCAGCCGCAGCAGGATCCAGGCGGCGAGACCCACGACCGCGGCGATGGCGGCCGAGGAGGCCACGACCAGGAGCAGGGTCTGTCCGCTCACGCCTGCCCTCCCGTGTCGGTCGCATCCACGGGAATGTCGAACCGGTACCCGAACCCCCACACCGTGACGAGCATGGTCGGGGAGGCGGCATCCGTTTCGATCTTCTCGCGGAGCCGCCGCACGTGCACCGTCACCGTCGAGGAGTCGCCGTGCGACCAGCCCCAGACCGCCCCGAGCAGGTCCTCGCGCGAGAAGACCCGGCCGGGGCGCCGCGCGAGGTAGACGAGCAGGTCGTACTCGCGCGAGGTGAGCGTCAGGGCGACACCGCCGCGCTCGACGGTCCGCGCCGCGGTGTCGATCCGGAGCGGCCCGCGCTCGAGGAGAGCGTCGACGGATGCCGGGGCGGAGGTCTGCTCTGCGGCGACGACGCGGCGCAGCAGGGTGCGCACCCGCAGGGTCAGTTCGCGGGGCGAGAAGGGCTTGACGAGGTAGTCGTCCGCGCCCGCTTCCAGGCCGTGGATGCGGTCGTCTTCGCTGCCGAGGGCGGTGAGGAGGATCACCGGGACGTCCGGTCGCGTCGCGCGCACCCGTCGGCACACCTCGACGCCGTCGATGCCGGGCAGCATGCGGTCGAGCACGAGGACGTCCGGATGCAGGGCGGCGGCGCGGTCGAGGGCGGTGAAGGCGTCGGTCGCGAGCAGGACCGTCCAGCCCTCCCGCTCGAGGTACGCCTGGCAGACCTCCAGGACTGTGGGGTCATCGTCGACGAGGAGGACGGTGCGACCGAGGAGCGCGGCATCCGGCGGCGTCGACGCCCGCGGATCCGGAGCCCGCGGATCAGCCGGCACCGATCCACTCCTCGAATCGCGCGATCGGGTCGTATAGGCCGGCGTCGAGCACCCACGTCTGGATCTGCTTGTCGAAGCCCGTGATGACGGCGACGCCGACGAGGATGAAGAGCACACCGATGATGCGGCGGAACCACCCGTTCGGGTCGGCCATCCACCCGAGCCGGCGGACGAGACCGCGGCCGAGGAGGGCGATGAGCAGCAGCATCCCCGCGAGCCCCACGGCGTACGCGATGACGTACGTCACGCCCTCCGCGAAGGAGACGGGGAGGACCACCGCGACGATGAGGGCGTAGGTGGGGCTGCAGCTGGAGAACACCGGGCCGAGGGCGGCACCGGTGAGGATGTCGCCGCCGACGCTCTGCCGCGAGACGGTCTTGTCGAGTGCGGCCCCGCTGCGCGCCTGGAGCCGGAGGCGCGTGGACACCCGGTCCCACAGGGAGGGGGCGACGAGGTCGATGCCGAGGAGGATGATGATGACGCCCGACACGATCTGCCACACCTGGGGTGGAACGCCGAGAAGGGCGGTCGTCGCCTTGAGCGCGAGGGTGAAGACGACCACGCTCACGGCGAGCGAGCCGGCGATCACGAAGGGACGCCAGCGCGCCCGACGCGCGTCGCCGCCGCGGACGATCGTGCCGCCGACGATCACGGGGAGCAGCGGCAGCACGCAGGGTGCGGCCACGGTCAGGATGCCGGCGGCGAGGGCTCCGAGGAGCGACGCGGTCATCGCCCGGTGCTCACGGTGCGGCGGCGACGAGGGAGGCCACCGACGGGTCGTCGTACAGCACCGTCGAGGAGATCGGCTCGCCCGCGTCGTCGACGAAGACGATCGTGGTCTGCAGGGTGACCCCGTACTTCTGGCGGAGGTCGGTGCGGCTGTCGTAGTCGACCTTGAACACGGTGAGGCCGTCGGGCGCCCCGGACGCGCGGAGGTCCTCGTCGAGGGCGCGGCACTGCGGGCACCAGGAGGCGTGGAAGAACAGTGCCTTGTCGCCGGGGGTCGCCTCGATCGCGCCGTCGGTGTAATCGACGTAGGCGCCGGCGGTCATCGCGTCTTCGGCCATGGGCTCTTCGGTCATCGGTTCCGCAGGGGCCTCCGACTCCGTCATGGGCTCGCTCGGTTCCGTTGACATCGCCTCGTCCGACATCGCGGGAGTCCCGCTCGGGGATGCGGCATCCGTTCCCGCGGCGCAGCCGGAGAGGACGAGGCCGGCCGTGAGGAGCAGGACGGCGGTGGCGGATATGCGCGTCGGCATGGCGGAGACCTCGGATCCCGGGCGGCGGGTGCGCCCGACAGGAATCACGGTAGTGCGGCGCTCGCGGGCGCGGTGGGGCAGGAGCTTACGAGTCGATTACGGGTGCGGCGGCTCCGGCCCTAACACGGCGTCGGAGCCCGCGCCAGGGGGTTCAGGCCGTCCGGACCTCCTCCGTACCGTGGCCGACGACCGACAGACCGCTCGACGAAGGAGGAGCAGATGAACGACCGTACGAACGAGACGCTGCGCAAGCTCGGTGACCTCGACGAGACCGTCGCCAACCCCGACGAGGACGTGCGTGGGCGCAGCGTCCGCGATCAGCACGGGGAGGACATCGGGACCGTCAAGGACCTCCTCGTCGACGAAGCGGAGAACCGCATCCGCTTCCTCGAGGTCGCCTCGGGCGGTTTCCTCGGGATCGGGCGGGAGATCACCCTGCTGCCCGTCGACGCCATCACCGCCATCACCGACGACGAGGTCCGGGTCGACCCGACCCGCGAGACCATCGCCGGTGCCCCCGAGTACGACCCGCGGCTCGTTCAGGAGCGCCACGACTACGGGAACTATCTCGACTACTACGGCTATGGCGCGTGGTGGGGTCCCGGCTACGCCTACCCGACCTTCCCCTACTACCGCTGATGTGGTTCGACTCCTGGTCCGACGTCGGGCGCGTCCTGGCGGTGGGAGCGGCCGCCTACGTGTCGCTCGTGGCGGTGCTTCGGGTGTCGGGCAAGCGCACCCTCAGTCAGATGAACGCGTTCGACTTCGTCGTGACCGTCGCGCTCGGGTCGACCCTGGCGACGATCCTCCTCAGCTCCGACGTGTCGTGGGTCGAGGGGGTGACCGCACTGGCTCTGCTCGCGGCGCTGCAGCTGGTGGTGGCGTGGGCCTCGGTGCGGATCCCCGCCCTCCGCCGGGTCGTGACCTCCCGGCCGGCGATCCTCGTCTATCGGGGTGAGCTGCGCGCCGATGTCGTCCGGGCGCATCGGCTCAGCCGGTCGCAGGTGCTGCAGGCCGTGCGCAGCGAGGGCTACGGCGAGCTCGGCCGCGTCGGCGCCGTCGTCCTCGAGCCCAACGGGACGCTCAGTGTGATCGGCATGGACGGCCTGGGCAGCGGTGACACCCTGCCCCGGGAGGATGCCGGAACCTCAACGATCCGGTGAGGACGCGCGGAGCGACTGCCACCAGGCGGTCACCGCGGCCGCCGCACGGCGGACGAGTCCGTCCGGCCGCGGCCCCAGGTCCTCGCCCCGGCGGAGCTGCGCGCCGCGGTCGACGGTGATCCGCGTCTCCTCCTGCAGACGCTCGATGGCGGTGTCGTCCCGCAGCGCGCGCTCCACCCGACTTTCCGCGGCGATGCCCGCTTGCAGCTGTCTTCCGCGCTCCAGTTCGGCAATGAACTCCACGCCCATGAGCAGGGCCAGGTTCAGCAGGAAGAGCCAGATCAGGAAGACCACGATTCCGCCGAGCGCCCCGAATGTGCGTCCGTAATCGCCGATGGTCGACACGTACAGCGTGAACAAGGCGGAGGAGGCGCCGATGAGAGCCAGCGCGAGCAGGGCTCCTGGAGCCACCCAGCGGAGCCGGGACTGCCGCACGTTCGACGTCGTGGTGAACAGCAGGGTCACCATGATCACCGCCGCCAGCGCGAGGACCGGCCACCGCACCACGTTCCAGGTGTCGATCGCGGTGTCGCCGAGGTCCCACGCGTCGCCGAGCGCGCGGGCGATCGTGGCGGAGAGGGTGATCACGGCGATGACGATGAGCGCGAGGACCAGGAGTGCGATGGTGACCGCGATCTGCGCGGGCTTGCGCTTCCAGTACGGGCGCCCCTCCTCGACCTCGTATACGCGGTTGACCAGGCGGCCGAACGCTCCGACGTAGAGCGACGCCGACCACAGCGCGGTCGCGATCGAGACGATGAGGGTCAGGCCCGCGCCGGTGGCTCCGGAGATGTCGAGGAGCGGTGCCCGGAGGGTCTCGGCGACCGCCGCCGGCGCCACCTGGTCGATGAGGTCGAGCAACCGGGTCACGGTGTCTTCGCTGTCGCCGACGAGTCCCACGATCGCGATGAGCGCCAGCGCGGCGGGGAAGATCGACAGGACGGCGAAGAAGGTCAGGGCCGCCGCGGCGTCGGGACACCCGTCGCGGATGAACTCCCGCACCGTGCGGCGCAGCAGGTACCTCCACGTGTCCGCGCGGAGTTGACCGGGGTGGGCGGGGGAGTCCGTTCGCGACTCGTCGGTCATGGCCTCACCGTCCTCGCGCGCTCGCGCACGTGACGCAGCGGTCGGCGGTGGGGCGCACCTCGAGACGCCCGACCGGAATGGCCCGGCCGCAGTCGCGACAGATGCCGTAGGTCCCGTCGGCGACGCGGTCGAACGCCGCGTCGATCTCCGCGAGCTCGCGGTCGACCTCCGCGCGCAGACCCTCGAGCCGCGACCACTCACCCGACAGGGGGGCGCCGTCGGGGTCGTGCTCGTCGTCGTCGGACTCGCCGCTGCGCGCACGGCGGAGCGCCGCGATCTGCGCGTCGAGGTCGCTGAGGCGGGCCCGGGCGGCGGCCCGCGCCCGCTCGAGGTGCACGGTCGGGCCGTGCGGGGTCGGCATCCGTTCCCTCAGTCGCGGGGCAGGACCGTCAGGACCCGCTCGATGTGGTCGCGGAACTCGGCCATGTAGTCGCGCAGGAACCCCTCGAGTCCCTCGTCGCGGACCTCGCCGTCGGGGCCGAACTTCTCCTCCGAGAACGTGATGTACGCCTCGGGGCTCGTCATCTGGCGGGCGTTGCAGAAGCTCAGCACCCCGCGGAGGCTCTGCTGCGCGACCGCGGTACCGATCTGCCCGATGGAGGCCCCGATGACGGCGGCCGGGATGTGGTCGAACGAGTTCTCCCCCCAGGGTCGGGAGGCCCAGTCGATCGCGTTCTTCAGCGCTCCCGGGATCGACCGGTTGTACTCGGGGGTGACGAAGAGGACGGCATCCGAATCGGCGATCGCATCCTTGAGGGCGGTGGCGACGGGCGGGTAATCGGCGTCGAAATCCGGGCTGTAGAGCGGCAGATCGCCGATCGGGATCTCGCGGAACTCCAGCTCCGGCGGCGCGAGGCGGATGAGCGCCTTCGAGAGAATGCGGTTGATCGATGTCGACGACAGGCTTCCGACGAAGTACCCGACGGTGTGGGTGGTCATGGGGTTCCTCTCTGCAGCGTGAGACCCAGCCTTTCGTGGACGGATGCCGAGGGGAAGGGTCTTGCGTCGTGCGCGCCGGTCCGGTTATGAACGTCCGCGGGAACGGGGCGTGACCACCGTGTCGGCGGCTGGGAGTACCATCACGCGCATGGCGTTCATCGAAGCCCGCGGGCTCGTCAAGACCTACACGCCGAAGGGTGCGCCGGTGGTCCGCGCGCTCGACGGACTCGACCTGGATGTGCCGCGCGGAACCGTCACGGCGCTGCTCGGTCCGAACGGGGCGGGGAAGACCACGACGGTCAAGGCGCTCACCACGCTCATCACGCCGGACGCCGGGACCGCGACGATCGACGGTGTCGACGTCCTGGCCGACCCGGAGCGCATCCGCCGGATGATCGGCGCGAGCGGTCAGTACGCCGCCGTGGATGAGAACCTCACCGGGTTCGAGAACCTCATGATGGTGGGCAGGCTCTACCACCTCGGCGGTCGCGTCGCCCGACAGCGGGCCACGGAGCTCATCGAGCTGTTCGACCTCACCGAGGCGCGGAACCGCCCGGTCAAGGGTTACTCCGGCGGCATGCGGCGACGGGTCGACCTCGCCGGTGCCCTCGTGATCAACCCTCCCGTGCTGTTCCTCGACGAGCCGACGACCGGGCTCGATCCGCGCAGCCGCCTGGGCCTGTGGGATGTCATCCAGACCCTGGTGACCGATGGGACGACGGTGCTGCTGACCACGCAGTATCTCGAGGAGGCCGACCGGCTGGCCGACTCCATCTCGGTCATCGACAACGGCAAGGTCATCGCCAAGGGCACCGCCGACGAGCTCAAGGCGTCCGTCGGGGGTCAGCGGGTCGCGCTGACGCTGGTCGACGAGTCCGACGGCGACGCGGTGCGCGCCATCCTCGCCTCCCACGGGTCGGGCGAGCCGGTGCTGACGGGTGGACGCACGTGGGTCGTGCCCGTCGATGACGGTCCGGCCGCGCTCGCCGCCATCGTCGGCGCGGCATCCCGCGACGGCATCGCCCTGCACGACGCCGGTATGCGTCGCCCGACGCTGGACGACGTGTTCCTCCAGCTCACCGGGCGCGCGGCCGAGAACGACACCGAGGAGACGGCGGCATGAGCACGTCCGAGTCCCGATCCACAACCGACGCCGCCCCGGGCCGCTCGGCGACGATGACTCTCCGCCCCGAGGCGGGTTCGGCGGTGTCGAGGTTCGTCAGTGACGGGTGGGTGACGACGTGGCGGAACCTGATGAAGATCATCCGGGTGCCCGAGATCCTGCTCTTCTCGCTCATCCAGCCGATCATGTTCGTGCTGCTGTTCACCTACGTCTTCGGCGCCGCCATCGACATCCCGGGCGACGGGTACACGTCCTTCCTCATGGCCGGCATCTTCGCCCAGACGGTCGTGTTCGGCTCGACCTACTCGGGCTCCGCGATGGCGCAGGACCTCAAGGACGGCATCATCGACCGCTTCCGCACGCTGCCCATGAGCGGTGCGGCGGTGCTTGTGGGGCGGACCAACGGCGACCTCGTGATCAACGCCCTGTCCGTGCTGGTGATGATGGGGACGGGTCTGCTCGTCGGGTGGCGCGTGAACTCGTCGTTCCCGGAGTTCCTGGCCGGCGTCGCGCTCCTGCTGCTGTTCGCTTACGCGTTCTCGTGGGTGATGGCGTTCCTCGGGATGTCGGTGAAGAGCCCGGAGATCATCAACAACGCCTCCTTCCTCATCCTCTTCCCGCTCACGTTCATCTCCAACGCGTTCGTGCCGAGCGAGAACCTGCCGACGCCGCTGCGCATCTTCGCGGAGTGGAACCCCGTGTCCGCGCTCGTGCAGTCCGCGCGCGAGCTCTTCGGCAACGTCCCCCCGGGAACCCCGGTCGGTGACGCGTGGCCGGCGCAGAATCCGATCGCCACGGTGATCATCGGCGTCGTCGTGCTGCTGGCGGTCTTCGTTCCGCTGTCGATCCGGAAGTTCGCCACGCTGTCGCGCTGATCGGACCACGAACGGATGCCGCTCGGCGAGAGATCGGGCGGATACCGGTGCCGTCAGCAGGGGAGCGGGCGATACAGCGCGCGCGAGACGCGCCGCGCCTGCGAGGTCGCCGCACCCGCGACCGTGGTGCCGTGGATCTCGGCGATCGCCTGCGCCGCAGAGTCGAGCGAGTGCGTCTGCGCGCACTCGAGCGCTCGGTCGCGCCGCGGCCCGACGGAAGCGACAAAAATGCGGCCTGCCACTTCGATGAAACCGATGGCGTCATCGACGAGGGTCACGGCGTAGACGTCGTCTGCGATGCGTTCCACGTGTGCTTCCGGCATCCGTGGAGTCGAGAATGCGGAACTCGATCGGGTGGTGTCGACTCGATCCGGCGAAGCCTCCGACATGATGCTCATCGCGCCCCGCCTTCCGTGCCGTTCCGTGTTCTCCGGTGTGGTCTGACGATATCCGGACACGGTGTCTGGAGCCTCGGGGTTGACGGCCGATTGCGCGTTCGCTACGGGGCCCGGTGGAGTGCCAGCGGAGGGCTCCGGATGACGCCGCGTGTCGCTCTGCGACGTTCCGTGTCACCGACCGCGCGCGGGTGCGGCATCCGGACGTACCGTCGGGGCATGACGACGACTCCGACCCTGCCGGCGCCCCCGGTCGCGCCGACGGCCCTCGAGCCCCGCCGCGCCCTGCGGGTGGTGGGCGTGTCCGGTTCTCTGCACGAGCCCAGCAAGACCACCGCTCTGATCGCCGAGATCCTCCGCCGCGTCGGCGCGCACCTCGATGTCCAGAGCTCGCTCATCGAAGTGGCGTCCATCGGCCCGGCCTTCGCCGGTGCGCTGACCCGCGACGCGCTCCCGCCCGAAGCCCGAGACGCGCTCGAGCAGATCGAGACCGCTGATCTGCTGGTCGTGGGCACGCCCGTCTACCGCGCGTCGTACACCGGCCTCTTCAAGCACCTGTTCGACTTCGTCGAGCAGTACGCCCTGGTCGGGCGTCCCGTGCTCCTGGCGGCGACCGGAGGGGGCGAGCGGCACGCGCTCATCATCGAGCACCAGCTGCGGCCGCTGTTCGGCTTCTTCCAGGCGCTCACGCTGCCGCTCGGGGTGTACGCGAGCACGTCCGACTTCGACGGCTACGTGCTGCGAGAGGGCGGCGTCTCCGAGCGCATCGACCTCGCCCTCGAACGGGCGCTGCCGATCCTCTCCCACGGCGGGCGCGAGACCCCGTCGGACCGCATCTCGACCTGGTGACCGCTGTGGGCGGCGGCGGGGGCCGTCGCCCACAGCCCCGCATCCATAGCCCGCGCACAGGCCCGTCACATGGCGCCGAGAATCCCGCCGCGCATCCTGGAGTCCTCGCCGACGACAGGAGACCGAGATGACCCGCTTCCCCGACCCCGACGTCACCCCCGACGGGCCCGCCTACGAAGGGCGACTGCTCGCGCGACCCGACGACGAGGTCGTCGACCAGGGCATCGGCTTCGACCTCGGGACGCTGGTCAGCCGCCGCGGCATCCTCGGCATCGTGGGCCTGGGGGCAGGGGCGGTCGCGCTCGCCGCGTGCAGTCCGCTCGCGACCTCGACCGCGACGCCGTCGGCCTCGACGACCCCCGCATCCGGGGGCACGCCCACCCCGACGGCCTCGGCCTCGGCATCCGCATCCGCCGCACTTCCCGCCGGGGAGATCCCCGACGAGACCGCCGGACCGTACCCGGGTGACGGCTCGAACGGCCCGGACGTGCTGGAGCAGTCCGGGATCATCCGCCGTGATCTGCGCACGAGCCTCGGGAGCTCCGCGACCGTGGAGGGGGTCCCGGCGGAGGTGACCCTGCGGATCACCGACATGGCTTCGGGCGACGCGCCGTTCGCGGGAGTCGCGGTCTACGCGTGGCACTGCGACGCGCAGGGGCGGTACTCGATGTACTCCGACGGTGTGACGGGTGAGACGTGGCTGCGCGGCGTCCAGATCGCCGACGCGAACGGACAGGTCACCTTCACCACCATCGTTCCCGGGTGCTACGCGGGGCGATGGCCCCACATCCACTTCGAGGTGTATCCGGATGCCGCATCGATCACGGACGCGGCAAACGCCATCGCGACCTCGCAACTCGCTCTTCCGCAGGCCATGCTCGAGACGGTCTACGCTCTCCCGGCGTATGACGGATCGGCGCGCAATCTGTCGGGGGTGAGCCTTGCGTCCGACAACGTCTTCGGCGAGGACGGTGGGGCACTGCAGATGGCGACGGTCACCGGCGACACCGCGGCCGGATACACCGCCTCGCTCGTGGTGCGGGTGGACGCCGGCACCACGTCGAGCGCCGGAGCGGCCCCCGGACGTCCCTGAGACGCGGGGCCGCTCGGGCTCTGTCAGCCGGCGTCAGACGCCGAGGTCGGGGTCTTCGCCCTGGACCGTGGCGTCGGGGTCTTCGCCCTCGGCCTGGCTCGGGTGACCGGCGACATCCTCGGGCGGGAGGTCGGCGATCGACGCGCGGTCTGTGTTCGGATTTCCGGTGCCGCTGTCGTAGCCGTCGGCGGAGTGGTCGGTCGGGGTGTGGTCCTCGGGGCGGTCATGATGCGTCATGTCGTGTCCTTTCGTGGAACGGGCGGATGTCGCGGCGCGCGTTCAGCGCATGTCGTCGCCGGGCGACAGGTCGCCCTCGCCATCGGGGCCGAGGTCGATCAGAGACGGATCGGCACCCTGCGATTCGGGAAGCGCGCTGGTGCCGGGGAGGTCCTCGGCGGGTACCTCATCCAGGGGCGACGACAGCTCGGCCGGGTCGGCGCCCGTCGCCGTCGCATCGTCGGCGGGGGCCTCACGGATGTCGCGGTCGGACGCCTCCCACTCCGCCTGAGCGGCATCCTCTCCGGTGGTGACGGTCGCATCGGTCCCGCGCAGCGCGGACGTGAGGGTCTCGTTCGTGTCGGGGTCGCTCATGCGTCCCTCCTTTCCTCTCCGCCCACTCTCGGCACTGCGGGGGTTCGAGCCGAGGGGCTTGCCCGCCGCGACCCCGTGCGCTAGCGCCGATCCGGAATCCTCGAGCGCGGTAACAGGCTCGGCGGGCGAAGGCAACCCCCTGCGTCGCGTCCGGGCGGGGGTGAAGCATGGCAACTCCCAACGAGAGGAAGGTCACGCAATGGCCCAGATCATCGAAACCGTCGATGTCGATGTCGACGTGTCCACCGCCTACAACCAGTGGACGCAGTTCGAGACGTTCCCCCGGTTCCTGAGCTTCGTGAAGTCGATCACCCAGCTGGACGACCAGACCCTGCGCTGGGTCGTTGAGATCGCCGGTGCCGAGCGCGAGTTCACCGCGAAGGTGAGCGAACAGCACCCCGACGAGCGCGTCGCCTGGACGACCGTGGAGGGCGAGGCCAAGCACGCGGGTGTCGTCACGTTCCACCGCCTCGGCGACAACGAGACGCGCGTCACCGTGCAGCTCGACTGGGAGCCGGAGGGTGTCGCCGAGAAGGTCGGCGCGCTCGTGGGACTCGACGACCACGCGGTCAAGAAGGACCTCAAGAACTTCAAGGAGTTCATCGAGTCGCGCGGCGGCGAGACCGGCGCCTGGCGCGGCGACGTCTCCTGACCCGCATATCGACGATGCCCGTCCCGGTTTCGGGGCGGGCATCGTCGCGTGCGCGGCGCGCGCGGGTACGCCTCCTCCCTCGCGCCTGTCAACCCCCTCCACCGTTGTCAGGTGCGCGGGAGATGCTTCGCCCATGAAGGCAGTCACCTGGCAGGGGCGACGTCATGTCGCCGTCACCGACGAGCCCGATCCCCGGTTGGAAGAACCCACCGACGCAATCGTGCGGATCACCTCGACCGCCATCTGCGGATCCGACCTGCACCTCTACGAACTCTTCGGTCCGTTCCTGGACCGCGGTGACATCCTCGGGCACGAGTCCATGGGCATCGTCGAGGCGGTGGGTTCGGATGTGGTCACCCTCCGGCCGGGCGACCGCGTCGTCGTGCCGTTCAACATCGCGTGCGGGCGCTGTTTCATGTGCCGCCGCGGGCTGCAATCGCAGTGCGAGACGACGCAGAACGACCAGTACGGCACGGGGGCATCGCTCTTCGGCTACACCAAGCTCTACGGTCAGGTGCCCGGTGGGCAGGCGGAGCTCCTCCGGGTTCCGCTCGCCGACGAGAACACCATCGCGGTCGGCACCGATCTCCCGGACGAGCGCTACCTCTTCCTCAGCGACATCCTCCCCACGGCGTGGCAGGCGGTGGAGTACACCGGACTCGATGAGCCGTCCACCCTGGTGGTGCTCGGACTCGGCCCGGTGGGCCAGCTGGCGGCGCGCATCGGCGTCCGGCGCGGGCACCGCGTGATCGGCATCGACCCGGTCCCCGAGCGGCGAGCGATGGCGGTCCGGCACGGCGTGGAGGCCTGGGAGGGCGACGACGACGTCTCTCGCGTGATCGCCCACACGCAGGGACGAGGAGCGGATGCCGTCATCGACGCGGTCGGACTCGAGGCGCACGGCAGTCCCTTCGCCCACGCCGCGCACGCGGTGACCGCGGCGCTGCCGGACGCGCTCGCCCGGCCGGTGATGGAGAACACCGGCGTCGACCGGCTCGCCGCCCTCCACGCGTCGGTGGACATGGTGCGCCGCGGCGGAACGATCTCCATCAGCGGCGTCTACGTCGGCGACAGCGATGTCATGCCGATGAAGACCATGTTCGACAAGCAGCTCACGCTGCGGATGGGCCAGTGCAACGTCAAGCGGTGGATCGACGACCTCCGCCCCTATGCCGAGGCCGACGACGACCCGCTGGGTCTCGACGACCTCGTCACCCACCGGGCCGGCCTTGCCGACGCCCCGGATCTCTACGAGAAGTTCCAGAAGAAGGACGACGGATGCATCAAGGTCGTCCTCCAACCCACGTGAGGACCCCATGAAGACCGAACCCGTCCGCCATCTGGTGCTGGAGGCCCTGAGCGCGCGCTCGTGGCGTCTGTGCGACCGGTCGGCGGCCGCGAGCGACCCCGCCAAGGTGGTCGCCTACATCGAACAGCCCGACAGCGGCGGCTACGACGCCGCCTGGGTGCGCGCCGGGGGAATCGTCCGGCACTATCGGCGCCTCGACGACATCTTCACGGATGCCGCCGAGCTCGGCACCGGAGCGGCGATCCGGCCGGGCCGAAAGCCCGCCCCCATCCCCGCGCGTCCGCCGTTCACCCGCCGCCCCGCGACCTGACGCGGTGGGCGCGGTCGGCTCGGACGCGCGAATAGCTCGGGTGACGGCATCCGTCAACAGGGTGGTGCGCGCAGCCCCGAACCGCCAGCGTGGACGGAGGAGTGTCGGGTTGTTCCTCGCGCCGCACCTCGCAATCCGCGAAACCCGACGCCGCGACCACATCGAGGGGATCCTCATGGGCAAGTTCATCTACGACGGGGCGATCAAAGTCGACTTCGAAGACCGCACCCTCGCACACCTCCAGCTCGTCATCGGTGCGAAGCTGCGCCGGGGTGAACCCTTCCACTTCACCTGGAAGGACGACTCGAGCATCGGCGACGGTCGCACCACGGTCTGGGTGCATCCGCGGTCGTCGCTCGTGTACAAGTACTACGGCAGTCGCAAGCCGCGCCTGAACATGGCGTGGATCGATGCGCTCGCCTACACCGCCAATTCACCCGCGGGGCTGTACCTCGTCCCCGAGCCGATGGACGCCGCACCGAAGGGGACCCCCGATGAAACGCATTGACATCGCCTACGGCGGCGAGCACTACAGCGTCGGCGGACGCTCGCTCGTCGAGTTGCAGGACGAGATCCTCACCGGCCTGGCGCAGGGCACCCACTGGCTGCAGGTCAACGACGGCGAGGGGGAGCCTCGCCCGTCCTACCTGCTGATCTCGGCGGGCGTGCCGCTCGCCCTCATCCCCATTCCCGACGATGCTCCCGAGGTCTCGGGCGGCGAGATGTGGGACGGCGACGGGCACGAGGTCCATCTCTGAGTTCGGGTCGGCGTGCACGAGGTGCTGTCAACCCCCTCCGTCCCCTGAACGACCCACGCGCACACTGGCTGACAGGAGGTCGTGATGGAAGAGCCGCTCCCACTGCCGCCCATCGAGAACTGGTGGCCCTATCTCAGCGTCAGCGCGCGCCACGAGGTGCGCGGCGCTCCTGATCGCGATCTCAGCCGACACGTCCGCGCCGAGATCGAACGAGCGCTCGGCATCCGTGTGCCCCTGCGCGCGCATCTCACCAGCGACGACCAGCGCTTCGTCGACTTCGACATCAACGCCTCCGGCTGACCCGCCCGCGCCCTGTCCGTCACGTCGCGCGTACCGAACTCCTCAGAAACGTCGCCGCACCGGCCGGACCCAGCCCTGTGCGCGGGCACCCCCGCCGAATCTGAGGAGTTCGGCCCGACCCCGCGCCGCGCCGCGCCCCCGCCGGGCTCCCCACCCCTTCCGTTCACTCGTCGCCTCGTGCGGGTGTGGGGCGCCATGACCCGCAGGACGGGGCAAGTGAACCGGCGCCGGGCGGCGCGATCGCGCGCGTCGCGCGTGCCGAACTCCTCACAAACGTCGCCGGGTTGACCGGAACCGGGCCTGTGCGCGGGCACACGCGCCGGATCTGAGGAGTTCGGCCCGCAGCGGAGCCGGGGCGGCCGGGCGGGGCGGGGACGGTCGCGTGGGTCGGCGGGGCGGGCTAGACTGTCGCGCGTGCTGACCTGTCGTTGTCGTCGTTGCTGTCTCTGAAGCGTTCGCTTCACCCTCTTCTTCCGCAACCCGATGACCGCGCCCTTCGGCGCCGACACCTCAGGAAACCACCGTGCGCTACGCCCACAGCGTCATCGATCTCATCGGTGACACCCCTCTCGTCCGATTGAACCGCGTCACCGAGGGGATCTCCGCCACCGTGCTCGCCAAGATCGAGCACGCCAACCCCGGCGGGTCCGCGAAGGACCGCATCGCCCGCAACATCATCGACGCCGCCGAGCGCGACGGCCTCCTGAAGCCGGGCGGCACGATCGTCGAGGCCACGAGCGGCAACACCGGTGTCGGGCTGGCGCTGATCGCGCAGCAGCGCGGGTACAACTGCGTCTTCGTCGTGCCCGACAAGGTCGCCGAAGACAAGCGGGCGATCCTCCGGGCCTACGGCGCCGAGGTCGTGGTGACGCCCACGGCGGTGGAGGCCGACGACCCGCAGTCGTACTACAAGGTGTCCGACCGCCTCGCCGAGGAGATCCCCGGCGCCTTCAAGCCGAACCAGTACGACAACCCCAACGGCCCCCGCAGCCACTTCGAATCCACGGGCCCCGAGATCTGGCGCGACACAGACGGACGCATCACGCACTTCGTCGCGAGCGTCGGCACCGGCGGCACGATCACCGGCACCGGCCGCTACCTCCGCGAGGCGTCCGGCGGCTCGGTCCGCATCGTCGGCGTCGACCCCGAGGGGTCGCTGTACTCCGGCGGTCCCGTCCACGGGTACCACGTCGAGGGCGTCGGGGAAGACATCTGGCCGAAGGCCTACGACCCGACGATCGTCGATGAGATCCACCGCGTCGGTGACGCGGAGTCGTTCGCGATGACCCGGCGTCTGGCCCGCGAGGAGGGCCTCTTCGTCGGCGGCTCCAGCGGCATGGCCGTCGTCGGTGCCCTCCGCGCGGCCCGCACGCTCTCCGCCGACGCGGTCATGGTCGTGCTCCTCCCCGATCACGGCCGCGGCTATCTCAGCAAGATCTTCAACGACGACTGGATGCGCGCGCAGGGCTTCGATCCGGATGCCGTCATCCCGGCATCCGACACCCCCGGCCGCGTCCCCTCGCTGCCCAGCGACCCTCACCCCGAGAACCCCGCCCCCGAGACCGCAGGAGACCAGGCATGAGCGACACCCACGGAAGCGACTCCCGCGAGCGCGGCTTCGGCACGCGCGCGGTCCACGCCGGCCAGGCCTTCGACCCCACGACCGGCGCGGTCATCCCGCCGGTGCACTTCTCCACCACCTACGCGCAGGACGGCATCGGCGGCCTTCGCCAGGGCTACGAGTACGGTCGCAGCGGCAACCCGACCCGCACCGCACTCGAGACCCAGCTCGCCGCTCTCGAGGGCGCGGCACACGCTCTGTCGTTCTCGTCCGGCCTCGCCGCCGAGGACGCGCTGCTGCGCGCCGCCCTCGTCCCGGGTGACGAGATCCTGCTCGGCAACGACGTCTACGGCGGCACGTACCGCCTGATCTCGCGCGTGCTCGGCGGGTGGGGCGTCAAGCTCCGCGTGGTCGACATGAGCGATCTGGATGCCGTCGCCGCCGCGATCGCCGAACGCGCGCCTCAGATCGTCTGGGTCGAGACCCCGAGCAACCCGATGCTGCGGATCACCGACATCGCCGGTCTCGCGCGGCTCGGACACGACGCCGGCGCCCTCGTCGTCGTGGACAACACCTTCGCCTCCCCGGCACTGCAGCAGCCGCTCGCCCTCGGCGCGGACGTCGTGGTGCACTCGACGACGAAGTACCTCGGCGGGCACTCCGACGTCGTCGGCGGAGCGCTCGTCCTCAACGACGATGCGCTGTACGAGAAGGCGAAGTTCCTCCAGTTCGCCGTCGGTGCCGTCTCGGGCCCGCTCGACGCGTGGCTCACGACCCGCGGCATCAAGACCCTCGAGCTGCGGATGCGGCGCCACTCCGAGAGTGCGCAGCGCATCGCCGAGCAGCTGTCCACCGACCCGCGGGTCGCGGCCGTCCACTACCCCGGCCTGCCCGGCCACCCCGGGCACGCGCTCGCGGCCGCGCAGATGTCCGGTTTCGGCGGCATCGTGTCGCTCGAGCTGGCGGATGCCGCGGCGGCGCGCCGCTTCGCCGAATCGACGCGGCTGTTCCAGCTCGCCGAATCGCTCGGCGGCGTGGAGTCGCTGATGAACTACCCCGACGAGATGACCCACGCCTCCGTGCGCGGCACCGAGCTCGCGGTTCCGGAGCGCCTCGTGCGTCTGTCGGTCGGCATCGAGAGCGTCGAGGACCTCCTCGCCGACCTCGACGCCGCGCTCGCCGGCCTCTGAGACCCTGACCCTCTGAACCCGCGGTGTCCCGCCCCGGGGTGATCCCGGCGGCGGGCCACCACGCCTCCGCGGCCGCGATGGCATGCTGAGGGCATGGACCCCGTCGTCGCGACCCTCGCCATCCTGGCGGTCGCGGTCGTGGCCTTCATCAGCAACCGCGTCCCGCTCGCCGTCGTCGCCGTCGGTGTGGCGCTCGCGCTGTTCTTCACCGGGGTGCTCACCCTGCCGCAGGCGCTCGCCGGCTTCGGCGATCCCACAGTCCTCTTCATCGCCGCACTCTTCGTCGTGAGCGAAGCGCTCGATTCGTCGGGTGTCACCGCGTGGGCGGGTCAGAAGGTCATCGGGCGGGCGGGCACCCGCCGCGGCATCCTCGTCGGCGTGATCTCGCTCCTCGTCGCCGTGCTGACGGCGTTCATCAGCATCAACGGGGCCGTCGCCGCTCTCCTGCCGCTGGTCGTGGTCGTCGCCGCCCGCGCGGGCATCCCGAGCTCGCGCCTGCTGATGCCGCTGGCATTCGCCGCCTCGGCGGGGTCGCTCCTCCTCCTCACCGGGACACCGGTGAACATCATCGTGTCGGACTTCGCCGCCCAGAACGGCGGCCGGGCCTTCGGGTATGCCGAATTCGCGCTCGTCGGGGTCCCGCTCGTCATCGGGACCGTGGTGATCCTGCTCCTCTTGGGCGATCGGCTGCTGCCGGTGCGCGAGGGCGCGCTCATGCCCGTGGACCTCGCCCGCCACGCGCGGCTGCTCCGGCAGCAGTACGACCTGACCCTCGACACCGCCACGATCCTCGGCCCGCAGAGCGGGGTGACCGAGATCGTCGTCGGGCCGCGTTCGCCCCTGATCGGGGAACGGATCGCCCCCGGGATGAAGACCCCGGGCGGCGATCTGGTGATCCTCGCGGTGCGTCGCGGCGACGAACCGGCGCGCGGTCAGGAGCTCGTGCTGCAGATCGGCGATGTCCTGCTCCTGCAGGGCGAGTGGGACGATCTCGTCCGTCACGCCGCGCTTCCCGGCATGCTCGCCGTCGACGCACCGGACCGCCTCCGGCGCTCGGTGCCGCTCGGGCGGGGCGCGCGGCGGTCGCTGGTGATCCTCGGGCTCATGATCGCGCTCCTCGCCACCGGTCTCGTCCCGCCCGCGGCTGCGGCGCTCCTCGCGGCCGGCGCCCTCGTCGTCACGCGCGCGGTCAGCGTGAACCAGGCGTACCAGGCGGTGTCGTGGACGACGGTGATCCTCATCGCCGGGATGATCCCCCTCTCCACCGCCGTCTTCGAGACCGGCACCGCCGATCTGGTCGCCGGCGCGCTGCTCGGCCTCCTCGGCGACTCGGGACCGCGCGTGGCGCTCTTCGCCCTCTGCGTGCTCACGCTCGTGCTCGGTCAGCTCATCAGCAACGCCGCGACGGTGCTGATCGTCGCGCCGATCGCCGCGGCGGTGTCGACCAGCCTCGAGCTGTCGATCCAGCCGTTCATGATGGCGCTGACGGTCGCGGGTGCCGCGGCGTTCTTCACCCCGATCGCGACGCCGGCGAACCTCATGGTGATGGAGCCCGGCGGCTACCGATTCGGCGACTACTGGCGCCTCGGCATCCCGCTGGCGATCTTCTTCCTGCTGATGGCGGTCTTCTACGTGCCGCTGATCTGGCCGTTCTGACCCGCCGGCCCACGCCTCCGACCTGCCGGGCCGCGCCTCAGGCCGCCGACCACCCTCCGTCGCTCGGCAGCACGGCGCCGTTGACGTTCACGCCGTCGTCCGACAGGAGGAAGGTGATGGATGCCGCGACGGCCTCGGCGACGGCCGGGTCGGGCATCACCACCATGGCGGTCTGGATGCGCTCGGCGGCCAGGGGTGAGGCGAACGAGGCCTCGATGTTCGTGATCGTCGGACCGGGCGCGACGGCGTTCACCCGGATGCCGCTCGGACCGTAGAGAAAGGCGCTCGAGCGCGTAAGCCCCACCACCGCGTGCTTCGACGCGGTGTACGCAGCGCCGGCGGCCGAGCCGCGCAGGGCCGCCTCCGACGCGACGTTGACGATGGACCCGGCGCCCTGCGCGAGCATGGCCGGGACGACCGCGCGCATGAGCTTCATGGTGCCGTCGACGTTGACGCGGAAGACGCGCTGCCACACGGCATCCGTCACCTCTCCGACCCCGGTCATGTCGTCCATGATCCCGGCGACGTTCGCCAGGGCGTCGATCCGCTCGCCGGCCGCCTCGACGATGCCCTCGATGTCGGCGTCGTCGGTGATGTCGGCGACGAGACGCACGACGTCGGCGTCCGGGTGAGCGGCGGCGAAGGCCTCCAGCCGCTCCGCGCTCACGTCGACCGCGACCACCCGTCCGCCCTCGCGCGCGATGCGGGATGCCGTCGCCCGTCCGATGCCGGACCCGGCTCCGGTCACGATCACGGTCTTGCCCTCGAAGCGGCCGCGGTCGACCCGCTCGGTCCATGCCGGAGCGGATGCCGGGGCCGCGGGGGCGGGAGGCTCAGGCGCCGCGTCCACACCGTCGCCGCTCGTGTTCGCGCCCGAGGCGCTTCCCGGCATCTCGCCCGCCTGCGCGCGCTGCACGATCTCGTCGAGCATCTCCTGCGTAAAGGCGCCGCGACTGAGGGCGACGAGGCGCTTGATGGCGAAGCGGCGGACGGGCTTGAAGGCGTCCGGCGTCTGCCCCGCCTGGGCGAGCAGATCGGTGAGGATCGCGTTGCCCACGGGGTCGGCGAGCCAATCGGCGATGGAGGTGTCGGCGGTCAGCGGTTTCGGTGCGCGCATCGGGTCTCCTCGTCATCGAGAGGCCGCGTCATCGGCCTGATCCGACGCTACGCGGATCGCCGCGCGGCCGGTAGAGGCCGTGGTCGCCCCGTGGGGGATCCCCGCCGTAGGCTCATCCCATGGGCAGGTTCATCTACGACTCCACCGCGACGTCGGTGGAGATCGACGACCGTACGCTGGCGCACCTGCGGATCGTGGTGATGAACAAGCTGCGCCGGTCGGAGTCGTTCATGTTCGACGCCGAGATGGGCGACGGATCGGGGCGACGCAGCTTCTGGATGCACCCGTCGGTGCCGATGCAGTTCCACTTCTACGGCGGCCGCAACCCGCGCATCAACCGTCACTGGGTCGAGGCGATGATGCTCGCCGCCAGCGGGCCCCATGGGCTCCACATCCTGCCCGAGCCGCCCGCCGACGACACCCCCGAGCGCGGCTGACGCCCGGGGCGCGCGAGACGCGGGTCAGCTCTCGATCTGACCTTCGCCGCGCGAGACGTTCTCGACGCTGAGCTTGTCGATCTCGAGGTGGTCCACCTCGACGTTTCCGAGATTCACGGCGCCGTCGCCGTCCACGCCGGGGACCGCGCCCGCGCCGCCGGCGCCGTCGCCGGTGACGACCGGGACGGGACCGGTGTCGAAGTGCTCGGCGACGAGGGTGATGCCGCCGGACGAGTTCGCCGAGTTCGCGAGCACCTCGATCCACTCACGGCTGAGCTCGGTGGGCTCAGGGTCGTCGAAGACGAACCGCAGGGGGATCGCCGGGTGCACCCAGATCGTGCTGCGGCCCCGCGGCTGATCCTCGGGATGCGTCCACGACAGCGTGAAGGTCTCGTCGCGTCGGAGCTTCGTGGCGATGACGACCTTCAGGTGTGCCAGAGCGCGGTCTTCGATGTGGATCGGGGTGTCCGACCCGCCGTAGTAAATGGTTCCCACGGATGAACTCTAAACCCCCCGGGGGCATCGTGTGCGGCATCCGCAGACGCGATTGGACACGTGTCTCCGAAGCGTCACAGACGCGTCCAGGCCTCGGTGAGCACGCTCCGGAGGATCTGCTCGATCTCGACGAATTCGCTCGGTCCGATGGTCAGCGGCGGGGCCAGCTGGATCACCGGGTCGCCCCGGTCATCGGCGCGGCAGTAGAGGCCGGCATCGAACAGCGCCTTGGAGAGGAAGCCGCGCAGGAGCCGCTCGGACTCGTCGTCGTCGAACGTCTCCTTCGTCGCCTTGTCCTTGACCAGCTCGATGCCGAAGAAGTACCCGTCGCCGCGGACGTCGCCCACGATCGGGAGGTCGGTGAGCTTCTCCAGCGTCTGCCGGAACAGGGGGGAGTTCTCGCGCACCCGCTCGGGCAGCCCCTCCTCCTCGAAGATGTCGAGGTTCTCCATCGCCACGGCGGCGGAGACCGGGTGACCGCCGAAGGTGTAGCCGTGGTAGAACGCGCGGTCGCCGTGGGCGAAGGGCTCGTAGATCCGGTCGCTGATCACCGTTCCGCCGAGCGGGGAGTAGCCGCTGGTGACGGCCTTGGCGAAGGTGATCATGTCGGGCTGGTAGCCGTAGGCGTCGCACGCGAACATGTGCCCGATCCGGCCGAAGGCGCAGATGACCTCGTCCGAGACCAGGAGCACGTCGTACCTATCGCAGATCTCGCGGACGCGCTGGAAGTAGCCGGGGGGAGGGGGGAAGCATCCGCCGGAGTTCTGCACCGGCTCCAGGAAGACGGCGGCGACGGTGTCGGGGCCCTCGAACTGGATCATCTCCTCGATGCGGTCCGCCGCCCACACGCCGAACTCCTCGAGGCTGCCGGTGGGGGCGCCCATGTCGCTCGCGCGGTAGAAGTTGGTGTTCGGGACGCGGAAGCCGCCGGGGGTCAGGGGTTCGAACATCTCCTTCATCGCGGGGATGCCGGTGATGGCGAGGGCGCCCTGCGGGGTGCCGTGGTACGCCACGGAACGCGAGATGACCTTGTGCTTGGTGGGCTTGCCCTGCAGCTTCCAGTAGTACTTGGCGAGCTTGAAGGCCGTCTCGACGGCTTCACCGCCGCCGGTGGAGAAGAAGACCTTGTTGAGGTCGCCGGGGGCGTAGTCGGCGATGCGGTCGGCGAGCTCGATCGCGGCGGGGTGCGCGTACGACCAGATGGGGAAGAACGCGAGCTCCTCCGCCTGCTTGGCTGCCGCCTCGGCGATCCGCTTGCGCCCGTGCCCGGCGGCGACGACGAACAGGCCCGCGAGCCCGTCGATGTAGCGCTTGCCCTGCGAGTCCCAGATGTGGTGGCCCTCGCCCTTGACAATGATCGGGACGCCGGGGCCGTCGGTCATCACCGACTGGCGCGCGAAGTGCATCCACAGGTGGTCTTTGGCCATCTGCTGGAGTTCGGCTTCGGTTCGGGGGCGGCGGTCGGTGGAGATCGACATGGTGGGCCTTCCTTCGCTTCCTCCCGACGATACCCGCGCGCTCGCGACGCCGGTGGGACGGATCGTCCGGTTCCGCTCGTGGCCCCGGCGAACCGTCCGCCGGGGCCACGAGCAGAGACGGGCGGGTCAGCCGACGGAGACGGGGATCGGCGAGCCCGCGGGAACGGCGTCGGAGTCGACCGCCGCCGCACGGGGGAGGGACGAGATGACGGATGTCGCGACCCGCGGGTCGTCGGCGTGCACGTGGTGCACGTCGCCGACGATCGCGATCCGTGTCGTGGCCTCGCGCACCGCGCTCGACGGCCCGACCCACAGGTCGACCTCGCCCGGCTCGACGATGCGGGTGTACGAGCGGTCGCTGAACGCCAGCCGCTGCGTCGGGACCTCGAAGGCCACCCGCATCGACTGCCCGGGCTGCAGGGCGACCCGGCGGTAGGCCAGGAGCTGCGCCGTCGGCCGCGTGATGCTCCCCACGAGGTCGTGCCCGTAAAGCTGCACGACGTCGTCGGCGGCGACGTCGGAGTTGTTGCGGACGGTGACCGCGACGCGGAAGCTCCGTCCCGCCCGCACCTCGGCATCCGCGGCGAGGTCCTCGTGCCGGAAGGAGGCGTAGCTGAGACCGTGGCCGAACGGGAGCACCGGGGTGCTGTCCGCGCTCGTGACCTCCGACGGACCGCTGAGAATCGGATGCAGGTAGGAGTACGGCTGCGCGCCCGCCGACCGCGGCAGCGATACCGGGAGCCGGCCGGACGGCGAGACGGCGCCGGTGAGGATCCGCGCGAGGGCGGTACCGCCCTCCTCGCCGGGGAAGAACGCCTGGACGACGGCGCCGGGGCGCGCGTCGCCCTCCACCGCCCACGCGATCGCATAGGGGCGCCCGGTGAGCATCACCATCACGACGGGCGTGCCGGTGGCCGCGATCGCCTGCACGAGGGCGCGCTGGGCGCCCGGCAGCTCGAGCGACTCGACGTCGTTGCCCTCGCCGACGGTGCCGCGCCCGAACAGGCCCGCGCGGTCGCCGACGACCACGACCGCGACTTCCGCGCCGCGGGCGAGCTCGACCGCCTCGGTGATGCCGGAGGTGTCGTCGCCCTCGACCGTGCAGCCGGCGGCGTGGCTGATCTCGGCATCCGGCAGTGCGGCGCGGAGCGCCTCGAGCACGGTCGGGATGGCGAAGCCCATTTCGGTCCCGGGGTGGTGGGCGAGGACGTGGTTGGCGAACGAGTAGCAGCCCATGAGCGCCTCGGCGCTGTCGGCGTTGGGACCGACGACCGCGATGCGACGCGTGCCCGGGGCGAGGGGAAGGACGCCGTCGTTCGTAAGCAGCACGGTCCCCTCCTCGGCGAGGCGGCGCGCGAGCGCCCGGTGGGCGGGGGTGTCGAGGTCGACGTCGGTCGGCGGGGTGGAGAAGTCGGCGTCGAGGAGGCCGAGCTCTTCCTTCTGCACGAGCACGCGCGTCACCGCGAGGTCGAGGACCTCGGGAGCGAGGATGCCGTCGCGGACGCGATCGGCCAGGAAGAGGAACGCGTCCCCGGTCGGAAGCTCGACGTCGATCCCCGCCTCGAGCGCGATCTGTGCGGCCTCGCCGAGGTCGGCGGCGATCGCGTGCATGCTCTTCAGGAACGCGACGGAGAAGTAGTCCGAGACCACGACCCCGTCGAAGCCCCAGCGCTCGCGGAGGAGCTCGGTCAGGTACTCGCGGGAGGCGGCGACCGGAACGCCGTCGATCTCGGCGTAGGAGTTCATCACCGACCGGACGCCGCCGTCGCGGACGGCCATCTCGAACGGCGGGAGGAAGACGTCCTCGATCTCGCGCCGGCCCGCGTGGACGGGCGCGTGGTTGCGTCCGGCCTGGGTCGCGGAGTACCCGACGAAGTGCTTCAGCGTGGCGTGGACGCCCTCATCCTGGAGCCCCCGCACGTACGCGGTCGCGATGGTGCCGACGACGTAGGGGTCCTCGGCGATGCACTCGTCCACCCGGCCCCAGCGGGGGTCGCGGATGACGTCGAGCACCGGGGCGAGGCCCTGGTGGATGCCGAGCTGGCGCATCGACGCCCCGATGAGGCGCCCCATCTCCTCGACCGCGTCCGGGTCGAACGCCGCTCCCCACGCCAGCGGCGTCGGGAAGGTCGCGGCCTTCCACGCCGCGAGGCCGGTGAGGCACTCCTCGTGCACGAGAGCCGGGATGCCGAGACGCGTCTCGGTCTGCAGGCGCCGCTGCTCGGCCCACAGCCACTCCGCCCGCGCCTGCGGGTCCACGGGCCGGGTCCCGTAGACGCGGGTGAAGTGGCCGATGCCGTCCGTGATGGCGTCCTCGAAGCGCGTCGAGGTCTTCATCTCGCCGGCCATGGGCGCCACGACGTCGTCGCCCTGGTCGATCCAGAAGCCCACGAGCTGGGCCACCTTCTCTTCGATGGTCATGCGCCCGAGGAGCTCGAGGACGCGAGGGGATGCCGGAACGGCGGGAGTTGTCACGATTCTGCTTTCTTGCCGAGCCGATGCGCTGGGTCAGCGGATGCGGCGCTCAGCCCTTGACGGCGCCGGTGAGTCCACCGACGATCCGACGCTCGAACAGGCTGAAGAAGATCAGCGCGGGGAGCATCGAGAGCGAGGTGAACGCGAGCACACGGGCGGTGTCGACGGAGTACTGGGAGGAGAACTGCTGCACACCGAGCGGCAGGGTGAATGCCGCCTCGTTGTTGAGGATGAACAGCGGGAGGAGGTAGGCGTTCCAGCTGCCGATGAAGGCGAGGATCGACACCGTGATGACGCCGGGGATCGCCAGCGGCAGCACCATGCGCCAGAAGAACGCCAGGCGTCCGCATCCGTCGATGTACGCCGCTTCCTGGATCTCATCCGGGATCGCCCGCAGGAACGGCACCAGGATGATGATGGTGACCGGGAGCGCGAACGCGATCTGCGGCAGGATGACGCCCGGGAGGCTGTTCATCAGGCCGAGGTTGCGGATGACGATGTACAGCGGCGTGATGGCGACGGTGATGGGGAACATCAGTCCCGCGGCGAAGAGCGCGTAGAGCGCGCCGCGGCCGCGGAAGCTGTACCGGCCGATGACGTAGCTGGCCATGAGGCCGAGCGCGACGGCGCCGGCGGTGGTGGCGAGGCCCACGATCGTGGAGTTGCCCACCTGCGTCCAGAACTGCGGGGCCGTCAGGACGCTGGCGTAGTTCTCCCAGCGCCACTCGGTCGGAAGCCCCGACGGGTTGACGGTGATCTCGGAGTTGCTGCGGAACCCGCCGATGATGATGTACAGCACCGGGCCGAGCATGAGCCCGATGACCACGAGCGCGATGAAGTAGACGCTCGGCGGACCCCACGGCAGCTTCGGGCCGGGAGCGGGCCGGATGCCGCCCCGACGCTTGTCGGCGGCGCGATGGGTGGTGATGGTCATGGTGCTCATCCGGCACCCCTTTCGGTGATCGCGCCCGCGGTGTCGCGTCGCAGCACGTAGCGCTGGTAGACCAGGGCGACGACGAGCGAGATGAGGAAGATGACCACGGCGACCGCGTTGCCGTAGCCGAAGTTGCCGGCGTTGCGACCGGTGGCGACCATGTAGATGGCCATGGTGTTGGTCCCGGCGACGGAGGCGACGTATTGGCCCCAGATGATGTAGACGAGGTCGAACAGCTGCAGGGCGCCGATGATCGACAGAAACGCCCAGATGCGGATCGTGGGTCCGAGCAGCGGCAGGGTGATCCGCCGCTGGATCTGCCAGTAGGACGCGCCGTCGATCGCGGCGGCCTCGTACAGCTCCTCCGGAACGCTCTGCAGACCCGCGAGGAAGAGGATGACGGCGAAGCCGACGTACTTCCAGGTGAGGATCGCCATGAGCGTCCAGATGGCGATGGCGGGGTCGCTCAGCCACTCCGAGGCGAGGAAGCCGAGTCCGGCGTTCTCGAGGAAGTCGTTGAGGGCGCCGCGGGTCGCGAGCAGCAGGCTGAAGCCGGTGCCGACGACGACCTCGGCGATGACGTAGGGGACGAAGATCAGGACGCGGATGACGGACTGACCGCGCATTCGGCGGTTCAGCAGCAGGGCGAGCAGGATCGCGACCGGGCCCTGCATCACCAGCGACATGACGACGATGAAGACGTTGTGTCCGAGAGCCGCCTGGAAGTTCGGGTCGCTGAAGATGACGAAGTAGTTGCGCAGGCCGACGAAGTCGATCGCCGGGCCGAAGCCGGACCAGCGGAAGAACCCGTAGTAGGCGGCCATGATGACCGGGAAGATGACGAACCCGACGAAGAAGAGAACGGCGGGGCCGACCATGAGGAGGACTTCCAGGCGGCCGTTCCAACCCAGGCCGCGTGGACGACTCTTACCCCGCCGCACGGACGGGGGCGACGTGACGCCGCCCCCGTCGTGCTGCGCGAGATCGGAGTCCGTGGAGGACATCTCGCGTGTGGACATGATCAGCCCTGTGCGCCCGCCGCGTTGACGGTCTGGATGAAGCGCTCAGGGTCGCTGTTGCCCGCCAGCATGTCGACGACCGCCACGTTCAGGGCGTTGCCGACGTTCTGACCGAGGACGGTGTCGAGCCACTGCGAGACGAACGGGGCGTTGTTGTACGCCTCGAGGATCTGCTGCAGGTAGGGCTCGGTGACGGCCTCCTGGGCGACGGTGTTCACCGGCGGCGACTGGAACGCCTCGTAGTACAGCTCCTGCTGCTCGGCGCTGGCGACGAAGTTCAGGAAGTCGGCGCACTCGTCCGGAGCCTGCGCGGCGCACGAGTAGCCGTCGACGCCACCCATCATCGAGCCGGGGAGGCCATCGCCGCCCTCGATCTCGGGGAAGGGGAACCAGGCGAGGTCGGGGAGGGGCTGCTCGTCGGGGGTGAGCGAGGCGATCACGCCGGGGTTCCAGGCGCCCATGAGCTCCATCGCGGCCTGACGGTTCGCGATGAGGCCGGCCGAGCTGCCGGCGCCCTGCTGGGCCGGGGTGGTCAGGAAGCCCTGGTTGAACGGCTCGATCGCGGCGAACTCCTGCAGGTCTTCGGCGGCGCGCGTCCAGCACTCGTCGCTGAAGTCCTTGCTGTCGCCGGTCTCCTCGATCACCTCGGGGCTGCACTCGCGGATCGCGAAGAAGTAGTACCAGTGGGCGGCGGGCCACGCGTCCTGCGCACCGAGGGCGATCGGCTCCATGCCGGTGCCCTTGATGGCCTCGACGGCGTCCTCCAGGTCGGCGATCGTCTCGGGGGTCTCCTCGATGCCGGCCGCGGCGAACGCGTCCTCGCTGTAGAAGAAGCCACCGGGCAGGACCGACAGCGGCATCGCCCAGATCTGGTCCTGGTAGGTCTCGGCGGCGAAGGAGCCCTCGGGGATCTCGGCGCGGATGTCGTCGGAGATGAGGTCCGTGAGGTCCTTCAGCTGGCCGGCGTTGACCATGTCGGCGAGCTTGCCGCCACCGCGCTGGAGGAAGATGTCCGGCGGGTCGCCGGCGTTGAGGGCGGTCTGGAGCAGGCCGTCCATGTCTTCGTTCTGGACCGACTGCATCTCGATCGTGACGCCCGGGTTCTCTTCCATGAACGTGTCGATCGCGTTCTGCCAGAACGCCTGACCGGGACCGGTCGTGGAGTTCTGCCAGAGGGTCATGTTCACGCTGCCGTCGCCGGCATCGCCGTTTCCGCCGCCGCCGGTGCAGGCGCTCAGTACGAGCGCGCCGGCGAGCAGGGACACGGCGCCCGCTGCGAATCTTCTGGCCTTCATGTGACTCACCTGTTCTCTTCGTTGAGGTGCACGCTCGTTCCTCGAGGTGCGCTGCGAACGCCCGAATTGCTGTGGGTGGACTCCTCGGGCGGAACTCATTTTTCGCGGGCTTTCCAACAATGTCAAACGTTTTCGAAATCATTTTCAAAAAGGGCTACGATCAGCGTTCATGAGCATGCGCCCCACCATCACCGACGTCGCCAAGGCGGCCGGTGTCTCGCCCGCGACCGTCTCCAAAGCGGTCAACGGGCGCTACGGCGTCGCCGCCGACACAGTCGAGCGGGTGCTCCGCGTCGTGGCCGAGCTCGGCTACGAATCGAGCCTCGTCGCGAGCAGCATGCGATCACGTCGCACCGGCGTGATCGGCGTGCTCGTGGCCGATTTCGAGCCGTTCAGCGCCGAGATCATGAAGGGGGTCGGGCGCGCCCTCCGCGACACCCACTACGACCTCCTCGCCTACAGCGGCTCGCGTCAGCCGAACGGCGAGGGGTGGGAGCGCCGCTCGCTCAGCCGCCTGAGCGGAACCCTCATCGACGGCGTCATCATGGTCACCCCGACCGTCCTCGGGGTGACGGCGGAGGTGCCGATCGTCGCGGTCGACCCGCACACCGGCCGCGCCGACCTGCCCACGGTCGAGTCCGACAGCTTCACCGGGGCGCGCGAGGCGACCCGGTACCTTATCGAGCTCGGTCACCGCCGCATCGGGTTTATCGCCGGGCGCCCGGATCTGCGCTCGTCGATCCTGCGGGATGCCGGCTACCGACGCGCCCTCGGCGACGCCGGCATCGCGTACGACCCCGCGCTCGTGCGCGTGGGCATGTACCACCCCGAGACGGTGCGCGAGCAGGCGCGGCTGCTGCTCGAATCCGCCGACCGCCCGACGGCGGTCTTCGCGGCCAACGACCTGTCCGCGCTCGCCGTGATCGAGGTCGCCGCGCGCCTCGGCATCGCCGTGCCGCGCGACCTCTCGGTGGTCGGTTTCGACGACATCCCCGACGCCACGCAGGGCTCCCTCGCGCTCACCACCGTGCGTCAACCCATGCAGGCGCTCGGGGCGACCGCGACCGGCCTCCTCGTCGCGCTCATGAACGGCGAGACGCCCGAGTCCACCCACATCGGGCTGGCGACGCGGCTGATCGTCAGGGAGACGACGGCGCCGCCCCGCTGACGAGGGTGCGGTCGGCATCCTCGGCGGTGGTCGGCAGAGCGGGATCGGCGAGGATGCCGGCGAAGGCGAGCTCGGCGGCGCCGATGAGCAGGCGATCCTCGGCCAGGCACGCCGACCGCAGCTCGAGGGTCTCGGTCGAGGCGGGCATGGCCTGCGCGCGGACGCGATCGCGCAGGTCGTCGACGTCGACCTCGGCGAGGGTGGCGAGGAAGCCGCCGAGCACCACGACGGAGGGGTTCAGCACGTTCACCGCGTTGCCGAGGGCGGTCGCCAGGATGCGGCGCTGGCGCTCGACCTCGCAGCGGATCGGGTCGTCGGGGTCGTCACCGGCGACCGCGGCGGCGACGGCGGCGGCGAGCGTCGGTTCGTCGGCGGAGTCGAGGCCCACGGCGTCGAGCAGCCGGGCGCGGCTCACCTCGTCTTCGAGGACCCCTCCGCTCGCGCGGCGATCGCTCTCGTCGGCGATGCCGGGGCGGTTCTGGCCGAACTCGCCCGCGTAGCCGTCGGCGCCGCCCACGGGGATACCCCCGATGATGAGACCGCCGCCGATTCCGCTCGCGCCGCCGTTGAGGTACACGACGTCGCCGACGTCGCGCGCGGCGCCGAAGAGGTGCTCGGCCATCGCGCCGAGGCTCGCATCGTTGCCGACCCGGGTGGGAAGGCCCGCGGCATCCTCCACGAGCTCGCGCAGCGGTGTGTCGCGCCAGTGCAGGTGCGGGGCGTCGCGGACGAGGCCATCGGAGGCCCGGACGAGACCGGGGACCGCGAGGCCGATGCCCACGATGACGGCGTCGGGGATGGTGTTCGCGCGCCAGTGAGCGACGCGATCGGCGACGAGGCGCGCGGTCTCTTCCGGCGCCGGGGCGCGGGAGACCTCGTGGCGCTCGCGCAGGACGATGCTCTGATCGAGCCGGACGACGGCGAGGGTGATCGCGTCGACCTCGGGGTTGACGGCGACGGCGACCACGCGCGGGTCGATCGCGACGATGGGGGAGGGACGTCCGACGCGGCGGGCCGGATCGGGGGCGCGCTCCTCGACGATGCCGGCGCGGGAGAGCTCGCCGACGAGGTCGGCGATGGTGGAGCGGTTCAGGCCCGTGGCGTCGGTCAGGGCCGCGCGGGAGAGGGGGCCGTTCCGGTGGAGGAGCCCCAGCACCGACGAGAGGTTGCGCTGGCGACCGCCCGGCCCCATGAGATTCATCGCACCAGTGTAGGCATCGGGCCCGACGAGAACGTGTCTCACCGGGCCCGATGGCCTGCTCAGCTGGTCATCCGCCGGAGCGTCGTCCCGCGCCGGACGGCGATGCCGCCGACGGAGAGGAGCGACAGCGCGGCCAGCAGGGCCAGGGCCCAGGGCAGCTCCACGCCGGTGGTGGCGAGGGGCGAGCCCGAACCGGAGCCGGATCCCGGGGCGGCGACCGTCGGGCCGTCGTCCGAGTCACCCGGGGTGCCGGGCGTGCCCGGGTCCGTCGGGTCGGTCGGGTCCGTCGGGTCGACCGGGTCCGTCGGGTCGACCGGGTCGGTCGGGTCCGTCGGGTCCGTCGGGTCGACGCTGTCTGCGCCCACGAGCTGCGCCACACCCCAGCGGGCGGTGGACTGGTAGCCCGCGCCCGTCGGGTCGGCCCAGTTGCGGATGCCGGTGCGCGCGCCCTCGGAGGCGTCGTTCACCTGGAAGTCCAGGCCGTGGAACGTGCCCTCGCCGCCGGAGTCCAGCAGGCTCAGACGCGCTTCGATGACATACCCGCCGTCGACCCGGACGGCCGCCGATTCCACGCGTGCGCGCTGGAACGGCTCGTCGCCCGTGCCGAACGACAGGGTGTTGTCGGCGTTGATGCGCACCTGCATGTCGTCGTAGCGGTACGAGCCGTTCTTGACGTTGCCGGCGTCGAGGTAGAACTCCACCGAGTCCTGGATCCACGGGTCGGAGCCCGTGACGTCCACGATCGGGTCGGCGACCTCAGCGAGGACGAACAGGTTGTTGCCCTCCCAGAGCGTCCGCACCTCGGCGGTCGCCCCGCCTGTGCCCGAGACCTGACGGTCGGTGGAGACCGACGGTGCGGCATCCCATCCGTCCTCGATCTCGCCGTCGATGACCGGAGTCTCGGCGGCTTCGGGGATCGCCAGGTACGACACCGGCTCGACCAGCGTGAGGATGCCGGTCTGGCCCGTGGTGTTCCAGCCCTGCATGGTTTCGCCGTCGCGCACCCGCACGTCGAAGGCGAGCGTGTCGCCCTCCTGTGCACCCTCGAGCGGCACCGTGGTGACCACGTCGTAGCCGCCTTCGCGTTCGGTGACGACGGCCTCGCGGTCGCCCTCGCCCGATCGTGCGACCGAGAAGACGGTGTCGCCGAGCTGCAGGTCGATGCCGTCGGCATCCTGCACCGTGGTGTCGTCGACCTTCACGAGCACGGTCGCCTCGTCGGCCTCCCAGCGCATCTGGAACTGCGCGATCGATTCGATCGGCAGCAGCGGCAGCAGCGACCACTCCAGAGCGGATGCCGCCTCGTCGGTCAGCGGCACGGAGCCGCCGAACACGAAGGCGCTCCGCTGGCGAGCGGGGAGCTCTTCGTCGACCGCGCCGTAGTAGGCGGGCTTGCCGAGGTAGCGGTCGTCGAACAGCAGCGGTGCGCCGTTGCCGGAGCGCCAGCTGCGGCCGTCGGTGAGGCCCCACACCGTGACGCTGAACAGCTCGTCGGTGTAGTCGCGGAACACCCGGAACGCGTCGCGGTAGTAGTAGCCCTGCTCGACGAGCAGCGCCTCGTTCACCGGGGTGCCGGTGGTGACGTCGAGCTCGGTGACCGCCTGGGTGAGGCCCAGGCCCGTGAAGCGCTCCAGCGCGGCCTCGAGTGCCGAGACCGGCATCGCGAGGCTGACGTGGAACTGGTGACCGACACCGTCGATCGGGACGCCGCGCGACAGCATCCGCTCGATGAGAGCGAGGTAGCGCGTCTGCTTGCCCGACTGCTCGGTGTTGTAGTCGTTGATGAAGAGCGTCACGGGGCGGTCGCTGCCGGGCGCGGCGAACTCCTCGTTGAACGCCTCGTCGGCGTACTGGAACGACAGTTCGATGAACTCTTCACCGAGGATGCGGTACCACTCGCTGCGGCGCAGTCCGTCGGAGAACTCCGAGCTGTCCGAGACGACCTCGTTGACGACGTCCCACGCCGTGATGGGGTTGCCCCCGCCGTAGGCGCCGTAGGTGTCGGCGAGGTACTCGGCGATGTTGAAGATGTGCGTGCGCATCCGGTCGCGGAGGATCTGGCGGTCGGTCTCACTGGTGGTCAGCGGCGAGCCGTCCTCGGCCTGGAAGAAGAACGCCGGGGTCTGGCTGTGCCACACGAGCACGTGTCCGTAGACGTCCAGGTCGTTCTCGACCGCGAAGCGCATGATTGCGTCCGCCTCGGGGTTGGGGCGGAAGGTGCCGTCGGCGTCGTACCAGGCATCCGGCTTCATGTGGTTCTCGGCCGAGACCTGGTCGAAGTGACGGAGCAGCAGCTCGGAGGCCACGCCCGTGGTCTCACGACGGTCGATCGCGACGCCCACCGGCATGTCGAGGGTGTTCATCAGCGGCGTGATGTCTTCGATCACCGCCGGCTCCGGCACCGAGACGACGATGTCGTCGAAGTACAGGTCGGAGGTGTTCGTGCCGTTGTAGTCGGTCTCGAAGTAGAGCCGGCCGCTGTCGAACGCGGAGAGCGGGAAGGATGCCCGCACCTCGGTCCAGCCGGAGTTCGTCACCGAGGTGAACTGCGCCAGGGTGGCGTACGTCGTCGCGCCCTCGAAGGTGCGCTCGAGCGTCATCCACACCGGGACCGCGGGCTGTCCTTCACCGAAGCGGACCTGCGCCGAGACCTCGTAGGTCGTCTCCGCCGTCAGCGACGCGATGTCGTGGCCGAAGCCGGAGCCCTGCGAGGTGCGCCCGGTGAGGGCGGCCGCGCCGGAGCCGGCGAACACCGGGTCGTTCACGAGGGTGACGACGGGTGCGCCGCTGCCGCTGTCGCGGGGGCCCCATCCGCCGAGTCCTTCTTCGAAGTCGTTCGACAGGGCGGTGTCGCCCGGCGGGGTTCCGCCGTCGCCGCCCCCGTTGTCGCCGCCCCCGGTGTCGGCACCGACGTGGACGATCTCGAGGTCGTCGACGTAGTAGGTGTAGGCGGGGACGTCCGTGATGTCGCTCGTGCCGATGTACAGCTGCAGCTGGGACGTGTCAGCGCCCTCGGGCACGGTGTAGATGCCCTCGATGGTCGTCCACGCGTCGGCCGAGACCGGGGTGTTGCCGATCCACTCGTACGCGGGCTTCATCACGAGGCGGGCCGAGGTGGCCGGCGTCTCGGGGGCGAGCTTCACACGTGCGGACAGGTCGTAGGTGGCGCCGGCCTCGAAGATGCCGAGGGGGCTTTGGATGCCGACGAAGTCGGCGTTGCGATCGGCGACTTGCAGCACTTTGCTGCCGTCGAGGTCGATCACGGAAAGGGTGGAGTCGTCTCCTCCGCTCGCAACCCACTCCCCGATCGTGCCGTCCTCGAAGTCCACGGCCGAGAGGACGGTGTCCTCCGCGGCGGCGGGTACGAGGGGGGCGACGATCAGGGCGGCGGTGGTGAGAGTGGCGGCGACGCCCCATCGAACCCGATGTCGATTCACAGAACGCTCCTTCGCGTAGTTTGTGGTCTTCGCAAACTAATCCGCGCAGGCGCGTTGACGGCACCCCGTTACGGAACTGTTACGAAAACGCGCCGCAAGTTTCGACAGAGAGGGTGGGTCCGCTCCGCGAACGCCGTCGGGCGCTTGTGATCGGGCAAGAGCGAGTCCGCCGTCGATGTGCCGCACGTCGGGCCTTCGCCGGGCCCCACTGCGGCCTGGTTCTACGGGCATCGCCTTGCGCGATCTCCGGCGGTAGCTCTGAACCGCGTCGGCAGGCTGGGTGTGTTCCATCGAGGACCCGCATCCGCCCAGTGATGCACCACTGTGTCGGCGGACGGCTGGTCCCCGTGGGCAGAAGTTCGGGTGCGGGTTACGCCTCGTCAACCCTGAGCGGCTTGCACCGTTCGCCGGACTGACCTCTTCGTCAGCCCTGCGAGTCCCCCTTCGAGTCGTCCGCAGAACCTAGCCAGAAGTCGTCATTGATCTTGATGATGAGAGCGATCAGCAGCTTCAACGCCACAAGGTAGACAGCGAAGTGCGCGTCAGCGTCGTCGGCATTCGCCTGAGACCCATGGAGGTACTTGTTACGAAGTGCCGGTCCATTGCTGAACTCAACGTTGTTGAGGTGGTAGTTGAAGTAGCTGGCTTCTTCCTCGGTCAGCAACGATGATTCGCGACGCAGCCAGCCCCTCGAAACCATTTCGTCGGCCGCTGCACGGCCCCGCTCTCCCAGATGGAAGTAGCTCGCGCACTCGTGGGCGAAGAGTGAACTCAAGATCAGAAACTGCGCGGCGTCTGTCACTTGGACGCGAGAACTGTCGCTGGTCAAGATCCCGAGATCGATGAGTTGGTCGACGATGGGCTGCTGATGCCCAGCAAAGTCGCCATACGTCACCTTGTTGCGAATGATGAGTTCGGCAGCGTTGTCTGCGCGAAGGTCTTCGTTGATGTAGTTGAGGGTTGACTGGTCAGAAAACAAGGCATGCAAGATTCCCCGGATTTCTGAATGGTCCGTTGCATAGAGATACTTCCCCGCCACACGGCTGGGGATGTCCTTGAAGCGGACGGCCTCGGACGAGATCGTCAGGAGCTCCCGGTCGATCTCGTCGTCTTCAGCGAAGAACGTGAATTGACGGACCACGCTCTCCATTTCGCTGAACAGGTGCCGAACCTTCTCGAGGTAACTAGACCCACTCGCGGAGGGTGTGAAGGCAAAGCCCGAGGCTCCGAACTCGGCCGGCAGGTAGTCTTCGAAAAACCAGCCCACGACAGACTCGAGATCGATGCCCTTCTGTGCGAGGAAGTGGTGCACGAGCTGGGTCTGGATGGTAGAGCTCATGTCCCGCACGCGGTAGTCGACGCCGATGTGGTAATCGGTTCGGCCAGTGGTCATCATGAACCTCTCAAACACTCCAAGTTGGGAGCGATAAGACGGCAGGGTGAGGATGACATTCCGGTTCGCGAAATGGAACAAGTGCTGGAAGTTGTTGAGGACGCTGGGTTCGTCGGTGGTCGATTCCAGCCAGGCGCGGCTGTAAGAGTAGCTGACCACCATCCCGTCGACGCTTTCGACCACCGGCTCATCCTGTTCGTCAGAGATCGAGAGTTCGCATCCTGACTTCATGCCGGCGTTGTTTACGAAGAACTCCTTTGTTTCCTTTTCATTGCGGCGCTTTGCGATGAGTTTCAACCGGGCGTCCACACCTGTTGCGGCTTCGATCTTGGCTGTCTCGATGAGAGCGACGTAGTTGAAGTTCGCGTCGGGGTGTTCGATATAGCGCTGCAAGAGGGTGCGCTTGTCCCGGCCATTTAGTGAACGCGGCAGGTGAATGGTGTGCTTGGAGTCTTTCGAGAAGTGGTGACGGATGACGTGTTCGGCGCCACGAACGTCGCGCAGGAGCGCATTGCGAAGGTCGCTGTCGTAGACGGTGACCAACTTCTTGTTGGCGAGCATCTCTCCTAGGGTCACGCCATTCGCCGCCAGAACCTGCAGCATGCGTGCTGCGTCGCAGCGTTCGTATGCCCTATTGTTACCGAGGAGCAGGAGCAGGTCGAGGTGGTATTCGAATGGCAAGTCGCTGACTAGCTCTTCAAGGTTTGAGTCGTCGACAAGCGTGAAGAACCGCGCGACTGCGCTGCGTGCACCCGCGGCTGCGCCCTCGAGCTCCGCGCGTTCGTCGTCGGAGAACGTCCTCGGCAAGAAGCCGGCGTTCACGAACTGCTGGGCGTTGAAAGACTCGATGGCGTCGGTAGCGGTGGCGAACGGTCTGGCTTCGTCGAACCCCCGAATCAGTTCAACAGCATCGTCCACCTGCCAGTAGGAGGCGTAGTCGTTTGGCCCGTAGAACCTAAGCCGACGGGCGCGGGAGCCTTCTGTCACGTGTCCCCTCATTCTGTGATGGCGCGCACCAGGTTATCGGCTGGTCCCGACAGGGAAACGCCGACTCCCTCGTTGTGCCTGGCCAGCATTTTCCCGTGGGTACTGTTTTCTCGGACGCCGGGGGCGCGCCCGCGATGTTCTGCTCTCGTGACGCACCGATAGCGATCGGGCCGCGGAACAGTGGAACGCGTGCGTGATTCGCTCCAGGACGCTGCGAGGGAGCAGACTCGATCGGCCTCCGAGACGTTCTTGCTGGGCGCCCTTCGGTATCGACGCCGGCACGTAGAGAATCACCCACGCCGTCGGTAGTTGTGCCGCGACCGCGGTATTAGTTGTCGATCAATGGAGGGGTGACGCGGAACTTCTCCACGAACGCGTCGAGGGCCTCGAGGGCGGCGCGCGCCGCTTGCGCTGGCACAGAGTCGATCGATCGGCCATGGACCGCATCGTTGCGTTGACTCGCAATAGCCGAGTACAAGTTCTGCAGTACCTTCTTGCTCGTGCCCATCGTCGCGAGCCGTGCGGCTGCGGAGATCTGGCGATAGCGCGAAGGCGCCTTCTCCGTGGTCGGCCATTCGATTGTTCCGGCGAGGTGGGGGTGTGCGCGGGCGACAATCTCCTCCGCCTCAGCAAAGAGGCTGCTGCCTCTTGCTAACTCGGATGCATCGACCCCCGGTGTTCCCGATATCTCCGCCAACACTTCGTCGATGTATGCCTCGATAGCAACGTTCGTCCAGACGACGGCGTCGAAGTAGCGGGCGCTTCTCAGGGCGCCGTGGGCGTAGACGCGCGCGGCCTGCCATGGTCGCGGAAGTTCTACGGTTCCCAGATCGATTTCGAAGGATGGTCCATCCAGGACTGTCGCCCGCGCGCCACCGGGAGTCAAATGGTGCATGTAGTACGCAGTGGGGTCAGTCGCAGTGCCTATCTGAAGCTGGTACTGACGAACATCGTTCGCCACCGGCATCCAGTACCCGTCGAGCTCATCATCGGCACGAACCTGCAGTCCGAGTAGGGCAGCCCGAAGGACATCGGCTACCAGTTGGGGGATCGCAGGCGATCTTCCTCCCGAACTGGACACGGCTGGATCTTCGTAGCTTTCGACAGAGGCCGTCCAGTCGATCAGACCACGGAACACGACGAGTACTTCTGACACACCAGGTGGCCAGGCGCCTCCGCCCAAAACAGTAAGTGAGTGGTGCACGCCTTCGGCGAAAGCGATCATGTCGGGCGCGGCGCTCGTTGGACGAATGTCGATTCTCACTTCCGCCCCTTCGTAGTCAAGCGTCACGCAGGTTGGCCGGCGAACAAGCGGGTGGGGGAGTTCGAACGCGATGGTCGAGTAGACGTCAGTTCTGCGCCCCGCGAACAGGGTTGACGACTGCTCCAACTTCGTCCGCTGCTCTTCCGTTAGATTCAGCCCACGCAGCGATTCAAACTCCTCCTGCAGCTTGCGCCCATCGTCACCCGGCCATCCCGCGTCTGGTCGGAAGCCATGCTCAGCAGCGATCCGCCTGTTCAACAGACCGATGCGCAACTCGTGCGCGCGTGGTTCTTTGATCCCAGCCGCCGCCTCGTATGCGGCGATCACTCGGAGGAGAAGGTCAGGATGTTGATCGTGAGCCGGGGTGCTGGCGCTTAGAGAGCGAGCAAACTCCCACAAGAACGCCTTGAGATTGTCATCGGCTCCGACAAACGCGCCGTCTCCCTGCCGCTCCAGAGCGTCAAAAGCCTGGATAGCTTCGCTCTCACCGATCTCCTGCAGCGCGTCGGCGGAGGTTCTTCCTGTCGTCGCCCGCGCTCGGCCCATCGTCCGTTTGATAAGCGCTTTGGCTTCCCCGTACTTCACGGCCCGATCTTGCCACCGCGCGTGTGTACATGCGCGTGCGCAGCGCGAGGGACTCTCGCGGGCGACGTTGCTCCGTGTTGGGGCAACCACGATGAGCTCCCCCTTCCTGGGGTGCGCGAATGGTTGCAGCGGCGCCAAGGAGTAGCAACTCGACGCAGTCGCGACATGCGCGCAGACGTTCATCCACCGAGCACCGTCCGAATATGGATTCCCGCTTTGGCGCGATGCCCCGATTCCCCATTGCCAAAGCGCTCGACGGTGGCTAGATTCGCTATCCCCGAGGGAAGGACACAGACTATGAGCCCAATTAGCTGAGATACCCAAACGAGCCCCCGCCGATCTTGTCGCGCGGGGGCTTCGTCGTGTCGAGGATGGCGATCAGGCGGGCGGGGCGGTGCTGCCGCGGACGATGAGGTGCGTCGCGAGGTCCATGCGCATGGTGTCGGCCTGCTCGCCGTCGGCGATGCGGAGGGCCAGGCGCGCGGCCTCCTCGCCCATGCGACGGAGGGGCTGGTGCACGGTCGTGAGCTGCGGGCTCATCCACTTCGCGAGGGCGATGTCGTCGTAACCGACGACCGAGAGATCCCGCGGCACCGAAAGACCGCGCGCCGCGGCAGCCGCGATCACTCCGAGCGCCTGGAGGTCACTGCCGGCGAAGATCGCCGTCGGGGGGTTCGGGCCGGCGAGCAGCTCGGCGCCGTGGCGCTCGCCCTCGCCGGGGAGGAAGTCGCCGAAGCGGATGTGGTCGGGGTCGATCTCGAGCCCCGCGGCGTTCATCGCCGAGCGGTAGCCGTCGAGACGGGCGAGGGAGCACATCATGTCTTCCGGCCCGGTGATCGCGGCGATCCGGGTGTGCCCCAGCTCGATGAGGTGCCGGGTGGCGGCCAGGCCCCCCGACCAGTTCGCCGAACCCACCGCGGGGACGTCGGGTGCCGGGTCGCCGGCGGGGTCGAGGATCACGAACGGGATCCCGCGCGAGCGCAGCTTCTCGCGATAGCGCGGGGGGATGTCGCTGAAGACCAGCACCACGGCGAGCGGGCGGCGGCGGAGCACCCCATCGATCCAGTCGGATGCCGGCGAGTGGCGGTCGCCGCTGACGCTGAGCACCACCGACAGGCCCGCGGCATCCGCGACTTCCTCGACGCCCTCGATGACGGCGACCGACCAGCTCGGCTCGAGCTCGTGGAAGACCAGCTCGATGTATTCGGAGCGCTGGCTGGCGTTGCGCCGCGTGTAGCCGTTCCGCCGCAGGTGCTCCTCGAGGCGTTCGCGGGTGGCGGCGGAGACGTCCGCGCGCCCGTTCAGCACCTTCGACACCGTCGCGAGCGAGACGCCCGCCTCGGCCGCGATCGCGGCGAGGGTCACGCGCGTCTTCTCGGGCATCTACGAATGCTAGCCCGGGCCGTATCCGAGCCCCGAACCCGCGCGGGGCGAGGGATGGACGCGACGCCGATCGTGAGATACGTTGTTAACCGCAACAATTACCGCGAAGGAGCGCCATGACCACCCAGGCTTCGGGCCCTGTCCCGACCCCCGCCGACAAGTTCACCTTCGGTCTGTGGACCGTCGGCTACACCGGAGCCGACCCGTTCGGCGGGCCCACGCGCCCCGCCCTCGACGTCGTGCACGCGGTCGAGAAGCTCGCCGAGCTCGGCGCGTACGGACTCACCTTCCACGATGACGACCTCTTCGCCTTCGGCTCGACCGACGCCGAGCGTCAGACGCAGATCGACCGCCTGAAGGGCGCGCTCGCCGACACTGGCATGACCGTGCCGATGGTGACCACCAACCTCTTCTCCGCCCCCGTCTTCAAGGACGGCGGTTTCACCTCCAACGACCGCGACGTGCGTCGCTTCGCGCTGCGGAAGGTCTTCCGCCAGCTCGACCTCGGCGCCGAGCTGGGCGCCAAGACCTTCGTCATGTGGGGCGGCCGCGAAGGCGCCGAGTACGACTCCGCGAAAGACATCCGCGCGGCCCTCGAGCGCTACCGCGAGGCCGTCAACCTGCTCGGCGACTACGTCACCGACAAGGGCTACGACATCCGCTTCGCCATCGAGCCGAAGCCCAACGAGCCCCGCGGCGACATCCTGCTGCCGACCCTCGGACACGCCATCGCGTTCATCGACTCGCTCGAGCGTCCCGAACTCGTGGGCCTGAACCCCGAGGTCGGCCACGAGCAGATGGCGGGCCTGAACTTCACCGCGGGCATCGCGCAGGCGCTGTTCCACGGCAAGCTCTTCCACATCGACCTCAACGGCCAGCGCGGCATCAAGTACGACCAGGACCTCGTCTTCGGTCACGGTGACCTGCACAACGCCTTCTCGCTCGTCGACTTGCTCGAGAACGGCGGCCCCGGCGGCGTCCCCGCCTACGACGGCCCCCGCCACTTCGACTACAAGCCCTCGCGCACCGAGGACGAGTCCGGTGTTTGGGACTCGGCCGCCGCCAACATGCGCACCTACCTGCTGCTCAAGGAGCGCGCCGCGGCCTTCCGCGCCGACCCCGAGGTGCAGGAGGCGCTCGCCGCCGCGCGCGTCGACGAGCTGTCGGTCCCGACCCTGAACGAGGGCGAGACGTACGACGACTTCCTCGCCGACCGCTCCGCCTACGAGGACTTCGACCCGTCGGTCTACCTCGGCGGCAAGGGCTTCGGGTTCGTCCGCCTGCAGCAGCTCGCGACCGAGCACCTCATGGGAGCACGCGGCTGACATGACGCTTGTGATGGGGGTCGATTCGTCGACCCAGTCATGCAAGGTCGTCATCACGGATGCCGAGACGGGTGCGATCGTGCGCGAAGGGCGCGCGTCGCACCCGCCCGGCACCGAGGTCGACCCTGCCGCCTGGTGGCGCGCCCTCGAAGCGGCGATCGCGGATGCCGGCGGTGACGCCGACATCGCTGCGTGGGCGATCGGGGGCCAGCAGCACGGCATGGTCGTCCTCGACGCCGAGGGGCGTGTCATCCGCCCCGCTCTGCTCTGGAACGACACCCGCTCCGCGCAGGCCGCGACCGACCTGATCGCCGAGTTCGGGGCCGAGGCGCTCGCCGAGCGCACCGGCCTCGTGCCGGTCGCGTCGTTCACGATCACGAAGCTCCGCTGGCTCCGTGACACCGAACCCGACAACGCCGCCCGCGTCGCCGCCGTCGCGCTCCCGCACGACTGGCTGACGTGGCGCCTCCGCGGCTTCGGTCCGGTCGACGAGTCGCCCCGCGGCCCCGACCTCTCCGAACTCGTCACCGACCGCTCGGACGCCTCGGGCACCGGGTACTTCCGGCCCGCGGCATCCGTCGGCGACGAGTACGACCGCGACCTGCTCGTCGCCGCCCTCGGGCGCGACGCGCAGCTGCCGCGCGTGCTCGGACCGACCGAATGGGTGACGGATGCCGCCGGCCGACGCGTCGGCGGAGGAGCCGGAGACAACGCCGGTGCGGCCCTCGGCCTGAACGCCCGCCCCGGCGACGCCGTGGTGTCGATCGGAACGAGCGGCACGGTCTTCGCCGTCAGCGAGGAGCGCACGATCGACCCCTCGGGGACGGTCGCCGGCTTCGCCGACTGCACCGGCCGCTACCTTCCGCTCGTGGCGACGCTGAACGCGGCGCGCGTGCTCGACGCGATCGCGGGTCTTCTCGCGGTCGATCACGCCGAGCTCTCGCGCCTCGCGCTCGCCGCCGAGCCGGGCGCCGGGGGCCTCACCCTCGTGCCGTACTTCGAGGGCGAGCGCACCCCCAACCTCCCCGACGCGACCGCGTCGCTCACCGGGATGACGCTGGCCTCCACGACGCGGGAGAACCTCGCGCGCGCGGCCGTCGAGGGGATGCTGTCGGGCCTGTCGGCGGGGATGGACGCCCTCCGCGCCCTCGGCGTCCCGATCGAGCGGGCGCTGCTCGTCGGCGGCGGAGCGCAGTCCGAGGCCGTCCGCCGTATCGCCCCGCTCGTGCTCGGCGTGCCCGTCGAGGTGCCCGAGCCGGGCGAATACGTCGCGCTGGGTGCCGCGCGCCAGGCCGCCGCGGTCCTTCAGGACTGACCATCGTCCCTGCCCGGCATCCGCGAGGTGGCCGGGCGGGGGTGGTCAGACGCGGCGCCGCCGCACAGAATGGGACCATGCCCCGCACCCGCGATGCCGACGCCGACCCCGGCGAGGCCGCGCGCGGGGCGGATCTCGACGCCATCGCCGCCGAGCTCTACGCCCTCGCGCCCGAGCGCTTCACCGCGGCCCGCAACGACCGCGCCGCCCGACTCGGACGCACGGATGCCGCCCGCGTGCGGGAGCTCCGGAAGCCCACCGTGGCCGCGTGGGTGGTCTCCCTCGCCGTCCGCGACGGGCGCCTCGCCGAGGCGATCACCCTGTCCGCGGCGCTCCGCGAAGCGCAGGACGACGCGGATGCCGCCGCCCTCGCCGAACTCGGCCGTCAGCGTCGCCGCCTCGTCCAGGCCCTCGCCGCCGAAGCCGAGGCCCTCGCGGAAGAGGCCGGCGTGACCGTGAGCGCGAGCGCCCGCGACGACATCGCCTCCACGATCAACGCCGCCGTGATGGATGCCGCGGCCGCCGCCGTGGTGATGACGGGTCGCCTCGTCCGCCCGCTGGTGGCGGGCGGGTTCGATCCCGCCGACCTCGCCGACGCGGTCGGCGGATCCCTCCCGGGAGTCGCGCCGGCGCCACCGCCTCCCGACGATCTCGCCGAGCGCCGGGCGCGGAAGGCCGCCGAGCGTGCCGCGCGGGAGGCGGACCGTGCCCAGGCGGATGCCGAGCGCCGGCTCGCCGCAGCCGACAGCGACCTTGAGCGCCGTCGCACGCGGCTCGCGCACCTCCGCGAGCGCGCCGACGAGCTCCGGCGGAGCCTGGACGACGTCGAGGCGCAGACGGAGGTCGCCCGCGCCGAGACGGAGGAGGCCGAGGCCGCGCACGTCGAACTGACCGCCGCCGCCGCCCGAGCCGCCCGCGCTGCGGAGGCCGCGCGCGAGGCGCTCCCAGGCGGTTCGTAGCCGGCATCCGTACGGTGGCACGCATGGCGAGCTCCGCGGTGAACGCGTTCGATCCCGACCACACGACCCTCACCGTCTCGGCGGCGGAGCTCCGCGAGATGCGCAACGAGCTGCAACGCTTCCTCATGGGGTACCAGTTCGGGCTCCGCGAGATCGAGACGAAGATCGCGATCCTCCGCGAGGAGTTCCTCCTCCTCCACGACTACAACCCGATCGAGCACGTGACCTCGCGCGTGAAGAGCCCCGACAGCCTCGTCGAAAAGGTGCAGCGGAAGGGCGTCGACGCCGACTTCGACTCGATCCGCCGGGCGATCACCGACATCGCCGGCGTCCGGATCACCTGTAGCTTCACCGCCGACGCCTACCGCCTGTTCGACCTGCTCACCGCGCAGGACGACGTGCATCTCGTCGAGGTGAAGGACTACATCGCCCAGCCCAAGGCCAACGGATACAAGAGCCTCCACGCGATCGTCTCGGTGCCGGTCTACCTCTCCACCGGGCGCCTCGACGTGCCGGTGGAAGTGCAGTTCCGGACCATCGCGATGGACTTCTGGGCGAGCCTCGAGCACAAGATCTACTACAAGTACGACGCGCAGATCCCGTCCGAGCTCTCCGAGAGCCTGCGGGATGCCGCCCACAGCGCCGCGGAACTGGACGCGCGGATGGAGCGGCTCCACCGCGAGATCCGCGGCGGCGGCATCGGTCCCGTGCACTCGGTGTGACCGCGCTCCTCCGGTCGCTACCCTGAACCCGTGGATGACCTCGAGCCGACGTTGCTGCTGATCCCGCTGGTCGCGGTGCTCGCGCCGCTCGTCGCGCGCGGTCTCGGGCGCTGGGTGAGCATCCCCATCGTGGTGTTCGAGCTCGTGCTCGGCATCCTGATCGGACCGAGCCTGCTCGGCTGGGCCGTTCCCGGCCCCTACATCGGCGCGCTGGCGGAGTTCGGCCTCGCGATGCTCTTCTTCGTCGCCGGCACCGAGATCGCCTTCGACTCCTTCCGCGGCCGCATCGGTCGCCGCGCCGGCCTCGGGTGGCTCCTGAGCCTCGGACTCGGCGTCGCCCTGGGCTGGACACTCGACCCCGGCGAGGCGGCGATCGTCATCGGCATCGCTCTGTCGTCGACGGCGCTCGGCGCGCTGCTGCCGATCCTCCGCGACAGCGGCGACCTGCGCACCCCGTTCGGGCGGTCGATCGGGGCCATCGGCGCGCTGGGGGAGTTCGGGCCGCTGATCGCCATCTCGATCTTCCTCGGCGGGCGCGACCCGGGACTGTCGACGGTGGTCCTCGCGGTGTTCGCCCTGCTCGCGGCGCTCGCCATCTGGCTGGCCTTCCGCCTCCCGCGCGGGGCGATGCACCGCTTCGTCGACGCGACGCTGCACACCTCGGGACAGTTCGCGATCCGGGTGATCTTCCTCATCCTCGCCGCGCTCGTCGCCGTCAGCATCGTGCTCGACCTCGACATCCTGCTCGGCGCCTTCACTGCCGGCATCGTCTGGCAGCTCATCATGCGGGATGCCGCGGAGCCGGCGCGCGAGGCGGTGGAGAGCAAGGTCGAGGCCGTCGCGTTCGGCCTCCTGATCCCCGTGTTCTTCGTCTACACCGGCGTGACCTTCGACCTGCAGGCCCTGCTCGACCAGCCGATCCTGCTCCTCGGCGTCCCGGCGATCGCGCTCGCGCTCCTGATCGTGCGAGGGCTCCCGGCGTCGCTCGCGGCCCCCGCCGACGCCGATCGGCGCGAGCGCATGGCCGTCGGCATCTTCGGCGCCACCGGCCTGCCGATCATCGTGGCCGTGATGGGCATCGGTGTCGACGAGGGCGTCCTCAGCTCGGGGCAGGCGGCGATGTTCATCGGCGCCGGCATGCTCACCGTCCTCCTCTTCCCGCTGGTCGGGATGGCCGTGCGTGGTCAGCGGGTGCGACGCTCGGCCGCGCCCGTGGAGGACGATCTCCTGTGACCGCTTCCATCGGCGAGCTCTTCGACCGTGCTCGCGAACGTCTGGCGCCGATCCCGCGGGACGGACTCGGCGAGCTGATCATCCCGAAGCGGTTCCTCGGTGTGGGGAGGGCGCCGCGCATCGTCCCGCGCGGCGACGCCTGGCACGTCGGGACGCTCCTCATCGGCGACCGCGAGGTTGCGGCCGTCGGCGACATCCTCCGCTCGCGCGCCGAGGTCCGGCGCGGATTCACCGCCGAGGCCCAGCGCGCGCGCTCCGCGCTGCAGGCCGCGGCCTCGCGGGGCGGGTTCGCCGAAGGGGCCACCCTGCACATCGACTACACGCCCCTCGACCTGGCCGCGGTGGAGGCCGGCGGGGCACCCGGACCGCTCGCGATGCGCGACGGCATCCCGAGCATCCGCTGGAGTGCCGCCGGCGGATGGATGCCGCTCGAGACCTACCTCTCCGACCGCATCGGTCTGCTCCTGGACCCGCCGGGAGCCGCGGGGAACGTCTGATTCCGCGCCGCGTCCCAAAGTCAAGACCCGCGCGGTGGTCGGCATCCGCTCCTACTGTCGGGGGATGACTGCCCCTCGCGACCTCCTCCGCCAGATCGTCGTGATCTCTGCGGTCGTCTTCATGCTGATCGCCGCGGCGGTCGGAACCGGTGCCCTCGGCGGCACGCCCGTGCAGGACCTCCAGGACGGCGCCCTCGACGCGGATGCCTCGCTCCTCGCCCCGGCGACGCCGGCGTTCTCGATCTGGAGCGTCATCTACATCCTCCTCATCGCCTACGCGATCTGGCAGGCCCTGCCCTCGCAGCGCGCGCGGGACCGCCAGCGCGCCATCGGCTGGTGGGTCGCGCTCACCGCCGTGCTGAACGGCCTGTGGCTGGTGCTCGCGCAGTTCACGACGCTGCCCCTCACCGTCGCCGGCATCGTGCTGCTGCTCATCGCGCTCTGCCTGACGTTCCGCCGCACCGTGACCGAGCCGGGTCGCGGCGTCCTCGACTCCCTGCTCATCGACGGCGTGACAGGGCTCCACCTCGGATGGGTGTCGCTGGCCACCGTCGCCAACACCGCCGCATGGCTCACCGCCACAGGGCCCGCGGACTGGGCGGCCGCCGGAGAGATCGTCGCGGTGATCGTGTTGGCGGTCGTCGCCGTCATCGGCGTCGGGATCGCGTGGGCGAGCCGCTGGCGCATCGCCCCCGGGCTCGCGCTGTCATGGGGACTGTCGTGGCTCGCCGTCGGACGCCTGCTGACGGAGCCGCAGTCGACCGTCGTCGGCATCGCCGCGATCATCGTCGCCGTCATCGTCATCGCCGTGCCGCTCGTCGGCACCGTGCTCGACCGCGCCGCGCAGGTCAGCAACGCCGGGGCCTGACCCCGCGGCGCCGGCGGTGCTCGGCGTCAGGCCTCGCCGAACGCCTTCGCGAAGGCGTGGAGCAGCCGCAGGGGTTCGGTGACGGATGCCGCGAGCACGCGGTCCGCGGTCGCATCGAACGCGTCGGCGTCGAAGTAGCCGTCGTTCCGATAGACCTTCATCCGCTCGACGAAGTCGGCCGGCGTCGGCTCGGGGTGGAACTGGGTCGCGTACAGGTGCGTGCCGACCCGGTAGGCCTGCACGGGGCACGCATCGCCGGTGGCGAGGAGCACGGCATCCGGCGGGGGAGCGCCCGTGCCCTCTTTGTGGGCGGTGAGCGCGGTGAAACGGGTCGCGAGTGGGCCGAACAGCGGGTCGCGGCGACCGGCGTCGGTCAGTTCGACCGCGACCGGACCCGTGCCCTCCGGATAGGCGCGCGTGACGTCGCCGCCGAGGAGGCGCGTGACCACCCCGATTCCGAAGCACGTGAACATGCCGGCCAGACGCGCATTCGCGGCCGCCTGCGCGAGGTGCTCGAGGCCCGCCTCGACCGCGCGCTGCTGCTCGGTCTTGGTCTCCTCCGGATCGGCGACGTTGTAGGGGCTCCCGCCGACGACGAATCCCGCGTACCGGTCGACGACGTCCTCGGGGAGGAGCTCGCGCACGAGGTCGACGCGGTCGAGGTGCTCCGGCTGCAGGCGCATGGCGCTGCGGAAGGACTCGTACTCCGCCGCCGCGGCATCCGCCTGCGGACGCACGCACACGTAGAGGAGCTTCGCGGAGGTCATGCCTGAAAGTCTAGGTCGGCGCGGTGCCGAGGAATTCTCGGCGGTGTCATGTATCAGCCCGCGCCTTTCGCTCTCTGTGGTCGTGTGGACACAATGGTCGTCATGACGCAACCCGGCGCCGAGACGTCCGTCGACCCCACGGAACCCGCTCGGTGGCAACGTGCCGCCGCGCTGTTCGTGCGGTGGCGGGACGGCGATGCGCGGGCGATGGACGACCTCGTCCGGCTCATGACCCCGCCGCTGTGGCACGTCGTGCGCTCCTACGGTCTCGACCACGCTCTCGCGCAGGACGTCGTGCAGACGACGTGGCTGACGCTCGTGCGCACCCACGCGTCGATCCAGGACCCGCAGGCGATCTCGGGGTGGCTCACCATGTGTGCCCGGCGCGAGGCGTGGAAGGTCGGGAAGGCCCACGGTCGAGCAGACGCGACCGACGTGCCGGAGCTCGAAGAGCGACTGCCCGTGGCGGACTCCGCCGAGGACGTCGCCGTTGACGCCGACCGCTCGCGGCGGCTGTGGCGCGCGCTCGAAGCCCTCGACGAACGGTGCCGCCGGCTCCTGCGCATCATCGCGTTCGACGACCGCCCCGACTACGCACGCATCGCGAAAGACCTCGCGATGCCCATCGGATCCATCGGCCCCACCCGCGGCCGGTGCCTGACCAAGCTCCGCTCGTCGCTGGACCGCGACGGGTGGGAAGGGAACTGACGTGGACAACGACGACGTCGCCGCCGATGCGGCGCTGTTCGCCCGCCTCCGGCACGTATGGGAGACGGTCGATCCCGTGCCCGCCGACCTGATCGACCGGATGGTCGCCGCCGTCGCGGTGCACGACCTGTCGCGCGAGTACGCGCTGCTCACACTCACCTCCGCCTCCGACCTCGCCGCGGTCCGGGGCGAGAGCGACACCGCCACTCTGCAATTCAGCGACGGCAAGACGAGTGTGCTGCTGCACATCAGCGCCACCGAGCACGGGGCGCGCCGCGTCGACGGCTGGGTGGACGCCGATCCGCTCGCCATCCGCCTCGTCCGCGGCGACCAGGAGTGGACGCGGGATGCCGCCGAGCACGGCCGATTCGCGTTCGACGACGTCACCCCGGGACTCGTGCGGCTGATCCTCGTCGTCCGCACGAGCGACGGCATCCGTGAGTTCCAGACCCCGCAGTTCGAGCTCTGACCCGCCCGCTTTCGCCTTCATGACCTGACCCGCTTTCGTGATCTGACCCGACCTGATCTGACTCGCCCCGATCTGAGGAGACACCGATGTCCGACATTTCCCCGCCCGACGGCGCGCGCTACCCCAACTGGCGGGCGCGGTACGACGCCGCCCGCGATCGGGGAGCGTCGCTCGACCCGAACAGCGAGCCGGTCAAGGGGGTGCGGGCGTATCCGACCGACTACGCGCTCGACCACCTCCTGGTGAACGTCGGCGATCGGCTGGGTGACGTGCTCGATGTGTTGCGTCCGGCGGCGCAGGACTTCGGGTGGGGCGTAAGCCTCCACAACCTCGACGGCTCACCGGTCGAGATCGACGTGGCCGCGGACCGCGCCCGACGCGGTCGCGAGAATTACGGCATTCCGACCCTGTATCGCGTGGACATCTTCCCTCAGCCGAGCCCCGATCGGGACGACCAGCCGGTGCCGCCGATCGACGCGTGGCGGCTGCTCCAGCGGGCGCGCGCCCGGACCGGCACCCTCGTGCCCGGCGTCGGCCTCGACCACATCCTGAGCATCGATCCGTACGGCAAGACGAACCCCTACGGCAAGACGAATCCCTACGGGAAGACCAACCCGTACGGAAAAACGAACCCGTACGGCAAGACGAACGCGCCCGGCACCGACAGCTACGCCGACCCGGGGAGCGGCGGACGTCAGCCGGTGCAGTACATCGGGCCCGCGCCCGAGCGGCGGGTCCGCGTGTCCGACAAGGGGCGGCGCCCGGTCGTCGCGGTGCTCGACACCGGATGCGGCACGCACGCGTGGCTGCCGGACGACATCGTCACGCGCAACCCCGTCGTCGACGGCCACGTCATCGGCATCGACGACCCCGCCACCGACCCGGAGACCATCGGTGACGTGTCGGGCGCCTACGACGGCGAACTCGACCTCGCGGCGGGGCACGGGACGTTCATCGCCGGTATCGTCCGCCAGGTCTGTCCCGACGCCGACCTCATCTCCGTACGCATCGCCGACAGCCAGGGGACGCTCCTCGAGGGCGCGTTCGTCTACGCCGTGCGGTCGCTCGTGAAGTGGATGGCGACCCCCGAAGACGAGGGCGGGAAGAAGATCGACGTCCTGAGCCTGTCGGTCGGGTACTACCACGAGACCCCCGAGGACGAGCTCTTCGATCGGGCGCTGAGCGACCTCCTCGCCCTCGCGCGCTCGTTCGGCTGCGCGGTGGTGTGCTCGGCGGGAAACGAGGCGACCGATCGGCCGACCTTCCCGGCGGCGCTGTGGAACTGGCCGGGATCGGACTTCCATGTCGCCGAACCGTCGAAGGCCGCGCCGCACCTGTCGGTCGGGGCCCTTAACCCGAATGACACCGTCGCGCTGTTCAGCAACATCGGCGCGTGGGTGCACACCTTCGCCCCGGGAGCGGGGGTGGTCTCGTCTGCGCCGCCGATCGCCGGTGGGGTCCAGGCCGGCACGCGAGACGACCGGGAAGGGCTGCGGCGCGAGACCATCGACCCCGACGACTTCACCGGCGGATTCGCCATGTGGAGCGGGACGTCGTTTGCGGCGCCGTATGTGGCAGGCCGACTCGTCGCCGCACTCTGCCGGCCGCTGGCTGACGCCGACCTCGACGTCGCGGAGCGCGTGGCGCTCGTGGATGCGGAGTGGGCGTCGCTCGAGAAGGAGCTGCGCAAGCGTCGTCGTCACGCCCGCTGATTCCACGTCGCGTCCCGCTCGCGGATTCCGCGCCCCGCTCCGCGCGCGCCATGATGATGGGATGCAGAGCACGGGGGACGCGCTCCACGCCGACGCGGTGCGCCTGTCGAACGATGGGCGCTACGGCGACGCGCAGGAGATCCTGCTCCGCATCGATCTGACCGATGCAGAGCCGAATCTCCGCTCCCGCGTGTTCGGAACCCTCGGCTACGTCGCGGCGCGCCTCGGCGAACCCGAGCGCGCCGACATCCTGTGTCGTGACGCGCTGGAATGCGAGGGCATCGACCCCGCGACCTACGCGCTCGCCGCGGGACAACTCGGCAGCATCGCCGAGCAGCGCGGGCGGTTCGACGACGCCGATGCGTGGCTGAGCCGCGCGATCGAGGTGCTCGACGCCGACAGCCCCGAGACGGCGAACCTGCTCGTGAACCGGTGCCTGGTGCGCATCCACCGGCGCGCACTGCGTGACGCGCGGGACGACGTCCGCGCCGCGGCGGCGATCTTCCGGTCCGCCGGTCTGGCCGTGGATGCCGCGCAGGCCCTCCACAACGAGGGCTACATCTCGCTGCTGGAGGGAGACCTCGTCGGCGCCCTGCGCGACATGGCGCTCGCGCGGCCCGTCGCCGGGGCGGTGTCGCCTGTGGCGGCGGCCGTCGGGGACGCCGACCGCGCCGAGGCGCTGCGCGAAGCCGGTTCGGTCCGCGAGGCGGAGGAGCTCCTGCGCTCCGCCGCCGAGCTCTTCGCGGCGCAGGGGATGCCGCAGGCGCGCGCGGAGACCGAGCTGCAGTTGGCGAGGTCGCTCCTGGTGCACGACGCCGATGAGGCGCGACGGGTCGCTGCGGATGCCGCGGCACGCTTTCGGACACTCGACAACGTTGCGTGGGCGGCGCGGGCCGACGGCATCCGTGTCCTCGCCGATCTGCGGGGCGGGGCCGTGACGATGAGCGGTAGGCGGGTGGTGGCGTCCGATCACGCTCCCGAGGGTGCCGAGGTCGACGCGGTGGCCGACGAGCTTCAGCGGCACGGGTTCCGCAGTGACGCGGCATCCGTGCGGTTGAGCTACGCGCTGTGGCAGGCGCGGCAGGGGACCGGGCAGGAGGGGGAGCCGCGGTCGGTGCGGGTGCCGCCGGCGGCAAGCCTGGACGTGCGCCTGCTCGCCCACGAGGTGCGCGCAGTGCGTTCGGCGGCGCGCGGGGAGCTGGGCCGGGCTCGGCGGCACGCCGCGCAAGGGCTGGCGGAGCTCGAGCGCTGGCGGGCAGGCTTCGGCAGCATCGACCTGCACACGTCCACCACCATGCACGGAACCGGACTGCTGGGGGTGGGGCTCGACGCGGCCGTGCGGTCGGGGCGGCCGGACGTGGTGTTCGAGTGGTCCGAGCGCGCGCGGCACGCCGCCTCCCAGGTCGTGCCGCTGCGGCCGCCGCCCGACCCCGCGCTCGCTTCTGATCTCGCGGAGCTGCGGATGCTCCGCAGCGAAGGTCCCGAGTGGCAGGCGGATCCGCGCGTGCGGGCGCTGCAGGAGCGGGTGCGCGAGCGGCAGTGGGTGGACGTCGCGGCGGGGGCGACGCGCGCCCGGGTGTCGGTCGAGGAGGTTCAGACGGCGCTGGATCGCGAGACCGCGATGCTCTCGTACGTGTTCACCGGCGACCGGATGAGCGTGCTCGTCCTCACCACGGCGGGAGTGCAGCTGCGGCCCGTGCCCGGGTGGGAGGAGGCGCGCGGGATGCTGTCCGGACTGCGGTCGGATCTCGACATGTCCGCGTCCATCCGGGGGAGCATGGGCGAGGTTGTGCGGCGCTCGCTGGACGCGCGGCTTGCGCGGCTGTCGGCGCTGCTCGCCGACGACGCGGTCGCAGCCGCCGGCACGCGGCGCATCGTGCTCACCGCTCCCGGTGTGCTCAGCGGCATCCCGTGGACGATGCTGCCGGCGTTCCGCGGGCGCGTGACGACCCTCGCGGTGTCGGCGTCGCGGTGGGTCGCGGACCGGGGGGTCGATTCGGGGGTGGGGACGGCGGCGGATCGGGGGATTGTGCGCGCGGGGTTCGCGGTGGGGCCGCGGACCCGGCGAGGTGCGGAAGAGGTCGCCGTCGGCGCGGCGGCATGGGGGGACGCGCGGGTGGAGGCCGCGGCATCCGTCGATGATGCGGTCGCGCTCGCGGGCGAGGTCGACGCGCTCCACATCGCCGCCCACGGCCGGCACGCCGCCGACAATCCGCTCTTCTCGGGGCTCGAGCTCGGCGACGGAACGCTGTTCGGATACGACATCGACCTCATGCCGCGCGTGCCGTCGCTCGTGGTGCTGTCGGCCTGTGAGGGCGGGCGATCGGCCGTGCGCTGGGGCGAGGAGGCGATCGGAATGAGCCGGGTGTGGCTCCACGCCGGGGCGCGGAGTGTCATCGCCGCGCCCGTGATCGTCGCCGACGACGACGCGTGCGAGCTGCTCGGGGCGGTGCACGGCGCCCTCGCGGAGGGCCAGGCGCCGGCAGAGGCGCTGGCTGCGGCATCCGCTCGGACGGGGATCGTCGCGCCGTTCCAGGTGCACGGCGCCGGGTTCTGAGGGCGCTCCGAAAAAACTCTGGACAGGGTGTATCAGGGCCGTCCGGGGGCGCTCTTCCACATCGGAGCGGCTCACGCAGTCCGATGCCGGGGGGCATCGGATACTGGGGGCCGGAAGCAACCATGGGGGACGTGGACTTCCGAGGGCCGGCTCCGCGGGGGATGTCGCAGAGACCCAGGTCGGCGACATCCCCCGTCTGCGTCTGCGGTCGGCCCCGCCCCCGCCCGTACCTAACTCCTCCAATCTGCGCGCCAGAGCCCGGTTTCGGGGGCCAGGGCCGGTTTCGGCGTCGTTTCTGAGGAGTTAGGCCCGGCCCGCTGCGCGGCCGGTCCCCGCCCGAGCCCCACCGGCTCCGGTTGCCCCTGGCCCCGGCCGAGCCCGGTGCCGCCGGTAGGGCGTGCCAAACTCCTCAGATCTCCGTGCCGAGACCCGGTTTCGGGGGTTTGCGGCGCGGTTCGGCCGACCTTTTGAGGAGTTGGGCCCGCGCTGCCCGGCGGAGCCGGCGCTCCCTGCCGGGCGTCGGCCGGGCCGGGTGGCGGGGCTGGGGCGTGCCGAACTCCTCAAACCCGGGCGCGGGAGGCCGGTTTTGGGGCCTGCGGTCGGGTTCGGCGCCGGTATTGAGGAGTTCGGCACGATCATCCGGCCTGGCCGGGGCCGAGGGGCGGGTCAGGAGCGGGACGAGTGGGCGGTGCGGCCGCGCACGATGCCGACGAACGCCTCGATCTCGGGCGTGGTCCGGTCGCGGAGCCACGCGAGACCCACGGGAGACCGGGGCGCGTCGCGCACCGGGCGGTGGTCGACGTCCTTGCGGTGGTTCGCGCGTGCGAGCGACAGCGGCATCAGAGTCACCCCGACGCCGGATGCGACGATCGCGACCGCCTCTGCGGTGTCGGCCGGGGCGGCGAAGCGCGGCGCAACCGCCCCCGGCACCTGCGCGCGCAGCACGTCGTCCGCCGGCACGACGACGACTTCGCCCTCGAGGTCGGCGAGGTCGAGCTCCTCCGCGGCGGCGAGGTGCGAGTCGGCGGCGAACACCGCGACGGGCAGCTCCTCGTACAGCGGGATCACGTGCAGGTCGTCGGCCTCCGTGATGGGAAGACGCACGATCGCGACATCGACCAGACCGTCGACGAGGGCGCGGTGCTGGTCAGCGGCGGTGACCTCCATCAGCACGAGCGGCGCGTGCGGCGCGCGGGAGTTCCAGATGTCGATCCACTTGCCCGGCGTCGCGCCCGGCACCGCCCCGAGACGGATCGGTCCGAGCGGAGGGGGAGTGGATGCCGTTACCTCGGGGGCCTTCGGCTTCCGGGGTGCGGGCTTCCCGGAGGCGTTCTTCGCCGAGCCGGGCTTCCGCGCCGGCGCGGGACGGCGCCCCGGCTTCCCGCCGGAACCCGATCCTCTGCGTGAACCGCCGCCCGAGACCATGACGCACAGCGTAGCCCGCTCGTAGAGTTCCCCCATGATCGCGATCCTCGCCACCGTCGTCGCCGTGCTCGCGGCGGCACTGCACGTCCTCATCTTCGTGATGGAGAGCATCGGTTGGTCCAAGCCGCGCGTGTGGCGTCGCTTCGGCGTCAGCGATCAGGCCACCGCCGACGCCACCCGCCCGATGGCCTACAACCAGGGCTTCTACAACCTGTTCCTCGCCATCGGGGCGGCGATCGGCGTCGTGCTGTGGTGGACAGCGGATGCCGCCACCACCGTCGCCGGCTTCACCCTGGTGCTCTTCGCGCTCGGTTCGATGCTCGCCGCCGCGCTCGTCCTCGTCACCTCCGGTGCGCGTTATCTGCGGCCGGCGCTCATACAGGGCACGCTCCCGCTGATCGGTCTCATCCTGGTGCTCGTCGCGGGCGTCTGACGCCCCGCGCGACGAGGGTTGCCGGGCGACACAAAACGCCCCGGCCGATCTTCGGTGGTCGGGGCGTTCTGTCATCGGACTCAGTGCAGCTGCGCCGCGCGTCGACGCATCGACAGTCTCAGTGCGAGGATGCCGCCGCCGGCGATGATCGCCGCTGCGGAGAGGAGCACCCAGAGGGTGGATACCTCGCCACCCGTGGCCGCGAGTGTTCTGATGGTGGCGCTGTCGCGGTCGACGGCGGGTGCCTGCGATCCGGCGTTCACCACTGAGCCTGTTGTTCCAGGCGCGCCGGGTGTGCCGGGTGCTCCGGGCTCGCCGGGTTCACCGGGTGTGCCGGGCTCCCCGGGCGCTCCGGGCTCACCGGGTGCCCCAGGTTCTCCGGGTTCGCCGGGTGCTCCAGGTTCTCCGGGCTCACCGGGTGCCCCAGGTTCTCCGGGTGCTCCGGGTTCGCCGGGTGCTCCGGGTTCGCCGGGTGCTCCGGGTTCACCGGGTGTGCCGGGTGCTCCGGGCTCGCCGGGTGCCCCAGGTTCTCCGGGTGCTCCGGGTTCTCCGGGTGTGCCGGGCTCGCCGGGTGCCCCAGGTTCTCCGGGTGTGCCGGGTTCGCCGGGTGCTCCAGGTTCTCCGGGTGCTCCGGGTTCGCCGGGTGCTCCAGGTTCTCCGGGCTCCCCGGGCGCCCCGGGCTCGCCGGGCTCCCCAGGTTCCCCGGGTTCCCCGGGCTCCCCAGGTGCGCCGGGCTCCCCAGGTGCGCCGGGCTCCCCAGGTGCGCCGGGCTCCCCAGGTACGCCGGGTTCCCCGGGCTCCCCAGGTGCGCCGGGCGCCCCAGGCTCCCCCGGAGGGCCAGGTTCCCCGGGAGGACCGGGCTCACCGGGAGGGCCCACGGGTCCCTCAGGGCCGCGATCGCACCTCGGGTCGGTGAAGACGTTGTCGTCGAGCGTCACGGCACCGTTGCGAGCGAGAGCGCGGCCCTCGACGGTGGTTCCCGACTCCACCGTGATCGAGGTGAGCGCCATGATCGTGCCCACGAAGTCCGACCCGGATCCGAGGGTGGCTGAACTCCCGACCTGCCAGAAGACGTTGCACGCCTGAGCCCCGCCCTGCAGCAGCACCTGACTGGAGGATGCGGTGATCAGCGTCTCGGGGATCTGGAACACCCACACGGCGTCGGGGCCGCCGTCGAGGGTGAGCGTTCCGGTGAGCCCTGCCGTCGAGGAGAACGTGTACGCGCCCTCCACCAGCGTGAGCCCGCCGAGCTCGGTCGCGAGGGTCGCGATCGCCGCCTGGCCGGCTGCGCTGTTGTACGCGGTGACGAGGTCGACCTTGGCCTGCGCGGCATGCGCGTCGGCCGCGTGCGTGGTGCCTCCGATGACGAGTCCCGGCGGGAAGCCGGTGATCGCTGAGCCCGGGTGCACCCCGAGGTCGCCGTTCAAAATCGTCGGGGACGCGGTGTTGGTCACGGTCGATCCCGCCAGAACGACGTAGGAGTCGGCCGTGCCGAGACCGATCGAGGTGGCGGCGAAAGCGCTGGGTGCGCCGATGACGAGGGACGCCAGCGTCACCCCGGTAATGGCCAGCGTGCCGAGGCCGGCGGTCAGCCGACGTCCGGATCTCACGCGTGTCGGCCGAATGGACGTGTGGGTTCCCATGGGAACCGCCTTTTCGTCCCCAGAGATGCGGGGGAGCACAGCCCGAAGTGAGCTAATCCTCACGCTAGGGGGTAAACCCCCGATCACCTAGCGATCCGGGTGAACGCTCAGGGACACGACCCCCAGACCCCCACATCCGCATTCCGAGCGGATGCCTCGGCCGCCGCGAACAGGTCGGCATACCGGGTGTTCGGCTCGACCTCGAGCGCGACGCCCGCACCCGAGGCGACGAGAGCATGGTTGACGAAGGTGCCGTCCTCCGTCCAGAGGTAGAGCAGGACCCGGTCGTAGCGGTCACGCGGCTCCGCGTCCACGGAAACCCAGGCCCGCGAGCCGACCGGCAGGAGCTTCTCGAGCGCACGCGTGGCTTCTGCGCCGCCGCACTCGATCGCGGGCCGCACCTCGGGGGTGTCCACGCCGATCAGGCGCACCGGCTCATCACGTTCGCTTGAGAGCTCACCGCCGTCGTCGATGCTGCGCGCACGCACGGTGTCGCCGTCGGTGATCGACACGATCTCGATCATCCGGGCTTGCGCAGGTGGGGAGGGGACACCCGCGGCGGAACCAGGAGATCGGTCGGCGACGAAGACGAGAACCGAAACGACGATCGTAAGAGCACCGGCAAGGGAAGAGGCGAGGAGGACTCGCCGGCGCACGCGTCGTCGTCCGAGGGGGCTCACGGCGACAGGCTAGCCGCCGCCACCCCCACGGATGTCGTCAGGCGATGTGGCGCAGCCCGCGACGGTCCGTGATGAGCGTCTTCCCCGCGGCGACGGACTCGTCGTCGGGGAGGATCGAACCGGGCGCGACCTTCGCGCCGGCCCCGATCTCGCACCGGATGCCGATCTTCGCGTTCCCGCCGATGACGGCGTCCGGGCCGACGTGGGCGTGCGGGGCGATGCGGGCGCCGGGTCCGATGATCACACCGGACTCGATCCACACCCCCTTGCCGATGAACGCCCCCTCGGCCACGCGCACGCCGGGTTCGACATAGGCGCCGGCTTCGACGAGTGCCGAGGCGTGGACCTTCGCGCCGTGCGCGATCAGCCCCCGGCCGTTGGCGTGCTTGCGGTAACGCAGGGTTTCACCCTGGTCGTTCTCGATGTCGATGTAGTTCTTACCCACGAGGCCCCTCCTCCGACGGATCGTGTACCGAGTACAGGAACAACCGATCCCTGTGACTATTCATTCCGGTGAATCGGTCTTCTCGGATGCACCCGATGCAAGGAATATTCGGTGCGGAGGGGAGAACGGATGCCGTGTCCTGCGAGACGCCCGCGCGAAACCCCCGGAAGAGGTCAGCGCGCGTAGGCGTCGGCGGCCGAGAGCGCCCGGTCGATGACGTCCAGGCCGCGCGTGAGCTCGTCCTCGGAGATCACCAGCGGCGGCGCGACGTGCAGTCGGTTGAAGTGCGTGAACGGCCACACCCCGCCGCTCTTGCACGCGGCGGCGACCTCGCCCATGGGTGCGGCATCCTTTCCGGCGGCGTTGAACGGGACGAGCGGCTCGCGGGTCTCGCGGTCGCGCACCAGCTCGACCGCCCAGAAGAGTCCGCGGCCGCGGACATCGCCGACCGACGGATGCCGCGCTGCCATCTCACGGAGGCGCGGTTCGACGACGCGGGACCCGAGGTCGCGGACGCGCTCGAGGATGCCGTCGCGTTCGAACACCTCGAACGTGGCGACTCCCGCCGCGCAGGCGAGCGGGTGCCCGGAGTAGGTGAGGCCTCCGGGGAAGGCGACGGTGTCGAAGTGCGCCGCGATCCGGTCGGAGATGACCACGCCGCCGAGCGGCACGTAGCCGGAGTTCACGCCCTTGGCGAAGGTGATCAGGTCGGGGACGACGTCGTAGGCCTGGAACGCGAACCACTCGCCGATGCGCCCGAAGCCGACCATGACCTCGTCGGCGATGTAGACGATGCCGTAGCGGTCGCAGAGCTCGCGGACGCCGGCGAGGTACCCGGGCGGCGGGATCAGCACGCCGTTGGTGCCGACGACGGTCTCGAGGATGATCGCGGCGATCGTCGAGGCGCCCTCGAGGATGATCGTCTGCTCGAGGTGCGCGAGCGCGCGCTCGGCCTCCTCCTCCTCGGACGACGAGTGGAACGCCGAGCGGTACGGGTAGGGGCCGAAGAAGTGCGCGACCGATCCGTCGCCCGGCTCGTTCGCCCACCGACGCGGGTCGCCGGTCAGCGAGATCGCCGTGGTGGTGTTGCCGTGGTAGCTCCGATACGCCGAGAGCACCTTCCGGCGCCCGGTCACGAGCCGCGCCATGCGGACCGCGTTCTCGTTCGCGTCGGCACCGCCGTTGGTGAAGAACACCTTCGACATCCCGTCGGGAGCGACCTCGCTGATGCGACGGGCGAGATCGCCCCGCACGTCGTTCGCCATCGACGGCTGGATCGTCGCGAGCCGACCCGCCTGCTCCTGGATCGCCTGGACGAGATCCGGATGCTGGTGCCCGAGGTTCAGGTTCACCAGCTGCGAGCTGAAGTCGAGGTAGGCGTTGCCGGCGTAGTCCCAGAACGTCGCGCCCTCCCCGCCGGCGACCGGCAGCGGATCGATCAGGGCCTGCGCGCTCCACGAATGGAACACGTGCCCGCGGTCGTCGGCGCGCACGCGCTGATCGGTGTCGAGATCAGAGGGGAGGATGCTGGTCATGGCGGTCTCCGTGAGGTGAGGCGTCAGTGATGCCGGGGCGTCAGTGGTTGCTCGGGAATCCCAGGTCGACCTGGGTGGGGGTGTGGTCGGGCCACCGGGTGGTGACGACCTTGGAGCGCGTGTAGAAGTGGATCGACTCGGGGCCGTACATGTGCGAGTCGCCGAAGAGGGAGTTCTTCCACCCGCCGAACGAGTACGCGCCGATCGGCACGGGGATCGGCACGTTGACGCCGACCATGCCGACCTCGATGTCGATCTCGAACTGGCGCGCGGTGCCGCCGTCGCGGGTGAAGATCGCGGTGCCGTTGGCGAAGCTGTTCGCGTTGATCAGCTCGACGGCCTCGGCGTAGGTCTGCACGCGGACGACGGAGAGGACCGGTCCGAAGATCTCCTCGTCGTAGACGCGCATGCCCGGGCGGACGCGGTCGACCAGCGAGACGCCGATGAAGAAGCCGTCCGAGTCGAACTCCGCGGTCGTGCCGTCGACGACGACCTCGGCGCCCTCGGCGGTCGCGCCCGTGACGTAGGAGGCGACCTTGTCGCGGTGCTCGTCCGTGATGAGGGGGCCCATCTCGCTCTCGGGGTCGGTTCCGGGGCCGATCTTCAGACCCTGCACGCGCTCGGCGACCTTCGCCACGAGCGCGTCCGCGACCTCGTCTCCGACCGCCACGAGCACCGAGACGGCCATGCAGCGCTCGCCGGCGGAGCCGTAGGCGGCCGAGACGGCGGCATCCGCTGCGCCGTCGAGATCGGCATCCGGCATGACGACCATGTGGTTCTTCGCGCCGCCGAGTGCCTGGACGCGCTTGCCCTGCGCGGTGCCCCGCTCGTAGATCGAGCGGGCCACGGGGGTGGACCCGACGAAGCTGATCGCGCGGACGTCGGGGGAGTCCAGGAGCGCGTCGACGGCGACCTTGTCCCCGTGGACGACGTTGAGGACGCCGGCCGGGAGCCCCGCCTCCTCGAACAGGCGCGCGAGGAAGATGGACGCGCTCGGGTCCTTCTCGCTGGGCTTCAGCACGACGGTGTTGCCGCAGGCGATGGCGGAGCTCATCATCCACAGCGGCACCATCACGGGGAAGTTGAACGGGGTGATCGCCCCGACGACGCCCACCGGCTGCTTGACCGAGTGCACGTCGACGCCGCGCGACACCTGTTCGCTGCGCTCGCCCTTCAGCAGGTGCACGAGACCCGCGGCGAACTCGACGTTCTCGATGCCGCGGCTGATCTCGCCCTTGGCGTCGCTCAGGACCTTGCCGTGCTCGGCGGTGATGATCGCGGCGAGGTCGTCCTGGCGCTCGATGAGCAGCTGGCGGAGCCGGAAGAACACGTCGGCGCGGCGGACGAGTCCCGTCGCGCGCCAGCCGGGGAGGGCGGCGCGGGCGGCGGCGATCGCCGCTTCCACCTCGGCGGTGTCGGCGAAGGCGACCTCGCGGGCGACGGCGCCGGTGGCCGGGTCGTAGATGCGGCCGGTGCGGGCGCCCGCGCCCGCCTCGGCTCCGTTGATGTGGTGGCGAACGGTGCTCATCGACAGCTCCTGGGGTCTCCGGACAGATCGACCGGGCATGCAATAGGGTGAGTGCGTCCCAGCCTGTCAGAGCGGAAGATCCTCCTGTGATGCCCGAACGTCGCGAAGATCGGGCGATCCAGACGGATCGTCCGACATCCTGGTCCGACTCTCCGACGCTGCCCACGGTGCGCGAAGTCCTGGCGCTGGAGGCGGTCGCCCAGGGTGTTCCGGAAGTGCTCGTCGGCGATGCCGCACTGGATGCCCGCGTGCGCTGGCTGCACGTCTCCGACAGCGCCGGAGTGGCCCGCCTGCTCAACGGCGGCGAGCTGCTGCTGTCGACCGGATCGTCGTGGCCGTCCGAGCCGGCGGAGCTCCGCGCCTTCGTCGCGGGACTCGCGGATGCCGGGTCCGCCGGCATCGTCCTCGAGCTCGGCACGCACTACCGCTACCCGCCGACCGTCGTGCGCGAAGCGGCGCAGGAACGCGGGCTCGCGCTGATCGTGCTGCACCGCGAAGTGAAGTTCGTCACGGTCACCGAGGCGGTGCACAGCCGCATCATCACCGGCCAGACCGATGCTCTCCGCGCCCGCGACGAGGTGCGGGAGCGCTTCACGGCGCTCGTGCTGCGCGGCTCGCCCGCCGACTTCATCGTGCACCAGCTCGCGCAGACGCTCCAGGCGCCGGTGGTGCTGGAGAACCTCGGGCACGAGGTCGTCGCCGCCGAGGTGCCCCTCGCGCTCGAGGAGGAGCTCTTCACCGACTGGGAGCTCCGTTCTCGCTCGGCCCACCGCCGCGCGGAGCTCCGCGACGAGCGGGGGCGCCCGGGGTCGGGGGAGGACTGGCTGATCGTCCCGGTCGAGGCCCGCGGCATCCGTTGGGGGCATCTGATCGCGCTCCCCGGCCCCGATCACGCCGCGGGACGCGCCGCGGTGCTCGAGCAGGGCGCGATCGCGCTCGCCGTCGGACGCCTGGCCGGAGCCGACGACGACGAGTGGGGGCGCGTCGGTCGCCGGCGCCTCGTCGACGGACTTCTCGCGGGGCGCTTCGCGGGTCTCGGGGGCGCGACGGCGCGTCTCGAGGCCGCGGGCCTGCCGCTGCATTCCGCGCACCTCTACGGGCTGGTGATCTCGGGCGCGGCGGTGACGGCGGAGGCAGCGGATGCCGCGGCTCGGGCGATCGGCGGTCGTGCGGTCGCCGGGTCCACCGCCGAGGGGGTGCCCGCGCCGTCGGTGACGATCCTCCTCTCCCTCCCCGCCCGGACGGTGCTCGACGACGATGCGGTGCGGGGTTTCGCGCGCGCCGCGGCCGGGCCGGGCGCTGACGTCGAACGCCTCACCGTGTCGGTGGGTCGTGGCGGCGACGACCTCGAGCAGGCGCTCGCGTCGCTGCACGAGGCCGTCGATCTCGCGCGCGGGCGGCGTCGACGGGCAGGGCGCGAGGTCCAGCTGCGGCGGGCCGAACATCGCCCGCTCGTGCAGCTCGTCACGGCTCTCCGCGACGATCCGCGAGTCCTCGAGCACGGCGAGAGGATGCTCGCCCCGCTCGTGATGCACGACCTCGGCCGCGGCGGCGACCTCCTCGACGTGCTGGAGGCGATGCTCGCGCATCCCGGCAACCGCACCGCCGCGGCATCCGCGTCGCACCTCTCGCGCTCGGTGTTCTACCAGCGCATCTCACTCATCGAGGAGCTCCTGGATGCCGACCTCGACGACGGTGAGACGCAGACCGCCCTGCACCTCGCGCTCCTCGTCCGCCGGTCGGCCGGGCGCTAGGCGGGCACCTCATGAGCGCTCGCCGTGCACCGGGCGCGCGTGCGGAGGCGCAGCAGGCGAGCCTCGAGGGCCTGAGCGCCGGCGACCTTGATCGGCCCGGCACGCGGGCGGTCCCAGAACCCCGTCCGCGACGAAGCGGCGCGCTAGCTACCGGCGGACGTCGTACACGAGCTTCACCACGCCGTTCGAGTACGCCTCGGACTCGCGAAGGACCAGGGTGCGGCGGTCGACGCGTGCTCCCGCTCCGTCGGTCGCGGTGTCGCCGAAGATCGACTTCCCGCCCGGCAGGAGGTAGGGGAACATCAGCAGGTTGTAGCGGTCGATCAGGTCTTCTTCGCCGAGTCGGCGGGCGAGGTCGGCGCTGCCGTGCACGAAGATCGCGCCGCCCTCGGTGTCCTTGAGAGCCGCGACGTCGTCGAGCCCGCGGAGGATCGTGGTCTCGCCCCACCCGTCGACCAGATCGTCGTCGGCGAGGGTCGTCGACACGACGAACTTCGGCAGGTCGCGGTACGCGGCGTGATCCTCGGAATCCCGCCAGAACGGCGTGAACGCTTCGTAGCTGCGCCGACCGAACAGCAGCGCTGTGGTGTCGGCGAGTTCCTCCCCCTTGAGAGCGAAGGCGTCCTCGACGAACTCGGTGTCGAAGACCCATCCACCTCCGGGATGTCCCTCGACCGCGCCGCCGGGCGAATCGACGGAACCGTCGAGGGTGATGAAGCCGGTGTACACGAGTTCGCGTGCCATGCGTTCTTCTTCCTGTGTTCGCTGCTGATTGTCTACCCCATGCGAGGCGCTCAGACCGCGAGGTCCTCGATCGGGGGAAAGTCTGTGACGACGTCATCGCCGTGCGGAGCGAGCTCGAGGTAGCTGAGTCGGCCGTCGTCGATGAACAGCAGCAGCGAGGCGCCGGGGCCCTCGGCGGTCAGAACGATCCGCGCACCACCGCTCGGGGTCACCCCGTCGGCATCCTGAAGCTCGATCGAGGGACAGGTGCCGCACCCGCACCGTGCTCCGGCGCGGGTCGCGAAGATCTGCTCGCGCAGGCGACGCCGCGTGTCGTCTGGGATTGGCGGGTCGCCGGCGAACGGGACAGCGCGATCGACCATGAACGTCAGGACGTCGCGTTCGCGCTCCGTCAGGGCCCGCCCGGTGTCGTCGGGGCGCGGCGGCAGTGCCTTGCTCATCGGTCCGTGCCCGTGTCGGGCCCGCTGAGGCGGAGGTCGGCGATCACGGTCTGCAGACGCGCGCGTGCCGCGTCGTCCAGGCCGAGGATCGGCAGCGGAAGGCTTTGCGGGTGGACGAGACCGAGGTCCTCCGCGACCGCCGCGATGACCCGCAGACTGCCGTGTTGCGAGAAGGCGTCCCACAACGGCTGCAGCTCCGACGAAAGACGCCGAGCCCCCTCCGTGTCGCCCGAGAAGCCGGCACGAGCCAGCGCGACGGCGGATGCCGGGAGTGTGCCCGCGATGACCGAGTACCAGGCGTCGCACCCCGCGTTCAGTTCCGCGGCAGCATGGGCATCTCCTGAGACGCCGATCGTGACGTGAGCCGGGAGCAGGGCCCGGAGCCGATCGACCCTCGCCCGCGCCGCCCCCGCGTCGGCGGGAACGCCGGGGATCTTGAGCGACGCGATGCCCGGCAACGCGCCGATGGCAGCGTAGAGGTCGTCATCGAACGAGAAGCGGGTCGTGGTCGGATTGTCGTAGACGATCACCGGAACGTCGCTTCGCTCCGTGACGCTCTCGAACAGGTGGTAGACGTCATCGGGGGTCAGGGGCTGGTAGCTGACCGGGGCCAGCATCAGGCCTCGCGCTCCGGCATCCTGCGCATCCTCGGCGTGCTCGAGCACGTGACTGGTCCGGAGGGCGCTGATCCCCACGAACACCGGGGTGGTGCCCGCCGTCAGGACGGCCCGCCGCGCCACGAGGGCGCGTTCACTCCGCGAGAGATATGCGGCGGACCCCGTCGAGCCCAACGCGGTCACCGAGTCGACGCCGGCATCGACGAGGCGTTCGATCAGCCCGGCGAACGCGGACTCGTCGACCGTGTCGTCGACGAGGGGGGTGAGGGGGAAGGCGCTCAGCCCGGAGAAGATCGACATCCCGCCATCCTGCCTCGACGATCGTGCGGATACGAGAGGCGATGCACGGAAGATGGCCATCGCGCGCTCACCATCGATAGAGAACTCCAGAGCCTTCCTGTCGGTCCTCGTCTGGCGCCTTGACCGCCCATCCGTGCGTGCGGAGCACGTCAGCCGCCTCGTCTTGGAGATCGCGAACAGTCGATCGGAACTGCATTCGACGCCATTTGGCTCGCCCCGTCCGAACGGCCGTCTCCCATCCCGGCTTGTGATCGATGCCGAACTCGCGCACCAGGAACTCGAGCACGTCTTCCATGCAAGGGCGGAACCGCTCGCCTCCGACCGGGAAATGAAGCGATGACATGTCATGGGGCTTGCGGACTACATCTGCCCTTACCGCGTGAGCGCGGCCCAGGAGATGAGAGAGCGAGCCGCGATCGGCGTGCACGTGCCAGTGGGAGAGTGGGGCGGACTCGGACATGTGAGCGTCGAACTCTTGGCGAACGAGGGGAGTTCGGTCGAGCGTTGAATGAACTGCGACCTTCGACCGCCAGGCTTTCAGGTAGGTGCTGGAGCTATCGAGCCCGAGGTAGACCTGCACGCCCAGCGTTGCGAGTCGCTCTCCGTCGACGAAGAGCGGTACGCGTTGGTGCGCCGCCTCATCCCCCTCCGGCCTCACGACGTAACGCCCGCCGTGCGCAACCGAGATGAACTGAAAGGTTCCAGGCAGCACGCCCGCTACGGTGTCCTGCAGTTCCTGAGCGAAAGCGGCCGCGCGGGACCGCAGGTCGATCATGGTCGACCAGTCAGTCGTCGGCGCCGAGGAGAAACTCGATCTCCTCCAACTCTTCCTTCGCTTCCCACTCCTCAGCCGAAAGGCTCCGAGTGGCGCGCGCCGCCTCGAACTCCGACTCATTCAGGTCTATGTGTCGCAGAATTTCCGCGCGGCGAGCTAACAGAGTGTCTCGAGAGACGTCGATTACGGGTGCCATGGCATCCTCCTGTGCTCGATGGAATTCAGAGTAGACCACTGACCTCCGACATCACCTCGCCTGACCTCGTTTGGTGGACATCACGCCTCGACATGCGGAGGCTCTCACGCCCTCGCCTTCGCGGAGTGAGAAGGTGAGCGTCATGGGTGACATTAATCTGCGGGTGGACCGGCTCGAGAGCGAGTCATCGATCAGGCGACTCGTCGCCGAGTATTGCCACGGTGCCGACAAAAGGGACATCGATCGCTTCCTCTCTGTATGGACCCCGGATGCCGTCTGGCAGATGAGCGCTGATGTCAGCTTTCGTGGGAAGGACGCCATCGAGCGGGTGGTTCGCGCGCAGTGGCGCGCCTTCGCTCAATACGTGCACTGGACGACCAACGTGTCCCTTGTCGTCTCGGGCGACACTGCCGATGGTGAGTGCGATGTCGCCGTACTCGTGAGACTTCACAACGGGCGTTGGATACGCAGCGGAGGCACCTATCGGGATCGTTACCGGCGTCTCGACGGAACCTGGTTCATCGCCCACCGAGATGCCAGTATCGGTTTCGACATCGACCTTCCTGCGGAAGCGAGCGAGGTGCCAGAGCGGTTCGACTCTCTCTGACCTCGCACGGGTCGCGGTCAGGGTGCCGCTGTGTGCGACAACAGACCTATTCGTCGCGTGTGATCTGCGAGGGATCGGATTCCCGCGCGGCCATCTGTCGGCGACGTTCGATCGCCTGCACGATCGGATCCGTGACCTCGCGGAGATCTTTCGCTGCTCCGTTCTCGCCCGGGTACAGGCCAGCCTCGGCGAGCAGAGCGATCAGCGCCGCCCTCGCAGCGGGCCTATCGATGCCGTCGGGCAACGCGAACGCAAGCACGTCGAAGCCGCGCTGGTCATACAGTGGCACGGTCGATCTCACGCGTCCTACCCGGGGATCCTGGCTCTCGACATGCAAATATGCTCGCAGCTCCGGATCGAAGCCGGTGCCGCCCACGTATGCGATCACGCCCGTGTCGATGTCGATCCACACATACAGCCACGATCCGCTTGGCTGCACCAGACCTTCGCGGACGGTGACGACGCGCGGGGTGCTCAGGTTCATCCGCTCGCCCTCTTCGCCTCTCGCGACCCTTTTGTCAGACACGCCCTACTCCGCATCGTCCGAGCCGAGGAAGACGCCGATGCGGTCGCCGTCTTTGATGAACTGCAGCGCGGCGCCTGGGAACTGGGTGCGCAGCTCCAGGGGTGAGGTGCTGTCGACGCCCACCGAGATGGTTGCGGGGAAGCTTCCGACCCGGCACCCCGAATAGATCGGGCCCGCGGTGGAGAAGCCGTCCCGCACGGACTCCTCGTCGGGCGGAAGATCCGAGCTGAGCACGATCGTCAGACACTCTCCGCTCGTGGCGCCGTACATCCCCATCGTCGTCTCGAACAGCGTGAGACCGAAGAACCGGTACGCGTGCGAACTCGCGCCCGCGCCGAACCAGCCGGTTGGCACCCGCAGCGACGGGTCGGGTTCGAGTGTCGCGATCTGGCGCGCACCCTGAGACACCGCGACCGGCGCGATGCTCACCGCCCCGTTCGTCACCACCGCGGCGAGTGCGGCCACTGCGACGAGGGACGCGGCCCACGCGACCCACGCCAGCCGCGGGACCTCTCGAAACGAAAAGCCGCGGAAGAAGCCGGGCCGAGGCGGGTGATCTCGGGAACTCGCGGTAGGCGCGTCGGTCTCGCCGGGATCCTCGTCGGCCGTCTCGGGAGCGGATGCCGCGGCATCCGTCTCCGCAGGGCGAAGGTCCGGCTCCGGTCGCTCCGCCCATCCCTCGAGCTCGGCCAGCCGACGGAGCGCGATCGGGTCGTCGGCGATGTCCGGCGAGGGCCCGTAGGCGCGGAGGCGGAGGGCCTCCAGCTCGGCACGGACGGCAGGCTTCACGTTCCCGATCGTCTCACGGAGCGGGAGCGGACTGTCCAGTGCACAGGCCCCATTCGGCGATGACGGCGCGGTGGTCGCTGCCGGGGATGGCGACGGTGCTCCACTCCAGGGGTGTCGCGCCCCGGGCGAAGATGTGGTCGATCGCCGTGAACGCGGGGACCACCTTCTCCTCCGGCCAGGTGGGCCAGGGGATCGGTCCCGCCGCTTCGGCGCCGGACCGGAGGCCCGAGGCCAACCGGCGCAGCGCGGGGTGGGCGAACGAGGCGTTGAAGTCGCCGGCAACGAGGAGCGTGTCATCGGGGGTGTCGCGCACCCACGCGGCGATCTCGTCGAGCCCGTCGCGCCATGCGTTCGGCTGCCACACCGGGGGCGGCGGGTGGACGGCGGCGATGCGGACGTCGCCGACACCGGGCACCGCCGCGACGGCGCTGACCTGGTCGAACGCGCTCCCGGGGACGTCCTCCTCGTCGGACAGTGGATAGACCGACAGGATCACGCTTCCGCTCGCGCGCCCCGACGAGACCTCGCGCGTGCGATGGGGGAACGCGTCGGCGAGTCCGTGCTCGATGAGGACCGCATCGATCAACGGCTCGCTCACCTCGAGCAGCACGACCGCGATCGGCTCCGTGTCGCGGATGAGATCGGAGAGGGCCGCCGGGTCGGCATCCGCGAACTTCGCGTTGAACGACAGGATCGTCGCCGACGTGCGGACCTCGCAGCCCGCGCCCGCCCCCGCGTGCACGGGAGTGAGGGTAGGGATGGCGCTGATCACCGCGCCGAGCACGAAGGCCGCCGCTGCCGTCCACGATCGGAGCACCAGGGAGACGACGGCGAGGACGAAAAGGCCGACCGCTCCGACGGGAACGAGCGCCTGCGCGACGGGGATCGCGGCCACACCGCGGATCTCGAGGTGAGGGAGCACCGCGGCCGCGGCGGAGACCGTGATCGCGAACGTCGTCCAGGCCGCCTTGCGTGTCTTGCGCGGACGCGCCGGATCGGCCTTCGTGTTCTCCATCGCTCGAGCGTGTCACGCCGCTCTCGGTCCCGCGTCGGCAGAGAGGTGTACGTCGGAGAGGGGGCATCATCCTCGAGACGGATGCCGAGCGCTGCTCCTCGCGCTGCGCGCATCCGCGCCGTGGCGCCTCAGGGCGAGATGTAGACCTTGCGCAGTGTCTCGCGGACCGTCCAGGTGGTGCGCATCCCCGCGGACAGGCGCACGATGACACCCGGCGCGAGGGTGAGGGGCGCCGGCGCGTCCTCGCCGTCGAAGGTCAGGGTCGCGTCCCCGGCGAGCACGACGAAGACCTCGTCCGCCTCGACGTCGGTCGAGACGCCGGGGGTGTGCTCCCACACCCCGACGGTGCGATGCGAGGTCTCGTCGAGGTCGACGAAGCGCGTGGTCGGGGTGCCCGAGACGACGAGGTCGGGATCGAGCGGGACGAACGGGGCCGGCAGGGATGCGGCATCCGTCGCCTGTCCGGGAACGAGCCGCGTCACGAGTCGAATCCCAGTCCGAGCGCGTCGAGCGTCTTCAGCAGGATGTTTCGGCGTCCGCGATCGTGGTCGGCGCGATCGAGCGACCAGCGCGTCATGTTGATGCCGACGGCGGCGACCGGCTCGGGCGGGAACGGGAGCGGGCGCTTGCGGACCATCTCCAGCTCGGTGCGCTCGGTCGCCTGACCCTCCAGCAGGTCGAGCATGACGTCGCCGGCGAAGCGCGTCGCGGCCACGCCGAGACCGGTGAACCCGGCGGCGTAGGCGACGCGACCGCCGCGCGCGGTGCCGTAGAACGCGCTGAACTGCGTGGACGTGTCGATCGCTCCCGCCCACTTGTGGGTGAAGCGCAGGCCCTCCAGCTGCGGGAACGTCGTGAAGAAGTGGCTCGCCAGACGCTCGAAGGATGCCGGGCGGTCCTCGTAGCGCTGACGCACCTGCCGGCCGTAGTGGTAGACCGCGTCATAGCCGCCGAAGAGGATGCGGTTGTCGCGGCTCAGCCGGTAGTAGTGGAACTGGTTCGCCAGGTCGCTGAGGCCCTGGCGCGAGCTCCATCCGATCTCGGCGAGCTGCGCGTCGCTGAGCGGCTCGGTCATGAGCACGTAGTCGTACACGGGCACCGTCATCAGGCGGTTGCGGCGCAGCAGCGACGGGAAGACGTTCGTGGCGAGCACGACGCGCGGCGCGGTGATGCGACCGCGCAGGGTGACGACCTTGAGCCGGTCGCCGTCGTCGTCGAGGGCGTGGACGGGTGACTCCTCGAAGATCTCGACGCCGGCCTCCTCGGCCGCGCGGGCGAGGCCCGCCGCGAGCTTGCCCGGATGGACCATCGCCGTCGACCGCTTCTCCCAGACGGCCCCGAGATAGGTGGGTGAGTTCAGCTCGGCGCGGGTCTGCTCCTCGTCGAGGCGGACGACGCCCTCTTCGCCACGGGAAGCGGCATCCTCTGCCCATTCGTCGAGCCATTCGAGCTGGTGCGGTTCGATGGCGACGCCGAGCGAGCCGGTGCGCTCCCAGTCGGCGTCGATGTTCAGTCGCGCGATGTCGTCGCCCATGGCGTCGAGGTTCGCCAGCCCCATCTCGTCGAGTCGGTCGATCTCATCCGGCCACCGGGCCAGGCCGTTGTCGCGGCCGTGCGTGAGGCTCGCCTCGCAGAATCCGCCGTTCCGACCGGATGCCGCCCAGCCGACGCGCTTGCCCTCGAGGATCACGACGCGCGCGGACGGGTCGCGGCGCTTCGCGGCGAGCGCCGTCCAGAGTCCGGTGTACCCGGCGCCGATCACGACCAGGTCAGCCGTGGCCTCACCGGCGAACGACGCGCGCGGACGGGAGGCGGGGAGGTCGTCGAGCCAGAAGACGCTCTGCCGGGTTCCGGCGAGCGCGTGCGCGATGACGCGGGGAGCGGGCGGGGTTCGTTCGAAGACCGTGGTGCCCACGGGTATCACCCTTTCTCGGGTTCTCAGTGCTTCCATCCTGACCGCTCGGCGGCGGTCGCGCGCCGTCGTCCCGTCGCGATGATCGGTGCCCGGCGGACGGGTCGTCCGGGCATCACGGGTCGTCCGGGCATCACGCGTCGTCGGCGGCGTAGACCCGCTCGCCCTCGACGAAGGTCTGGAGCACGCGGGTCGTCCCGATGAGGTCGGCGGGTCCGGCGAACGGATCGCGGTCGAGCAGCGCGAGGTCGGCGAACTTGCCGACCTCGATCGTGCCGGTGTCGGCCTCGAGGTGGTTCACCCACGCCGACCCTGCGGTGTAGGCCGCGAGCGACGTCGCGAGGTCGATCGCCTGCTCGGGGAGGAACGCGTCGTACTCGCCCTCCTCGTGGCCGGGGGCGGCCTTGCGGTTCACCGCGGTGTGGATCGCGGCCATCGGGTCGGGGGAGGACACCGACCAGTCGCTTCCGGCGGCGAGGACGGCGCCGCTGCGCAGCAGGTCGCCGAACGGGTACTGCCACGCGCTCCGCGGCTCGCCGAGGAAGGGGAGGGTGAGGTCGACCATCTGCGGCTCGTACGTCGCCCACAGGGACTGCATGTTCGCCGCGACGCCGAGTTCGCGGAAGCGGGGGATGTCGTCGGGGTGGACCACCTGGATGTGCGCGATGTGGTGCCGGTTGTCGCGGCGTCCGTTCTGCTCCACGGCCCGGGCGACGGCATCCAGGCACTCGCGGACGGCGCGGTCGCCGATCGCGTGGAAGTGCACCTGGAACCCGTCGGCGTCGAGGATCGGCACGGCCCGGGACAGGATCTCCGGGTCGACGAACGAGATACCGGAGTTGTCCGTCGGATGCCCGTGCCCGTCGCCGTACGGCTCCAGCATCGACGCGGTGAAGTTCTCGGCGACGCCGTCCTGCATGATCTTGATGCTCGTCGCGGCGAAGCGGCCGCCGCGGTAGCGCTCGCGACGCTCCTGCAGGATCGGGATCTGCTCCAGCCCCGCCGCGCGGTCCCACCACAGGGCGCCGACCACCCGGGCGGTGAGCGTGCCCTCCGCCGCCGCGCGGAGATACGCCGGCGCCGGATCTCCGGCGTCGCCGTAGGGGCCGACGATCGCGTCCTGCCACGCGGTGATGCCGAACGAATGCAGGTACCGCTGTCCGACGAGGAGCGCCTCGGTCATCCGCTCCAGCGGCTCTTCCGGCAGCAGCCGGTTCACCAGCGCCATCGCGCCCTCGTGAAGGGTGCCGCTCGGGCTGCCGTCCGGGTTCCGCTCGATGCGCCCGTCGGCGGGGTCGGGGGTGTCGCGGTCGATGCCGGCGGCGCGGAGTGCGGCGGAGTTGACCCACGCGCCGTGCCCGTCGCGGTTCGGGAAGAACGCGGGGCGGGCACCGGTCACGGCATCCAGTGCCTCCGCCGTGGGTGTCCCGCCCGGGAACGCCGACATCTGCCAGCCGCCGCCGAGGATCCACTCGTCGTCCGGGTGCGCGGCGACGTAGCGGTCGATCGCCGCGAGATACGCCGGAGCATCGCCGTACTCGGCCAGGTCGCACCGCAGCATGTCCAGCCCGCCCCAGACGGGATGGACATGCGCGTCCTGGAACCCCGGGGCGAGGAGGCGACCACCGAGGTCGACCACCTCCGTCCGCGGACCGATGAGGTCGCGGACCTCGTCGCCCCCGACCGCGACGATCCGCCCGCCCGACACCGCGACGGCGTGCGCGCGCGAGCGCACCGTGTCAGCGGTGAAGACCGGTCCTCCGTGGAAGACGAGATCGGCGTGGTGCATCGGATTCCTCCGCGGATGTCGGTCGTCGGCGTGCGTGCGTGCGTGGGGCGGGCTCAGCCGCCGGTCATGGTCCTGGCGATCTGCGTCGCCGAGTCGCCGGCGCGACGCAGGACCAGCGCGACCACGGCGAGGGCGACGAGGGTCAGCAGCAGCATGATCGTCGACACCGCCGCGATCTCGGGACGCAGGCCCGAGCGCAGGGCGCTCAGGACGTACACCGGCCACGGCGTCGTGCCGGAAACTTGGACGAACGCGGCGATGATCGTGTTGTCGAGGCTCAGCGTGAACGCCAGGAGGAACCCGGCGAGGACGGCGGGCATCGCGAGCGGCAGCGTGACGCGGCGGAAGGTCGTGAACGGCGTCGCGTAGAGGTCGCCGGAGGCCTCTTCGAGGTTCGCGTCCTGGCCCACCAGGCGCGCGCGGACGATGTACGACACCACCGCGGTGGCGAACAGCGACGACCCCACCGACAGGCGCACGATGCCGTCGTTGAACATCGCGATCCCGGCATCCTGTCCGAGGAAGACGAACCACGGCAGCAGCGCGACCGCGTCGACGATCTCGGGGGTCACCGACACCAGGAGCAGCAGCGCGAGGAACCACCACACCCACTTGCCCGGATAGCGCGACATCGCGATGCCGGCGAGGGTGCCCAGCACCGTGGCGATGATCGCCGCGATGAAGGCGGTGACGATGGAGACGCGCACGGCGTTCTGGATCTGGGGCTTTTCGAAGATCGTGAGGAAGGCGTCGAACCCGAACCCGCCCCACGACACCAGGAGGCGGCCGGTGTTGAACGAGTAGATGACGATGACGATGATCGGCGCGAACAGGAAGAGCATCACGAGGATGCCCCAGACCCGCAGGGCGATGTCCGACCCGGTCATGCGGGTGCGGCTGCGGCGGCCGCGCGCTGTCGACTGCGCGCGGAGCATCGTCTCGGTGGTCGTCTGCGTCATGACCGCACCTCCTCAGGGACGGGCTGCGCCGGCGCCGCCGGAGAGGCCTGCTCGGGCGCAGCGCCGAGGACCAGGCGGTTGCGACTGCGGAACGGCATGCTCACGAGCCAGATGAGCGCTGCGGCGATGCCGATCGTGAGGGTGATCACGAGCATCAGCAACACGGCCATGGCCGACCCGAGCGCCCAGTTCTGCGCGGTCTGGAACTGGCTCGCCACGAGCTGGCCGACCATGTTGCCTCGCGCGCCGCCGAGGACGGTGGCGGTGATGTAGTCGCCCATGAGCGGGATGAACACCAGCAGCACCCCGGCGATGATGCCGGGCTGCGACAGCGGCAGCGTCACCCGGAGGAAGGTCATGACCTTGCCCGCCCCGAGATCCTTCGACGCTTCCCGAAGCGTGGGACCGACGCGGTCGAATGCGACGAACAGCGGCAGGATCATCAGCGGCAGGTAGTTGTAGACAACACCGATGAGCACGGCGGTGCGGGTGTACAGCAGGGCCAGCGGGCCGTCGATGATGCCGACGCTCTGCAGGATCTGCGACATCCAGCCCTCGGGGGCGAGGATCACCTGCCAGCCGATCGTGCGGACGAGGAAGTTGGTCCAGAACGGCACGAGCACCAGCGCGATCAACAGGCCCCGCCGCGCGGGGTTGACCTTGAACGCCATCCAGTACGCCACCGGCATCCCGATCGCGAAGCAGAGGATCGTGCCCAGGATGCCGACCCACAGGGTGTTGGTGAACGTCGCGAAGAAGGTGGGCGAGAGCGCTTCGACGTACCGGTCGAACGAGAGGATGTCGTTCGCGTGCGTGCCGAAGACGCCGGGCTTGTAGCCGAAGCTGAACCAGATCACCATCCCCACGGGGGCGACGAAGAACAGCAGCAGCCACGCCCACGCCGGGACGGCGAGCGCGGCGCCCGTCGAGCGATTACGCACCCGCGGCGGCCTTCACTTCGTTCCAGATCTCGACGCGCGTGGTCTGGGAGTCGTTCAGCACCTGCTCCCGCATCGTGTCGAGCTGCTCGGGGGTGAAGAAGATGATGTCGGTGTACTCGAGTCCGGCGTCGATCGCCTCGGTCTCCATGTCCTTGCCGCCCACGTGGTACCCGATGTAGTCGAGGTTCAGGAAGAGGTTCTCGGGGGTCATCGAGAAGTTGATGAAGGCGTGCGCCGCTTCGGGGTTGGGAGCCCCCTCGGCGATCGCCCAGTTGTCCATCCACAGCTCGGTGAGCGGGCCGGGCAGGACCCACTGCCAGCGCTCGGGGTCGGGCGATTCGAGGATGCCGAGGCGCGAGTCGCCGTTCCACCCCTGGGCGAGGACCTGGGTTCCCTGCGGGATCGCGTTGGTCCCCGGGTAGGAGTCGAACGCCGAGATGTGCGGTGCGATCTCGTTCACCAGGAACTGGCGGCAGGCCTCGAGCTCGTCGGGATCCTCGGTGTTCCAGTCCATGTCGTTGGCCCAGAAGTAGGAGCCGATGATCGCGGCGGGGTCATCCGACATCGAGGTGCGTCCGCTCGCCTCGTTCTGCGCCGCGTCGAAGAAGTCCGCCCACGTGGTGAGCTCGCGCGTGATGACGGTCTTGTCGTAGGTGTAGCCGGTGGTGCCCCACGCCTTGCAGATCGTGTACTCGTTGTTCGGATCCCACGCGCGGCCGAGGTAGGCCGGGTCCATGTTGGAGATGTTCGGGAGGAGGTCCTTGTTCAGTGGGGTGAGGAGACCGTTCTCGATCATCTGCGGGACGAAGACGCCGGTCGGAACGACGATGTCGTACCCGGACGTGCCGCGGGCGGCGATCAGCTTCGCGATGAGCTCCTCGTTGGAGGAGTACGAGTCGAGGGTCACGCGCGGACCGAGGTCGGCGGTGAAGGAGGAGACCACGTCGGGGGAGTCGTAGTCGCCCCACGTGTACACCGACAGGTTGCTCTCCAGAGCACCGCCCGTGGCCTGCGGGGCGGGCGAGCTTCCGCCGCCGGGCGCGCAAGCGGCGAGGAAGGCGGCGCTGCCGGTGAGGGCGGCGATGCTCAGGAACCGACGGCGGGACACCTCGCGCATGATGATGGGCGCTGCGGCCTCCGGGGCGAGGATGCGGATGGGGGTGCGAGAGGCGGGCATCGGGTCTCCAGTCGTGTCGCGTGTCGGGTGTCGCGTAGCGGGTGTCGGGTGGGTGCGGTCGGGCTCAGGTCAGCGGGAGGTCGGCGGGGCGACGTAGCCGCCCTGCGTGGCGGCGTCGTCGGCAGGGAAGAGGAGGACGTGGTGAGGGGCCCACGTGCAGACCACGGGATCGCCGACGCGGAGGGACGGGGCGTCCGGGGTGGGACGGCGGACGAGCATGCTCTGATCGCCGCCGAGCTCGACGAGGTACTGCATCGTGTCGCCGAGGTGCGAGACCCCGATGAGCGAGCCGCGGGCGACATTGGTGTCGGCGACGGGGGTTCCGGCATCCTTCTCGATCCGGATGTACTCCGGACGCACGGCCGCCTCGCCCTGCGCGACGCCCGCGAGAGTCGCATGGGGCGACTGGACGGTGGCGTGCGGGCTCGAGACCGCGGCACCGTCGGCGGTGACCGGGCCGTGGAAGAAGTTCTGCTGCCCGACGAACGCCGCGACGTAGGCCGAGGCAGGCCGTGCGTAGACGGTGTCGGCGTCGGCGAGCTGCTCGATGCGGCCGGCGCGCATGATCGCGATGCGGTCGCTCATCGACAGCGCCTCGCCCTGGTCGTGCGTGACGAAGACGAACGTGATCCCGAGGCGCGCCTGCAGGAGCTTCAGCTCGAGCTGCATCTCTTCGCGCAACTGGCGGTCGAGCGCGCCGAGCGGCTCGTCGAGGAGGAGGACGGCGGGACGGTTCACCAGAGCGCGCGCGAGCGCGACGCGCTGCTGCTGTCCGCCGGAGAGCTGCGTGGGCTTCCGGTCGGCGAAGCGGCGCATCTGCACCAGGTCCAGGGACTGCGACACGCGCTCGCGGATCTGGTCCTTCGGGGTGCGACGCTGCTGCAGTCCGTACGCCACGTTCTCCGCCACGCTCAGGTGCGGGAAGAGCGCGTACGCCTGGAACACGGTGTTCACGTCGCGGCGGTACGGCGGGGTGTTCAGCACCGACGTCCCGGAGATGAGGATGTCGCCCTCGTCCGGGTGCTCGAACCCGGCGATCATCCGCAGGGTCGTCGTCTTGCCGCAGCCGGACGGACCGAGGAGCGAGATGAACTCGCCGGGCTGGATCGCCAGGGACAGATCGTCGACGGCGACCTGGTCGCCGTAGCGCTTGGTGATTCCGTCCAGCCACACCCGACCGCGTTCATCGTCGGCCGAACGGGTGGGCGGAGCGTGGTCTGCGTCGGTCGCCGTCGTCACCTGGGGGACTCCTCCTGCTGACGGTCCGCGCGCCGGTGCGCGGACGGGTGGGTGTGTGGGGTATTCAATAGGGCGCGCTGTCGTGGTCGCAATGGAGGGGTCCGCGAACCGGACGAAACGCGGGTCCCGGATGGGCTGTCTGACAGATCGTCCGGGGTTATGTAACGGGGAGGAAACCGCGCGGTTTCGCCGTGTGCACCGCCCGAGGCGGCTGTGCGTCGGGAAGGGCCTGACAGATCGTCGGCCCCGTCGGCCTCAGGATGCGGGGAGGGTCGCGGCGACGTCGGGGGCGGGCTGGCACCGCGGGCACCAGAAGACGATCCGCTCGCGGGTGGGGTCGGCGCCGAGGGTCCCGCCCTCGATCAGCGTCCCGCACCGGCGGCAGGGGCGCCCCTCGCGCCGGTACACCCAGGTGGACCGGCCGGGACGCGAGTCTCCGGTGAAGGTGCGCCCCGAGCGGTCACGGTTCGCGCGGATCATGCGCGTACCGAGGTCGATGGCGGCGGCCACGTCGACCTGCGCGGTGGGGGTGAAGGGGTGGACGCCGCGGACGAAGAGGATCTCGTTGGCGTACTCGTTGCCGAATCCCGCGACGGAGCGTTGATCCAGCAGCGCCACGTGGATCTCGCGCGGATCGGCCGACACCCGGCGGGTCGCCTCGACCGGATCCCAGTCGGCCGCGAGCGGATCGGGACCGAGATGCCCGACGAGAGAATCCTCCTCTCGCGTCGGGACGACGGCGATGTCAGCGAGGTCGAAGCCGACCGTCTCCCACTCCTGACCGTCCGGAGCCCGCCCGCCGATCACGGCCCGGGCCTTGAAGCCCGCCGCCCGCCACCGCTCCCCTCGGCGGTAGACATGCCACTCGCCCTCCATTTTCAGGTGCGAGTGGACGGTGGTCTCCCCGATCCGATGCAGCAGGTGCTTCCCCCGCGGCACCACCCCGTGCACGCGCTGGCCGGTGAGGTCGACCGTGGCGACCTGCGGCACGCGCAGCTCGAAACGTGTCACCTCCGCGCCCGCCAGCGCGGCATCCAGTCGATGAGCCGCCCGGAAGACGGTGTCGCCCTCAGGCACGCGCGCGGTCTTCCGGTGGCGCGTCGGCCGTGGAACGTGCGCGGCGATCGGCCTCGCCGGGAGTGAGACGGCGCAGCGTCAGACCGCGGGGGGACTCGACGAATCCGGCCTCGCGCAGCGCACGGCCCCATTCGGAACCGTGGACGAAAGTGCCGTTGACCTGCTCGATCGTCAAGGTGTCGAGGCGGCGCGTGCGGGCGGTGGTGGCGAGGTCGGCGGCCGCGGCCGTGAGGAGCGCGGGGTCGTCGGCGAAGGCCAGAGCGGTCTTGCCACCGCGCTCGAGATAGAGCACGAGGGCGCCGTCGACGAGGACCACCAGCGCGCCCGCCTTCCGGCCCGGCCGGTGGGAGATGCCCTCCAACGCCGGCCACGACAGCGCCGCGCCGTACGGGTTCGCGGGGTCGGTTGCGGCGAGGGTCACCGCGCGGCGCGGAGGCGGATCGGCGAGGCCGGCGAACTGGCGCAGACGGTCGACGGTCGTCGACGCGGCGAACTGGGCGGCGCCGAGCTTCTCGACCACATAGCCGCGGCGGCAGTGGCCCGCCTCCTCGAATCCGGCGAGCACGCGGTACACCTGTGCGAAACCGCCGGGGACGCCCTCGGCCTGCACGGAGCCCCGGGTCACGACGCCGTAGCGGTCGAGCAGCAGGCTCGCCGTGGCGGTCGCGCGCACCGCGGCATCCGTCTCGGGCTCGGGCAGCCGCGACCAGCGCCCGCCCGTGGGCGGGGTGCGGGCCGGCGTCGGTGTGCGCGTGGCTCCGACCGACGCGCCGCGGTACATGCGGGCACGCGGTGCGCGACGGGCGACCCGGTGCGCCTGACCGCCGCCGGAGACGAGGGCGCGGACGGGGGCGAACGTGTCGTTCGTCACGAGCCCGGCCCACGCGAGGCGCCACAGCGCCTCGACGACCTGCATCTCGTTGTCCGCTCCCGCGAGAGTGCGCAACTGGGCGGCGAAGTAGGCGCCGCCGCCGTCGAGCGCCTCCAGGAGTCGGGCGTCGAGCGAGTCCGGCGCCGGGGCATCGGCATCCGGATCCCGTGTGACCGTGATCGGAGCGGCATCGGCGGGGTGGAGCGCGATCCAGCCGTCGCGACCCGCCAGGCTGCCGTGACCGGACCACACGACCTCTCCCGTCGCCGTGAGCTCGTCGAGCATGCCGGGGGTGTAGTCCTTCACCCGCGCGGGGAGCACGAGCGACTCCCACGCGCTCGCCGGGATCGGTACGCCGGCGAGCTGCTCGACGACCGCGAGGACGCCGTCGACACCCTCGAGCGGGCGCGCGACGTGCTGCCAGACGGGGAGGAACCGTCCGAACGCCTGCTGCGACACCGGCTCGACACTGCCGCGGATCGCCGCGAGCGAGCGCATCCGGAGTCGTCGGAGCACCTCGGCGTCGCACCACTCCACCTCGTCGGCGTTCGCGGCGCGACCGGCGCCGGCGGTGCGGGCGGCGTCGGGGAGGAAGTAGCCGCTCGAGACGCGGCCGGCCGACTCGAGACGTTGCAGCGTCAGTCGCGCGACGGCGACGCCGATCCCGAGGCGCTCGGCGACATCCTGCGCCGTGAACGGCCCGTGGGTGCGGGCGTGGCGCGCGACCAGATCGCCGAGCGGGTCGGGGAACGGTTCGAGGAACGCGTTCGGGATGCCGACGGGGAGGGCGACCCCGATCGCGTCGCGGAGGCGCCCGGCGTCCTCGATCACCGCGACGCGGGACGCGCCGGCGATGCCGACGGGGATCGCGCGACGGGCGGCGATCAGCTCGTCGAGGAGCGTTTGGGCCTCCGCCTCGGTCGCGAGGTCGGCGCCCTCGGCGGGCTCCAGCCGGAGGGCGACCTCGGCGGCATCCATCGGTCCGAGGATGCGGAGCAGATCGGCGACGCCCTCGAGACCGCGGGCGCGGCGGTCGGGCGCCAGGCGCTGCGCCTCGCGCTCGAACTGCACGATCACCTCGGGATCGAGCAGCTCCCGCATCTCGATCGTGCCGAGGAGCTCGCCGAGGAGCGCCGGATCGACCGAGAGCGCGGCGGCGCGGCGCTCGGCCAGCGGCGAGTCGCCCTCGTACATGAACGCGCCGACATATCCGAAGAGCAGGTCGCGGGCGAAGGGCGACGGCTGCGGCGGCTCGGTCTCGACGAGGCGGATGCGGCGGTCGCCGATGCTTCGGGCGAGGCGGAGGAGCGACGGGACGTCGTACACGTCCTGCAGGACCTCGCGGAGGGTCTCGAGGATGATCGGGAACGACGGATGCCGACGCGCGACCTCGAGCAGCTGCGCCGAGCGCTGGCGCTGCTGCCAGAGCGGGGTGCGTTTGCCGGGATTCCGTCGCGGCATCAGCAGCGCCCGCGCGGCGCACTCACGGAAGCGGGCCGCGAAGAGGGCGGAGCCGCCGACCTCGGCCGTGACGATCTGCTCCAGCTCGTCGGGGTCGAAGACGAAGAGTTCGGCACCGGGAGGTTCGGCCTCGGCATCCGGGATCCGGGCGATGATGCCGTCGTCGCTCGCCACCGCCGAGCCCTCGACGCCGAGACGCTCCCGGATGCGGGCGTTCACGGCGAGAGCCCACGGGGCGTGCACCTGCATGCCGTACGGGGAATGCAGGATCACCCGCCAGTCGCCGACCTCGTCGCGCCCGCGCTCGACCGTCAGCTGACGATCGGTGGGCAACGTGCCCGTGGCCTCGCGCTGCTCGTCGAGGTAGGCCAGGAGATTCGCGCGGGCGTAGTCGTCGAGACCGGCCTCGATGAGGCGCTCGTGCGCCTTCTCGGGTCCCGCGGCGGACACCTCGCGCGCGAACTTCCCGAGCGCTTCGCCGAGCTCGGCGGGGCGGCCGATGCCGTCGCCGTGCCAGAACGGGACCTTGCCGGGCTGCCCGAAGGCGGGGAGGACGTTGACGCGATCGTGAGTGATCTCTACGATCCGCCAGCTGGTCGTGCCGAGGGTGAACACGTCGTTGACGCGCGACTCGTAGACCATCTCCTCGTCGAGCTCGCCGACGCGGGCGTTCTGCGATTCGCCCGCGATGAAGACGCCGAACAGGCCCCGGTCGGGGATGGTCCCACCGCTCGTCACGGCGAGGCGCTGCGCGCCCGGACGCGCGGTGAGGGTGCCGTGATCGCGGTCCCACACCAGGCGCGGACGGAGTTCGGCGAACTCGTCCGAGGGGAACCGGCCGGCGAGCAGATCGAGGGTCGCCTCATAGGCCGAGCGGGGGAGGGCGCGGAACGGGGCGCTGCGCTTGAGCGTCTCGAACCAGGTCTCGACCTCGAGCGGCGCCAGCGCGCACGCCGCCACCGTCTGCTGGGCGAGGATGTCGAGCGGGTTCTGCGGGACGGCGATCGCCTCGATCTTCCCCGCCAGCATCCGCTCGGTCACGATCGCGGTGTGCAGCACGTCGCTGCGGTGCTTGGGGAAGAGGGCGGCGCGGCTGACCTCGCCCACCTGGTGGCCGGCGCGGCCGATCCGCTGGAGCCCGGATGCCGCGCTCGGCGGCGCCTCGACCTGGATGACGAGGTCGACCGCGCCCATGTCGATGCCGAGCTCGAGGCTCGAGGTTGCGACCACGCAACGGAGCACGCCGGACTTCAGCTCGTCCTCGACGATCGCCCGCTGCTCCTTCGACACCGAGCCGTGATGCGCTTTGGCGAGGACGGGGTCGGCCCCTGCGGTGGCGCCGGCCTGCGCCATCATCTGCGCAGGGACGGTCGGATCGGGGAGGTCGAGGCCCAGCCGATCGGCGTAGATCTCGTTGAGGCGCCCGGTGAGCCGCTCGGCGAGACGGCGGGAATTGCAGAACACGATCGTCGACCGCTGCTGGAGGATGCGATCCACGATCGCCTCTTCCACGTGTGGCCACACAGAGCCGGTGATCTCCGTGGTCGGGGCGCTCGTCGAGCCGTCACCGAACCAGTCCTCGTCGATGGGCGCGGCATCCGTGTCGGCGGTCTTCGAGGGCGGCGGCGGGGTGGGCGGGGTCGAGCCGGGGGCGGGAGGCGGGTTCAGCATGTCGTCGACGGGGACGACGACCTTCATCTCGAACGCCTTCGACGCGGGAGGGGCGACGATCTCGACCGGCGCGGCACCGCCGAGGAAGCGCGCGACCTCGTCGATCGGACGCACCGTCGCCGACAGCCCGATCCGCTGCGCCGGGGCGTCGAGCAGGGCGTCGAGGCGCTCGAGACTCACCGCGAGGTGCGCGCCGCGCTTGGTGGCGGCCACCGCGTGGACCTCGTCGACGATGACCGTGTGGACCCCGCGCAGGGTCTCGCCGGCGGCGCTGGTGAGCATGAGGTACAGCGACTCGGGGGTGGTGATGAGGATGTCGGGCGGATCCTGCACGAGCGACCGCCGCTCGGACGCCGGGGTGTCGCCCGAGCGCACCCCCACCCGCACCGGGGGGACCGCGATGCCGTGGCGCCGTGCGGACTGCTCGATGCCGACGAGCGGGGAGCGGAGGTTGCGCTCGACGTCGACGCCGAGGGCTTTCAGCGGCGAGATGTAGAGGACGCGGGTGGCGGGGGTGTCGTCCGGCCGTGGGCGCTTCTTGCGGCCGGTGGCCTCTTCGGGCGCCGGGATCGGCTTCTCTCGGAACACCCGGTCGATCGCCCAGAGGAACGCCGAGAGGGTCTTCCCCGACCCGGTCGGGGCGACCACCAGCGCGTGGCGTCCGGCAGAGATCGCTTCCCACGCGCCCGCCTGCGCCGTCGTCGGGGCCGCGAAGGCGCCACGGAACCAGTCCTGCGTAGAAGGACCGAACCGCTCGAGCACGTCGCTCATCCCCCCATCTTCGCCCTCCCCGCCGACATCCGGGCGGGGTTGCGCGCCCCGCCCCGGCCCCAACTCCTCCGATCCGGCCGGTGTGGCCCGGTTTCGGGGCCTGGGGGCGGGTTCCGGCGCGTTTCTGAGGAGTCAGGCCCGCCCCGGCGGGGTCACCGGGCCCTTCCGGCGGTGTGGCCTGTCCCGGCGCCCTGGTGACCCGACCGTTCACAACTCCTCTGATCCGGGCCCCGCTGGGCCGGTTCCGCATCCCCAGAAGGTATCCGGGCGCCTGTTTGAGGAGTTCGGTCCGCCCCGGCGGGTGACCAGGCCAGCCCAGCGGGTGTCTGCCCGGGTTGCGGGTCGGGTCGCACCCAACTCCTCCGATCCGGTCGGTCCAGGCCGGTTTCGGGTCCCCAGGCCCGATTCCGGCTCGTATCTGAGGAGTTAGGCCCGCCCCGCCGGGGTGACCGGGCCCCGCCCCCGGCGGCGAGGTCATCGCTCGCGCAGCGACCCGTCCGGACCGAGAGTCAGGGTGAGGTCGGGAGCCAGCCGGGCGAGGAACCCCTCGTCGTGGCTCACGACGAGCATCGCGCCGCGGTACGCGGCGAGCGCGTCGACGAGCTGGTCGAGGGTGTCGAGGTCGAGGTTGTTCGTCGGCTCGTCGAGCACCAGCAGCTGCGGCGGCGGATCGGCCAGGAGGAGTCGGGCGAGGGCGACGCGGAAGCGCTCGCCGCCCGACAGCGCCGAGGCCGGGCGCTCGACCATCGCGCCCCGCAGCAGGAACCGCGCGAGCCTGTTGCGCATCTCGACGTCACCGACGCCGGGCGCGGCGGCTCTGACGTTCGCGAGCACGGACGCCGCCTCGTCCAGCCCGTCGAGGCGCTGGGGGAGGTATCCGACCCGGTCGGTGTGCGCGACAGCCCGTGCCGAACTCCTCCGATCCGACCCGCCCAGCCCGGTTTCGGGGCCTCCGGGCGGGTTTCGGTGCGTTTCTGAGGAGTTCGGCACGGCGGCCGAGGCGACCAGCCCCTCGAGCAGCGTCGTCTTCCCGACGCCGTTGGGCCCCACGAGCGCGACGCGCTCGGGCCCCTGAACCACCCATTCGCGATCGCCGTCGCCGAGGGTCGCGATGCGTCGGCCCGTGGGCACCGCGGGGTCGGGCAGGTCGATGCGCACCGATGAGTCGTCGCGCACGCGTCGCTCGGCGGAGGCGAGCGCCTCGCGCGCGGCATCCTCCCGCGCGGATTTCTCGACGCGGAGCTTCCCCGCCGACACCTGCGCCGCGCGCATCTTCCCGCCGGCGACGATCGGGGGCACGCGCGCGTTCCGCTGCGCCTTCTTCCCCATCGCCGCGCGCCGGGCGAGGGTCGTCTCGGCCTGGATCCGATCGCGCTTCTCCCTCCGCACCGCCTGGGCCGCCGTGCGCTCGGCCTGCCGGGCGGCATCCTGTTCGGCGTCCAGCCACTCCCGCCAGGCCGAGTAGGGCCCGCCGAACACCGAGAGCGTTCCGTCGTGGAGCTCGGCGGTGTCGTCCATGAGGTCGAGCAGTGTCGTGTCGTGGCTCACGACGATCAGCGTCCCCCGCCACCCCCGCACGAGGGCGTACAGCCGCTCCCGTGCCTCCCCGTCGAGGTTGTTCGTCGGCTCGTCGAGCAGCGTGATCCCCGCGCGACGAAGACGGATGCCGGCGACCGCCGCGACGATCGCTTCGCCTCCGGAGAGGGAACCCACGGTCCGATCGAGCATGGCGGGCGACAGGCCGGCCTCGGCCAGCGCCACCCCGGCGCGGGCCTCGATGTCCCAGTCGTCGCCCACGGCGTCGAAGTGGCGCGGATCGACGTCGCCGGATTCGATCGCCCGCAGCGCACGGAGCGCCGGCCCGACGCCGAGGAGGTCGGCGACCGGCCGGTCGACATCGAGCGTCAGGCGCTGCGGGAGGAACGCGGGATCCGCCGTCCGGTGGATGACGCCGCCGTCGGGCACGAGATCTCCGGCGATGAGGCGCAAGAGCGTGGTCTTGCCGGCGCCGTTGCGGCCGACGACGCCGGTGCGTGCGGCGCCGAACGCCCCCGAGACGGCGTCGACGGCTCGCGATCCGTCAGGCCACGAGAAGCTCACGCGGTCCAGCACGACGGCCGGTGCGGCCACGCCCGCGGAAGAAGGAACAGGAGAGGCAGATGACATGGGGTCTCCGGTGTCGTGCGCTGACACCGGAGCGCGCCCGAACACCGGGTATTCCGGAGGGGAAGCGTGGTCGACGGCTCAGCGCGGAAGAGGTGCGCGGCCTGTCGAGGGTCGACGGAGCAGCGCGATTACATCGCGGATGCGTCGGTCAGCTTCACCGGTTCGTCCTCACGGTCGGGAACAAGGCCGCTCACGTTACCAGGCGACCCGTGTCCTCGGCCAGCCCCCGCCCAGCCCCCCGACCAGGCGCGGCCGCGAACCACCCCGCTCCTCACTTTGCGTCGTCGGCGAGCCGCTTGGTCAAGAACACGTGGACGTCGGCCAGCTCGTCCGCCGACACGCTGTGGGTGAGCCCGGGGTAGACCCGGCCGCTGAGGTCGCTGTGCTCCGGCAACCAGGCGGTGGTGTGGGCGACGAGCGCGTCGGGGATGACGTCGTCGTGCGTCCCCCGGCCCCAGAAGATCGGCGGTCGCTCGTCGCGCAGCACCTCGTCACCGGGAAGGATGCCGGGAGTGACGTACCCGGCGAGGTTGACCCCGAACGCGAAGCGCCCCGGGGCCAGGCGCATCGCCTGCATCGCCACGGCCGCCCCCTGCGAGAACCCGAGCAGCCCCACCCGCGGATGCCCGGATCCTTGCGCGTCGATCCACGCCAGCACGGCGCGAGCGGCCGCGGTGACGGCGGCCGGGTCACGGCTCTGCAGCCCCTCGATCGGGTACCAGGAGTACCCGGGCGCCGGCCACGGCGGCGCGAGGGGCGCGCGCAGTGCTGCGACGGTGAACGCCTCCGGCAGGTGCGGGACGAGCCCGAACAGATCCGCCTCGTCCGACCCGTAGCCGTGCAGCAGAACCAGCAGCGGGCGATCCGTGCGGTCTGCGGCATCCGTCGACCAGCGCACGGCGTTCTCATCAAGGACCGGGTCGGACATGCCGTCCAGTGTCCCACCCGCCGCCGACATCGCCCCGCCGCCGCCCGCCCCGAACCCCCGCCGCCCGTGGGGTATACAGGACTCATGCCGGTCCGCACGCCTGATCCCGACCCCGACGAGCGCGGCGAGGGTGCCGCGAACGATCCGCTCCGCTTCGGTTCGGGGCCGTCGTCCGGCTCCACCAACCCCGGATGGCTGAGCGACGTCGAGCTCGCCGAAGCCCGGCGACGGATGCCGATGCTCTACGTCGAGGCCGTGCCGGTGCGCACCGACGGCGTGGGCGCCGTGACCCAGGTCGGCATCCTTCTGCGCGCGACGCCGGTGGGCGAGATGACCCGCACGATCGTGTCGGGGCGGGTCCGCTACGGCGAGACGGTCCGCGACGCGCTCTTCCGCCATCTCGAGAACGATCTGGGCCCGATGGCCTTCCCCCTCCTTCCGTTGCAGCCGGTGCCCTTCACCGTCGCGGAGTATTTCCCGATCCCCGGCGTGAGCGCCTTCCACGACGACCGTCAGCACGCCGTGTCGCTCCCTTTCGTCGTCCCGGTCACGGGCACGTGCGAGCCGCGTCAGGATGCCCTCGAGGTGACGTGGCTCTCGCCCGAGGAGGCGGCATCCGACGCGCTCGCCGCCGAGATGGAGGGCGGCCGCGGCACCCTGATCCGCCTCGCCCTGGCGAGCGTGGGCGCCCTGCGCTGACCCGCACCCGCACCCAGCCCCCGCCCCTGATCACGGACTCCGGATGCCGCACAGCCCGCTCCTCGTCGAATTCGCCGTCGCCCTGCCCGTCGTCCTCCTCGTCGCGTATGTCGTCGCGCGGGTGATCCGACGCCTGTTCGGGCGCCGCATCGCGCTGGAACTGCGCACGATGACGATCGTGTCGTTCCTCGGCATCAGCGTCGGCCTGCTGCTGTCGGGGATCTTCTTCTACGGGCTGCGCCTGTGGATGCCGACGACGATCCTGCTCGCCTTCGGGTGCAGCGTCGGCCTGTCGGCCCTGGTCGCCGGCATCGCGGCGTGGATCCGCCGGGGACGCGTCGACGTCGACGTGTCGGCCGTCCTCGCGGCGGGCGAGAGCGACCGGGTGGAGTTCAAGGAGACCGCGCGGTGGAACATCCGCGAGAACCGCAAGGACCCGCGCATGGAGATGGCGATCGCCAAGACCGTCGCCGCGTTCCTCAACAGTGCAGGCGGCGTCCTCGTCATCGGTGCATCCGACGAGGGGCGGGCCGTCGGTCTCGATCGCGACCTCGCGACGCTCCGCACCCCCGACCATGACCGCTTCGAGCTGTGGCTGCGCGACCTGCTCTCCACCCTCCTCGGACGCAACGCCGCCGCCCTCCCGCGCCTGCAGTTCACCGTCGTCGAGGGCGCCACGGTGTGCGCGGTGATCTGCCCGCCCTCGCCGAAGCCGGTCTTCCTCACGGTGGCGAAGGACGGCGGCTCGACCGACCTCTGGGTGCGCGTGGGGAACTCCACCCGCTCGCTCGGCGTGGACGAGGCCGTCGACTACGTCGCGCGGCACTGGCGACCGTCGGTCCTCGGCGCGCTGACGGGCACCGGCCCCACCCGCTGAGTCTTCGCTGTGACCCCGGTCAGCGCGCCGAGACCGGCGTAGCCTGACAGCATGTCCTCCGGTCGTTCCCTGCCCTCCCGTCGGGCTCTCGCCTGGACCGCCGCGGTCGCCGTGCCCGCCGCGGTCGGTGCCGCCGTCCTCGTCCCGCTCGCCGCGAGCGGAAGTGTCGATCTTCCCGATCTCACCCCCGAGCAGCTCCTCGCCCTCGCCGCCGACAGCGACGTCGACCAGCTCTCCGGCACCCTCGAGCAGAGCTCCGCCCTCGGCCTCCCCGACCTCGGCGCTGTCACCGACGCGCTCGGCGGCGGGTCGAGCGGAGCACCGGGAACGGATGCCGACTCCCGCGCCGCCGACGTCGCCGACCTCCTCGAGCTCGTGACCGGCACGCACACCGCGAAGGTGTACCTCGACGGAGATCGCGCCCGCCTGCAGGTGCTCGACGAACTCGCCGAGCGGAACGTCTACGTCGACGGCGCCGCCGGCGAGGCGTGGTTCGTCGACAGCGAGTCGCAGACCGCGACCCGCTTCGTCGCCCCGGGGGGCTCCGGCGAAAAGCCCGAGGACGCGCCGCAGGCCGAGCTTCCCACCCCGCAGGAGATGATCGACCGGGCACTCGCCGACCTCGACGAGTCGACCAAGGTGTCCGTCGGGTCCGACGGCCGGGTCGCGGGCCGCGACGCGTACGAGCTCGTCCTCACCCCGCGCACGGACGACACGATCGTCGGCGAGGTGCGCTTCGCCGTCGACGGTGAGACGGGCGCCGCGCTCGCGGCATCCGTCACCGCACGCGGAGCGAGCGAGCCGGCGTTCGAGATCACCTTCACCGACGTCGATTTCGCCGCTCCGGATGCCGCCGCGCTGACCTTCGCGCCCGGCGCCGGGATCACGGTGGAGGAGAAGGAACTCCCCGCGTGGACGGATGCCGACGCCCGTGACCACGCCGAGAAGCCGGCGCCTCCGGCCTCCGCGCAGCCGCGCGTGACCGGAGAGGGCTGGGCGACGATCGTCGAGATCCCGGCGCCCGCCGGGGAGCGCGACCCGATCGCGGGGCTCGCCCCGGACCAGGCGGCGCTGCTCGACTCGGTGACCACCGCGGTCGACGGTGGTCGGGTGCTCGAGACGGCGCTCGTGACGGTGCTCCTCACCGACGACGGTCGCGTCTTCGCCGGCGCCGTGCCGGCGGACGCGCTCGTGGCCGCCGCGGCCGCGGACGCACCCGGCCGGTGATCGCAGACGGCGCGGTGCCTGCCGGCGCCCCCGCTCCTGACGCCTCGAACGCCGCGAATCCGCACGACGCGCACGCGGACGCAGACGCCGACGACCTCGCGATCGCCACACGCGGTCTCACCAAGCGCTTCGGCGCCCAGGCCGCCGTCTCCGACCTCGACCTGCGCGTCCCGCGGGGGGCGGTGTTCGGCTTCCTCGGACCCAACGGATCGGGCAAGACCACGACGATTCGGATGCTGCTCGGCCTGATCCGACCCAGCGCGGGGGATGCCCGGGTCCTCGGCACCGCCGTGCCCGCGGGGCTCGACCGCGTGCTCCCGCGCGTCGGCGCCCTCGTCGAAGGGCCGGCGTTCGCGCCGTTCCTCACCGGAGCGCAGAACCTCGCCCGCCTCGACGCCGCCGACCGTCGGAGCGACCCCGCGACCCGCGGTGACCGCGTCGCCACGGCGCTCGAGCGGGTCGGGCTCGCTCACGCGGCGCGGAAGAAGGCGCACGCGTACTCGCTCGGCATGAAGCAGCGCCTGGGGCTCGCCGGCGCCCTGCTCGCCCCGCGGGAGCTCCTCGTCCTCGACGAGCCCACGAACGGCCTCGATCCGCAGGGCACGCGCGAGGTGCGCGCCCTCGTCCGCGCGCTGGCGGCGGAGGGTGCGACGGTGTTCGTCTCCAGCCACCTCCTCGCCGAGGTGGAGCAGCTGTGCTCGCACGTCGGCGTGATGAGCGGCGGGCGCCTGGTCGCGCAGGGGACGCTGGATGACTTCCGTCGCACCGGCGCGCAGCCGCGCGTCCACGTCCACACCCCCGACACCGATCTCGCCCGATCCGCCCTCGCTTCGCTCGCGATGTCGCCGGATGCCGAGGCCGCGACATCCGATCGCGACGTGGTCGTCGCCGCCCTGCCTGAGGACCGGGCGCCCGAAGAGATCGTCGCGGCGCTCGTGTCGGCCGGTGTGCGGGTGCGCGGGTTCGAGGTGGTCGGATCGAGTCTCGAACAGCGCTTCGTGGAGCTCACCGGGGAGGGATTCGATGTCGTCGCGTGAGATCGCCGTCCGTCCCGGCGGCACGCTCCGCCTGTTCGCGAACGAGCTGGCCACCCAGTTCCGACGCGGGCGGACCCTGGCGATGCTCGGCGCGCTCGCGCTCATCCCGATCCTCCTGGGCGTCGCGATCCGGATCGCCGGCAGCTCCTCCCCGGGTCGGGGGCCGGCGTTCCTCGACCAGATCACCGGCAACGGCCTCTTCGTCGCCCTCGCCGCACTCACCGTCGCGATCCCGCTGTTCCTGCCGCTCACTATCAGCGTCGCCGCGGGCGACGCGATCGCGGGGGAGGCGGCATCCGGAACCCTCCGCTACCTCCTCCTCGTCCCGTCCGGGCGCGCGCGGCTCCTCGCGGTCAAGTACGCGTGGGCGGTGGTGTTCTGTCTGACGGCAGCGGTGCTCGTGGTCGTCGTCGGCACGATCGTCGGGTGGATCCTCTTCCCCGTGGGCCCCGTCACCCTCCTCACCGGCACGGAGGTCTCGGTGGTCGAGGGGGTCGGCCGCGTGCTCCTCATCGCCGGATACGCGGCACTGTCGCTGTGCGGTCTCGCCGCGATCGGGCTGTTCTTCTCGACCCTCACCTCGGTGCCGATCGGCGCGATGGCCGCGACCGCGATCCTCGCCGTCGCCGCGCAGATCGTGGGCGCCATCCCGCAGCTCGAAGCGCTGCATCCGTGGCTGTTCACCGACCGGTGGCTCGACTTCGGCGACCTCCTGCGTGCGCCGATCGTGTGGGACGGCTTCGCCCAGAACGCCCTGCTCCAGGGCGCCTACATCGTGGTGTTCGTGGGAGCGGCGCTCTGGCGCTTCGCCCGCAAAGACATCCTGACCTGACCCGCGCGGGGTGAGTCATACTGTCGGTATGACCACGACCATCAAGGTCAGCGATGAACTTCGCGACCGGCTGAAGGAGCAGGCGTCGCGCGACGGCGTGACCCTCGGCGCGCACCTCGCGCGTCTGGCGGATGCCGAAGACCGGCGTCGTCGACTCCGCGACCTGGCCGAGGCCGTCGTTGCGTCTGCGCCGGAAGTGCTGGCCGCCCATGCCGCGGAGACTGCTCGATGGGAGCGGGCCGAACTGATCGACGGTGCTGATGAGCGGCGCGCGTGACCGCCTCTGAGCTCGGGCCGGGCACGATCGCGTGGGCGCAGCTCGAACCGGTTCAGGGTCGGGAGCAGGGCGGTCACCGACCGATCCTGGTGATCTCCTCGGCGGGATACCTCGAGGCCGTCACGACGCTCGTGGTCGTCCTGCCCATCACCACCACCGACCGTGGATGGCCGAATCATGTTCGGGTCGCGGGGCCGAGTGGACTCGACCGACCGTCATGGGTGATGACGGAACAGCCGCGGACGCTCGCGCGCTCGCGGATCACCGGGAGCGCGGGCGTCGTATCCGATGCGTGCCTCGCGAGTGTCCGAGTGTGGCTCGGGGACTTCCTGGACCTGTGAAACGCGTCAGGCCGCTCAGGCGGTTTCGCGCGCGATCCCGGCGATGAAGGCGTCGATGTCGGCCTCGGTGGTGTCGAAGCTGCACATCCAACGGACCTCGTTCTTCTTCGCATCCCAGTCGTAGAAGCGGAAGGACTCCCGCAGGCGGTCTGCCACGCCGTCGGGGAGCGTCGCGAACACGCCGTTCGCCTGGGTGGCCTGGGTGAAGCCGACGCCGCGGATGGATCCGTCGGCGATGCCGGCTTCGACGCCGGCGCGGAGGCGCGTGGCCATCGCGTTGGCGTGCCGGGCGTTGCGGAGGTACAGGTCGTCGCTGAGCAGCGCCACGAGCTGCGCCGAGACGAAGCGCATCTTCGACGCGAGCTGCATGTTGAGCTTCCGCAGGTAGATGAGGCCGTCGGAAGCCTCGGGGTCCATCACGACGATGGCCTCGCCGAGCATCGCGCCGTTCTTGGTTCCACCGAAGCTCAGCACGTCGACACCGGCGTCGCGGGTGAAGGCACGCAGCGGCAGATCGAGGGCGGCGGCGGCGTTCGAGATGCGGGCGCCGTCCATGTGCAGGCGCATGCCGCGGGCGTGCGCGTGGTCGGCGATCGCGCGGACCTCGTCGGCGGTGTACACGGTGCCGAGCTCGGTCGACTGCGTGATCGACACGACGAGCGGCTGCGCGCGGTGCTCGTCGCCCCAGCCCCACGCCTCGCGGTCGATCAGCTCGGGGGTGAGCTTGCCGTCCTCGGTCGGGACGGTGAGGAGCTTCAGGCCGCCGACCTTCTCGGGCGCTCCGCCCTCGTCGACGTTGATGTGCGCGGTGCCCGCCGCGATCACCGCGCCCCACCGGGGGAGCATCGACTGGAGGCCCGTGACGTTCGCGCCGGTGCCGTTGAACACCGGGAAGGCCTCGACGCCGTCGCCGAAGTGCGACGCGAACACCTCCTGGAGGCGGGCGGTGTACGCGTCCTCGCCGTAGGCGACCTGGTGGCCCTCGTTGGCCGCGGCGATCGCGGAGAGGACCTCCGGGTGGATGCCGGAATAGTTGTCAGAGGCGAAGCCGCGGACGGCGCGGTCGTGGAGGGTGCTCACTTCGTCCAATCTAGTCGGGGTGGTCGGCGCCGGGGGGACGGTGTGGGGGCGCTCCGTCGCGGGTGCTCCGCCGTGCGATCAGCCCAGGGTGATCGGCGCGGACAGGTCGTCGGGTGCCGCATCCCACAGCCCGACGACGGCGCGGGCGAGGTCGTCCTCGAGGCCGTCGAGGCTCTTCACGCGGAAGATGACGGATGCCGCCCGCGGCTCCTCGCCGGCATCCCGCGCGGCCTTGGCGTAGCCCTGGCCGACCGCGCGGGTCCAGGCTTCCGCCGCCGCCTTGAGGGCGACGTAGTTCGCCGATCCGGCGAGGGGACGCTCGACGGAGGTGCTCGAGACGATCGCCAGGCGCCCGGCCGCGGAGGCCTTCAGGTCGTCGTCGACGGCCCGCGAGACGTGGCGGAGGCTCGTCAGCGCCGTCTCCAGCGCGCGGTAGTCCTCCTCGGTCTGACCGGCGAGGCCGCCGCCGCCGCGCCATCCACCCACGAGGTGGACGACGCCGTCGACGGCGCCATCTGCGGCGTGGATGCGTGCAACGAGGTCGGCGACCGCGGATTCGTCGGCGAGGTCGCACACCTCGGCCGAGATATCGCGCCCTGTCGCCGCGCGCACCTCGTCGACGAGCGCGGCCAGGCGTGCGGCATCCCGCCCGACGACGATCACCTCGGCTCCCGCGGCGGCGAGCTCGCGCGCGCAGGCGAGGCCTGAGGCGCTCGTGGCGCCGGCGATCACGACGCGGCGACCGCGGACGGCGGGGGTCGCCGCGTCGATCTCTCCGGCCTCGCTCACGCGGGGGCCCGCCCGGTGATCCCCGTGGTGGAGGCGATGACCGGGCGCATCTTCTTCTCCAGCGCCTCGAAGAACATCGACAGGGGGAATTCGTCCGGCATAACCGCGTCGGTGTAGCCCTTGGGGGCGCCGGCGAGGATCTCGTCGCCGAGGCCGCGCGCCCACGCCGAGGCCGGGTGCGGGGTGACGACGCCGCGGACGAGGTCGTAGGCCGCGAGCCAGTGGGTGACCTTCGGGCGGTCGATCGAGCGCCAGTAGAGCTCGTCGATCGCGTCACTGAGGGCGATCACCGCCGCCGGCACCTCGTCCCAATCGAAGGCGAGCGCGGTGTCGGTCCAGTGCAGGACGCCCCGCTGGTGCAGCCACGCGAACAGCAGCTGCCCGCCGAGGCCGTCGTAGTTGCGCACGCGCGAACCGGTGATGGCGAAGCGGAAGATGCGGTCGAAGATCACGGCGTACTGCACGAGGATCGCGTGCTGCAGGGTCTCGGCCTCGGTCGCGTCGAGCGTCTCGCCGGCGTCGACGCGCGCGCGTAGGCGTGCGGTGATCCCGACGCACTCGCGGAAGGCCGTCAGGTCGCAGCGCAGCTCCTCGAGCGAGTACAGGAAGAACGGCATCCGCTGCTTGATCATGAACGGGTCGAACGGGAGGTCGCCGCGCATGTGGGTGCGGTCGTGGATGATGTCCCACATCACGAACGTCTCCTCGGTGAGCTCCTGGTCGTCGAGCATCGCGGCGGCGTCGGCGGGCAGCTCGAGCTTGGTGATCTCGGCGGCAGCGCGGACGACGCGACGGTAGCGCGCGGCCTCGCGGTCCTGGAAGATCGCGCCCCACGTGAAGGTGGGGATCTCCCGCATCGCGACGGTCTCGGGGAACAGCACCGCGGAGTTGGTGTCGTACCCCGGGGTGAAGTCGACGAAACGCAGCGAGACGAAGAGGGCGTTGCCGTAGTCGCCCGCCTCGAGCTGCGCGATGAACTCCGGCCAGATGACCTCGACGAGCACCGCCTCGACGTGACGATCGCTCGAGCCGTTCTGGGTGTACATCGGGAAGATCACCAGGTGACGGATGCCGTCGACGCGGTGCTGCTGCGGCTGGAACGCCACGAGGGAGTCGAGGAAGTCCGGGATGCCGAACCCCTCGGTGCGCCAGCGGGCGAAGTCCGCCGCCGAGGCGCGGAGGTACGGGTCGTCGTGGGGGAAGGAGGGGCGCAGCTCGTCGAGCGCGGCGATGATCGCGTCGACGTGGGCGGCGGCGGCGGGGTGGTGCGCGGCATCCGGAATCGAACCGTCGGACGCCTGCAGGGGCTGCAGGGCGGTCGCGGCGGCTTTGAGGCTCAGCCAGGCCGCGGAGTCCTCGACGCCCGAGGCGGAGTGCGCGGGGGTGGCCTGTGCGGGGGTGGCCTGTGCGGGGGTGGCCTGTGCGGGGGTGGCCTGTGCGGTGGTGAGGGGCATGAGGCCTCCGATCGACGTTGGCGGGGACGGATCTCGTCGCCGCACCATGCTACGGGAAGAATTCCGGCGGAATCAAACAAGCGCAGGAGAATTGTCGGCGCCGGCGGAGGTGGCTGATACCGTCGCCACATGACTGATCAGCGGGTCGATCCCCCTGCCACGGAGCGCTCCTCGGCCCGCCTCGAGGACGACACCGACGCCGCGATCGTCGCCGAGGTCACCCGGGACGGGCGCGCGACGCTCGCCCACATCTCCGCGGCGGTGGGGCTGTCGGTCTCGGCGGTCCAGTCGCGCCTCCGTCGGCTGGAGGCCCGCGGCGTCATCACCGGATATCGCGCGGTGGTCGACGCCGAGGCGGTGGGGAAGCCGCTGGCGGCGTTCATCGAGATCACGCCGCTCGATCCCGGGCAGCCCGACAACGCCCCCGAGCTCCTGGAGCACCTGCGCGAGATCGAGGCGTGCCACTCGATCGCGGGCGACGCCAGCTACATCCTGCTCGTCCGGGTGGCGACGCCGCGGCACCTCGAGGAGCTCATCCGCGAGATCCGCCAGACCGCGTCGGTGAACACCCGGACGACCGTCGTGCTGCAGACCTTCTTCGAGCATAGGCCGGTCCTGCCCGCCTGACGGACCATGGGCCTGCGGTACCGATGCGCAACCCCCCGGGCCGCGGCATCCGTGGAGAGTAGCCTCGACCGATGACGCACGCACAGGCAGACGGGCACCCACCGCACATCGGCCCGGACGGTGCGGGCCTCCTCGTGCTCCGCAACCGTCGCGCCGGCGCCTCGTCGCTGCGCGCGGATCCCGGCGGGCGGCTGCTGCGCGAGCTTCCCGCCGCGCGTGTCCGCGAACTCGAGCCGGACGAGGACATGGCGGATGTCGTCGCCGAGGCGATCGCGGGCGATGACCCGCCCCGCATGCTCGGGGTGCTCGGCGGCGACGGATCGGTCTCGGCCATGGCGCACATCGCCCGCACGGCGGATCTGCCGCTGTGGGTGGTGCCGGGCGGGACCTTCAACCATTTTTCGCGGTCGCTCGGAATCGACGGACCGGACGCGGCGATCGCCGCGCTCCGGGGCGGCCGGGTCCGCGCGATCGACGTGCTCGAGGTGCGGGTCGACGAAGGCGACCCGCAGACGGTGCTCAATGCGGCGTCGCTCGGTCTGTACGCGGGGCTCATCGACGAGCGCGAGCGGCGGCAGTCCCTCGGCAAGTGGCTCGGCGCGCTGGTGGCGGCATCCGACGAGATCACCGAAGCACAGCCCACCGAGATCGTCGTGGACGGTCGCCGCGCGCGCGTCTGGTCGGTCTTCATCGGCGTGGGTCTGCACGCGTCCGACCAGGTCGCGACGCTGCAGCGTTCCGAGGCGGATGCCGGCACCCTCGACATCCGTATCCATCACGCGCGCGGCGGGCGCCTGCGGGCGCTGGCGTCCCTCGCCTTCGGGCGACGGACGCGGGCCGTGCTGCGCGCGCTGCGAGTCTTCCCGCCCGCGCGCGACGTCGAGCGGCGGCTCGTGGACACGCTCGAGCTGCGCGTCCGCCCGGTCGACGCGGACCAGGCCGCCTGGGTGCATGACGGCGAGCTCGAGAAGGCCCCGGAGTCCGGGTTCACCCTCCACCTCCGCCGCGTCCCCGCCGCCCTGTCCGTCGTCACCGCCTGACCCGGGTTGCCCCTCGTTGGCCGCGAGACTGCATCCTCCCGTCGAGACTGCGTGCGGGGCGTGCAGTCTCGACCGGAGGATGCAGTCTCGGCGTCAGGGGAACCGCCGGGGCGGGGCGGGGTCAGCGGGCGAGCTGGACGCCGAGGGTGGCGAGGACGCCGAAGGCGATGCCCCACAGGATGATCGAGACGATCTGCCAGAAGATGACGGTGTTGCGGTTCGCGCCGAACGACACCATCGCCGCCGACGTGATCTGGCTCGGCAGGATCGTCTGCCCCAGCAGGCTCACCCCGGCCACGCCGTAGCGGTCGAACGCGCGGCGGAGCTTCGCGCGCCGCGGCGACTCCTCGGGCGCGGCATCCGCGCCACCCCGTCCGGCGATCACCTTCGTGCGCACCCCGTGCGCGGAGAAGACGAACGCGAGCATCGAGGCGACGTTGCCCACCACCGCGACGGCGATCGCGATCGGCGTCGGCAGGCCGATGAGCACCCCGATGACCGACCCGAAGTACGACTCCACGAACGGGATCGCCGAGACGAGCATCACCCCGAGCCAGGAGATGTACTCGGGGAACGAGGCGGCGAAGTCCTGCAGGGCGGCGATCATGGGGGAAGTCCTCTGGCTGTCGGGAGTGGGTGGTCTGCGGCGCCGGGAGCGCCTCGATGACCATCCTTCGCGAACGGATGCCGCGGCGGCAGTGCGCCCGGATCACCGCCGTCCGGGCGTTCCCGCACGTCCGACCGTGACAGATGTCACTGGTCTACCCTCGGGGACGTGACCGTCGATCATCACCGGAACGTGCGCACGACGTGGCTCTACACCCTGGGCTCGATCGTGGCGTTCGTGGGCTTCTTCTGCGGGTTCATCGCGCTGATGATGCTCGCGGCCCTCGCCGTGGCCCCCACGGCCGCGCTGTCCGTGGCGATCGTGCTGCAGCTGGTGGCGGGCATCGTGCAGATCCGCTTCTGCTGGTACCTCCGCGGCGGACGAGGGGCGGGGATGCCGGGGCTCGGTCCCACGCTGGCGCTCTTCCTCCCCGCGACGGCGGTGTGGGTGCTGACCCTCTTCGCTCCGGGCGTCGCGCTCGTGGGAGCCGCGTCCCTCTGGGTGGCGCTGTGCCTTGTGGCCTGCCTCGTCGGCCGCCGCCGCCGGTGGGAGCTCATCGCGCTCGGCGCGATCCTCCTGGTCGGACACACCGTCCTCGCCGAGCGCATCACCCCGCCCGCGCCCGGGGAATCCCTCGTCGAGGCCGGCACCGCGTGGGCGACGGTGATCTACGCCGCGTTCGTCCCGTTCATGCTCCTGGTGAGCGTGTGGTTCTGGGAGGTGGTGCTCGAGCTCGACCGGCACCGCCGGACGGCCGCGGCACTCGCCGTCACGCGCGAGCGGCTGCGGTTCGCCTCCGACCTGCACGACATCCAGGGGCACCACCTGCAGGTCATCTCACTGAAGGCCGAGCTCGCCGAGCGCCTGCTCCCCGTCGACGTGGACGCGGCGCGCGCCCAGCTCCGCGACGTCCGATCGATCGCCCACGAGGCGCTCGCCGAGACGCGCTCGCTCGTCGCCGGGTACCGGCAGGTGTCGCTCGACGACGAGCTGTACAACGCCCGCGAGGTGCTCGGAGCCTCCGGTGCGCGATGCACGCTGCGCGTGGAGGCCCTTCCCGACGACGACGCGACGCGCAGTGCGCTGGCGCTGACGGTCCGCGAGGCGACCACGAACATCCTGCGCCACAGCGAGGCCACGGAGGTCGAGATCACGGTGGTCGCCACGGCCGGTGGGTGGACGCTCACGATCGCGAACGATGCGGCGGCGCCGCCGGCGACCGATTCCGTCGACGCGGGGAGCGGCATCGCCGGGTTGCGCGAGCGCCTGGTCGCCCTCGGCGGGAGCCTGGATGCCGCGCACGACGGAGACCGGTTCGTGCTGCGCGCGGTGGTGCCCGCGGTCGCGCGGCCGTCGACGAGCGGGGTGCGCGCGTGAGCGGGGTTCGTCGGTGAGCGGCATCCGTCTCCTCGTCGCCGACGACGAGCACCTGATCCGGGGCGCCCTCGTGGCCCTGCTGCAGCTGGAACCCGACATCGAGGTGGTCGCGACGGCGGAGAACGGCATCCGTGCCGTCGAGGAGGCGCGGGAGCACCGGCCGGACGTGTGTCTGCTGGATCTCGAGATGCCCGAGGCCGATGGCCTGGAGGCGGCCGCGAAGATCCTCGCCAGCGTGCCGTCGCGCGTGGTGATCGTCACCCGCCACGCCCGGCCCGGGGTGCTGCGCCGTGCCCTGGCGAGCAAGGTGTCGGGGTTCGTGCCGAAGTCGACGCCTGCGGAGGAGCTCGCGGACGTCATCCGCACCGTCGCCGCCGGGCGTCGCTACATCGATCCCGAGATCGCGGCGGTGGCGCTGACGGCCGAGCGGAGTCCGCTCACCGATCGCGAGCTCGACGTCCTCCGCCACAGCCGCTCGGCCCACAGCGTGCAGCAGATCGCCGATCGCCTGCACCTCGCGCCCGGCACGGTGCGCAACTACCTCTCCGCGGCGATGATGAAGCTCGACGCCTCCTCCCGCCACGAGGCCGCCGACCGCGCCTGGGAGCAGGGCTGGATCTAGCCCCGCCCCCACTGCCCGCGAGACTGCATCCTCCCGTCGAAACAGCGTGCGCGGCGTGCAGTCTCGACCGGAGGATGCAGTCTCGCGGTCCGGGGAAGGGGGCGGGAGGCTACTGGCCGCCCTCGGTCAGGGTCACCTCGATCGGGGTGTAGGTGCCGGCGACCTCGACGCCCTCGTCCTGGAGCTCGGCGAGCGCCTGCTCGATGTACTCGTTCGAGAAGGCGGATGCCGGGGGCTCGGCCGTGATCAGGTTAAGGCCGTCCTGGTTGACCGCCGCGAGCGCGCCGGCGACCGTCTGATCCCACGCGGCCTGGTCGACGACGCCGAACTCGCCCCCGGTCCAGATGAGCTTGTTCACCTCGTTCATCTGCCACAGCTGGTGGGTCGGGCCGACCGGGAAGGCCGCCTCGGCGTTGATCGCCGCGTCGTACGTGATCTGCGCGGCCTCCTCGGGGTTGTCCCGCGCGAAGACCCAGCCCTTGACGACGGCCTTGAGGAAGCGCACCGCCGCGTCGGCATAGGCGGGGTCGCTCTCGAGGCGCGCGGTGTCGGCCCAGATCGCGTCCTGCAGCATGGCGCCGGCGGTGTCCTGGTACGACACGACGTCGAAGTCCTCCGGCTGGTACAGCTCGCCGGTGTCGGGGTTCACGACCTCAAGGATCTGCGCCCACTCGTTGTAGGTCATCGCCTGCGCGGCATCCACGTCGCGGTCGAGCAGCGCGTTCATGCTGAAGTCCTGCGTGACGATCGACACGGTCGAGGCGTCGAGTCCTTCCTCGGCCATCGCCGCGAAGATCTCCCACTCGTTGCCGAAGCCCCACGATCCGATGCGCTTGCCCTCGAAGTCGGCGACCGACTCGATGCCGCTGTCGGCCCACGACACCTGCAGGGTTCCGGAGTCCTGGAAGACCTGGGCGATGTCGGTGAGCTCGGCGCCGCTGGCTTCGAGGCTTCCGAGCACCTTCGGCACCCACGCGATGGCGAAGTCGACCTCGCCCGCGAGGAGCGCGTCCTGCGGCACGATGTCGCCGCCCGAGGGGAGGATCTCGACGTCGGTGAAGCCCTCGTCCTCGAAATAGCCCTGGTCGAGGGCGACGTAGTAGCCGGCGAACTGTGCCTGCGGCAGCCACTGCAGCTGCAGCGAGACCGAGGTCATCGTCTCGGTCTCGCCGGAGTCGCCGCCGGCGCCGGAGTCGGAGTCGGAGTCGGACGATCCCGCGCAGGCGGAGAGGGCGAGCGCGCTGACCGTGATGACGGATGCCGCGGTGAGCGTGCGGCGGATGCGGTGTCTCATGCTGTTCCTTTCTCGGGTGGTGCAGGGGTGGTGCGGATCTCGGGTGGTGCTGTCAGCCGGGGGACCGCCGCGTCGCCCAGCGCTCGAGGAGCGAGGTGACGAGGTAGAAGGCGAGTCCGATGAGCATCCCGCCCACGACGAACGCCCACGCGAGCGCGGCGCGTCCGGACTTGGCGTAGGTGGCGATCGCCGTGCCGATGCCGTCCGCGGGCCCGCCGAAGTACTCCGCGACGAGCGCGGCGATCACGGCGAGGGAGCTGGCGATCCGCAGGCCCGTCATGAGGTACGGAAGGGCCGTGGGGAGGGTGAGGAACCGGAAGGTCTGGGTGCGCGAGGCCGCCGAGGCACGGAGGAGGTCGCGGTGCACCGGGCGGGTCTGCCGGAATCCGCGCAGCACCGTGACGAACACCGGGATGAAGGCCGCGATCATCGCCACCGCCTGCCGGCCGAACTGGCTGGACGCGCCGTACATCGTATTGAGGATCGGGGTGATCGCGACGATCGGGATCACGGCGAGGGCCGAGACGAGCGGTGCCAGCATCCCGTCGATGGGGCGGATCGTGGCCGCGAGCGCCGCCAGGACGATCGCGAGGATCGACCCCGCGACGAGCCCGACGAGGGCGTTGGTGGCGGTGACGGCCATGTCATCGGCGATGATGTTCCACCGCAGCACGAACTCCGCCGCGATCGCCATCGGACTCGGCAGCATGCGGGGCGCGGTCCCGAGCACGTCGACCCAGAAGATCCACGCCGCGAGGATCACCAGCCCGACTCCGACGGGCGCGACGACCTTCGCCCATCCCGGCAGGTCCCGCCCGGCGCGGGGCGACGTGCGGCGCGGCGCGCTCCCCGCGTCCAGCCCCGAGACGACGTCGGATGCCGGAGCGGATGCCGGTGCCGGTGCGGTCATCGCTCGTTCGCCCTCTCCACCGGGGCGCCGTGGAGGGCTTCGCGGACGGCCGTGACCCGCGCGAAGTACTCCGGGGACTCGCGCAGGGCCTCGGCGCGGTCCTCGCCCAGGTCGGTGACGATGACGTCGGTGATCCGGCCGGGGCGCGGGCTCATCACCACGACGCGGTCCGAGAGGAACACCGCCTCCGGGATCGAGTGGGTCACGAACACCACCGCCGCTCCGGTCTCCACCGCGATGCGGGCGAGCTCGGACTGCAGGTACTCGCGGGTCATCTCGTCCAAAGCGCCGAACGGCTCGTCCATCAGCAGCAGCTTCGGGCGCGAGGCCAGCGCACGGGCGATCGCCACCCGCTGCTGCATCCCGCCGGAGAGCTGGTCGGGGTAGCGGTCGACGAAGTCGGTGAGACCGACCAGCTCCGCGAGCTCCGCGACCCGGTCGGCGCGGGCGGCCTTGCCGGTGCCGTGGAGCTCGAGCGGCAGAGCGATGTTCGCCGCGACGGTCCGCCAGGGGAGCAGCCCCGCCTGCTGGAACGCGATGCCGTAGTCCTGGTCGATCCGGGCCCGGCCGGCGGGCTTGCCGAAGATCCGCAGGTCGCCGCTCGTGGCCTGGTCGAGGTCGGCGATGAGGCGCAGGAGCGTCGATTTTCCGCATCCGGACGGTCCGATCAATGAGACGAACTCGCCCGCCGCGACCTCGAGGTCGACGCCGGTGAGGGCCACGACCTCGCCGGTCTTGGTGGGGAAGACCTTGCCGACATCGGTCGCGCGCACGGCGGCGTCGACGGATGCCGGGGCGGGGCCGGCGGCGGCGGGGGTGTGCGCAGTCGTCATGCCGCGGCTTCTCCTCTGCGGTAGGTGGCGAGCGCCAGCCCGATGAGCGCGACCGAGCCGGCGGCGATGAGCCCGAGGGCGATCGAGCCGAAGGTCGGACCCCACGGCGCGGCGGGGTCGCTGGATGCTTGCCCGGCGAGCTGGATCAGCATCCGTCCGATGCCGCCGCGCATGCCGATGGAGACCTCCGCGACGACCGCGCCGAGCACGGCGTTGGCGGCGGCGAGGCGCAGCGCCGGCAACAGGTACGGCACCGACGCCGGCAGCCGCAGCCTCAGCAGGGTCGGCCAGTAGCCGGCGGCGTAGGTGCGCATGAGGTCGAGGTGGATGCGGTCGGGTGAGCCGAGCCCCTTGAGGACGCCGATCGCGACAGGGAAGAACGCCAGGTACGACGCGATGATCGCCACCGAGAGCCACTGCGGCCACGGCGTCCCTCCCCGGTCGATCTGGATGCCGATGGCGTTGACGACCGGCGCGAAGGCGATGAGCGGCACGATCTGGCTGATCACGATCCAGGGGAGGAGCCCCCATTCGACCAGTCGCCAGCGCTGCATGAGCAGCCCGAGGAGCGCACCGACGGTGACGCCGATCAGCCAGCCGACGGCGGCGATGCCGAGCGTCACGAGCGCCGCGCTCATCACCGACACGACCAGCGGAGGTGTGTCGCCGCCGCTCGTGGGCTGGAAGAGACGCGCGACCATGTCCCACACGTGCGGCATCGCGCGGTCGTGGGTCCGCGGCAGGATCAGCAGGCCCGACCCCGCCTCCCCCTCGACCGCACCGATCGTCACGCCCTCCGCAGGGCCGAGGAACTTGTAGCCCTCCCAGATGAGGAGGACCGCAAGGATGCCGAGGGCGCCCCATCCGGCGGCGATCCACCCGCGCGCCGGGGTGCTCGCGGGGGCCGTCGTCACGACTTCGCCGTCAGGTGGGACTGGAGGGCGGGGATCACGGTCTCGCCGTAGACCCGCATCGTCTCCTCCTTGTTGTCGTGCTGGAGGTAGCCGGCGAACTGCGTGACCCCGATCGCGCGGAGTGCCTCGAGCTTGGCGATGTGCTCGTCCGCGGTTCCGAGGATGCAGAAGCGTTCGACGATCTCGTCGGGCACGAAGTCGACGTGGTCGTTGTCGGCCTTCCCGTGGGTGTTGTAGTCGTAGCCCTGGCGGCCGGCGATGTAATCGGTCAGCGCGTCCGGAACGGCCCCGTGGTGTCCGTACTTCGCCACGATGTCGGCGACGTGGTTGCCGACCATCCCGCCGAACCAGCGGCACTGGTCGCGCATGTGCTCCCGGTCCTCGCCGATGTACATCGGGGCGGCGACGCAGAACGCGATCGAGTCGGGGTCGCGTCCGACGTTCGCCGCGGCATCCCGCACGGTCTTGATCATCCACGCGGCGATATCGAGGTCGGCCAGCTGCAGGATGAACCCGTCGCCGACCTCCCCGGTGAGCTTCAGCGCGAGGGGACCGTACGCGGCGACCCAGACGTCGAGCGCCGACCCTCGACTCCAGGGGAACCGGATCGTCGCGCCGTTGTACTCGACGGGGCGGGAGTTGCCGAGCTCGCGGATCACGTGGATCGACTCCCGCAGCTCCCTCATCGTGACCGGCTTGCCGTTGGTGACCCGCACCGCCGAGTCGCCCCGCCCGATGCCGCAGATCGTGCGGTTGCCGTACATCTCGTTGAGGGTGGCGAAGACGGATGCCGTGACCGTCCAATCGCGCGTGGCGGGGTTCGTGACGAACGGCCCCACCGTCACCCGGTTCGTCTCGGCGAGGATCGCCGAGTGGATGACGTACGGCTCCTGCCACAGGAGGTGCGAATCGAACGTCCACACGTGGCTGAATCCGTGCGCCTCGGCGAGCTTCGCCAGCTGCACGGTGCGGGCGGCGGGCGGGTTGGTCTGGAGGACGACTCCGAAGTCCATGCGGGATCCCTTACGTGAGGTACTGCGTGAGTCCGCGCTTGATGAACCGGCCGTCGCCCTTGGCGCCGAGGTAGGCCCCGTCGTCGATGATGACCTTCCCCCGGGAGATCACGGTGTCGACGTGCCCGTCGATCTCGTACCCCTCCCACGCCGAGTGGTCCATGTTCATGTGGTGGGTGGCGTCGATCCCGATGGAGGTGTGGCCGTTCGGGTCGTAGACGACGATGTCGGCATCCGCTCCCGGCTGGATCACGCCCTTGCGGCCGTACATGCCGAACATGCGCGCCGGGGTGGTGGAGGTGAGCTCGACCCAGCGTTCGAGCGTGAGGCGGCCGGTGACGACGCCCTGGTACATGAGGTTCATGCGGTGCTCGACCGAGCCGATGCCGTTGGGGATCTTGCGGAAGTCGCCGAGGCCGAGCTCCTTCTGGTCCTTCATGCAGAACGGGCAGTGGTCGGTGGAGACCATCTGGAGGTCGTTGGTGCGCAGGGCCTGCCACATGTGGTCCTGATGGCCCTCGGCGCGGGAGCGCAGCGGCGTGGAGCACACCCATTTCGCGCCCTCGAACGCACCCCACTCGTCGCTCTGCGCACCGAGCTGCTCCTCGAGCGAGAGGTAGAGGTACTGCGGACACGTCTCGCCGAAGACGTTCTGGCCGCGGTCGCGCGCCCACGCCAGCTGCTCGACGGCCTGCTTCGCGCTCACGTGGACGACGTACAGCGGTGCGCCCGTCACGTCGGCGAGCATGATCGCGCGGTGGGTGGCCTCCTCCTCCATCTGCCACGCGCGGGCGATGCCGTGGTAGTACGGGTCGGTCTTGCCCTGGGCGACCAGCTGCGCGGCGAGGACGTCGATGGCGGGGCCGTTCTCGGCGTGCATCATCGTGAGCAGGCCCGTCTCGCGGCTCACCTGCATGGCCCGGAGCACCTGCGCGTCGTCGGAGTAGAAGACGCCGGGGTAGGCCATGAAGAGCTTGAAGCTCGAGATGCCCTCGTCGACGAGTTTCGGCATCGCCGCGAGCGAGGCGTCGTCGACACCGCCGATGATCTGGTGGAAGCCGTAGTCGATCGCACAGTTGCCGGCGGCGAGCTCGTGCCAGCGCTCCAGGCCCTCGAAGACGTCCCCGCCGTAGGTCTGGACCGCGAAGTCGACGATCGTCGTCGTCCCGCCCCACGCCGCCGCCCGCGTCCCGGTCTCGAACGTGTCGCTGGCGGAGGTGCCGCCGAACGGCAGCTGCATGTGGGTGTGGGCGTCGATCCCCCCGGGGATGACGTACTTGCCCGTCGCGTCGATCACGCGGTCGACGGATGCCGCGACATCCGTTCCGAGGAGGGCGGAGCCGGGCTGGAGCACGGCGACGATCGTCTCGCCGTCGACGAGGACGTCGGCGAGTCCCCGCCCCGTGGCCGAGACGACGGTGCCGCCGGTGATGAGTGTCGTGGTCATGGCATTTTTCCGGTGATCGAGCCTGTCGAGATCACGGCTTCGCGATCCGGGTGTAGGAGTCGGGGCGGCGATCCCGGTAGAACTGCCAGTCGTCGCGCATCTGGAGCACCATGTCCATGTCGAGGTCGCGGATGAGCACCTCGGTCTCGGTGCCCGACCCGCGCTCGCCGACGAAGTTCCCGCGCGGATCGATGACCTGGCTCGTGCCGTAGAAGTCCACGGCGAGCTCGCCGTACTCGTTGTCCTCGCGTCCGACACGGTTCGGCTGGAGCACGAAGTAGCCGTTGGCGACGGCCGCGGCCGGTCCCTCGACCTCCCACAGGCGGTTCGACAGGCCGGGCTTGGTCGCGTTGGGGTTGAACACCATGTGCGCGTCGGCGAGGCCGAGCTCGCGCCATCCCTCGGGGAAGTGGCGGTCGTAGCAGATGTACATCCCGACGCGTCCGACAGCGGTGTCGAAGACGGGGTAGCCGAGGTTGCCGGGCCGGAAGTAGAACTTCTCCCAGAACCGGTCGAGGTGGGGGAGGTGGTGCTTGCGGTACTTCCCGAGCACCGTGCCGTCAGCATCCACCAGCACGGACGTGTTGTAGTAGACGCCCGTCTCGGCCTCTTCGTAGATGGGCAGGACCATGACGGTGCCGAGTTCCTTCGCGAGGGCGGCGAAGCGCTGGACGATCGGACCGTCCGCCTGCTCGGCGTAGCGGTAGTACTTCTTGTCCTGCGTGATCCCGAAGTAGGGCCCGTAGAACAGCTCCTGGAAGCACAAGACCTGGGCGCCCTCGGCCGCGGCATCACGGGCGAAGCCCTCGTGCCGGTCAAGCATGGAGGCCTTGTCGCCCGTCCAGGTGGTCTGGGTGATGGCTGCACGTACCGTCGTCATCGTCTCTCCGTCCGCCGTGCCCGAAACCTGATCCTGACGCGAAGACGTTTCCCGTCGGTTTCGGCCTGTGTCGCGACAGTAAAGCCTCCCGGGACCCGCGGCAATGGGTCCGCCCGTGCGCCCCGGTCTCGCGGGCAGGGGATACATCCCGCGACGGATGCCGGGGAGCGGGGGGAGCGCATAGCGTGGGGCGGGTGTTCCGTGCGCTGCCCGTCCGATCCGTCGTGATCGACATCGTCATCGCGGTGGGCTTCCTCGCGATCGCGCTGCCGGTCGAGGTGCAGATCGTGCCGTGGGCGGGACTCGAGCAGCGCGTCGGCACCGCACTCGCCGCCGTCCCGGGGATCACCGTCGCGTTCGTGTTCGCCGGTGCCCTCGCGTTCCGGCGCCTCGCTCCGGGGCTCGCCCTGGGCGCCGCGTGGGCGGGCGCGGTGCTGCAGATGGGCTTCGGGCGTCCGCCGAGCTTCTCGGATGCCGCGGTGTTCGCCGTCCTGTACACCGCCGCCGCGTACGGGACGCGCCAGGTCTTCTGGACAGGGCTCGGCTCCGCGATCGCCGGAGCCGGCATCGGCACCGTGTACCTCTTCGTCGGACCGCTCTCGGGCGGCGCCGCGGTGTCGTGGGAGACCCTCCCCGTCGCCGCGATCGTGCTGGTCGCCGCCGTCTTCGCCCTCGGACTGTCGTGGACGATCGGCGCCCTCGTCCGCACCTCCCGCCGCGCCCGCGAGACGCGGCAGGAGCGCGAGGTCGCCCGCGCCGAGACCGCCGCCGAGGCCGAGCGCGTGCGCATCGCCCGCGACATGCACGACGTCGTCGCGCACTCCCTCGCCGTCGTGATCGCCCAGGCCGACGGTGCACGATACGCCGCGGCGGCCGACCCTGCCGCCGCCCCGGCGGCGTTGGCGACGATCTCGGCGACCGCCCGCGACGCGCTCGCCGACGTCCGGTTGCTGCTGACCCAGCTCCGTCATTCCCAGTCCGAAGGGCCGCAGCCGACCCTCGCCGACCTCGAGGGCCTGTACGCCCAGGTGCGGGAGGCCGGCGTCGACCTGCGGGTGGACGTCGACCCGATGCCGATCGGCGACCCGCCCGCCGGCGTCCAGCTGGCCGTCTTCCGCATCGTCCAGGAGGCGCTGACGAACGCGCTCCGGCACGGCGACCACTCCTCCCCGGTCGAGGTGGGTCTGCGCTGGCTGCCCGAGCGCGTCGAGGTCGCGATCGAGAACGTCATCGCCCCCGCGGCATCCGCGCCCGCGTCGTCCTCGCCCGCTCTGACGGATGCCGCACCCGCCGGTGACCTCCCGCGCGGTCACGGACTCATCGGCATGCGCGAGCGCGCGCAGCTCGTCGGGGGCAAGGTGGACGCCGGCGCCGACGGACCGGTCTTCCGCGTCCGGGCCGTCATCCCCGTGCCCCGGTCTGCCCCCGGAAGCCCCCTGGCCGCCCCCGGAGACTCCTCCGCGTCCCCCCTCTCCCCGGAAGCGACATGACCGCACCCATCCGCGTCGTCCTCGTCGACGATCAGGCCCTGTTCCGCGCCGGCATCCGCATGCTCGTCGACTCCCAGCCCGACCTCGCGGTCGTCGGCGAAGCGTCCGACGGCGCGGAGGCGCTCACGGTCGTCCGCGCCACGCGCCCGGACGTCGTGCTGATGGACATCCGGATGCCCGTGATGGACGGTCTCGCCGCCACCGCCGAGCTCCTGCGCGACGACGCGCCGCCGCGGGTGGTGATGCTCACCACGTTCGACCTCGACGAAGCCGCCGCGCGCGCGATCCGCCAGGGCGCGAGCGGGTTCCTCCTCAAGGACGCCGATCCGGAGTTCCTCCTCGCCGCCGTCCGGACGGTCCACGCCGGATCCGCCGTCATCGCCGCCTCGGCGACGCGGGAGCTCTTCGCCCACGTCGGGGCCGACGCCGCGCGACCGACGCCCGCCGTCCCCGAGACCTACCGGCAGCTCACCGAGCGCGAGCGGGAGATCTTCGCCCTCGCCGCCCGGGGGCTCTCCAATGCGGAGATCGCCGCGCGCGAATTCCTGTCCGAGGCGACGGTGAAGACGCACATCAGTCGGATCCTCACGAAGCTCGGCCTCCGCGACCGCGTGCAGCTGGTGGTCTTCGCGTTCGACCACGCCCTGGTGTAGCGTCCGCGCCCCCCGCCCGCGTCGCGCCCCGCCGGCCGTCCGCCCGCGGAGATCATCCTTCCGAGGTACACGGATGCGACTCGAGAGCGATGCCGCGGACGGATGCCGATTCGTAGCGTCGAAGCATGCGAACGACGATGAACGAGCTGAGCCTCGCGGCCCGCGTGTACCGACTGACGAAGACCTACGGCGGCGGATCGGCCGAGGTCCGCGCCCTCGACGGGGTGGACGTGGCGATCCGCCGCGGGGAGTTCACCGCGATCATGGGACCGTCCGGGTCGGGCAAGTCGACCCTGATGCACATCATGGCGGGCCTCGACGCACCGACCGGCGGCGAGGTGTGGCTCGGCGAGACCGAGATCACCGGACTCAGCGACCTCGAGCTGACGATCCTCCGTCGGCGGCGGGTGGGCTTCGTCTTCCAGTCCTTCAACCTCGTGCCCACCCTCACCGCGCTCGGGAACATCCTGTTGCCGTTCGACCTCGACGGACGCGCTCCCAGCGCCCTCGAGCGCGGCCGCATCGACGACCTCGTCGACCGGCTCGGCCTGTCCTCGCGCCTGCACCACCGTCCGCACGAGCTCTCCGGCGGGCAGCAGCAGCGCGTGGCGATCGCCCGCGCCCTGGCCACCGGCCCCGACCTCGTCTTCGCCGACGAGCCGACCGGGAACCTCGACAGCCGCAGCGGCGCGGAGGTCCTCCGTCTCCTCGCCGACGCGAGCCGTGCGCACGGCCAGACGATCGCGATGGTCACCCACGACCCGGTGGCCGCCGCGCACGCCGACCGCGTGCTGTTCCTCGCCGACGGGCACCTCGTGGCCGACAAGCCGCGGCAGACCGCCGAGCAGATCTCCGCCTACATGCTCGCCGCCGAGGCGGAGACGGATCCCCGCAGGGATGCCGCGCCCGCCGCATCCGTCGCCTCCGCCGGAGCGCTCCGGTGAGCGCCGGCATCCGGGAGAGCCGCGGGACCGGGGCGAGCATCCTCGTCGCGGCGATCTCCACCGCGTTCGGTGTCGTGCTCCTGAGCGCGACGGGGTATCTGGCGGCGGTGCTCCGCGCCGACCCCTATCTCGGCGAGAGCGACACGCTGGCCCTCGTCCTCGGCATCCTGTCGGCGCTCCTCCTCGGGGTGGCGCTGTATGTCGCGGCGATCGTGACGGCCAACACCTTCGCCACCGTGGTGGCGGGGCGCACGCGCCGCATCGCGCTCCTCCGCCTGATCGGGGCCTCGGCCCGCTCGCAGCGCTCCGAGATCGGACGGCAGGGTCTGTCGGCGGGCCTCTGGGGCGCGCTGACCGGACTCGCCGCCGGCATCGGCATCGCCGCTGTCGGCATCATCGCGGCCGAGGCGATCCTCGGCGTACCGTCGGTGGACTACCCGGTCGTGCAGCCGGTGCTCGTGCTCCCCGCGCTCGCGGTGACGCTGACGACGTGGGCCGCGGCGTGGGCGGGTTCTCGCCGGGTGCTGACCGTCACACCGCTGCAGGCGCTCGGCGGTGCGGTCGAGCAGCCCTACCGCGAGGCCCGAGGGAGTCGGGCCCGCACCGTCGGGGCGCTCGTCCTGCTCGGATGCGGCGTCGTGCTCCTCGCCGGCGGCATCCTCGTCGGCTTCGTCACCCCGTTCGGTGTGGTCGTGGCCTTCTTCGGCGGCGTCCTGTCGTTCTCCGGGCTCGCCGGTACCTCGACGCTGTTCATGCCGCCGCTCCTCCGCGCCGTCGGCCGTCTCTTCGGGCGCTCGGCGATGGCGAGGCTTGCGGCCGAGAACGCCCTCCGCCACCCCGAGCGCTCCAGCCGCATGACCATCGGCGTCGTGATGGGGGTGGCGCTCGTGACGATGTTCGGCGTGGCGGGCGAGACGACCAAGAGCGTCATCGCCGCCTCGGGCGAGGGGGACGCACCTGTGGAGTTGGCGGCGCTCCTCGACACCTTCAGCGGCATCATGATGGGACTCGTCGCGGTGGCCGCCGTCATCGCCGCCGTCGGGCTGGTGAACCTCCTCACCCTCGGCGTCCTGCAGCGTCGCCGCGAACTCGGACTCCTCCGCGCGCTCGGCGTGACCGACCGTCAGGTGCGGCGCCTGGTGCTGCTGGAGGCCGCGCACGTGACGGTGACGGCGACCGTCACGGGCCTCGTGCTCGGCATCCTCTACGGCTGGGTCGCCGCCCAGTCGCTGTTCGGGGCGATCCCGATGCCGCCGGCGTGGTCGACGCCCACCTTCGTCCTCCCCGCGGTCCCGTGGGGACCGGTGGCGGTCATCGTGGTGGCGACGGCCGTCCTCACCCTGCTCGCCGCGGTCGCCCCGACGCGGCTGGCCACGAACGTGACGCCCGTCGAGGCGCTCCGCGAAGACGGTGGGGCGGCGGCGCCGCGCGAGACGCAGCGTCCGCGCGGCATCCGTCGCTACCGTCGCCGCGGCGCGCGGAGCACGCTGAGCCCGGCGGGACGCTGATCCCCGCGCGTTCGTGTGGCACTCGTGGCCGCGTCCCCCGTCGGGAGGCGGCCACGACCGCCACGCGAACGCGGGTCAGTCCTCGTCGCTCGCCCGATCGGATGCCGGGTCGTGGGCCCAGGTCGGGGCGAGGGCGCGGATCCGTGCGCCCCGCCACTGCCACACCGTCCAGAGCATCGGCCACAGGGCGGGAGCGGCGGCCCCGCCGATGACCAGACGATCGCGCCACAGGGCCTGATCGGGGCGACCGGGTACGGGCGAGACCGCCATCTGGTGGTCCCACACATCCAGCGCCGCGAGGGGACCCGTGAGCGGGATGCCGCTGTCGCGGAAGATCCGCACGCGGCCGGCGGGCTCGTCGACGCTGCGCTCCGAGGCGTGGATCAGCTGTCGGCCGAGCGGGATCGCCCCGAGCGCGGTCAGCTGCACCGGGATGTCGTCGCCGGGGGAGAACGTCGTCGGCAGGCCCTCGGGGGCCATCGGCTCCATGTCGACCATGGGTCCGTACAGCTCCGACACTGCCCGAGGAGAGTGCAGCGCCCGCCAGGCGGCATCCGGATCGCAGTCGATGGTGAACTTCAGCAGCACCCGCATGCGCTCAGTCTGTCATCCGGCGTCATCGTGAGGACCCGCTGGCGGCGAGGGGGATCGTAAGGTATCGGGGTGTCGTCTTCGTTCGATCAGCATCGCTACCAGGTCCGCTTCGACTGGGGGGTGGACGGGCTGTCGCGCCTCGCTCCGGCCGACCTCGTCGTCGTCGTCGACGTCCTCGGCGCCGGCACCGCGGCCTCCGACGCGCTCGAGACCGGATCGGCCCTCGCGCACGCCGCGCTCGATCAGCGCTTCCCGGATGCCGCGGCCGTGGTGCGCGCCGCCGTCGACGCCGGCGCGGGGGTGCTGCTCGGGAGCCTCCGCACGGCGCGCGCGGTCGCCGAGGCCGTGGCCGCCGTCCAGAGGGCCCGCAACGAGCGCACCAGTGTGTCGCTGATCGCGGTCGGTGAGGCGACGCCTGCGGGCGGCATCCGCTTCGCCGTCGAGGACGAACTCGGCGCCGGAGCGATCATCGACGCCCTCGCGGTCTTCGGCATCGACCACACCTCGCCCGAGGCCGCCGCCGCGTGCGCGGCCTTCCAGGGACTGCGCCCGGCGGTCCGGCACCTGCTGACGGCCGCCGGATCGGGCCAGCAGCTCATCGCGGACGGCGCGCGCGACGACGCGCTCGCCGCGGCGATGGTGGATGCCGCATCCGCCGCACCGCTCCTGATCGACGGAACCTTCTAAGCCGCCGCGATCAGCGGGGAGTGAGAGCCGCGTCTCGTGCTGCGCGGGTGATCTCCCGCCGGGTCCACGTGAACGCGTGAGCCGGGTCGAAGCGCGGCGCGCACTTCGCGCAGGAGGTCGGCCGGCTCGCCCGGCGGTGGCGGTACGCGACGTGGCCGGCGGGGCACACCCCGACCCAGGGGGCGAGCTCCACGGCGGTCTCGCCGTGGTGCGTCGTGCCCCCGACGTAGCCGAGATCGCGCGCCACCCTCTTCCACTGCGGTCCGTGGCCCGCCTGCGGACCGGCGAGGGCGTGCGCGACCTCGTGCAGGAGGGTCTGGTGGTTCTCGTCGTCGCTGTAGCGGGCGGCGAGGTAGCGCGAGACGCTGATGCGGCGCGCGCGATAGTCGCAGAGCCCGGCGCGGCGCTTGGCGTTGTCGAACCCGAACGTCCAGCTCTCGTCGAGATGGAGGGCGATCAGAGCGTGCGCCCACCCGCGCACACGATGCAGTTCCGACATGGAGGAAGGCTAGATCCGGCCTCGGACACCGGGCTCAGCTGGCGACGGAACCGGCGACCGCGCCGACCACGCGGCGGCGGTCGGCGGCGTCGATGGCGAGCAGCGTCGACTCCAGCTGGTCGTCGGGGACGCCGGACTCCTGGCGCAAGAACAGCGCGCTCTTGAAGTCGCGACGGGCGCTGTCGTAGTCGCCCTCGTCGTAGTGGACCTTGCCGCGGTGCTGGTAGGCGAAGGCGGCGATCGCCGACCAGCCCTGGCCCTCGGCCTCGTCGGCGCACGCGGTGAGCTCCTGCTCGGCGGCCGCGTACGCGCGGAGCGCCTGCAGCACGGTCGCGTGCAGGATCCGGGCGCGCAACAGGTCCTTCCGGGTGCCGGCCATACGGGCGACGCGGACCGACTGGTCCGAGATCGACAGGGCGTCCTCGGGCCGGCCGAGCACCTTCAGCAGCCACACGCGCTCGAGCAGCGCCGGAAGGCTCCGCTGCTCCCCGATCTCCTCGAGACGCTCGCTGCAGTGGCGCGGGTCGACGATCTCACGGAGGGTCTCGGGGTCGTATCCCTGGATGTAGCTCACGATGCACTCCTCCCGTTCGATCGGCCCTCACCAGTGTGCAACGCCGGTCGTCGAACGCCGGTCGTGCCACGCCGGGTCACCGCTCGAAGAGCGACGACGAGGGCTTGGGCGACGCCGTCGCCGAGGCGTCCGTGGCGATGCGGCCGGCCCGGGCGAATTCCGCGACTTCGGCCCCCTCGGCGATCTTCGCGGGGTGCGGTCCCGCCGCGAGCAGGCGCGGGAGCCAGGCGGTCGGGAGCGGCCGAGCGGATGCCGCGACCACGAGGTTGCCGAAGCGCCGGCCCTTCAGCACCTGCACCTCGGCGAGGACGATGACGTGGTCGAGCACGTGCGCGATCGTCGCCACCTGGCCGCGGGCGAACTCCAGGCCCGCCCCGTCGGCGACGTTGACCAGCAGGACGCCGTCGGGGGCGAGGAGCCCGGCGGCCTCCCGGTAGAACTCGACGGTGGTGAGGTGCGCGGGGGTCTGCGCGCCGGAGTAGACGTCGGAGACGACCAGATCGGCCTGCCCCCGCAGGCTCGCGGGGAGGCGGGCGAGGCCCGCCCGGGCGTCGCCGATCCGCACGCGCACCGAGGCGCCGCGGGGGAGCGGCAGCTCCTCGCGCACGAGGTCCCAGAGCTCGGCCTCCAGCTCGATGACCTGCTGGCGCGAGCCCGGCCGGGTCGCCTCGACGTACCGCGGGAGGGTCAGCGCCCCCGCGCCCAGGTGCACCGCGGTGAGCGGCTGCCCCGGCATCCGGAGCTGGTCGATGACCGCCCCCATGCGCGCGACGTATTCGAAGTGCAGGTGGGTGGGGTCGTCGAGGTCGACGTGGGACTGCGGGGTGCCGTCGACGTCGAGCTCGAAGCCGCCGGCGTAGGCCGAGGGGATCACCCGCGCGAGCGTGCCGTCGCCGAGACGCCGCGACGGCGTCGGCTGCTCCCGCGTGCGTCCCATGGGCTCCACGGTAGTCGGCACCGCCGACCGGCCGCGGGGATACCGTGGACGCATGGCCGTCATCGACCTGAACGCCGACCTCGGCGAGACGATCGCGGGGGTGCCCACCGCCGACGACGACGCGCTGTTCGCCGTCGTCTCCAGCGCCAGCGTCGCGTGCGGCGGGCATGCGGGCGACGCCGCATCGATGCGCGCCTCCGTCGAGCGCGCCACCCGGTTCGGGGTCGCCGTCGGGGCCCACCCGTCGTACGCCGATCCGGAGAACTTCGGTCGCGTGGCCCTCCGGGTCCCGGCCGACGAGCTCGAGCGCAGCATCGGGTCGCAGCTGGACGCGCTCCTCGCCGCCGGCGCCGACCTCCGCTACGTCAAGCCGCACGGCGCGCTCTACCACGCCGTGCGCGCCGACCCCGCGCAGGCGGGCGCCCTGGCCCGTGCCGTCGTGGAACGCGCCGAGCGCATCGGGCGGGCGCTGCCGCTCCTCGGCCTGCCGGGTGCGGTGTCCGACGCCGCCGCCGCGCACGGCCTGCCGTTCCTCGCCGAGGCGTTCCTCGACCGCGCCTACCGCCCCGACGGCGCGCTCGTCGCACGCGGCGAGCCGGGCGCGGTGCTGCACGATCCGGCCGAGGTCGCCGCGCGCGCCGTCCGGCTCGCGCAGGAGGGCACGGTGATCGCCGTCGACGGCGGCGTCCTCGAGACCGGCGCCGTGTCGCTGTGCCTCCACGGCGATTCGCCCGCCGCCCTCGCGATGGCGCGCGCCGTGCGGGCGGCCCTCGACGCGGCCGGGGTGAGCGTGCGGGCGCCGTGGTGAGCGGCGCGACCCCGTCCGAGACCGCCGGAACGGATGCCGGCATCCTCCTCGCCGCCCGTCCGATGGGCGAGGCCGCCGTGCTCCTCGACGTCGCGCCCGACCGCGTGGGGGAGCTCCTCGCGCGGCTCCGGACGACGCCGCCGGACGGTGTGCTCGACCTCGTCCCGGCGGCGCGGACCCTGCTCGTCCAGGTCGATCCGCGCGTCCTGCCGCTCGCCCACGCCGCGCGGTGGGCGCGCTCGGCCGCGGCATCCGTCGTCCCACCCGAGCAGGGAAGCGATGCCCCGGCGGTCGACCTGGAGGTCGTGTACGACGGCGACGACCTCGGCGAAACGGCGCGGCTGCTCGGGCTGAGCACCGAGGCGCTCGTCGCCCGTCACCGCGATGCGCGATGGCGGGTCGCCTTCACCGGGTTCGCGCCGGGCTTCGGCTACCTCGAGAGTCCGGACTGGCCGTTCGACGTCCCGCGCCTGGACACCCCGCGCACCCGCGTGCCGGCCGGAGCGGTCGGCCTCGCAGCGGGCTTCACCGGCGCCTACCCGCGGGCGACGCCGGGCGGCTGGCGGCTGATCGCGCGGACCTCCGCCGCGCTCTTCGACCCGTTCGCGGACCCGCCCGCCCTCCTCGCGCCGGGGCGGCGGGTGCGATTCCGCGAGGTCGAGGCGCTGCCCGTCGTGCAGGCGGCCGGCGCATCGGTTCCGCGGGGCTCGGCGGCCCACCCGGGCATCCGCGTCACCCGCGCCGGCATCCTCTCCACGGTCCAGGATGCCGGGCGGCCCGGCCGCGCGAGCATCGGCGTCTCGGTGTCCGGGGCCGCCGACCGGGGCGCGCTGCGCCTGGCGAACCGTCTCGTCGGCAATCCCCCGGACGCGGCGGGCGTGGAGGTGACCCTCGGCGGCTTCCGCGCCGTCGCCGCGCGCGACGTCTGGGTGGCGGTCACCGGCGCCGGACGCGCGCTCTCGATCGACGGGCACGCGTGCGACCCCGCCGCCGCGCACGCCTGGCCCGCGGGGACGACCCTCGAGATCGCGCCGCTCACCGCCGGGGTGCGGGCCTACCTCGCCGTCCGCGGCGGCATCGCGGTGCCGCCCGTCCTGGGCTCCTCCGCCACCGACACCCTCTCCGGTCTCGGGCCCGCCGCGCTCGCCGACGGCGACGAGCTGGCGGTCGGCGCCGAGCCGGAGTCGCCCATCCCGGTCGCCGAGGTGATGCCGTTCGACGCGCGCGCCGGCGACGACCTCGTCGTCGAAGTCCATCCCGGACCCCGGGCGGACTGGTTCACCGCGGCGGCGCGGGAGGCCCTCTTCGCGGACGTGTTCACCGTCACCGCCGACACCGACCGCGTCGGCATCCGTCTCGTCGGGCCCGACCTCGCGCGCGCCGTCACCGGGGAGCTGCCGAGCGAGCCGATGGTCCCCGGTGCCCTGCAGGTCCCGCCCGGAGGCCACGTGGTGGTGCTCGGACGCGACGGGCCGGTCACGGGCGGGTACCCCGTCATCGCCGTGGCGACGGATGCCGGGCTCGACGCGCTGGGCCAGGCGCGGCCGGGGACCCGGGTGCGCCTCCGCCACGCGCGAGGGGGATGACCGTCGGCGCGCGCGGAGTTATACCGCAGCATCCGACCGATTTCAAGGATCCTGCTGGACATGGCGCGTCGCGCGACGTATAGTGGGTCTTTGCGCTCTTGGATTCTCCCTGCCCTCATATGGTGGTCGGCGGTGCCTGCGTGCCCGTGCCTCGCGGTACGGCGTGACGCGCGGGTTTTCGGGGAATGATCGAGCACTCCACCTGACGACAAGGAAACGAGCCCTCTCGGGCCCACGGAGGTAATCCCCTTGGTTGCTGCGCCCAACGCATCCACCCCTGCCACCACCCTCAAGAACGGACGCGGAGCTTCCCGCCTCTCGTTCGCCAAGATCTCCGACACGTTGACGGTCCCCGACCTCCTCGCGCTGCAGACCGAGTCCTTCGACTGGCTCGTCGGCAACGAGTCCTGGAAGGCTCGCGTCGAAGAGGCGAAGGCCGCCGGCCGCACCGATGTCCCCGAGATCAGCGGACTGGAGGAGATCTTCGAGGAGATCTCCCCGATCGAGGACCTGAGCGAGACCATGCAGCTCTCGTTCACGAACCCCTACCTCGAGCCCGAGAAGTACTCCATCGAGGAGTGCAAGGAGCGCGGCAAGACCTACGCCGCCCCGCTCTACGTCGAGGCCGAGTTCATGAACCACCAGACCGGTGAGATCAAGACGCAGACGGTCTTCATGGGCGACTTCCCGCTCCAGACCGACAAGGGAACCTTCATCATCAACGGCACCGAGCGTGTCGTCGTCTCCCAGCTCGTCCGCTCCCCCGGTGTCTACTTCGACAAGACGCCCGACAAGACCTCCGACAAGGACATCGTCTCGGCGCGCATCATCCCCAGCCGCGGCGCGTGGCTCGAGTTCGAGATCGACAAGCGCGACCAGGTCGGCGTGCGCATCGACCGCAAGCGCAAGCAGTCCGTCACCGTGTTCCTCAAGGCCCTGGGCCTGACGAGCGACGACATCCTCGCCGAGTTCGCCGGCTTCGACTCCATCGAGGAGACGCTGTCCAAGGACACCATCCTGAGCAAGGAAGACGCGCTCCGCGACATCTACCGCAAGCTCCGTCCGGGCGAGCAGGTCGCCGCCGAGGCCGCCCGCGCGCTGCTGGACAACTTCTACTTCAACGCCAAGCGCTACGACCTCGCGAAGGTCGGTCGCTACAAGATCAACCAGAAGCTCGGCCTCACCGGCCCGCTGTCCGACTCGGTGCTGACCGTCGAGGACATCGTCGCGACGATCAAGTACCTCGTGCGTCTGCACCGCGGTGACACGACGTTCGACGGCACCCGCGCCGGCAAGCCCGCCGAGATCCGCCTGGACGTCGACGACATCGACAACTTCGGCAACCGCCGCATCCGCGCCGTCGGCGAGCTCATCCAGAACCAGGTCCGCACCGGTCTGTCCCGCATGGAGCGCGTCGTCCGCGAGCGCATGACCACGCAGGACATCGAGGCGATCACCCCGCAGACCCTGATCAACGTCCGTCCCGTCGTGGCGGCGATCAAGGAGTTCTTCGGCACCTCGCAGCTGTCGCAGTTCATGGATCAGAACAACCCGCTCGCGGGCCTGACCCACAAGCGTCGCCTCTCGGCCCTCGGCCCCGGTGGTCTGTCGCGTGAGCGCGCGGGCGTCGAGGTCCGTGACGTCCACCCCTCGCACTACGGCCGCATGTGCCCGATCGAGACCCCGGAAGGCCCGAACATCGGTCTGATCGGCTCGCTCGCGTCCTTCGCGCGCATCAACGCGTTCGGGTTCATCGAGACGCCGTACCGCAAGGTCGTCGACGGCCGGGTCACCGACCAGATCGACTACCTGACCGCCAGCGAAGAGGCCGACTTCATCGTCGCCCAGGCCAACGCGCCCCTGAAGGCCGACGGCCACTTCCAGGAGACCCGCGTCCTCGCCCGCAAGATCGGCGGCGAGGTGGACCTCATCCCCGCCGAGGAGATCGGCTACATGGACGTCTCGCCGCGCCAGATGGTGTCGGTGGCGACCTCGCTCATCCCGTTCCTCGAGCACGACGACGCCAACCGCGCCCTCATGGGTGCGAACATGCAGCGTCAGGCCGTTCCGCTCCTGCGCAGCGAGTCGCCCGTGGTCGGAACCGGTATGGAGGGCTACGCGGCCATCGACGCCGGTGACGTGGTCACCGCCGACAAGGCCGGTGTCGTCCTGGAGGTCTCGGCCGACGTCGTCACCATCCAGCTCGACGAGGGCGGCACGCAGGAGTACTTCCTCCGCAAGTTCGACCGTTCCAACCAGGGCACGTCCTACAACCAGCGCGTCGTCGTCTCCGCCGGCGAGCGCGTCGAGGCCGGCGAGGTCATCGCCGACGGCCCCGCCACGGAGAACGGCGAGCTCGCGCTCGGCAAGAACCTCCTCGTGGCGTTCATGACGTGGGAGGGTCACAACTTCGAAGACGCGATCATCCTCAGCCAGGACCTGGTGAAGGACGACACGCTCTCCTCGATCCACATCGAGGAGTACGAGGTCGACGCCCGCGACACCAAGCTCGGCAAGGAGGAGATCACCCGTGACCTCCCCAACGTCAGCCCCGACCTGCTGAAGGACCTCGACGAGCGCGGCATCATCCGCATCGGCGCCGAGGTGCGTCCCGGCGACATCCTCGTCGGCAAGGTCACCCCGAAGGGCGAGACCGAGCTCTCGGCCGAGGAGCGCCTGCTCCGCGCGATCTTCAACGAGAAGAGCCGCGAGGTCCGCGACACGTCGCTGAAGGTGCCCCACGGTGAGCAGGGCACGATCATCGCGGTCAAGGAGTTCAACGCCGAGGACGGCGACGACGAGCTGGGCTCGGGCGTCAACCGCCGCGTCGTGGTCTACATCGCCCAGAAGCGCAAGATCACCGAGGGCGACAAGCTCGCCGGACGCCACGGCAACAAGGGTGTCATCGCCAAGATCCTGCCCGTCGAGGACATGCCGTTCCTCGCGGACGGCACCCCGGTCCAGGTCATCCTGAACCCGCTCGGCATCCCGGGTCGAATGAACTTCGGCCAGGTCCTCGAGCTGCACCTCGGCTGGATCGCCCAGCAGGGCTGGAAGGTCGAGGGCACCCCCGAGTGGGCTGCCAACCTCCCCGAGGTCGCCCGCGAGGCGGCGCCGGGCACCAAGGTCGCCACCCCGGTGTTCGACGGTGCGTACGAGGACGAGATCGCGGGTCTGCTCGACTCGACGCTCCCCACGCGCGACGGTGAGCGCCTCATCGACCGCTCGGGCAAGACGCTGCTGTTCGACGGCCGCTCCGGCGAGCCGTTCCCGGCGCCCATCTCGGTCGGCTACATGTACATCCTGAAGCTCCACCACCTCGTCGATGACAAGATCCACGCGCGCTCCACGGGTCCCTACTCGATGATCACCCAGCAGCCGCTCGGTGGTAAGGCGCAGTTCGGTGGACAGCGCTTCGGTGAGATGGAGGTGTGGGCGCTCGAGGCATACGGTGCCGCGTACGCCCTCCAGGAGCTCCTGACGATCAAGTCCGACGACATCCTCGGCCGCGTGAAGGTCTACGAGGCGATCGTCAAGGGCGAGAACATCCAGGAGCCGGGCATCCCCGAGTCGTTCAAGGTCCTCATGAAGGAGATGCAGTCGCTCTGCCTGAACGTCGAGGTCCTCTCGGCCGACGGCACCGCGGTCAACCTCCGTGACACGGATGACGACGCGTTCCGCGCTGCGGAAGAGCTCGGCATCAACATCTCCAGCCGCTTCGAGTCCTCGTCGATCGACGAGATCTAAGCCGCCGGGTCCGAAACAGAATTCTTCACAGGAGAACTGAGAACTAGTGCTCGAATCAACTACTTTCGATCAGCTTCGCATCGGCCTGGCCACCGCTGACGACATCCGTCGTTGGTCCTTCGGCGAGGTCAAGAAGCCCGAGACCATCAACTACCGCACGCTGAAGCCGGAGAAGGACGGCCTCTTCGGCGAGCAGATCTTCGGACCCTCCCGCGACTGGGAGTGCGCCTGCGGCAAGTACAAGCGCGTCCGCTTCAAGGGCATCGTCTGCGAGCGCTGCGGCGTGGAGGTCACCAAGAGCTCCGTCCGTCGCGAGCGCATGGGCCACATCGAGCTCGCCGCGCCCGTCACCCACATCTGGTACTTCAAGGGCGTGCCCTCGCGCCTCGGGTACCTGCTGGACATGGCGCCGAAGGACCTCGAGAAGGTCATCTACTTCGCGGCGTACATGGTCATCTCCGTCGACGAGGATGCGCGTCACCGCGACCTCGCCACGCAGGAGAACAACATCCGTCTGGAGCTGAAGACCCTCGCCGACCGCCGCGACGCCCGCGTCGCCGCGCGCCTGCAGAAGCTGGAGGACGAGCTCGCCGCCCTGGAGGCGGAGGGCGCCAAGGCCGACCAGAAGAAGAAGGTCAAGGACGCCGCCGAGAAGGAGATGACGTCGATCCGCAAGAACGCGGACGACCAGGTCGCCCGTCTCGAGCGCGTGTGGGAGGAATTCCGCACGCTCGAGGTCGGCTCGCTCAAGGGCGAGGATGAGATCTTCCACGAGCTGCAGGACCGCTTCGGTCAGTACTTCGAGGCCCACATGGGCGCGGAGTCGATCAAGCGTCGCCTGGAGACGTTCGACCTGCAGGCCGAGGCCGACAGCCTCCACCTGCAGATCTCCGAGGGCAAGGGTCAGCGCAAGATCCGCGCGATCAAGCGCCTGAAGGTCGTCAACTCGTTCCTGCAGACCGGCATGAGTCCGGCATCCATGGTCCTGGACGTCGTCCCGGTCATCCCGCCGGAGCTGCGCCCGATGGTGCAGCTGGACGGTGGCCGCTTCGCCACCAGCGACCTGAACGACCTCTACCGTCGCGTGATCAACCGCAACAACCGACTTCGTCGTCTGATCGACCTCGGCGCCCCCGAGATCATCGTCAACAACGAGAAGCGGATGCTGCAGGAGGCCGTCGACGCGCTGTTCGACAACGGCCGCCGCGGTCGCCCCGTCACCGGTACCGGCAACCGGGCCCTCAAGTCCCTGAGCGACATGCTCAAGGGAAAGCAGGGTCGCTTCCGCCAGAACCTGCTCGGAAAGCGCGTGGACTACTCGGGCCGTTCGGTCATCGTCGTCGGTCCCCAGCTGAAGCTGCACCAGTGCGGTCTGCCCAAGCAGATGGCGCTCGAGCTCTTCAAGCCGTTCGTCATCAAGCGCCTGATCGACCTCGGTCACTCGCAGAACATCAAGGCCGCCAAGCGCGCCGTCGAGCGCACGCGCCCCGAGGTCTGGGACGTGCTCGAGGAGATCATCCGCGAGCGTCCGGTTCTGCTGAACCGTGCGCCCACGCTCCACCGCCTCGGCATCCAGGCGTTCGAGCCGCAGCTCGTCGAGGGCAAGGCCATCCAGCTCCACCCGCTCGTCTGCGCGGCGTTCAACGCCGACTTCGACGGTGACCAGATGGCCGTCCACCTGCCGCTGTCCGTCGAGGCCCAGGCCGAGGCGCGCATCCTGATGCTCGCCTCGAACAACATCCTGAAGCCGTCCGACGGCCGCCCGGTGACCCTGCCCTCGCAGGACATGATCATCGGCCTGCACCACCTGACCACGGTCAAGGAGGGTGCTGTCGGTGAGGGCCGCGTGTTCGGTTCGGTCTCGGAGGCGATCCTGGCGAAGGACGAGGGCACCCTCGACCTGCAGGCCAAGGTCCGCATCCGCGTCCCGGGTCTCACCTTCCTCGAGGGTGACGCCCCCGAGGGCTACGAGCGCCACGGTCTCCTGGACGCCTCGCTCGGTCAGGCGATCTTCAACGACGCGCTGCCGAAGGGCTACCCCTTCGTCCGCGAGCAGGCCGACAAGGGCAAGCTCAGCCAGATCGTCAACAAGCTGGCCGAGGAGTACCCCAAGGTCGAGGTCGCGGCGACGCTGGACCGCATCAAGGACGCCGGCTTCTACTGGGCCACCCGTTCGGGTGTCACGGTGGCGCTGAGCGACATCCTCACCCCGCCGAACAAGGCGGAGATCGTCGCGGGCTACGAGAAGCAGGCCGCGAAGGTCCAGGGCCAGTTCGAGAAGGGTCTCACCACCGACGCCGAGCGTCGTCAGGAGCTCATCAAGATCTGGACCGCCGCCACCGACGAGGTCCAGAAGGCGATGCGCGCCAACTTCCCCGAGGACAACACCATCAACCGCATGGTGTCCTCCGGTGCGCGTGGTAACTGGCTGCAGATCCGGAACATCGCCGGTATGCGAGGCCTGGTGAACAACCCCAAGGGTGAGATCATCCCCCGCCCGATCATCTCCTCGTACCGCGAGGGTCTGTCGGTCGCGGAGTACTTCATCGCCACCCACGGTGCCCGTAAGGGTCTGGCCGACACCGCCCTCCGTACCGCCGACTCGGGCTACCTGACCCGTCGTCTGGTGGACGTCTCGCAGGATGTCATCATCCGCGAGGAGGACTGCGGCACGACCAAGGGCCTCGAGCTGCCGATCGCGGCGCCCGGTGCCGACGGCGAGCTCATCAAGGACGCCAACGTCGAGAACTCGGTGTTCGCGCGGACCCTGTCGGCGGATGTCGTCAACCCCGCGGGCGAGGTCGTCGCCGAAGCCGGTGACGACGTCGGCGACGTGCTGATCAACCGTCTGGTGGAGTCGGGTGTCGAGAGCATCAAGGTGCGCTCGGTCCTCACCTGCGACTCGGCCGTCGGCGTCTGCGCGAAGTGCTACGGCCGTTCGCTGGCCACCGGCAAGATCGTCGACATCGGGGAGGCCGTCGGCATCATCGCGGCCCAGTCGATCGGTGAGCCCGGTACCCAGCTGACGATGCGTACCTTCCACACCGGTGGTTCGGCATCCGCGGATGACATCACGCAGGGTCTTCCCCGTGTGCAGGAGCTGTTCGAGGCGCGTACCCCCAAGGGTGCATCGCCGATCGCGGAGGCCGACGGCCGCATCTCGATCGACGAGACCGACAAGAGCAAGAAGGTCATCCTCACGCCCGACAACGGCGACGAGCCGCACGTCTACCCCGTGCTCAAGCGCGCGACGCTGCTGGTCGAGGACGGCCAGCACGTCACGGTCGGTCAGCCGCTCCAGGTCGGCACGCTCGACCCCAAGGAGGTCATGCGTGTCATGGGTGCCCGCGAGGTGCAGAAGTACCTCGTCGGCGGCGTGCAGGGCGTCTACCGCTCGCAGGGTGTGCCGATCCACGACAAGCACATCGAGGTCATCGTGCGCCAGATGCTGCGGAAGGTCACCGTGGTCGACCACGGCGACACGACGCTGCTCCCGGGTGAGCTGGTGGACTTCAAGCGCTACCAGCAGATCAACCGCGAGTCCGTCGGCGAGGGCAAGCGCCCGGCGTCGGGTCGTCCGGAGCTGATGGGTATCACCAAGGCGTCGCTCGCGACGGAGTCGTGGCTGTCGGCCGCCTCCTTCCAGGAGACGACCCGCGTGCTCACCCAGGCCGCGATGGAGGGCAAGAGCGACCCCCTGGTCGGCCTCAAGGAGAACGTCATCATCGGAAAGCTCATCCCCGCCGGAACCGGACTTGCGAAGTACCGCAACGTCACGGTCGAGGCGACGGAGGAGGCCAAGAGCGAGCGGTACCCCAACCGCATCTTCGCCTCGGACGGCGCGTACAGCGACGCCGACCTGAGCTATGTCGACTTCGACAGCTTCTCCACGGACGACTTCACCCCGGGCACCTACAACTGACCTGAGGCACGTCCCGAAAGGCCCCGGCTTTCGCCGGGGCCTTTCGTCGTTCCCGCCCGGAGTTCGGCCCGCCCCGCGGGCCTAACTCCTCCGATCCGCGGTGCTGGGGGCCTGTGGGGCCGGTTCGGGCGGCTTAGGGGCCGGTTTTGAGGAGTTCGGGCCGGGACCGGGCCGGGAGCCGGGCCAGGTGATCCGGGCAGGGCGGGCCGGGGGCGGGGCGGGGGCGGGAACGACGAAGCGCCGGCGGATCGGAATCCGCCGGCGCTTCGTCGTGAGGGCTAGGCCCGCTGGCGTCGGATGCTGCCGATGCGGAGGGCGGCTCCCGCCCCGATCATCAGCATGACGGCCAGCCACAGACCTGTGAGGTCGCCGGGGTCGCCACCCGTGACGGCCAGGCCGCCGTTCTGTCCGCCGGTCGCGGGCTGTCCACCCGCGGCGGGGATGTCGAGGTCGTACCAGACCAGGACGTCACCCTCGGCATCCAGGATCACCAGACGGTGCTGACCCGACACGTCGGTCGGCAGCGTCACCGAGATGGTGCCGTCCGCCTGCACGAGGTGCCAGCCGCCGAGCTGCTGCGGCGTCGAGTACAGCCACGCGGTGACCCACTGGCCGGCGTACTGCTCGCCCACCAGCACGGAGATGGTGCCTCCGGGGACGATCTCGCCGGAGATGCCGGCGCTCGGGCCCTGGAGCGCCGGGGTCAGCTCCTCGACACCGGGAGCAGTCGGCGTGGTCGCCGGCGGCTCGGTTCCGGGCTCGCCGGGCTCCTCCGGGTCGACCGGCTCGAGGATGTCGCGGACCGCGAGCGACAGGCGCACCTCGGTTCCGCTGTCGGGCGCCGTGAGCACCACCGTGGTCGCCGCGGGGGCATCCAGCGGGATGGTCATCGTCACCGTCGCCGCACCGTTCGTCACCGCAACCGGTGCGAACGTCGCCGCGCTGCCCTCGATGCTCGGGACGAGCGTGGTGTTGGCGGGGCTCCCGAGCGACGTCAGATCGAGACCCGACACCTGGAACGAGATCTCGGTGAGACGCTCGGCGGATGCCGGCACCTCCGTCACCGACACACCCCGGGAGGAGTAGTCCGGCGTGACCGGCGAGTTCTCGGTGAGGTAGTCGATCCACGCGTCGCGGTCGATCAGGCCCGAGTCGCGGGTGTCGGTTCCGTCGAGGAAGGTGCCGAAGTTGTCGCCACCCTGCAGGAGGAAGCTGAACGAGCCGATGCGGTACTCGCCCGCCGGATCGATCGGCTCGCCGTCGATCCAGACGCCGGTGATCCGCTCGCCGCGCGGTGCCGCCGCGTCGAAGGTGTAGGCCACGTTCGACGACAGCCCGAGCTGCAGGTAGGACCGCGACGAGCCTTCCGGCTGCCACTGCTCCTCCAGGACCGCGACGAACTGCGCGCCCGTGAGGGTGGTCGTCCACAGGTTGTTCACGAACGGCAGGACCGCGTTGGCCTCGGCGTAGGTGATCACTCCGTCGGGCGCGTAGAACAGCTCCGCCCGCAGACCGCCGGGGTTGACGATCCCGATCTCGGCACCGCCGCGCTCCGGCGAGGACAGGCTCGACACCAGCGACTCGGCCACGAGGTTGCCCAAGGTCGACTCGCTTGCGCGGTCATCGCGGGTACCACCGGTGTAGACGCCGTCAACGTAGCTGCCGCCCGTGAACGCCGTCGTGATGTCGGAGGTGACCGAGCCGATCGGCTCGTTCCCGATGACCGCGGCCGCTGCCAGGGCGTCCGCGACGATCGTCGACACCTCCGCCACGCGAGGGTACTGCGCTGCGAGCTCCGCGTCGGTCGGAGCGTTCTCGCCGCCGATGCGCGAGACGTTACGGGCCTCGTACGAGATCACCGCGCCGTCCGTCGCGTCGAGCTCGAGCACGACCTGGCCGATGCGCTCACCGTAGTTGCCGGTCTGCACGATCGGGCGGGTGGTGTCGGTGCCGGGCACCGGGCCGTCCCACACGTACTGCTTGTGGGTGTGACCGGTGAAGATCACGTCGACCGCGGGGGAGGTCTCGGTCACGATGCTCGCGAAGGCGCCGCCGGCGGCGACCTCCTGCTCGAGCGTCGCGCCCTCGACGACGCCGTCGCCGGCGCCCTCGTGGTACTCGGCGATGATGACGTCGGCGATGCCCTCCAGCTCGGCGGCGACGCGGTTGACCGCCTCGACGGGGTCGCCGAAGTCGATCGTCTCGATGCCGCCGGGGGAGACCAGCGTCTCGGTCTCTTCGGTGACGGTGCCGATCACGGCGACGGTCAGGCCGTCCACCTCGAACAGCGCGTACTCGTCGAGCACCGGCTCCTGCGTGCCCTTGGCGTAGACGTTCGCGCCGAGGTAGGGGAAGTCCGCGACGTCCGCGACCCGGCCGGTGAGGTCGTCCAGACCCCGGTCGAACTCGTGGTTGCCGACCGCCGAGGCGGCCATCTCCAGCGCGTTCAGCACGTCCAGCGTCGGAACGTCGTCCGCACTGGCCGACGCGAACACCGAGGCGCCGATGTTGTCGCCGGCGGAGAGGAACAGCGTGCTCTCATCGCCGTACTCCGCGCGCAGCTGCTCGATGGTCGCGGCGAACTTCACCGTGTTGCCGTCGATACGACCGTGGAAGTCGTTGATGTTCAGCAGGTTGAGGTCGACCGTTCCCGGCTCCTCGTCTTCGGGGAAGGCGAGGCCGACGACGACCGGGTCGTGGTCGGAAGAGCGGTAGGGCGAGGCGTCGTAGAGGTTCGTGACGTTGTAGTTGAACCGGCTGTACTCCAGCGCGATCGATTCCGCCGCGTTGATGTTCCAGATGTCGACACCCGTGACGAGCGCATCCGCGGCCGGGGAGGCCAGGATGTGGTCGAGCGAGCCGCTCTGGCCGGAGAACGAGTAGGTGTACTTGTCGGTCTTCTCCGCCCCCTGGTTGACGTAGCCGGCCTCGTAGAAGACCTGCATCGGGTCTTCCTGGGTGTACGAGTTGAAGTCGCCGACGAGGAAGACGTAGTCGGTGTCGACGTCGACCTTCAGCTCCTCGGCGAAGTCCACCAGCGCTTCGGCCTGGGCCACGCGCGAGGCGTTGGAGGCGCCCTGCCCGTCGCCCTGGTCGGCGTCGGCTCCCGAGCCCGATCCCTTCGACTTGAAGTGGTTGACGACCGCGACGAAGACGTCGTCCTCGCCGCCGTCGACCGGCGCGAAGGCCTGAGCGAGCGGGTAGCGGGCGTTCGAGAACGCCGTGTCGTCGTCGATGGCCGAGGCTCCGACGAGCTCGACGACATCCTTCTTGTAGATGAACGCCGTGCGGATCACGTCTTCACCGGCCGGAACGGATGCCGGGGACGGCGCGAAGTCCCACACATCGTCGCCGAGCGCGGCGTTGAGGGCGTCCACCAGGGTGGACACCGCGACGTCGCGGTCGGTGCCGGAGATGAGGGAGTTCTCGATCTCCTCGAGCGAGACCACGTCGGCGTCGAGGCCGTTGATCGCGGCGACGATCTTGGCCTGCTGACGTTCGAGGTTCGCGTCGTCGGCGGCACCGCGCGGGGCGGGGCCGTTGCTGCAACCGTTGACCGTGATGGGGTTGCCCTCACGGTCGTTGTAGAACGAGCAGCTCGCGCCGGCGGCGACCGCGTCGGCACCGGTGGTGGTGAAGTAGTTCAGCACGTTGAACCCGGCGATGCGGATGTCGCCACCCACCTCGGCGGGGGCCGCGGTGCGGGTGTTCTCGAACGTCACCGGCTGCACGTCGGCGGCGTTCTCCGCCGTCAGGTGCTGCGTGGGCTGGAAGTTCCACAGCTTGTTGCGGAAGTCCAGCACCACCGGAGCGGTGAAGGTGACGGCCGCACCCACGCGCACCGGGTCCGTGGTGGAGAGGTAGGTCAGCGGCACCGACGTGTTGGCGTTGCTGCTGAAGTTGATCGAGGCACCGTCGTCGAGCGTGACCGCGCGGGCGGCGTTGGCGGCGACTGCGGCGTCGTACTCGGCCGAGCGGGGCGCGGCGACCTCGGTCGGGGTCAGCAGGGGCGTGGTGCCCGAGGCGAGGCCGATGGATCCGTAGTAGTTCGTCGAGTAGACGTCGCTGACGGTGTAGTCGCCCTGCGGGGCCAGGAGCATCGACTCGAGCGTCTCGCGCTCGGCATCCGTTCCGGGCCAGACGACCTCGGCCGGACGGACCGGCTCCGCAGGCTCGTCGAGCACCGTGACGCCGGCGGCGGAGGCGGGGGAGATCTCGGTCAGGCCGTTGAATTCCACGACCGGACCGGTGACCTCGACGTGGTCACCGATCGACACCTTCGCCGTCGCGGCGGAGGAGTAGACGTAGATGCCCTCGGAAGCGGTGTGCGTCGACAGGTCGAGCGGGCCGCCGGTGCCGGGGGTCTGGATGGTGAAGCCGTTGTAGCCGCCGGTGGTGTAGGCGGCGGTGACGACACCGCGCGTGGTGACGGTCGAGCCGACGAGGGGGCTCGCGGCGCCGGTGCCCTGGATCTCGCGGATCGGGGTCAGCACGGGCGTTCCGGGCTCCGTCGGCTCACCGGTGGGCGTGGGCTCTCCGGTGGGCTCGGGGTCGCCGGTCGGATCCGGGGTGGGCTCCGGGTCGGGGGTGACGGATGCCGAGGCCTGGGGCGTGATCGTGGCCGGGTGGCTGAAGTCCGCGGCGTTGTCACCGGTGTCGACGAAGCCGGTCCGGGCGAGGGAGTTGGGAACAGAGTTGTTTCCCGTGACGGGGGCGGCGGCGCCCTCGAAGGTGTTCCCGGTGCCGTAGCCGAGGAGGTCCACGACGTTCTCTGCGGCGGCGATGTCGCCGGTCGGCAGGCCGAGCCCGGTCGTGGTCGACGCCAGCCAGATCACGCCGTTCGTGCCCGAGGGGTTCAGCGAGATCGAGAGGTCCGGCGTCGGCAGCGCCGCGCCGTTCGCACCGTTGCCCGCGAACCCGATCAGGAAGTAGTCGTTCGCGGCGATCTCACCGGAGAGCGCGACGACGCTGGACGGTGCGGTTCCGTCGGCGCGATCCGCGGGCCGGTACTGCACCGACCAGCCGTCGAGGCTCTGGGCCACGTCGCTGTCGTTGTAGAGCTCGATGAACTTGCTCGAGAAGGCGGCGTTGGCGCTGCCTCCCTTGAAGTACACCTCGTTGATGAGGACGCGGGAGCCCTCGGCGGCTACGGCCGGCAGCGGCGCAAGCGTGCCGGCGGCGGCGAGGGCTGCGGCGACGACGGTCGCGAGGAGCGATCGCCTCCCGGAGCGGGGTGGGACGGACATGGATCTCCTCGGTGTCAGAACACAGGTTTCGATGACGGCTGAATCAGCGCGATTGTGTGAACGTAGGCTCGCGAAACGCACGGATTCTTACGCTCGTGTGTCCAACAGGTAAAACCACCGGCGCACGGGCGCATGAGACGCGATCCTAGACGCATCGGCACGCGGTGCCGGACCCCCTGTGGATAACTTCGCGCGTGCGCCACGCCTTCGTCGCGCGTGCCGCGCGTCGCTCGGCCGGGTGCCGCGCGTACCGTGGGGGAGGACGTTCGGGAGGGCGGATGATGGCGCGGGTCGCGGGACGCAACCGCTGGATCGCGGTGCCGGTCGGCATCCTCTGCGCGGCGGTGGTGGGGGCCCTGGTGTGGCTGGCCGCGCCGATGATCCCGGTCTCGATCGCCTGGGTGGGAGACACCCTCCGCGACGCGAGCGCCCGCCAGGCCGCTGCCCTCGACCGCGAAGACGGCGAGGTGCGCCGTGCGCTCGCCGAGGGCGGTGTCGACTGCCGCGCCGCCTATCCCGACAGTCTCTGGAGCGAGCTCACCTGGCGGGGCGGGTCGCTGCTCGACCAGAGCACGGATGCCCCGCCGACCGGCGCCGACGCCCTCGTCGACGCGGTCGGCCCGGACGCCGTCGTCACGTGCGCCTGGAGATCGGATGCCGGGGCCATCACGACCGCGTTCACCCGCGTGGGCGAGGACGCCGCCGGTCTCGTCGACGCCGCGCTGCGCGGTCAGGGCTTCACGTGCGTCCGCGCAGACGACGCGCTCCGCTGCGACCGCGGGAGCGCGGCCGGCGAGGCGGGGGCGAGTGAGCACCACATCGTCCGGGACGGCCTGTGGATCGTCACCTCCGCCGACGGGGCGTACCCCGAGGAGTTCGACGCCCGGCTGGAGAAGCACATCTGGGGATGGTGACCCGTCCGGCCACCGGACGCTCAGCCCCAGATTCCGGCGATGATCGCCGAGGTGTATCCGGACGGCGCCAGGTTCGAGAACGTCGTGTCGATGAGGATGCCGTCGCGCCAGAAGAGTGTCCGGCCGTCGGTGACGGGATACGTCTCGTTCTCCCACGTCTTCTCGCAGCGGGTGCCGCCCTCGGGCGTGTAGCAGGTGAAGCCCTGCTCGTCGGCGAGGTCGTTGAGGAGGTCCAGCGCCGGTCCGCGCGCGAGGCCGCTGATCGTCGTCTGCAGGAAGGTCGTGTCGGCGCCCGGGTCGCGCCACAGGCACACGAGCGACCCGTCGGGTCGCGGCCCGGTCGACACGCCCGCCTCGGGGTCGTTCAGGGGGATGTCTTCGAGCTGCGAGAGCACGGTCTCGGTGAGCATGGTCCGGCAGTCGTCGGGGATCTGCGCGAGCGGCGTCGGGGTCGCGTCGGGGGTGAGCGTCACGATGGGCGTCGGCGTGTCCGACGGTGTCGGACCGAGCGTCGCGGAGTCGTCGGGCTCCGGTGCGCACGCCACGAGCGTCAGCACGACGAGCACGGATGCCGCGGACGCGACGATGCGTGCGGGGGAGGTCTCCATCACCACACCTTAACAATGCGTCCGCCGCGCGCGGCGCGCCGACATCCCCGGACGCGGCACGCCTCCCCGGGTCGGGCGGTACCAGAGGCTAGCCTGCAGAGGCGGAACCGAACCCGCGTGAGGAGTGCTGTCGATGAGTGACCCCAAGTCGTCCTACGGCGAGCCGGTCGAGGAGCCGACCACGGCCGACGGTGACGTCGTCGGTCGCGCCAACGAAGGCCTGGCCGAAGCCGAGGCCGCGGCATCCGCTCCGCCCGTCGTCCACCAGGACCCCGCCATCGGCGACGCCGCACCCGCCGACGCGCACTCGCCCGCTTCGACGGATGCCGAGCCCGCCGCGACGGCGCCCGCCGCCGAGCCCGACCCGTGGGATTCGCCGGAGGCGGCGTCGCTGTCGTACGACACCCCGGCCGCGACGCCCGCCGCGCACGAGGACGTCCCGGCAGCCACCGCGCCCGCCCACGACTCGACCGCGCATGACTCCTCCGCGGCGCACGACTCCGCCGCGGCGACCACCGCGTACGAGGCCGCGACCGACCGGGACGCCCCCGCGGTCACCGCGAGCGAGCCGGCCTACGGCACCGGAGCCGCCGCAGCCGGAGCCGCCGGCATCGGTGCGGGCGCCGCCACGACCGCGTTCGCGCCGCAGCCGATCTTCGTCCAGGCCCCCGAGGCGCCCCGCCCCCGGGGCAACCGCGCTGCCGCCGGGGCGATCGGCCTCCTCGCCGCGCTCGCCTTCGCCGTGCTGTACCTCGGCGCGTGGATCGGCTTCCGCGCGATCGCGGGCGAGATCAGCGGAGAGAACATCGGCACCGAAGCGCTCGCGATGCTCGGCACGTGGTCCCTCTGGGTCCCCACCGTCGTCTTCTTCGTCGCCTTCTGGCTCCTCGGCGCGATCATCAACCGCGGTCGCTGGGGACAGTGGGTCATCTTCGGACTCCTGGTCGGCGCCGCAGCCTACGCCGGGCACATCCTCGGTCAGCTCTTCCAGGCGCCGTTCTGGATGCTCACCGCCCGCGAGGGCGCGGCCCTCGTCGAGGAGCAGCTGCTCGCACCGGGCGCGATCGCGGCGTTCATCATCGGCCGCGAGCTGACGATCTGGTTCGGCGCATGGGTGGCCGCGCGCGGCCGCCGTGTCACGGAGCTCAACGTCGAGGCGCAGCGGGAGTACGAGCGGACGCTCGAGGCAGGACCGCAGCTGGTCCGCGCGTGACCTCCGCACACGACCGAGACCAGGGTCAGCCGGGGCCGATGAGCCCTCGGCTGGCCCTGGTTCTGTCGACGGCGACGTTCTTCGCCCTGGCGGTGTTCGCGCTCGGGATGACGAGCCTCCTCCTCGATGAGAGTGTGATCGCCGAGCCCGGGCTCGGCCAGATCCCCGGCATCCTCGCGATGGCGGGGACGACGCTCGCCTTCCTCCTCACGCTTCGCCCGGGGCTCCGCCGTCCCCAGCCGCGCTACGTCTCGGCGCTGTGGACGGCCTTGGCCTGCTTCCTCACCTACCCCCTCGGGGCGGCGCTCGGCATCCTCATCGTCGGCGGCGAGCTCGGGGTCGCCACCGCGGTCGTCCTCCGCCACGTCACCGGAGCGTTCGGGCTCGCGGTCGCGGCATCCGCCCTGCTCGCGGCTGTGGCGGGCATTGCGATGGTGCGCACCCACGGCGGACGTGCCCGATGGTCGTGGGAGCGGGAGCAAGACGAGGAGTGAGAGCGCGCCGAAGCCCGGAATCCCGCGGATGACACGCCCGAAGGGCTACCGTGGAACGGTGGAGCGCTCGCTCGAGACGCAGGTCAGCCAGGCCGTGGACGCCTGGTTGGCGTGGTTGCCGCGCTGGGAACCTGCCACGCACCGTGGACGCGTCGCCCCCTGTCGGCGCTGCTTCGGCTCGCCGGTGCTCTCGGCCGTGGGACTCGGCGCCGACGTTCCGCACGGGGTGCAGCACGGGCTCTCCACACGCGTGAAGACGATCGTCGACCGCTCCGTCGCGGAATACACCGCACAGAACCTGCCGATGCTGCAGGCCGAGCTCGACCAGCAGGCCGCCCGCAACCGCGCGCGCACCTACCTCCCCTCCGAAGGGCTCGAGCCCGAGTTCGAGGGGCTGCCGATGGACCCCGAGCCGCAGCCGGGCGCCCCGTTCCTCTTCACCATCGCGGGGCTTGCGGAGGAGGTGGATGCCCACATCCCGGCCCTCCCTCCGCTCACCGATGAGGCGAAGGCGGCGCTGCGGCAGGAGGTCTCCCTCGCCGACGATTACGCCAACATGGTCGGGCGGGAGGTCTGCACGATCCTCCTGCACCACCGCGTGCGCGTGCAGGCGGCGGTCACGCAGTACGTCGAGCCCCAGATCGCCGCGATGCTCGACGAGCTCACCCGCTCGCTCGACGCGCCCTTCGACCCGCGCGACCCGCCCACGTGACGGGCCCGCGATCGGGTCGGCGTACCCGCGGGCGCGGTTTGTTAGCATGTCCGGGTTTCCCCGGCGAGTGGTTCCGCGCGCCGGCGGGCGTCCGAGCGAGGAGGTGACGTGTCCACACGCCTTCCGTCCGCGCCCCCGATCCTGCCGGGACTGACCTACGTCCGCCCCCTCGGTTCCGGCGGATTCGCCGACGTCTTCCTCTACGAGCAGGACATGCCGCGCCGCAACGTCGCGGTGAAGGTCATGCCGAGTGACGTCCGCGACCCGGAACTGCGCCGCATGTTCAACGCCGAGGCGGACGTGCTCGCCCACCTGTCGGCGCACCCCGCGATCGTCACCGTCTACCAGGCGGGGATCTCCGCCGACGGTCGTCCCTACATCGTCATGGAGTACTGCCCCGGCTCGCTCGCGCAGCGCTACCGACTCGAGCGGCTCCCGGTCGAGGAGGTCCTCTCCACCGGAGTGCGGATGGCGGGTGCGCTGGAGTCCGCCCACCGTGCCGGCCTCGTGCACCGCGATGTGAAGCCCAGCAACATCCTCATCACGACCTTCGGAGCTCCGGTCCTCGCCGACTTCGGCATCTCCTCCTCGCTCCTGCGGCGGGAGGCCGAGGAGGTGCTGGCCATGTCGATCCCGTGGAGCGCACCCGAGGTGATCGCCGAGCAGACCGCCGGGACGATCTCGAGCGAGGTGTGGAGCCTCGGCGCGACGGTCTACTCGCTGCTGGCGGGGCACAGCCCGTTCGAGCGTCGAGAACGCGGGCAGAACACCAAGGAGCAGCTGCGTCGCCGGATCGCCCGGGCGGCATACACCGACATCCCCCGGACGGATGTGCCGGCCTCGCTCCAGGTGGCGCTCGCGACGGCGATGGCGCGCGACCCCGGCAAGCGGTTCGACTCGGCCCGCGCGTTCGCCGAGGCGCTCCAGCGGGTGCAGGCCGAGCTCGGTCTGTCGATCACCCGCCTGGAGATCCCCGACGAGGAGTGGGCTCCCGCCGGGGCGCCGGTGGACTTCGCCGACTCCTCCCTCCGCGGCCCGGTGCGCTCGCAGCTCGAGCGCGACGACCGCCGAAAGCGCCGGCCGGGCGCGGACGTCACCTCCCTCGCGCGTGACGAGGACACCGACATCTCCTCCCCGGTCGCGCGGGGGCCGCGCGCGAGCACGGCCGTGCCGTGGATCGCGGCGGGTCTGTCGTTCGTCGTCGCCGTCGGCGCGGTCATCGGGGCCCTGTGGGCCGTGGGGGTGTTCTGATGCGCCGCCGCACGATCGCCGCCCTCGCCGCGAGTGTCGCCGCCGGAGCCCTCGTCCTGGGGATCGCCGTGGTGTGGCCGGGCCTCGACGCGCAGGAGACCCCCGAGGCGTCGACGTCGGTGTGGGCGTTGCAGACCGGTGACGGTCGCCGCTACGCGCGCGTGAACACCGCGGTCGGCGAGCTCGACACCGTCCGGAGCATCAGCAATCCCGATGCGGTGGTCTCCTCTCCCGCCGGGGTCTACCTCTTCAGCGACTCCTTCAGCAAGATCACCCGCATCGACGAGGCCCTTCCCGCCGATCTCGATGAAGAGGCCCTCCGGGCCTCCGATTCCACGCCTCCCGGCACGATCGACGTCGCGGCCTCCGGAGACCGGGTGGCGTACCTCACCGATTCCGGCACCGTCTACGTCGGCATCCTCGGCGGGGAGCAGCCTCGCGCGCTCGACCCGTTCCCCTCCACCGACGAGGATGCCGCGGCCTACACCGCCGACGCCGTCGCGATCGACGACCGCGGCGTGCTGTTCGCCTACTCCCGCGCGGATGCCTCGGTGCTGCGCTACGACATCGGCCGGAGCGAGGTGCGCGGGCGCGACGCCCTGGAGATCGACGAGATCGCCGCCCCGGCGGTCACCGCCGCCGGCGACACGTGGGCGGTGGTGGACGGCGAGTCCGGCCGCATGTGGCTCCGCGACGCCGAGGATGCGCCGCCGCTTCCCGCCACCGGGGCGATGACGGTCGCCGAGCCCTCGTCCACGGCGGAGGAGATCTATGTCGCCACCGAAACGGCGCTCGTGCGCGTCGCGCCGGACGGGTCCGGCGCCGACATCGCCTTCGGCACCGGGGCGACCGTCCTCGGCATCCCGGCCCGGCCCATCCAGCGGGACGGCGAGGTGTACGCCGCGTGGCTTCCCGAAGGGACGGGCACCGGCATCCTCTGGGGATCGGATGCCGAGCCCCGCACGCTCGACTACGGCGGCGAGTCGCTCGGCGATGAGCGCCGGCCGGTGTTCGTCGACGGCGGGGGATCGATCATCCTGAACGAGACGCGCTCGGGGTGGGCGTGGACCGTCCCCGACGGGCAGCTCGTGCCGTCGAGTCAGAACTGGTCGCTCGACGATCGGGTGGATCCGGATGCCGTGCCCGCCGAGGAGCAGCTGCCGGTGCAGCTGGACCCGAAGCCGCCGGTCGCCGAAGCCGACGCGTTCGGCGTGCGGGCGGGGAGTCTGTCGACCCTCCCGGTGCTGATGAACGACCACGATCCGAACGAGGACGTCCTCAGCATCGATCCGACCTCCGTCACGGGCCTCGACCCCGGATTCGGCACCGTCACCGTCACGGACGACGCGCAGCGACTCGCCGTCCGCACCGAACCGGGCGCGACCGGATCGGCCACCTTCACCTACCGCGTGACCGACGGCACCACCGCGGATGGTCTCGCCTCCGAGCCGACGACGGTCACGCTCACCGTGGTGGGCGAGGAGACGGATTCGGCCCCCGTCTGGTGCGGCGTGGAGCGGTGCCTCGTCGAGTGGCCGGCGCCGGAGGTCGCGCGCGGCGGCACCGTCACCGTCCCGATCCTCCCCGGCTGGGTCGACCCCGAGTCCGACCCGCTCCTCCTCCTCTCCGTCGTCAACCGGTCGGGCATCGGCAGCGTCGCCGCGACGCCGTCGGGTGACGTCGTCTACCAGCACTCCGACGACGGCGCGGGCGGAGAGCAGCTCATCGACCTCGCCGTCACCGTGTCGGACACCGCCGGCAACACCACCGAGCGTCAGCTCGTCGTCCGCGTCTCGCCCCAGCCGCGCCTCGCCGTGGAGTCCTTCGCGGTCCGCGACGTCGTCGGCGGCGCGATCAACGTCGACGTCGCCCCGCACGTCTCCGGGACGACGGGGTCGCTGTCGCTGGAGTCCGTGCGCGTCCTCGACGACGCCGCGGCGACGGCGACGGTCACGGGCGGAACGACCGGCTTCGACGTCACCGCGCGCGAGCCCGGCACGTACCGCGTCGACTTCACCGTCACCGACGGCTCCACCGAGGCCACCGGCACGACCCGCATCACGCTCCTGCCCGCCGACGCGCCGGCGGAGCTGGCGACCTCCCCGGTCGTGGCCTTCGTCCACCCGCAGGAGGACGCGACCCTCGACATCTTCGCGGCGGTCTCCAACCCCACGCGCCGGGTGCTCCTCCTCAGCGACGTCACCACCGCCGCCGACCCGGGCGCGGTGCTCTCGGTCGACGCGGTCGGCCAGAACCAGCTGCGGGTCTCCGGCTCGACGGCGTCCGGCGAGCCGGGCCGGCTCGGCACGGTCCGCTACGTCGTCAGCGACGGCACCGAGGACCAGGGGGCGAGCGTCGAGGGCGAGGCGACGGTCTACCTCCTCCCGCCGGCGCCCGAGCTCGCACCCATCGCGGTCGACGACCGCGTCGTCGTGCGGGCCGGAGCGCAGATCGACATCCCCGTCCTCGCCAACGACGTCGCCCCGGCCGGCGGGCGTCCGACGCTGAACCCGGCATCCGTCGTCTCGTCGTCTCCCGACGCGCTCGCCTTCGCGTCGTCCGATGTCGTGCGCTACCTCGCGCCGCAGGAGCCGGGCGACTACACGATCACCTACTCCGTCTACACGACCGGCGCCCCCTCCCTCGCCGACGACGCCACGGTGCGCGTGCGCGTCCTCGACGAGGAGGCGAACCGCCCGCCGGTGGCCGACACCCTCGAGGGCCGGGTCCTCAGCGGTCAGACGACCCGCATCGACTTCGACGGCTTCGGCGTCGACCCCGACGGCGACGGGGTGACCCTCGACCGGATCCTCGAGCAGCCCGAGCGCGGCGCGGCCACGATCGCCGCCGACGGGGCGGGCATCGTCTACACCAGCGTCCCCGGCGATCGCGGCCAGGTCACCTTCCGCTATCGCGTCGTGGACGCCTTCGGGGCCACGGGCGAGGGGACGGTGCGCGTGGGTGTCCTCGACGGACAGACCAATCCCAGCCCGATCACCTACACCGACTACGTGCAGGTCCAGGCGGGCGAGGGCAACAGCATCCGCGTCTCCCCGCTCGCGAACGACGTCGATCCCACCCTCGGCACCCTGACCCTCACCGACGTGCGGCCGGATCTCCCCGAGACGGATGCCGACGGCGCGGTCACCGCCGAGTACACGCGGCTGGCCGAGCGCATCCTCTCCCGCGACGACACATCGCTGGAGATCGAGGCGGGGACCGAGCCCGCCACGATGTCGTTCCTCTACGACCTCGAGTCGAGCTCGGGCAACACCGCGCGCGGGCGGATCGTGGTGCGTGTGGTGCGCGAGAGCGTGCCGGACTACCCGATCGTGTCCGACACGGTCCTCACGGCCGAGACGCGCGAGGACTTCGTCGAGGGCGTGGACGTCCTCGACGGGAAGGCGACCTGGGCGTCGGGCGACGTCGGCGACCTCGACGTGGCCCTGTGGGGCGACATCGACGACGTCGACGTCGCCGGTACGCGCCTGCGCGGCGAGCTGCCCGAGCGCACCCGCCTGATCCCGTTCCGCGTCTCGGGGGAGGGGGCGTCCGGCGAGATCGAGACCTACGCGTTCCTCCGCGTCCCGGGCGACGCCGATCTGACCCTGGCCCTCCGGGCCGGCGCCGTCCCGCCCGAGGTGAACGAGCTGGAGTCGGTCGTCTTCGACATGGCCGACCTCGTCGCCCGTCCCCGCGGCAGCACGGTCGAGATCGGGTCCGACATCCGTGCGTCCGGCGCCCGCGGAGAGGCGGTCTGCTCGCTCGAGGGCGGCACCCGCATCCGCTACGACGCCGGGGCGGGCGCCCCGTGGTCGGATTCCTGCCGCGTGCCGGTGCGCCTCGCCGGGACCGAGGACTTCTCCTATCTCTCCGTGCCGATCATCGTCATCGCCCTCGATCCGCAGCCGGAGCTGCGCGCGGGCTCGCTCACGGTCGGCCCGGGGGAGACGGCGACCTTCGACCTGCGGACCCTCACCACGTGGCAGCTTCGCGAGGACTGGGACGGCATCCGGTACGCCCTCGACTACGGCGGGGTCTCGTTCGACGTCTCGCTCGCGGGGAGCACCGTCACCGTCACCGGCAAGGACGACGCCGTGCCCGGTCGCGACGAGGCGGCCGTCGTCACCGTGCCGAGCCACGCCGAGACCGCGCCCGGCCGCCTCATCCTGCGCGTCGGGGCGGCGCCCTCGACCCTGCCGCGCGGCGGATCGGTCGCGCAGCAGTGCTCGCAGGCCGCCGGCTCGTCGTGCAGCATCTCGGTCGTAGGCGCCTCGGGCGAGGTCAACCCGCTGCCGCGCACCCCGCTCGAGCTCACCGGTGTCCGCCCGACCGGCGAGTGCATCGGCGTGAGCTTCTCGGTCGCCTCCGCCACGGCGGTGACGGCCTCGTGGAGTGCGGATGCCCCGGGCGCCACCTGCTCGGCGGCCTTCACCGTGCGCGACGCCCAGGGCCGCGCCACGGCAGGCGACCGCGAAGGCCGTCTGCTGCTGGACCTGCAGGGCTACCCCAAGGCGCCCGCGAGCATCGGACAGGTCGGCTTCGAGAACGGCTCGGTCACCCTCCGCATCGACCCCGGTGCCTCGCGGTCGGCCTACCCGGGGCTCAGCGGGTTCGTCGTCCGCAGCGGCGGCGCGGTCGTCGCGCAGTGCTCGAGCGACGGTGTCTGCCCCTCGATCCCGGCGCCGAACGGCGAGCAGCGTCAGTACGACGCCGTGGCGGTCAACGCCGTCGGCGAATCGCGCTCGGGGGTGCGCACCACCGCGTGGGCGTATGCCGCCCCCAATGCCCCCGGTCAGGTCCAGGTCGCCCCCGTGCAGACCCGCGACGGCTCGGGGAACGTCGTCTCGCTCGTCATCGACGGCGTCGACCCGAACGAGACCGGTTACCTCGAGATCACGAGCCCCGCGGGCGAGACCCAGCGACTCAACGTCCGCCGCGGCCAGACGCGCGTCGAGGTCGGCAGCTACCGGATCGGCACGAACACGACCTCGCCGATCAGCATCACGCCGTTCTCGCGCTTCGACCTCCCGCCCGGCCTCGGCGGCAGCCCGTCGGGCGGGTCGATCACGGTCTCCGGCAACGGCGTCGGGGCCCCGTTGGATGCCCAGCTGGTGCTGGACTCGGTCTCCGACGGCGACGGGACCTCGACCGTGACCGCGCGGGCGACCGCGCGCCTCAACGGCGACGGGTCGTCGCTCCGCTACGGCATCGTCCGCGAGGGCGAGCGCTGCGAGACCGAATCCGACGGCGCCACCGCGTCCTTCCCCGGCCTCACCGACGGCGAGGAGTACCGCTTCGTCACCTGCGTTGAGTCGGTGTTCGACGACCGGGAGTTCGGCCGCACCGAGGCGACGGCCTCCGTCCGCGCGCAGCAGTCCGGCCGCGCCCCGCGCGGCTACACCTTCGCCGTCGATCCGACCCCGAATGTCGCCGATCAGCGGGCGGAATGGCTGATCCGCGCGGAGCCGACCTCCGACGAGCGCGTGCCCAACCGCAACCGCGTCGAGTTCGGCGGCTTTCCGAGTCAGCGCTTCGGCGCCGACCCCGAGATCGCGGTGCGCTACGTCCACGAGTTCTGGGGCACGGCGAGCGACTGGGCGCGGGTCACCCCGCGCTCCGGCAGCGCGCCCTACCAGGTGCAGGCGACGTGGGGGATCTCCTCCTGCGTCGGCGGCGGAGAGCTCGGGCGGACGTGGGACTCCTCCAACGCCCCCGGCGGCGGTCGCGCCGCGGTGACCTTCAGCAACGCCGACCTGCGCTTCTTCGACGCCTCCGGCGCGAGGCTCGAGCGCACCGCCGACAGCTGGGTCGTCCCGTATGCCGCGACGCGCATGGAGACGACCGTGACCGTCGACTGGAGTGCCCAGGGTTGGGGCCTGCAGAACGCCACCGGCACCGTGACGGCGAACTGCACCCCGACCGAGGCGCCCCCGCCCCCACCTCCGGCCGAACCCGCACCGAACCCCTGAGCGGCATCCGCCCTCCCGACCGCCCCGACGACCCACACGACGCAGGACGAGGAAACATGACGATCACGCAGGAGCAGGCGACCTGGTTCGCGCAGACCTTCTCTCAGCTCGCCGACAACGTCGAGCGGGCGGTGCTGGGCAAGCGCCACGTCGTCGAGCTCGTGCTCACCGCGATGCTGAGCGACGGTCACGTGCTGCTGGAAGACGTCCCCGGCACCGGCAAGACCTCCCTCGCGCGGGCCATGGGGCAGTCGGTGCAGGGCACGAACACCCGCATCCAGTTCACCCCCGACCTCCTCCCCGGCGACATCACGGGCATCAGCGTCTACGACCAGAAGCAGGGCGTGTTCGAGTTCCACGCCGGGCCCGTGTTCGCCAACATCGTGCTCGCGGACGAGATCAACCGTGCGAGCCCGAAGACCCAGTCGGCGCTGCTGGAGGTCATGGAGGAGGGCCGCGTCACCATCGACGGCGTCACGCGCCCCGTCGGCGAACCGTTCCTCGTCCTCGCCACGCAGAACCCCGTCGAGCAGGCGGGAACCTATCGACTCCCCGAGGCGCAGCTGGACCGCTTCATGATGCGCACCTCCCTCGGCTACCCCGACCACGCGGCCACCGTCCGGATCCTCGACGGTGCGGCGATCGACACCTCCGAGCTCACCCCGATCGTCACCCCGCAGGTGCTCGCGGGCATGGCCGATCTCGCCGCCGAGGTCTACGTCGACGCGCTGGTGCTGGACTACATCGCCCGTCTCGTGGACGCCACGCGCGCCGCCGACGAGGTGCGCCTGGGGGTCAGCATCCGCGGCGCCCTCGCCCTCACTCGCGCCGTCCGCACCCGTGCCGCGGCGCAGGGGCGCACCTACGCCACCCCCGACGACGTCAAGGCGCTCGCCGTCGCGGTGCTCTCGCACCGCCTCATCCTCCAGGCCGAGGCCGAGTTCGACGGCGTCACGCAGGAGGCCGTCGTCGGGCAGGTGCTGCTGGATGTCGCACCGCCCCGTCGCCGAGAGGCCGTATGAGTCTCACCGAGTCCCGCCTCACCCGCACCTCGGCCGCCACCGGCACCACCGGTCGCGGCGAGCTGACCGCGACCTCCGCGGTCAGCGGGCGCGATCGCGCGCTCCTGCGGGCGGCGGTGTGGGCGGCGGCGGCGTGGCGGACGACCGTCCGCGCACTCCGCCGCGCCGCGGCGTGGCTCGGTCGCACCGTCCGCCCGGCCGGGGCGCTCATGCTCGTCGCCGCGACCGCGGGCCTCGTGCTCGGCATCCGCTTCGGGTACGTCGAGTGGATGATCGCCGGGGTCGCCGCCCTCGTGCTGCTGATCGTGGCGATCCCCTTCCTGTTCGGCGCCCGCTCGTACGCGGTCGACCTCGACCTCGCGCACGAGCGGGTCGTCGCCGGGACCGGGGTGGCAGGCCGTGTCGTGGTGCGCAACGTCGCGGCGCGTGCCGCCCTCCCCGGGCGCATCGACGTCCCCGTCGGGCAGGGTCTGGTCGAAGTCGGGGTGCCGTTCCTCCGCCCCGGCAACGAGGTCGCCCAGGAGCTGTCGCTCCCCGGCCTCCGCCGCGGCGTCGTCACCGTCGGACCCGCCACCACGGTGCGGGCCGACCCGCTCGCCCTCCTCCGCCGCGAGCACGCGTTCGAGGACGTCCACGAGATCTACGTCCACCCCCGCACCGTCGCCCTCCCCTCCACCAGTGCCGGTCTCATCCGCGATCTCGAGGGGAGCCCCACGCGACGCCTCGTCGACGCGGACATGTCCTTCCACGCGATCCGCGAGTACGCCCCCGGCGATTCGCGCCGTCACATCCACTGGGCCTCCACGGCCAAGACCGGCCGCCTCATGGTGCGCCAGTACGAGGAGTCGCGCCGCTCCCGCATGGCGGTCATCCTCTCCGCCGCGCGCAGCGAGTACGTCGACGCCGACGAATACGAGCTGGCGGTGTCGTGCGCCGCGTCGCTCGGACTCCGTGCGATCCGGGATGCGCGCGACGTCGCGGTGGTGACCGGATCCGAGATCCCCCGGGTCGTCCGCGGGCGCCTCCGCGCGATCCGCCGCGTGCCGGCATCCGCTCCCCGTCCGATGCTCGACGGCTTCAGCGGCGTGGAGATGCTCGAGAGCACGATGGCCATCGGCGACGTCTGCCGCCTCACCGCCGAGAGCGAGGAGCGCCTGTCCGTCGCCGTGCTCGTGACCGGCTCGACGGTGCCGCTCGCCGCGCTGCAGAAGGCGGCGCTGGCGTTCCCGGTCGACACCGCGGTGGTCGCGGTGGTCTGCGACGAGCGCGCGCACCCGCGCATGCGGGCCCTGACGGGGTTGACGGTCCTCACCGTCGGCACGCTCGACGATCTCGCGGGTCTGCTCCTGCGCGGAGCGACCTCATGAGCCGCCGCGCGACGACCACGGCGCGGGCTGCCGTCGTGGCCGGCTCCGTCTTCTCGGCGGCGATCGTCGTGCTCGCCGCGATCGCCGCGTGGCCCATCTACGCCGGGTCCGCCTTCGCGATCCTCGTGGCCGTCTGCGCGCTGGCGGCCGCCGGCATCGCGATCGGGACCGCGCTGCTGCGGTGGCGCTTCGCCGCGACGGCCGCCGTCACCGCCGGTGCCCTCCTCGTCCTCGGCGTGCCGCTCGCCGTCCCGGGACGCCTCGGCGGTCCCGCCGAGCTCCTCCGGGGTCTGGGCGAGCTCGGGACCGGTCTCGTCCTGGCGTGGAAGGACCTCCTCACCGTCGACCTCCCCGTGGGCGACTATCGGAACCTGCTCGTCCCCGCACTGGTCGTCTTCCTCGTGGGCACCGTCGCGCTCCTCCGCCTGTCGTGGCGGGAGGGGCGTCCGGCCCTCCTCGCCGTGCCCGTCGGCCTCGTCATGCTCGGCTTCGGGTTGTTCTTCGGACGGACCGTCGTGAGCGCGCCGCTCACGCTCGGCCCCCTCACCCTCGGTGCTCCCCGCGAGAGTGCGCTGGGGCTCGCCGGTCTTCTCGTGTGCTTCGCCTGGCTCGCGTGGCGCACGCACCACGAGCGGGTGCGGGCCCTCGCCCGCGCCGCCGAGTCCGGCGACGTGCAGGTCGGGCGTCGCGCCCGTGGGTCGGACCGCCGCCGCACGGCGCTCGGCGCCGCGATGCTCGCGGGAGCGGTCGTCATCGCCGGCGCCGTCGTGCCGATGACCGCGGCAGGTTCCGAACGGCAGACCCTCCGGTGGGCGGTCGGGCCGGAGATCTCCCTCACCGCCGCGACGAGTCCGCTCGCGGAGTACCGCGCCCTCTTCGCCGACGAGCGCATCGACGACGTCCTCTTCACCGTCGAGACAGGCGGCGCCGCGCCCGAACGCGTGCGTCTCGCCGTCCTCGACACCTACGACGGCGAAGTCTTCCGCACCGGCTCCGGCGCCCCGTCGCGCTTCGTCCGGGTGCCCGCGGTGCGCGCAGCGGGGGAGGGGGCCGAGGTCGAAGCCGCGATCGTCGTCGGCGAACTTCCCGGGATCTGGATGCCGTCGGTCGGCCGACTGGTCGAGGCCGAGTTCCAGGGCCCGCGCGCGGTGGCGCTCGCCGATCGGTTCTACTACAGCTCGGACGCGGACGCGGCCGTGCAGACCGTCGAGGGCGGCTGGGAAGACGGAGATCGGTACCGTCTCCGCGCCGTCGAACCCACCCCACCGGAGGCCGGCGCGGCGGTCGCGCCCGGCACGGCATCCGCTGCCGTCGAGGCGCCGGAGAGCCTGCGCACCTGGGTCGAGCGGCATCGCGTCGGCGAAGACGGGGCGGCCCTGGAACAGCTCGTGACGCTCCTCCGCGAGCGCGGCTACCTCAGCCACGCCCTCACGGTGGGCGAAGAGCAGCCCGCCTGGGCCGCGGAGCTGGGGGACTACCGCTTCCAGCCCAGCACGTCGGGACACTCGCTCGCCCGCGTGGATCAGATGTTCACCCGTCTGCTCGAGCGCGAGGACGATCCGCGGGCGCAGGCGTCGGGCAACTTCGTCGCCGCCGTCGGCGACGACGAGCAGTTCGCCGTCGCCGCCGCCCTCATCGCCCAGGAGCTCGGCTTCCCGTCGCGGGTCGTGGTCGGCACGCGCCTCAGCGCCCCCGCCGGGCTCAGCGCGTGCGAGGACGGAGTCTGTCGTGCGGGTGACCTCGCGGCGTGGGTGGAGGTGCAGGATGCCGGTGGCGCATGGGTGGCGTTGGACGCCAGCCCTCAGTACGCCCAGTCGCCGAGCCTCGACGTCACCGAGCAGCGGGACCCGGAGGTCGTCACCGACGTTCTCCCCGACGCCGTCGAAGACGTCGTGCCGCCCGACCCGGTGCAGGAGGACTCCGCCTCGGAGGATCGCGACGAGGAGGCGACCGGCACCGACCTGTCGTGGCTGTGGCCGGTGCTCCGCGTGGCGGGGCTGATCCTCCTCGTCCTCCTCCTGCTCCTGGGGCCCTTCGCCCTCGTCCTCGGCGCCAAGGCCGCGCGTCGTCGCGCACGACGCCGCGCCCCCGACGGAGCGGCGCGCATCGCCGGCGGCTGGGAGGAGTACGTCGACGCGGCCGTCGACGCGGGTCGCTCGGCCCCCGGCATCCTGACCCGCTCCGAGCTCGCGTCCCGCTGGGGCACTCCGCACGGAGACGAGCTCGCGGTCGCGGCCGATCGTGCCGCCTTCTCCGGTGGTGAGCCGACGCCGGCCGAGACCACCCGGTACTGGGAGACCGTCGACGAGGAACGCCGACACCTCATGCGCGAGGGCGGCGTCTGGCGCCGGATCGTGCGGACCGTATCGTTGAGGTCATTCGTGCGTCAGGTCTCACCCGATGCGGGTGCACGAGATTCCGAGAGGGGGAGACGCCGGGACCCGATACCCGCGCGTCAGGCATCATGAACGCCACCGCAGACTCCACCGCCGTCGTCCTCGGCATGATCACCCTCGTCGTGGGCGTCGCCGTCTACGTGTGGACTGCCGTCGCGCTCGCGGCGGTGTTCCGCAAGACCGGACGACCCGGCTGGCAGGCCTGGGTGCCGATCCTCAACCAGGTCGTGCTGCTGCGCCTGGCGGGGATGTCGGGCTGGCTGCTGTTGCTGTGGCTGCTGTTCCCGGTCGGCCCGATCTTCGTCTGGGTCGCGATCATCGTCGCCTGCTACCGCATCGGGATCGACTTCGGCCTCCCCGCGGGCATCACCGTCCTCGGGGCGTTCCTCTTCCCGGTGTGGGCGTCGGTGGTCGGTTTCGGCTCGGCCCGCTGGCTCGGCGCCGCCGAGCACGCCGTTCCGGTCGGGCCGCGGCGTACCCCGCGCCCCGAGGAGCGCCCGCTCTTCCCCGCTCCGGATGCCGCCTCCCGCGGAGTCGACGCGGATGCGTCCGCTCCGCTCCCCGAGGTCGAGCCGTGGCCGTTCCCGGCTCCGCAGCGCGCGGATCGAGAGGACGCGGTGGACGGGGCGACCGAGGTCGGGCGTCCCGCGGCTGCGGCGTGGTGGCAGCCCGTGGCCACCCCGGAACCGGAGGCGCAGGTCGCGCCCGAGCCCGAGCCCGCGTTCGATCCGGAGCCGTTCGTGGAACCGGAGCCGCAGCCGGAACCCGAGCCCGAGCCCGAGCCCGAGCCGGAGCCGGAGCCGGAACCGGTCGTCGAACCGGAGCCCGACCCCGTCGAAGCGGCGGCGCCGACCGCGGCGATCCCGGTGTCGCGGACCCGCGTGGAGGAGCCGGTCGATCCGGCCGCGGCGGATCCCCTCATCGCATGGCTGACCGGTCCCGTCGAACCGCTGCCGCCGACGTTCGCGCCGACGGCGCGGCCTGAGCGGGCGCCGGAGCCGGAGCCTGCCCGCGTGGACGTTTCCGCTCCGGAACCCGAGCCCGTCCCCGCCCCGGCGCCGGAGCCCGACCCGGAGTTCGAGCCGGAGCCCGCGCCCGCTCCGGAGCCCGAGCCGGAGGCGGTCTCCCGCAAGCCCTGGGAGGGGTTCGCGATCTCCGCGAACGACGAGTTCACCGGGGAGGTCACGGGTGCCGTCACCGACGCCCCCGCCCCCGTTCCCGCCGGCCCTGCGCCGGGCGCCCCCGTCCCCCCGCCGGCCTCCCCGCCGGTGACGCGCCTGCCCGCCGCATCGGACGGTGGATCGGATGACGGCTCCGATGAGCCCTGGGCGCCGCGGCGGTCTCGTCTGCCGGCATCCGACTCCTTCCCGGAGCTGTCGGGCGAGGTCTCCGCGATCGTCGGTGCCCCCGACGCGGGTGCGCCGCGGTCGGCGCGCACCTCGGTCTCGGCGCTGCACGTGCGGCCCGAGATCCCCGACGAGCCCGCCGACGAGACGATCATCGCCCGGCGCCGCCGCACGCAGTGGTCCCTCGTGCCCCCGCGTGGGACGCCCGTGACGATCGCGTCCGACACCGTCCTGCTCGGTCGGCGCCCGGCTCCGGATGCCGCCTACCCGCGCGCCCAGCTGATCGCGATCGACGACGGCACCGTCTCCAAGACCCATGCCCGTCTGGTCCTCCGCCAGGATCGCTGGTACATCACCGATCTCGGCTCGACGAACGGCGTCGTCTTCGCCACCCTCATGGGCACCGAGGTCGAGGCGACCCCCGGCGAGGAGATCGAGGCGGGTGATCGCTTCCTCCTCGGCGACGCCGAGATCCGGCTCGTATGGAGCGACGCGTGAGCGATCTGCCCGAGGAGCGGACGGCGCCCGGCCGCCGGTCGTCGGCCGCGGCGGACATCGAGGCCACCGAGATCGCCACCCGCCGCGGGCGCGAGGCCCCGCTTCCGGACATCGACGAGCGGACCGAGGTGGCGTCCCGCCGGGCCGCCGCGGATCTTCCCACGGAACCGCCCGCGGAGGACACGCGGATCGCCGCCCGCCGAGGCGGTGCACCCGCAGCCGCCCCGGTGTCGGAGGAGACCGCGCGGTCGGCGCGTCGGGTCCTCGATCCCGCTCCCGCCGCGCCGGCGCCGACCCGCGGTTCGGCCCCGTCGTCGAACGCCCCCGCGGAGGTCTATCGCGCGCGCCCCGTCCGCACGGCGTTCGTCGAACGCACGGCGCCCGAGCGGCATCCGCTCCAACCCGTCGTCGACACCGCGGCGTCGGAGCAGCGTCGTCGTCGTGCTCGCCGCCGCCTGATCCTCGCGGTCGCACTCGTGGTGGTGGCCGTCGTCGCGGCCGGGACGGCCGCCGTCGTCTTGCTGACCCTCGGCTGAGTACTCGCCGCCCGCGTTTGCCCGCCCCGCGCTGGATGCGTATCATTGAGCGGGTGTGCGCGTTGCGCGCCGTCCGCCGTGCCACCGGCGCGGATGCCGGCCGCAGAGCCTCACGACCGGGACCGGTCTGCGAACAGGCCACCCCCACGGCATATCCACCGATACGACGCGCGCCGATTCCGTCGCGCACCGGGTGGATCTGTGGTGAAACCACACCGCTGTCACCGTGCAGCACCCTGCGCGGGAGGATTCCCGCGCAGCCGACAAGGAGAGAACGTGCCAACCATTCAGCAGTTGGTTCGCAAGGGCCGTTCGCCGAAGGTCACCAAGACCAAGGCGCCGGCGCTGAAGGCGAACCCGCAGCAGGCGGGTGTCTGCACCCGTGTGTACACCACCACCCCGAAGAAGCCGAACTCGGCGATGCGCAAGGTCGCCCGTGTGAAGCTCCGCAACGGCACCGAGGTCACCGCGTACATCCCCGGTGAGGGTCACAACCTGCAGGAGCACTCGCTCGTGCTCGTCCGCGGCGGCCGTGTGAAGGACCTCCCGGGTGTCCGCTACAAGATCGTCCGTGGAGCCCTGGACACCCAGGCTGTCAAGAACCGCAAGCAGGCGCGCAGCCGCTACGGCGCGAAGAAGGGCTGAGTCAGATGCCTCGTAAAGGACCCGCGCCCAAGCGCCCCGTCGTCAACGACCCGGTGTACGGTGCCCCCATCGTCACCCAGCTCGTGAACAAGATCCTCGTCGACGGCAAGAAGTCGCTCGCCGAGTCGATCGTCTACAACGCCCTGCAGGGCGTCGAGACGAAGAACGGCCAGGATGCCGTCGCCACGCTCAAGAAGGCGCTCGACAACGTCCGCCCGACCCTCGAGGTCAAGTCCCGCCGCGTCGGTGGCTCGACCTACCAGGTGCCGGTCGAGGTCAAGCCGCACCGTGCGAACACCCTCGCGCTGCGCTGGCTCGTGAGCTACGCCAAGGGCCGTCGTGAGAAGACGATGACCGAGCGTCTGCAGAACGAGATCCTCGACGCCTCGAACGGCCTGGGAGCCGCGGTCAAGCGCCGCGAGGACACCCACAAGATGGCCGAGTCGAACCGCGCCTTCGCGCACTACCGCTGGTAACAGCACCCCTGTCGCCGGCCGGAGGCGAACCCTCCGGCCGGCACAGTCCGACACCAAGGTAAGGAAGACACCCCGTGGCACAAGAAGTGCTCACCGACCTCAACAAGGTCCGCAACATCGGCATCATGGCGCACATCGATGCCGGAAAGACGACGACGACCGAGCGCATCCTGTTCTACACGGGCGTCAACCACAAGATCGGCGAGACCCACGACGGCGCCGCCACCACCGACTGGATGGAGCAGGAGCAGGAGCGTGGCATCACGATCACCTCCGCCGCCGTCACCTGCTTCTGGGAAAAGAACCAGATCAACATCATCGACACCCCCGGTCACGTCGACTTCACCGTCGAGGTGGAGCGCTCGCTCCGCGTGCTCGACGGCGCCGTCGCCGTCTTCGACGGCAAGGAGGGCGTCGAGCCCCAGTCCGAGACCGTGTGGCGTCAGGCGGACAAGTACGACGTCCCCCGCATCTGCTTCGTCAACAAGATGGACAAGCTGGGCGCGGACTTCTACTTCACGGTCGACACGATCGTGAACCGTCTCAAGGCCAAGCCGCTCGTGCTGCAGATCCCGATCGGCGCCGAGAACGACTTCGTCGGCGTCATCGACCTCGTCTACATGCGCGCCCTGGTCTGGCCCGGCGACGCCAAGGGTGATGTCACCATGGGGGCGAAGTACGAGATCCAGGAGATCCCGGCCGACCTCCTCGACAAGGCGAACGAGTACCGCGAGAAGCTCCTCGAGACCGTCGCCGAGTCCGACGACGCACTCCTCGAGAAGTACTTCGGCGGCGAAGAGCTCACCCACGAGGAGATCAAGGGCGCCATCCGCAAGATGACGATCGCCAGCGAGGTCTACCCCGTGCTGTGCGGCTCGGCGTTCAAGAACCGCGGCGTGCAGCCCATGCTCGACGCGGTCGTGGACTACCTCCCCTCCCCGCTGGACGTCCCGGCGATCGAGGCGAAGGACCCGAAGAACGAAGAGATCGTCATCGAGCGCCACGCCGACCGTGAGGAGCCCTTCGCGGCTCTTGCGTTCAAGATCGTGACGCACCCGTTCTTCGGTCGCCTCACCTACATCCGCGTCTACTCGGGTCACCTCGACTCCGGCGCCCAGGTCGTCAACGCGACCAAGGGCAAGAAGGAGCGCATCGGGAAGATCTTCCAGATGCACGCCAACAAGGAGATGCCGGTCGACTCCGTCACGGCGGGTCACATCTACGCCGTCATCGGCCTGAAGGACACCACCACCGGTGACACGCTGTCCGACAGCAACAACCAGGTGGTCCTGGAGTCGATGACCTTCCCCGAGCCGGTCATCGAGGTCGCCATCGAGCCCAAGACCAAGGCCGACCAGGAGAAGCTGGGTCTCGCGATCCAGAAGCTCGCGGAAGAGGACCCGACGTTCCGCGTCGAGCAGAACGCCGAGACGGGTCAGACCGTCATCAAGGGCATGGGCGAGCTCCACCTCGACATCCTGGTCGACCGCATGAAGCGCGAGTTCAAGGTCGAGGCGAACGTCGGAAAGCCCCAGGTCGCCTACCGCGAGACGATCCGCAAGAGCGTCGAGAAGCACGACTACACGCACAAGAAGCAGACCGGTGGTTCCGGCCAGTTCGCGAAGATCCAGTTCACCATCGAGCCCCTCGAGGTCACGGCGGACAAGATCTACGAGTTCGAGAACAAGGTCACCGGTGGTCGCATCCCCCGCGAATACATCGGGCCCACCGACCAGGGCTTCCAGGACGCCATGAACGTCGGCGTGCTCGCCGGCTACCCCATGGTGGGCGTGAAGGCGATCCTGCTCGACGGCGCCTCGCACGACGTCGACTCGTCCGAGATGGCGTTCAAGATCGCCGGTTCGATGGGCTTCAAGGAGGCCATCCGCCGCGCGAACCCCGTCATCCTCGAGCCGATCATGGCCGTCGAGGTGCGTACTCCGGAGGAGTACATGGGTGACGTCATCGGCGACCTGAACAGCCGCCGCGGACAGATCCAGTCGATGGAGGATGCCGCCGGCGTCAAGGTCGTCCGGGCCAACGTCCCCCTGTCGGAGATGTTCGGCTACATCGGCGACCTGCGCTCGAAGACCTCGGGCCGTGCGGTCTACTCGATGGAGTTCGACTCCTACGCCGAGGTGCCGCGTAACGTCGCCGACGAGATCGTCCAGAAGAACAAGGGCGAGTAACACTTCCGGATGCCGGGACGCAAGCCCCGGCATCCGGGCCTCATAACTTCACAGAATCAGCACGACCCCCACCCACTAGGGTGGAAACCAATCCCGTAGAAGACCGGTCGCAATCCAGTGCCCGGAGGATCTACACGACTGTCCTAGGAGGACCCAGTGGCTAAGGCCAAGTTCGAGCGGACCAAGCCGCACGTGAACATCGGAACGATCGGTCACGTCGACCACGGCAAGACCACGCTCACCGCAGCGATCTCGAAGGTGCTCGCCGACAAGTTCCCGTCGGCCACCAACGTGCAGCGTGACTTCGCGTCGATCGACTCGGCTCCCGAGGAGCGCCAGCGCGGCATCACGATCAACATCTCGCACGTCGAGTACGAGACCCCCAAGCGTCACTACGCACACGTCGACGCCCCCGGTCACGCCGACTACATCAAGAACATGATCACCGGTGCCGCTCAGATGGACGGCGCGATCCTCGTGGTCGCCGCCACCGACGGCCCGATGGCGCAGACGCGTGAGCACGTCCTGCTCGCCAAGCAGGTCGGCGTGCCGTACCTGATGGTCGCGCTGAACAAGGCCGACATGGTCGACGACGAGGAGATCCTGGAGCTCGTCGAGCTCGAGGTCCGTGAGCTGCTGTCCAGCCAGGGCTTCCCCGGCGACGACGCTCCGGTCATCCGCGTCTCGGGCCTGAAGGCTCTCGAGGGCGACGAGAAGTGGGTTCAGTCGATCCTGGACCTCATGGACGCCGCTGACGAGTCCATCCCGGACCCGGTGCGTGACAAGGACAAGCCGTTCCTCATGCCCATCGAGGACGTCTTCACGATCACCGGTCGTGGCACCGTCGTCACCGGCCGCGCCGAGCGTGGAACCCTCGCCATCAACTCCGAGGTCGAGATCGTCGGCATCCGCCCGACGCAGAAGACCACGGTCACCGGTATCGAGATGTTCCACAAGCAGCTCGACGAGGCGTGGGCCGGCGAGAACTGTGGTCTGCTCCTTCGTGGTCTCAAGCGCGACGACGTCGAGCGCGGCCAGGTCGTTGTGAAGCCCGGTTCGGTCACCCCGCACACCAACTTCGAGGGCACGGCGTACATCCTGTCCAAGGAGGAGGGCGGTCGCCACAACCCGTTCTTCACGAACTACCGCCCGCAGTTCTACTTCCGCACCACCGACGTCACCGGCGTCATCTCGCTGCCCGAGGGCACCGAGATGGTCATGCCCGGCGACACCACCGACATGACGGTCGAGCTGATCCAGCCCATCGCCATGGAAGACGGCCTCGGCTTCGCCATCCGTGAGGGTGGCCGCACCGTCGGTGCCGGCACGGTCACGAAGATCCTCAAGTAAGGATCCGTTCCGCACGAAGGCCCCCGGGGAATCCCCGGGGGCCTTCGTCGTGCCGGGAGGGCTGATCTGTGGAACCGGTCTCGGAATCTTGAGAAAACTGAGAAACCCTTAGGCGAAAAGGGCAGGGGACCTTTGGATACGACGTCCGATCGTCCGGTAGCGTTCCCGTTGGATCACCGCGATGCGGACCCGCGACGCCACCCGAAGGCATCGCGGGATGGGGCCGCATGGTGATCCCTGAACGGACCTGCGTCACATACCCGAGAGGCGCAGGATGGGGCCGTTCTGTATGCCTGTGCCACTGGGGGGCTCATGCAGATCAGCGATGGTGCGACGCGCGCCGAAAACCGACGCTCGATGAAGCGTCGACGTTCGAGGACGCGCACGGCGCTCACCTCGGTCGCCGGTGCGGTGATCGCGGCGCTCGTCGTCGTCGGCGCCGCGCCGGCGATCGCGGCGGACGTCACGCCGACTCCGACGCCTTCCGCGACGGAGACCACGGCGCCGACGGATGCCGCGACGGTGACGCCCGAGCCGACCGACCAGGTCGTTCCCACCGCGACCGAGACGCCGGTGTCGACACCCGAAGCGACGCCGACGGCGCCGGCGCGCGCGTTCCGGTCGTCTAGCGTCACCACGCAGACCGTTGCGCCGATGACCGTGACGACCTCCTCGATGAGCGTCACCGTCCGCAAGCGCGCCCTGGCCGACCCCACCTCTCTCGGAGGGAACGTCGCCGAGACGATCGGCAGCGACTACGCGGGAACCGTCGGTGCGCAGTTCCGCCTGTGGACCTACACGAGCTACGCGGCCGGCCCGCAGGCTTCGACCGACTACACCTGCACCGTCACCGCCGGCGGTGCATGCACCATCACCATCCCCGACGCGGGCGGCGCGAACAAGGGCAAGCGCTTCTGGGTTGTGGAGGAGGCGCCCGTCGCCGGTTCCGACGCCGCGAAGACGTACATCAACCCGCAGCTCCTCCTCGGCAGCTACCAGGGGCCGACCTCCCGTCAGTACCTCGTCGGCCTCACGACTGCCGTCGCCGCGAACGCGTCGATCACCCTGCCGATGACGTCCACCACCACCAACGGTGGAACCCAGATCTCCTCGAGCGAGCTGGGGAACAGCATCACCACGTCCCAGGGCGCGTCCTTCGGCGCCGTCGCGAACTCCTGGAAGAACCCGGTGGTCGCGGCCAAGTGCGAGCCCGAACGCCTCCGCATCTCGCTGGTCCTGGACCAGTCGGCATCCATCACCTCCACGCAGTGGACGCAGTTCCGGAACGCGCTGGTCAGCAGCGGCGGAGTCCTGGAGCTCCTCCGCAACGCGAACGCGGAGGTGTCGATCCTCGGGTTCGGCACCAACGCGAGCACCAACGGCAACGGCTGGCACTACGGCTCGACGGGTCCCGCGCTGCTGCCGTCGAACTACGCCTCCTTGATCCCCACCAGCCGTCCCGGCGGATCGCAGAACGCCACGAACTGGGATGCCGCGCTGTCCACGATCCAGAGCGTCAACGGCACGCACGACTACGACCAGGTGCTGTTCATCACCGACGGCGCACCGAACTACATCTTGAACGGTTCCTCCGTCAGCTCCTTCGACGTGACCCTGCGCTCTCTCGAGGCCCCGCTGTACGCGGCCAACGCGCTCAAGAACGCCGGCACACGCGTCGTCGCGGTGGGTGTCGGCAACGGCATCACCGGCGCGGGAGCCAACCTGCGCGCGGTGTCGGGGGAGACCCTCGGGTCGGACTACTTCCAGACCGCCAGCTGGGACGACGTGAAGAAGCAGCTCGCCCAGATCGTGCAGGCGGCGACCTGCCAGCTGCCGATCGAGGTCAGCAAGACCACGGTCGACGCCGCGGGCAAGACCACCACCACGGCAGGCGGGTGGGCCTTCACCGCCGCGAAGACCGCCGGTGACGGCACCCTTCAGGGCACCGCCACCCAGACCACGACCGCGGGAGTCAACGGCACGGCCGACTGGACGCTGCGGTTCACCCAGCCCACGGGACAGTCCGCCTCCGTCACGCTCACCGAGACGGCGCAGTCCGGATGGACGCTCACCAAGGTCCAGTGCGCGATCGGCGCCGGGGCCCTCCAGGACCAGACGGTCGTCGACGGCAAGAGCGTCACGATCACCGGGTTGTCGACGGCATCCGAGAAGCTCTCCTGCGTCTTCACCAACACCGAGAAGAAGAAGGAGGCGTCGGTCACGATCGACAAGGTCTGGCAGGTCAAGGACTCGTCGGGCGCCGTGATCGGGACCTACCGCCAGCCGGCGGAGCCCGGCGCGGCGGCTCTGCCCGCGGGCCTGTCGGCGGCGCCGACCGTCGGCGGTCAGCCCGCGCAGTGGGGGGTCGCCTCGACCGGCTACACGACGGGCGCGACCGTCGCCCTCGATGAGACCGTCACGATCGACCGCACAGCCCTCCCGGGCTGCGTCCTCACCTCGAAGGCGCTCACGCGCGCGGCGGGGAAGGACGTCAACGCCTCTCTGCCGTACACCGCCACCCTCACGGAGGGGGCCAACGCCTTCACGATGACGAACGTCGTGACGTGCACGCAGACGCTCAGCCTCGTGAAGACGGTCGGCTACGGCTCGGCGGCCACCGACGCGTGGACCCTCTCGGCTACGAAGCCTGCGGGCAGCAACGCGCTCGCGGGGCCCTCGGGCACCTACCGCGCCGACAAGCCCGTCACCGGAGCCGTCTCCACCGGTGTCGCCTACACCCTCGGTGAGGCGGGCGGCCCGAAGGAGTACGTCGCCGCCGGCGCATGGACGTGTGTCGCGGGGTCCACCGCGGTTCCCGTGACGGCGTCCACGATGACCGTTCCGCTCGGGCAGACCGTCGAATGCACGATCGTGAACACCACGGCGACGCTGACCATCCTCAAGGAGGTCGTCGGTCAGGCCCTTCCGCCCGGCGACTGGACGCTCACCGCCGACCCCGGCGCAGGCTCCGGCCTGACGGCGAAGACGGCCGTCGGGGCGTCGCAGGCCAGCGCGGCCAACACCTTCGAGGTCAAGCCCGGAACCGCCTACACGCTGTCGGAGGCGCCCACCGCCGGCGACGGGGCCATCGCCTACCGCCAGCTCGCGCTGGAGCGTCAGCTCGAGGACGGCTCCTGGGTCTCGGTCGACAGCGACCGCGTGACCGTTCCGGCGGGCAGCCACGCGACCTACCGGTTCGTGAACGACCGCGTGCCCGCGGTAGTCCTTCCGCTCACCGGCGGCGCCAGCACGGATGCCTTCCTCCTGGGCGGTCTCGCCGTCCTCCTGCTGGCCGGGGCGCTCGCCGCCTGGAACCTGCGAAGCAGATTCGCCCTCCGTCGGAGCGTGTGACGCGGGGTACCCGCGCGCAACCTCGACGCCCACACACGTACGGCTCGGTGCAGCCGTCGACTTCACACCCGAACCCGAAACACCCGCACCACCACCTGTCTGAAGAAGAAAACTGGGGAGTACAGACAATGACAACCATCACCAACGGCGGCTGGGGACGCCGCGTGGTCGCCGCCGTCGGCGCGGTCACGATCGCCATGATCGGAGCGGTGGCCCTCGCGGCGCCCGCCTCGGCCACGGAGACGCCGAACGGCCCGAACATCGACCCGAAGGCCAAGGGGTCGGTCACGATCCACAAGTACGCCGAGCCCGACGAGGCCACCGGCCTGCCCCACGATGGGACGAAGCTCACCGAGGAGCAGCTGAAGAACCTCACCCCGCTGAAGGGTGTGACGTTCTCCATCGCCCAGGTGGACGGCATCGACCTCACCACCAACGCCGGGTGGACCACCGCGGCGACGCTGACGGTCTCGGCCGACGGTGTGGTGACCGGAGGGTCGACCACCTACCCGACGACCGTCGTGACCTCGGGCCCGACCGACGCCGCCGGCATCGTCGGCTTCCCGAACCTGCCGCTCGGCGTGTACGTCGTCTCCGAGGTCGACGCGGGAGCGAACCCGATCGCGATCTCCACCCCGCCGTTCCTCGTGACGGTGCCGCTCGCGACGCAGAAGAACACCTGGCTCTACGACGTCAACGTGTACCCGAAGAACTCGCTCACCGGGGTGACCAAGACCGTCGACGACGCGAAGGCCACGGGTCTCGGCAGCGAGATCAGCTGGAACGTGGCGGCGCAGGTCCCGAACGTGGGCGAGGGGCGCTCGCTGAACCGCTTCGAGATCGTCGACACCCTCGACGCCCGTCTCGGCTTCGCCGGTGCCTCGGTCGCGGTCACCGACCGCACCGGTGCCCCCGTCACCCTTGCCGACGACTCCTTCACCGTCTCGGCTCCCGAGGTCGGTGCCGCCGGAGACCTGAAGGTCGTCTTCACCCAGACCGGTCTCGCCGAGCTCCAGGCCAAGGCTCTGGGCGGCACGGTCATCGCGACCGTCAAGACCACCGTCGAGGAGATCGGCGACGGATCGATCGAGAACACCGTCACCCTGTACGTCAACGACGCGAAGGTCGTCTCCGAGGACGTCACCTACTGGGGTGCGCTGAAGGTCTTCAAGTACGCCCAGTCCGGCGACGTCAAGACGGGTCTGAAGGATGCCGAGTTCCAGGTGTTCGCCAGCGAGGCCGACGCGACCAGCCGCACCAACCCGGTGTCGGTCGACGGCACGACCACGTTCGTCTCCGACGCCGCCGGCAACCTCACCGTCGACGGTCTCTTCGCCGGCGTGAAGGGGGCGGGCAAGGACTACTGGCTCGTCGAGACGAAGGCCCCCGTCGGCTACACCGCCGACACGACCCCGATCAAGGTCACGGTGAAGCCCGGCTCGATCGAGAAGGCCGAGGTCGTCAAGGTCCTCAACACCCAGGTGCCCCCGCCGATCCTGCCCCTCACCGGTGGTGACGGAGCCGTCATGTTCGGCATCGCCGGAGTGGCCCTCGTGCTCATCGCCGCCGGCGCGGCGGTCGTGATCGCCCGCCGCCGCGTGCGCGTCTGACGCACGACCCGCTCTCCGCGGCGGGGGCCCCGAGCCCCCGCCGCGGAGTACCACGTTCTCACCGAAGGACTCCCCGATGACGCTCACCGCCACCCGCCCCGAGGCTCCGGCCGATCCGCCGCCGACCCGACGCGCCCGCCGCGCGCGGTGGCGTCTCCCGGTCGTCCCCCTCGTGATCGCGGTGGTGTGCTTCGTGGGGATCGCGGTGCTGCTCTACCCGGCGGCAGCGGCCTGGATGTCGCAGTACCAGCAGTCCCTCCGCATCGACGAATACGCGCACGAGGTCGAGATCGCCGGTCCCGACGCGCTCGCCGCCGAGCTCGCCCGCGCCGCCGACTACAACGCCGGACTCACCGGGGGAGCGTTCCTCGACCCCGATGAGCGCATCCCGCAGTCCGACGAGGCCGGCGCGGGGTACGAGGAGCTCCTCGCCGCCGACGACGACGGACTCATGGCGCGCGTGCGCATCCCGGCGATCGACGTGGACCTGCCGATCTATCACGGCACCACCGAGGACGTCCTTGAGCGCGGTGTGGGGCACCTCGAGGGGACCGCGCTCCCCATCGGGGGGTCGGGGACCCACGCGGTCCTCACCGCCCACCGGGGGCTCGCCTCGGCCGAGCTGTTCACGAACCTCGATCGCGTCGTGGTCGGCGACACCTTCACCGTCGAGGTCTTCGGCGAGGTCCTCACCTATCGGGTGCGCGACACACAGGTCGTCGCGCCCGACGAGACCGAGACGCTGTACCCGTTCGCGGGGGAGGACCTCGTGACCCTCGTCACCTGCACCCCGCTCGGCATCAACAGTCACCGCATCCTCGTCACCGGGGAGCGCCTCCTGCCGACCCCGCCGGAGGATGTGGCGCGCGCGGGCGTGACTCCCGACATCCCGGGCTTCCCGACCTGGATCCTGGGGCTCGTCGGCGCCGCAGGCCTGCTCTCGCTCTACGTCTGGTGGAGCGGTCGGCCGGTGCCCACCCGCTCCACGACTGCGCCGGCGCGGCGGGCGTCCTGGCGACCGGGAGAGTTCGACGGCGACTCTTCCCCCGGCGCATCCGCACCGCCACAATGATCCCAGCGAGCGCGGGATCGCGCACGGATCCGAAGGAGAAGCCATGGCCATCGACGACCTGGTCAACCAGGGCAAGCAGTTCCTGGAGCAGAACAAGGACAAGATCCAGGAGGCGGTGAAATCCGACAAGGCCGAGGAGGTGTCCGACTCCGTCCTCGACGCCGCCGCCGAGTTCGTCAAGAAGGTCGCCCCCGAGAGCGTGCACGAGCACGTCGACAACGCGCGGGACGCCGCCGACAAGGCGATCGGGAACGAGTAGACGCCCGTTCCGAGCACGAAGGGTCCGGTGAAAGCCGGGCCCTTCGTCGTCGGATCGGACGACACGCCGACGCGACACGCCCGAGTTTGCGACACGCCCGGGCCGCACGTAGACTAGTGAGGTTCCACATTCCGGGGTGCCCACTGGCGCGTCCTGGATCACTGCCAGGGCAGTGCATAGGCGGCGCACGACTCCTTCGGGGTCTCGCGCAAGGTCCTAGGCCGCGGGCAGCAGAACCACCACATCCACACCCCCCACACGAAAGCCTTGCGATCGTGCGCGGGCGGGAACGGATGCCGGGACATGCGGCGCTTCGGCGCGGCATCCGGATTGACATCAGAACAGCGGTGCAGCAACGCACTGCGCAAGCGGTGCAGAAGTGCCCTGGCGCGAAAGCGCCATCGTGCGTCCAATGCCCTCGAGGTATGACGCGGAAAGAGAGTGAGCAGACAATGGCGGGACAGAAGATCCGCATTCGCCTGAAGTCGTACGATCACGCCGGCCTCGACTCGTCGGCCCGCAAGATCGTCGACACCGTGACCCGTGCGGGCGCAACCGTGGTGGGCCCCGTGCCCCTGCCGACCGAGAAGAACGTCGTGTGCGTCATCCGGTCGCCCCACAAGTACAAGGACAGCCGCGAGCACTTCGAGATGCGCACCCACAAGCGCCTCATCGACATCATCGACCCGACGCCCAAGGCCGTCGACTCGCTGATGCGTCTCGACCTGCCCGCCGATGTCAACATCGAGATCAAGCTCTGAGGCGATCGACATGGCACACATCAACGAAAAGGTTTCCAAGGGCCTGCTCGGCACCAAGCTCGGCATGACCCAGGTCTGGGACGAGAACGGCAAGCTCGTTCCCGTCACCGTCATCGAGGTGGCCCCCAACGTGGTCACCCAGGTGCGCACCCCGGAGAAGGACGGCTACAACGCCGTGCAGATCGCCTACGGGCAGATCGACCCCCGCAAGGTGAACAAGCCCCTCACGGCCCACTTCGAGGCCGCCGGCGTCACCCCGCGTCGCCACCTCACCGAGATCCGTACCGCGGATGCCGCTGACTACTCACTCGGTCAGGAGCTCACCGCGGAGGGCGTCTTCGAGGCCGGCCAGCTGGTCGACGTCGTCGGCACCAGCAAGGGCAAGGGCACCGCCGGTGTCATGAAGCGCCACAACTTCAAGGGTGTCTCCGCTTCGCACGGTGCGCACCGCAACCACCGCAAGCCCGGCTCGATCGGCGCGTCGTCGACCCCGAGCCGCGTCTTCAAGGGCATGCGCATGGCCGGCCGTATGGGTGGCGAGCGTGTGACCGTCCTCAACCTCACGGTGCACGCCGTCGACGCCGAGAAGGGTCTGCTGCTCGTCAAGGGCGCCGTCCCCGGTGCGCGCGGCCGCATCGTCTACGTCCGCAACGCAGTGAAGGGTGCCTGATCATGGCTGACTCCACGCTCGCGCTCGACGTCGTCACCACCGACGGCAAGAAGGCCGGTTCCGTGAACCTGCCCGCCGCGCTGTTCGACGTCAAGACGAACATCCCCCTCATCCACCAGGTCGTCGTCGCCCAGCGCGCCGCCGCCCGCCAGGGAACGCACTCGACCAAGCGTCGCGGCGAGGTCTCCGGTGCCGGCCGCAAGCCCTTCAAGCAGAAGGGCACGGGTAACGCCCGTCAGGGTTCGATCCGCGCGCCGCACATGACCGGTGGTGGCATCGTCCACGGCCCGAAGCCCCGTGACTACGGCCAGCGCACGCCCAAGAAGATGATCGCCGCCGCCCTCGCGGGCGCGCTCAGCGATCGTGCGCGCGGCCAGCGTCTGCACATCGTCGACTCCTTCGGCATCGAGGGTGCGCCCTCGACGAAGGCTGCCGCCGCGGTGCTGGCCGGCCTCGGTGCCGTCAAGAACGTGCTGGTGGTCATCGACCGCACCGACGAGCTCAGCGTCCTGAGCGTGCGCAACCTCGCGTACGTCCACGTGCTGACCTTCGACCAGCTCAACGCCTACGACGTGCTCGTCTCCGACGACATCGTCTTCACCAAGTCCGCCTACGACGCCTTCGTCGCGTCCAAGACGGCGACCGAGGAGGTCTCCGCATGAGCGCCGACAACGTTCTGCAGACCGCGGGCAACAAGGACCCGCGCGACATCATCCTGAAGCCGGTGGTGTCCGAGAAGAGCTACTCGCTCATCGACGAGGGCAAGTACACCTTCCTCGTGGACCCCCGTGCCTCCAAGACCGAGATCAAGCTCGCCATCGAGAAGATCTTCGGTGTGAAGGTCGCCGCGGTGAACACCATCAACCGCGTCGGCAAGGCACGCCGCACCCGCTTCGGCACCGGCAAGCGCAAGGACACCAAGCGCGCCATCGTGACGCTGAAGTCGGGCACCATCGACATCTTCACGGCCGTCGGCTGACCCCGCGGAACAGAGGACCAAGAACATGGCTATTCGCAAGTACAAGCCCACGACCCCGGGTCGCCGCGGCTCGTCGGTGGCCGACTTCGCCGAGATCACCCGATCGACGCCCGAGAAGTCGCTCCTCCGCCCGCTGAGCAAGACCGGTGGTCGCAACAACCAGGGCCGCATCACGACCCGCCACATCGGTGGTGGGCACAAGCGCCAGTACCGCGTCATCGACTTCCGTCGCAATGACAAGGACGGCATCAACGCCAAGGTCGCGCACATCGAGTACGACCCCAACCGCACCGCGCGCATCGCGCTGCTGCACTACTTCGACGGCGAGAAGCGCTACATCCTGGCGCCGAACAAGCTGTCGCAGGGGGACGTGGTCGAGTCCGGCGCGTCGGCTGACATCAAGCCCGGCAACAACCTGCCGCTGAAGAACATCCCCACCGGTACCGTCGTGCACGCCATCGAGCTGCGCCCGGGCGGCGGCGCGAAGCTCGCCCGCTCGGCCGGTACGTCGGTGCGTCTCGTCGCGAAGGACGGCCCCTACGCGCAGCTGCGTCTGCCCTCGGGTGAGATCCGCAACGTCGACGCGCGCTGCCGCGCGACCGTCGGCGAGGTCGGCAACGCCGAGCAGTCGAACATCAACTGGGGCAAGGCCGGCCGCAAGCGCTGGAAGGGCGTCCGCCCGACCGTCCGCGGTGTCGCGATGAACCCGGTCGACCACCCGCACGGTGGTGGTGAGGGTAAGACCTCCGGTGGTCGTCACCCTGTTTCGCCGTGGGGTCAGGCCGAGGGCCGCACCCGTCACGCGAACAAGGAAAGTGACAAGTACATCGTCCGTCGTCGCAACGCCGGCAAGAAGCGGAAGTAGGAGTAGAGGAAGATGCCTCGCAGTCTTAAGAAGGGCCCCTTCGTCGATGAGCACCTGCTTCGCAAGGTGGTCTCGCAGAACGAAGCCGGCAGTAAGAACGTCATCAAGACCTGGTCCCGTCGCTCGATGATCGTCCCGGCCATGCTCGGCCACACGATCGCCGTGCACGACGGACGCAAGCACATCCCCGTTTTCGTGTCCGAGACCATGGTCGGCCACAAACTGGGCGAATTCGCGCCCACCCGCACCTTCCGCGGCCACGTGAAGGACGACAAGAAGGGCCGCCGCCGCTGACGCGGCGGTGCGAAGAGGAGAGAGAAATGGTGGAGTCCATCGCACGTGTGCGACACATCCGCGTGACCCCTCAGAAGGCTCGTCGTGTCGTCGCCCTCATCAAGGGCAAGCAGGCCGAGGAGGCCCTGGCCATCCTCAAGTTCGCGCCCCAGGGTGCGAGCGAGCCCATCTACAAGCTCGTCGCCGCCGGCATCGCGAACGCTCGCGTCAAGGCCGACAAGGACGGCGAGTACCTGAACGAGTCCGACCTGTACGTGAAGAACGCGTACGTCGACGAGGGCACGACGCTCAAGCGTTTCCAGCCCCGCGCCCAGGGCCGGGCCTTCCAGATCAAGAAGCGCACCAGCCACATCACCGTCGTGCTGTCCACCCCCGAGGTGGACGAGACGGTTTCGGCATCCACGAAGAAGGCGAGCAAGTAATGGGCCAGAAGGTAAACCCGTACGGCTTCCGCCTCGGCATCACCACGGACCACGTGTCGCGCTGGTTCTCCGACTCGACGAAGCCGGGCCAGCGTTACGCCGACTACGTGGCCGAGGACATCAAGATCCGCAAGCTCCTGCAGTCGAACCTCGACCGCGCGGGCGTCAGCAACATCGAGATCGAGCGCACGCGTGACCGCGTCCGCGTCGACATCCACACCGCGCGTCCCGGCATCGTGATCGGCCGCCGCGGTGCGGAGGCCGAGCGCATCCGCACCGACCTCGAGAAGCTCACCGGCAAGCAGATCCAGCTGAACATCCTCGAGGTCAAGAACCCCGAGGCGGACGCTCAGCTGGTCGCGCAGGGTGTGGCCGAGCAGCTCTCCGCTCGTGTGGCGTTCCGCCGCGCGATGCGCAAGGGCCTCCAGGGCGCCCAGCGTGCCGGAGCCAAGGGTGTCCGCATCCAGGTCTCGGGCCGTCTCGGCGGCGCCGAGATGAGCCGGTCGGAGTTCTACCGCGAAGGCCGTGTGCCCCTGCACACGCTGCGCGCGAACATCGACTACGGCTTCTACGAGGCCAAGACGACCTTCGGCCGCATCGGCGTGAAGGTGTGGATCTACAAGGGCGACCTCACCAACAAGGAGCTCGCCCGCGAGCAGGCCAACGCGCCGAAGTCCCGCGGTCGTGACGACCGCGGCGGCGACCGTCGCCGTGGTCCTCGCAACGAGGCCCCCGTGGCAGAAGGAGCGTCGGCGTAATGCTCATCCCCCGCAAGGTCAAGTACCGCAAGCAGCATCACCCCAAGCGTGACGGCCAGGCGACCGGTGGCACGAAGGTCTCCTTCGGCGAGTTCGGCATCCAGGCCCTCACCCCCGCGTACGTGACGAACCGACAGATCGAGTCGGCACGTATCGCGATGACCCGTCACATCAAGCGCGGTGGAAAGGTGTGGATCAACATCTACCCCGACCGCCCGCTGACCAAGAAGCCCGCCGAAACCCGCATGGGTTCGGGTAAGGGCTCGCCGGAGTGGTGGGTCGCTAACGTCAAGCCGGGTCGCGTCCTGTTCGAGGTCGCCGGTGTCAACGAGGAACTCGCTCGCGAGGCCCTGACCCGTGCCATCCACAAGCTGCCGCTGAAGGCACGCATCATCAAGCGCGAGGAGGGCGACGCGTAATGGCGATCGGCACCAAGACGCTCGCACCGAGCGAGCTCGACACGTTCGAAGACCAGCGCCTCGTCGAGGAGCTGCGCAAGGCCAAGGAAGAGCTGTTCAACCTGCGCTTCCAGTCGGCCACCGGCCAGCTGGAGAGCCACGGTCGCATCCGCGCCGTCAAGCGCGACATCGCGCGGCTCTACACCGTGATCCGTGAGCGCGAGCTCGGCATCCGTGCCACTCCCGCGCCCGTGGAGACGAAGACCAAGGCCAAGAAGACCAAGGCCAGCAAGGCGGACTCCGCCGAGGCCACCAAGGAAGAGGGGGCTGAGTGATGGCCACCGCCAAGAAGGCAGACCAGGCCGTCGAGCCCGGTCACGAGCACGCTGAGCACGACGTCCGCGACGCGGACGCCCGCGGGTACCGCAAGTCCCGTCGTGGGTACGTCGTCAGCGACAAGATGGACAAGACGATCGTCGTCGAGGTCGAAGACCGCGTGAAGCACCCGCTGTACGGCAAGGTCATCCGCCGCACGTCGAAGGTCAAGGCGCACGACGAGGGCAACATCGCCGGCATCGGCGACCTCGTCCTCATCAACGAGACCCGCCCGCTCAGCGCCACCAAGCGCTGGCGCCTGGTGGAGATCATCGAGAAGGCGAAGTAACCCATGATTCAGAATGAATCCCGCCTCAAGGTCGCCGACAACACCGGCGCCAAGGAGCTGCTCACCATCCGCGTGCTCGGCGGCTCCGCCCGACGCTACGCGGGCCTGGGTGACATCATCGTCGCCACGGTCAAGGACGCGATCCCCGGCGGAAACGTCAAGAAGGGCGACGTGGTCAAGGCCGTCATCGTCCGCACCGTCAAGCAGACCCGTCGTCCCGACGGTTCTTACATCAAGTTCGACGAGAACGCCGCCGTCATCCTGAAGAGCGACGGGGAGCCCCGCGGCACCCGCATCTTCGGACCGGTCGGTCGTGAGCTTCGCGACAAGAAGTTCATGAAGATCGTCTCGCTCGCCCCGGAGGTGATCTGACCGCATGGCCAAGATCAAGAAGGGTGACCTCGTTCAGGTCATCACTGGCAAGAAGCAGGACAAGGGCGGCGACCGCGGCAAGCAGGGCAAGGTCCTCGAGGTCCTCGTCGAGCAGAACCGCGTGATCGTCGAGGGCGTCAACTACGTCACGAAGCACAACCGCGTCGGCCAGAGCCAGCGTGGGACGAAGACGGGCGGCATCGAGACGATGGAAGCCCCGATCCACATCTCCAACGTCGCCGTCGTCGACCCCTCGACCAAGAAGCCGACCCGTGTCGGTCACCGCGTCGAGGAGCAGACGAAGGACGGCGTGAAGCGCACCGTGCGCGTCCGCTACGCGAAGAAGTCAGGCAAGGACCTCTGATGAGCAACACCGCGACTGCCGCGGCGGCTGGCAAGACCCAGCCCCGCCTCAAGCAGAAGTACAACTCCGAGATCAAGAAGGCTCTGCAGGACGAGTTCGGCTACGCCAACATCATGCAGATCCCGGGCCTGGTCAAGGTCGTCGTGAACACCGGTGTCGGCGAGGCCGCTCGTGACAGCAAGGTGATCGATGGCGCGGTCGACGACCTCACCAAGATCACCGGTCAGAAGCCGGTCGTCACCAAGGCCCGCAAGTCCATCGCGCAGTTCAAGCTGCGCGAGGGTCAGGCCATCGGCGCGCACGTCACCCTCCGCGGCGACCGCGCGTGGGAGTTCGTCGACCGCCTCGTCAACCTGGCGCTGCCCCGCATCCGCGACTTCCGCGGCCTGTCGGGCGACCAGTTCGACGGCAACGGCAACTACACCTTCGGTCTTCAGGAGCAGTCGGTCTTCCACGAGATCGACCAGGACAAGATCGACCGCGTCCGCGGTTTCGACATCACGATCGTCACCACGGCGAAGACGGATGCCGAGGGTCGGGCGCTGCTGCGTCACCTGGGCTTCCCCTTCCGCTCGGAAGACGCCCAGGCCTGAGAACCCCCGCCCCCGGGGCTCGGGGGCACCCATGGAAGGTCGCCCGTCGTGGAACGGCGCGGCGAAACCTCATGAACGAAAGAAGCTATCCATGACGATGACAGACCCGGTCGCAGACATGCTGACCCGTCTGCGCAACGCGAACTCGGCGCACCACGACACGGTGTCGCTGCCGAGCTCGAAGCTCAAGACCCACATCGCCGACATCCTCAAGCAGGAGGGCTACATCGCCGATTGGCGCGTCGAGGACGCGCGCGTCGGCCAGACCCTCACGCTCGATCTGAAGTACGGCCCGAACCGCGAGCGGTCGATCGCCGGCATCAAGCGCGTGTCGAAGCCCGGCCTCCGCGTCTACGCGAAGTCGACCGAGATCCCCACCGTCCTCGGTGGCCTCGGCGTCGCGATCCTGTCCACCTCCTCCGGTCTCCTCACGGACCGCCAGGCCGAGCAGAAGGGCGTGGGTGGGGAAGTCCTCGCCTACGTGTGGTGATCTGACATGTCGCGAATCGGACGTCTTCCCATCGACATCCCCGCGGGCGTGACCGTCGAGGTCGCCGGCCGCGAGGTCTCCGTCAAGGGCCCGAAGGGCGAGCTGAAGCTCTCCGTCGCCAGCCCCATCGAGGTCTCCGTCGACGAGGGACAGGTGCTCGTCACCCGCCCCGACGACGAGCGCGAGTCGCGGTCGCTCCACGGCCTGACCCGCACCCTCATCAACAACAACATCGTCGGCGTGACCCAGGGCTACACCAAGGGCCTCGAGGTCGTCGGCACCGGGTACCGCGTCGCCCAGAAGGGCAGCTCGGTCGAGTTCGCCCTGGGCTTCTCGCACCCCGTCCTGATCGAGCCGCCGGCTGGGATCACCCTCACGGTGGAGGGCAACAACAAGCTCACCGTGAGCGGGATCGACAAGCAGGCCGTCGGTGAGGCGGCTGCGAACATCCGCAAGATCCGCAAGCCCGAGCCGTACAAGGGCAAGGGTGTGCGGTACGCCGGCGAGGTCGTGCGTCGCAAGGCCGGAAAGAGTGGTAAGTAACGATGGCTGTCAAGACAAAGTCTCAGGCGCGTTCGCGTCGTCACGCCCGCCTGCGCAAGAAGATCGTCGGCTCTGCCGAGCGGCCCCGTCTGGTCGTCACGCGTTCCGCACGTCACGTCTTCGTGCAGATCGTCGACGACTCCAAGGGTCACACCGTGGCCAGCGCCTCCACCCTCGAGACCGACCTGCGCGGCTTCGACGGTGACAAGACCGCCAAGGCCCGCAAGGTCGGCGAGCTCCTCGCCGAGCGCGCGAAGGCCGCCGGCGTCTCCGACGTCGTGTTCGACCGTGGTGGCAACCGCTACGCCGGTCGTGTCGCGGCGATCGCGGACGGTGCCCGTGAGGGAGGTCTGAACCTGTGAGCGATGCAGTGAACAACCAGAAGGTGGAGAACGAAGTGACCGCTACCGAGCAGGCAGCGGCGCCCGCCGCCGATGCGCCCGCCGAGCGCGAGCCGCGCCGCGGTGGTCGTGAGCGCAATCCCAACCGCGACCGCGGTGGCCGCGACCGCAACGAGAGCCAGTTCCTCGAGCGCGTCGTGACCATCAACCGCGTGTCGAAGGTCGTCAAGGGTGGCCGTCGGTTCAGCTTCACCGCACTCGTGGTCGTCGGTGACGGCAACGGTGTGGTGGGTGTCGGCTACGGCAAGGCCCGCGAGGTCCCCCTGGCGATCTCGAAGGGTGTCGAAGAGGCCAAGCGCAACTTCTTCCGCGTCCCGCGCACCGGCTCCTCCATCCCGCACCCCGTGCAGGGTGAGGCCGCTGCCGGCGTCGTGCTCCTGCGTCCGGCTGCCGCCGGAACCGGTGTCATCGCGGGTGGTCCCGTGCGCGCCGTGCTCGAGTGCGCCGGTATCCACGACGTGCTGTCCAAGTCGCTCGGTTCGTCGAACACGATCAACATCGTCCACGCGACGGTGGAGGCCCTGAAGCAGCTCGAGGAGCCCCGTGCGGTCGCCGCGCGTCGCGGTCTCGAGTTCGACCAGGTCGCCCCCGCCCGTCTCGTCCGTGCCGAGGCCGAGGCCACGGCGTCCGCGAAGGCAGGTGTCTGATGGCCGCGCGCCTGAAGGTGACCCAGGTCAAGTCCAAGGTGAGCGAGAAGCAGAACCAGCGTGACACGCTGCGTTCGCTCGGTCTGAAGCGGATCAACGACTCCGTCGTCCGCCCCGATGACGCGCAGACGCGCGGCTACATCAAGACCGTCGCGCACCTCGTGAAGGTTGAGGAGATCGACTGATGGCCGACAAGGCTGAGAAGAAGGACGACGTCGTCGAGGCGACCGAGCCCAAGAAGGCCGCCGCCAAGAAGCCGGCAGCCAAGAAGGCCCCCGCCACGGCGGAGGCGAAGAAGGATGTCGCGGCATCGCGTCCCGGCGTCCTGAAGGTCCACCACCTGCGTCCCGTCCCGGGTGCCCACACCGCCAAGACCCGCGTGGGTCGCGGTGAGGGCTCGAAGGGTAAGACCGCCGGTCGTGGCACCAAGGGTCAGAAGGCCCGCTACCAGGTCAAGGCCGGCTTCGAGGGTGGGCAGATGCCGCTGCACATGCGCACCCCGAAGCTGCGCGGGTTCAAGAACCCCTTCCGCGTGGAGTACCAGGTGGTCAACCTCGAGAAGCTCGCCGAGCTCTACCCGAAGGGCGGAGACGTCACCGTCACCGACCTCGTGGCCAAGGGTGCGGTGCGCAAGAACGAGAAGGTCAAGGTGCTCGGCACCGGCGACATCGATGTGGCGCTGAACGTGTCCGTCGACAAGGTCTCGGGCTCCGCGGAGCAGAAGATCGTCGCCGCCGGCGGCACCGTCAAGTAATGACGATCGGGGGTCGGAGAGTTTCTCCGGCCCCCGTTGTCGTCCCCGGCGAGATCCGACGCTGACGCGTGCGGGACCGGCTGGGCTAGTCTTGTGACGGTGCGCCTGCGAGCGCGCCGTCATCCCCACTGGAGGAACGCTCTTGTTCAGCGCCATCGCGCGGATCTTCCGCACCCCCGACCTGAGGCGGAAGATCGGCTTCACCCTGGGCATCATCGTGCTGTATCGGCTCGGTGCCCACGTCCCGACGCCGTTCGTCGACTTCCCGAACGTCCAGTCGTGCCTGGCGCAGTCCGGAGGCACCGACGGTCTGCTGTCGCTGGTGAACCTGTTCTCCGGCGGCGCCCTGCTGCAGCTGTCGATCTTCGCCCTGGGCGTCATGCCCTACATCACGGCGACGATCATCACGCAGCTCCTGCGCGTGGTCATCCCGCACTTCGAGACCCTCTACAAGGAGGGGCAGGCGGGCCAGTCGAAGCTGACCCAGTACACCCGCTACCTCACCATCGCCCTGGCGCTGCTGCAGTCCACGACCCTGGTCACCGTCGCCCGGTCCGGTCAGCTCTTCGGCGTCACCGGCATCCCCGAGTGCGAGCAGCTCCTCACCAACGACGTGTGGTGGGCGCAGCTCCTCATGATCATCACCATGACCGCCGGCACCGGCCTCATCATGTGGTTCGCCGAGCTCGTCACCGAGCGCGGCATCGGTAACGGCATGTCGCTGCTGATCTTCACCTCGATCGCGGCCACGTTCCCGTCGGCCCTCGGCTCCATCTGGCTGGCCCGCGGCTTCGAGGTCTTCCTCCTCGTGATCGCCGTCGGCGTCGTGGTGATCGCCCTGGTCGTCTTCGTCGAGCAGTCCCAGCGCCGCATCCCCGTCCAGTACGCCAAGCGCATGGTCGGACGCCGCACCTACGGCGGGACGAACACCTACATCCCGATCAAGGTCAACATGGCCGGCGTCGTGCCCGTCATCTTCGCCTCCTCGCTGTTGTACATCCCCGCGCTCATCGCGCAGTTCAACCAGCCGCAGCCGGGTGAGGAGATCCCCGGGTGGGTCGCGTGGATCCAGCAGTACTTCACCAACGGCGACAGCTGGATCTACATGCTCGTGTACTTCCTGCTGATCATCGGCTTCACCTACTTCTACGTCGCGATCACCTTCAACCCGGTCGACGTCGCCGACAACATGAAGAAGTACGGCGGGTTCATCCCCGGCATCCGTGCGGGGCGTCCGACGGCCGAGTACCTGGACTACGTCCTCACGCGCATCACGGCGCCCGGGTCGATCTACCTCGGTCTGATCGCGCTCCTGCCGCTGATCGCGCTGGCGACCGTCGGTGCGAACCAGAACTTCCCCTTCGGCGGCGCCTCGATCCTCATCATCGTGGGCGTGGGGCTCGAGACCGTGAAGCAGATCGACGCGCAGCTGCAGCAGCGTCACTACGAAGGGCTTCTGCGATGACCGCGCGTCTGCTGATCGTCGGGCCGCAGGGCTCGGGCAAGGGCACCCAGGGGGTGCGGATCGCGGAGGCCTTCGGCATCCCGGCGATCTCGACCGGCGACATGTTCCGCGCCGCCGTCTCCGGCGGGTCGGAGCTCGGAGAGCGGGTCAAGGCGATCATCGAAGCCGGTGATCTCGTTCCGGACGAGCTCACCAGCGCCGTGGTCCGCGAACGCCTGTCGGAAGGAGACGCCGCCGGCGGATTCCTCCTCGACGGCTACCCCCGCAACCTCGGACAGGTCGGCGACCTCGACGCGTTCCTCACCGACCGCGGCGAGCAGCTGGACGCCGTCATCGAACTCGACGTCCCCCGCGAGGAGAGCATCGCGCGGCTGTCGCAGCGCGCCGCCGAGCAGGGGCGCAGCGACGACACCGAGGAGATCATCGCGAACCGCCTCGCGATCTACGAGCGGGAGACCGCCCCGATCCTCGACGTGTACCGCGAGCGCGGTGCGGTCGTGGCGATCGACGGCGTCGGCTCCCTCGACGAGATCACCGAGCGCATCGTCTCCGCCCTCGAGGCACGCGGTCTCGCGCGCGTCGGCTGACCGTGGTGCTGCGCCGTTCCATCTACAAGTCGCCCGCTCAGCTGCGGGCGATGATCGAGCCGGGGCTCATCACCGCCGCGGCGTTGGACGCCGTCCGCGAAATCGTCGCGCCGGGCGTCACCACGGGTGAGCTGGATGCCGTCGCCGCACGCGTGATCGCCGAGCGCGGCGCGACGAGCAACTTCCAGCTGGTCCGGGGCTACCGGCACACCATCTGCGCGTCGGTGAACGAGCAGGTCGTGCACGGCATCCCGGGGGAGCGGGCGCTGGAGCCCGGCGACATCCTCTCCGTCGACTGCGGAGCGCTCTTCAAGGGGTGGAACGGCGACTCCGCCTTCACGGTGGTTCTGGACGACCCGACTCGACCGGACGTCGTCGCCGAGCGCGAGCGGTTGTCGGAGGTCACGCGCGGATCGCTGTGGGCGGGTATCGCAGCCCTCGCGTCGGCGCGTCATCTCGGGAAGATCGGTGCGGCGATCGAGGGATACATCGAGACGCACGCGCCCGACGGCGGGTACGGGATCCTCCGCGACTATGTGGGTCACGGCATCGGACGCAAGATGCACGAGTCTCCGTCGGTGTTCAACTACCGCGTCGACGACGAGGGTCCCGAAGTGCGCCCGGGACTGGTCGTCGCGATCGAGCCCATGGTCGTCATCGGCGACCAGGAGACCGACGTCGAGGACGACGGCTGGACGGTGTCGACCGTCGACGGCACGGCCGGCTCACACTGGGAACATAGCGTCGCCGTGCATGATGGCGGAGTGTGGGTGCTGACGGCGCCCGACGGCGGCGCCGAGGCGCTCGCGCCGTTCGGCGTCACCCCACAGCCGATCGCCTGAGTCCCGGCGTTCGGTTCGACGAGGTTCGGAAGAGGAAGATGATGGCTGCTGCCGCGCGCAAGGTCAATTGGTTCGCCGTGTGGGTCAGTGCGGCCGTGGTGGTGGCGATCGTCGCCGTCGGCGGCCTCGTCGTGGTGCTGAACAACGCCGCGACCGGTCCGGGGGAGGCGCCGCAGGCGGCGAACGTCGATGCCGAGACGGGGGCGATCTCCGTCGGGGACGGCGAGAACACCCTCGCCACCTACATCGACTTCATGTGCCCGGTGTGCGGCGACTTCGAGGCCGCCTACGGTCCCGAGATCGACGGGCTCGTCGAAGACGGCTCGACCACGCTCGAGATCCACCCGATCTCGATCCTCGACCGGGTGTCTCAGGGGACGGAGTTCTCCACCCGCGCCGCCAACGCGATGTACTGCGTCGCGGTGGCGGACGAGGACGCCGCCCTCCCGTTCCTGCAGGCGATGTTCGCGGCGCAGCCGGCCGAGGGGAGCGCCGGGCTCACGGATGACGAGATCCTCTCGATCGCCTCGTCCGTCGGCGTCGACGGGGTCGACGCGTGCGTGACCGATCAGACCTACTCCCGCTACGTCGGTTCGATCACGCAGGAGACCCCCGTCCAGCCGGGCGCCGCCGGGATCGCGACGCCGACCCTGACCGTTAACGGCGAGGTGATCTCCAACTCCGAGATCCCCGCGCCGGGTCAGCTCGCGACGCTCTTCGGCTGATCGGGTGTGAGAGGATGCGGCCCCCATTTGCCGCGGCATCCACTATCACGTATGCTTGATCTTTGGTGCGTTGCGCCTTCATCGGCGTGTCCACAGCACCGACTCCCATCCACCGCAGACCGACCGGTCTGCACGAAGTGTTAGCGAGCGTATGGCGAAGAAAGACGGTGTCATCGAGATCGAGGGTGTGATCTCCGAGGCCCTGCCCAACGCGATGTTCCGCGTCGAGCTGACCAACGGACACAAGGTCCTCGCAACGATCTCCGGCAAGATGCGGCAGAACTACATCCGCATCATCCCCGAGGACCGTGTCGTCGTGGAGCTGTCGCCCTACGACCTCACCCGCGGACGCATCGTCTACCGCTACCGCTAGACCGGTCGAGAAGTAACGCCTCCGCGGGCCCTGCCGGCGGAGGCGAAGACAGCGAAGAGAAGAAATCATGAAGGTCAACCCCTCGGTCAAGCCCATCTGCGACCACTGCAAGATCATCCGTCGCCACGGGCGCGTCATGGTGATCTGCAAGTCCAACCCGCGTCACAAGCAGCGCCAGGGCTGACGCGAGTCGGATCACCGCGGCACAGCCGCGCTGATGCGACTCGGGTCAGGATCGAGTGCCGCGCCTCCGGCGCGGTGTATCGAGATCTAGCCCCCGCAGCCCCCGCCGCCCCGGCTCACACCCACAACTGAACACATCCGGCAGTATCAGAACCCGCGCAGCGGGGGACACCTCGGGACGAAGGCCCGGGCACCGATGCTGCTCCACACCTTCGCACGACTCCTCAGGAGAACGACATGGCACGTCTTGCCGGCGTCGACATCCCGCGCGACAAGCGCGTGGTGATTGCGCTCACCTACATCTACGGCATCGGCCGTACCCGCTCGCACGAGGTCCTCGCCGCCACCGGCATCGACCACGACATCCGCGTGAAGGACCTCACCGACGACCAGCTCGTCGCCCTCCGCGACCAGATCGAAGGCACCTACAAGGTGGAGGGTGACCTCCGTCGCGAGGTCGCCGCCGACATCCGCCGCAAGGTCGAGATCGGTTCCTACGAAGGCCTGCGTCACCGCCGTGGGCTCCCCGTGCGCGGTCAGCGCACGAAGACCAACGCGCGCACCCGCAAGGGCCCCAAGCGCACCGTCGCCGGCAAGAAGAAGGCGCGCTAAGCGCGGCCCCAGGGTTTAGGAGAACACGCACATGGCACAGGCCAAGTCCGCAGCGCGCAAGCCGCGCCGCAAGGAGAAGAAGAACATCGCCGTGGGTCAGGCCCACATCAAGTCGACGTTCAACAACACCATCGTCTCGATCACCGACCCGTCGGGCGCCGTGATCAGCTGGGCGTCCTCGGGTGGCGTCGGCTTCAAGGGCTCGCGCAAGTCGACCCCGTACGCCGCCGGTATGGCCGCGGAGTCCGCCGCCCGCCAGGCGCAGGAGCACGGCGTCAAGAAGGTCGACGTCTTCGTCAAGGGACCGGGTTCGGGTCGCGAGACCGCGATCCGTTCGCTGACCGCTGCCGGCCTCGAGGTCGGTTCGATCCAGGACGTCACCCCCCAGGCCCACAACGGCTGCCGTCCCCCGAAGCGCCGCCGCGTCTGACATTCCTTTCCGTTCCGTTCCGCCGTCGCGCGGCGATGCACGTCGCCCGCGCGACGGCGGAACGGGACTCGAGAACAACTCAACACCTCATTCACCGCACGTGTCATATAGCGGGCACGTGATCGAAAGGAACACATCGTGCTCATCGCACAGCGTCCCACTCTGACCGAGGAGAAGATCGGGGAGTTCCGCAGCCGGTTCATCATCGAGCCCCTGGAGCCCGGCTTCGGCTACACGATCGGCAACGCGCTGCGCCGCAGCCTGTTGTCGTCGATCCCCGGTGCCGCCGTCACCTCGATCCGCATCGACGGCGTCCTCCACGAGTTCAGCACCATCCCCGGTGTCAAGGAGGATGTCACCGAGATCATCCTCAACATCAAGCAGCTGGTCGTCTCCAGCGAGCGCGACGAGCCGATCACGGCGTACCTGCGCAAGACCGGTTCCGGCGAGGTCACCGCGGCGGACATCTCCGCTCCCGCCGGTGTCGAGGTGCACAACCCCGACCTGGTCATCGCGACCCTCAACGACACGGCCCGCTTCGAGCTGGAGCTGACGATCGAGCGTGGCCGCGGCTACGTCTCGGCCACGCAGAACCGCAACGAGTACGCCGAGGCCGGTCAGATCCCGATCGACTCGATCTACTCGCCGGTCCTGAAGGTCAGCTACCGCGTCGACGCCACCCGTGCGGGTGAGCGCACCGACTTCGACAAGCTGATCCTGGATGTCGAGAGCAAGGCGTCGATGGCTCCGCGCGACGCCGTGGCGTCCGCCGGTCGCACCCTCACCGAGCTGTTCGGTCTCGCCCGCGAGCTGAACGTCGAGGCCGAAGGTATCGAGATCGGTCCCGCCCCCGTCGAGCAGGTGCTCTCCAACGAGCTCTCGATGCCCATCGAGGACCTCGACCTCTCGGTGCGCTCCTACAACTGCCTCAAGCGCGAGGGCATCAACACCGTCTCCGAGCTGGTCGCCCTCTCCGAGACGCAGCTGATGAACATCCGCAACTTCGGCCAGAAGTCGGTCGACGAGGTGCGCGACAAGCTCGTTTCGCTCGGGCTGTCGCTGAAGGACTCGGTTCCCGGGTTCGACGGCGCGCACTTCTACGGCGGCTACGACGACGAGAACGCCTGAGTCTCCCGGCTCACCTGACCGACTTTTCCCACTGGAGTAATCGAAAATGCCCAAGCCCACGAAGGGACCCCGCCTCGGAGGCGGACCCGCACACGAGCGTCTTCTGCTGGCGAACCTGGCCGCGGCCCTGTTCACGCACAAGTCCATCAAGACCACGGAGACCAAGGCGAAGCGCCTGCGTCCGCTGGCCGAGCGCCTCATCACGTTCGCCAAGCGCGGCGACCTGCACGCGCGTCGTCGGGTGCTCAGCGTCATCGGCGACAAGGAAGTCGTGCACGTCCTCTTCACCGAGATCGCGCCGCTCGTGGCCGACCGTGAGGGTGGCTACACGCGCATCACCAAGGTCGGCAACCGCAAGGGCGACAACGCCCCCATGGCCGTCATCGAGCTCGTCCTCGAGCCGGTGAAGCCGAAGGCCAAGGCCACCAAGCGCTCGGCTGCTCCGGCTGCCGCCGCCGAGGAGACCGCCGCCGAGGAGACCCCGGCCGCCGAGGAGTCTGCTGCGGGCGACACCGCCGCCGACGCCGGCGCGGAGTCGCCGGAGGAGGGCGCCGCTGCCGAGGCCGCCGCCGAGGACGCGGTCCAGGACGACAAGGCCTGACACCGCTCCACACCTACGCACGAGACCCGCATCCCTGTTCAGGGGTGCGGGTCTCTTGCGTAGGCTCGAGGGATGACGATTCGCCTGCGCTCCGCCACCGTCGCCGACCTCGACGGGATCCACGCCGTGGTCGTCGCCGCCGACCGGATCGACCACCCCACGTGGGTGACACCGCGCGAAGACCTCGCGGACGTCTTCGAGCTGTCCCATGTCGATCCCGCGCTCGACACCCGCGTGGCCGTCGACTCGGACGACGAGATCATCGGGTTCGCGTGGGCCATGGTGCACCCGGACACGACCACCGGCATCCACGGATACCTTCACGGGACCGTGCACCCGGACCGGCGACGGCAGGGCATCGGCCGCGAACTGCTGGCGTGGAGCCACGACCGCACCCGCGAGCTCATCGCCGCCACCGGGGCGCCGGGGCCCGCGGCGATCTTCCAGTACGTCGACGAGACGAACACGGATGCCGCGCGCCTGGGGGAGCGGCGGGGCCTGCGCACGGAGCGCTGGTTCAGCTCGATGCAGCGCGACCTGTCCGAGCCCGCGGCGGAGGCGGCGGCGCCCGACGGTGTCGACCTCGTTCCCTACAGCCCCGAACGGTCGGAGGACGTGCGCCTCGCGCGCAACGACGCCTTCCGCGACCACTGGGGGAGCCTCCCGAGCACGGTGGAGCGCTGGACGAAGTTCGTCGACGGACCCTTCCTCCGGCCCGACCTCTCGACGCTGGCTCTGCGGGACGGTCGTGTCGTGGCCTTCTGCCTGGCATCGGTCAACGAGGAGGACTGGGCGGCCCTCGGCGCCCCGAACACCTACATCGACCTCATCGGCGTCGTTCGCGACGAGCGGGGGAGGGGGCTCGCCCCCGCCGTGATCGCCCGCACCCTCAGCGCCGCCCGCGACGCCGGGCTCGAGCAGGCCGTCCTCGACGTCGACACCGCGAGTAAGACCGGCGCGAACACGCTCTACGAGCGGCTCGGCTTCCGCGCGACGCACCGCCAGCGCGCCCTCGTCGAACGCTTCTGACCTGACGCCGCCGCGTCCGTCACTGCGGGATGCGGACCTCGGCGTGGTGCAGACGGCGGTACTCGCGCATCTGCGCGTCGTGCTCCGCGGCCGCGCGGGCGTGCTCGACGGCGGTGACGCCCGCCTCGACCGTCCGGGCGAACAGCCGGCCGCCCTCCTCGCCCGGGTGGATGCGGTCGCCGGCCAGCAGATCCTCGCGTGGTGCGATCGCGCTCGACCAGTCGGCGACGCTCACGCGGGGATGCGCGGCGGCGAACGCCTCGAGGTCGGCGTTCACCTGCGGGATCCACTCCCGCGGCGCATAGGCGTTGACGAGGATGACGTCGCGCTCGGGGCCGGCGATGTCGACCATCCGCTGCAGGACGCCGGCATCGACCGGGCCGTTGGTTCCGAGCGCGAGGACCACGTAACGCCGCAGCTGGCCCTGCGCGGCGAGGGACTCCAGGATGCCGGGCCCGGCCCACACCGACCGCGAGACGGCGGCATCCACCTGGATGCCCGGGAGCTCCTCGAGGAGTCCGGGGACGGCGGCGAGCATGACGGAGTCGCCGACGGCGGTGATCTCCTCCCCGGCGACGGGCGTCGGTGAGGGCGCGCTCACGGCGGGGGTGAGCGGTGTCACAGCGGATCGGGACGGCGCGGGACGGGGGGAGGTCTCCTCAGCCGCCTCGAGCGCGGCGGCGCCCGCGGCGACCACCGCCTCGGAGGAGGTCTCGCCGGGTGCCGCTGCCAGAGCCGCGCTCGAGCCGCCGAGGAACAGGACCGTGACCGCGACCGCGCCGACCGCCCGCGCCCGCACGCGTGCCGAGCCGCGCAGAGCGGCGCGCAGGCGTCGCGCGGTGCCTCGGAAGCCGTCGCGGCGCAGCGGCGTCTCCACGAACCGGTAGGAGAGCTCGGCGGCGGCCAGGGTGACCAGGAGGACACCCACGCCCACCGCGAGGGGAACGCCGGCCTCGGGCCCCGTGCCGCGCAGCCACGCGAGCGCGAGGACGAGGAGCGGCCAGTGCCACAGATAGATGCCGTAGGACCGGTCGCCGATCCACCGCAGCGGCGCGACATCGAGCACGACGCCGACGCGGGATCCGGGAACCGCGGCCGACAGGATCGCCACCGCCGTCAGGGCGCTGGCGGCGAGGAGGACGCCCGGGAAGGTCGCGATGCCGTCACCCGGGGGGAGGAGGGCGAGAGCGATCACGCCGCCGACGGCGATCGCGCCCGCGCCCGTGGCGAGCCCCCCGCGGCGCTCGCCGATCCGGTCGAGGAGGGCGGGGCGTGCACAGGCCAGGGCCACGCCGAGGAGGATGCCGAACGCGTGGGTGTCGGTGCCGAAGTACGCGCGGGTCACGGCATCCGAGAAGGCGGTCATCGCCGTTCCCGCACCGCCGGAGACCATGATCGCCATGGCCGCCGCGCTCGCCAGGGCCAGGATCGCGGCGGCCGCGGCACGCCACGTGCGCCGCGGCAGCAGCAGGAACAGGGGCAGGATCAGCGGCCAGAGGAGGTAGAACTGCTCCTCGACGGCGAGGGACCACACGTTCCGGAAGAGCTCCGGGGTCGTCGCGGCGAAGTAGCCGGTATCGCCGGCCAGGGCGAGCCAGTTGTAGCTGAAGGTGAGGGCGCCCGCCACCTGCCAGCCGAGTCCGCTCAGGACGTCGCCGCCGATCAGACCGGCGATGGTCGTGCAGACGGCGAGCACCACCAGCAGCGCCGGCAGCAGGCGTCGCGCGCGACGGCGCCAGAACTCGACCAGACGGATGCCGCCGGTCGCGGCGATCTCGCGCAGGAGGAGCGAGGTGATGAGGAAGCCGCTGATCACGAAGAAGACGTCCACACCGAGGAAGCCCCCCGGCAGGAGCGCCGGGCCGAACAAGTGGTAGACCACGACCAGGATCACGGCGACGGCACGCAGACCGTCCAGCCCGGCGAAGCGGGCGGCGGTCGGACGGGGCGCGGTGAACGTCATCGAGGGGGAGCGGCCGGGGTCGAAGGACGGCGCCTGTCAGTGTACGACCGGACGCTGGGAGTTCGGAGGCGACGCCGGGACCAAGGTCCCCGTGCGGCGGAGGGTGCGGACCTAGCGTGGAAGGGACCCGAGGAGGACATGATGAAGGACACCATCGTCGTCGGCGTCGCCCTTCACAGCGAGGCGGGCCGGCGCTCCGGACAGCGCGCCATCGCGTGGGCCGTCGAGCGCGCTCTCGATCGCCGCCAGCGGTTGCTGCTCTTCTCCGTCGTGGGTGGGGCCGTGGGGACGATCGGCGAGGCGAACCTGATCGAGCAGGCCGTCGACGACCTCCGCGCGCAGCTCGAGGCGCAGGCGCGCGAACTCATCACCGCGCACCCCGACCGGCTCGACGTCCGGGTCCGTGTGGACCACGGGAATCCCGTCGCGAAGCTCATCGACGCGTCGACGGATGCCGCGCTCCTCGTGATCGGCAGCGACTTCCGCGGCGACGGGGGACCCGCCCGCGGACCGCACGGCATCCGCATCGTCGCCGGATCCCATGCGCCGGTCGTGGTCGTGCCGGACGCCGACCCCGGCCCGCGATCGGGTGTCGTGGTCGGCGTGGACGGCTCGGACCTGTCCGAGCGCGCCATCGGATTCGCCGCCGCCGAGGCGGACCGGCTCGGCGAGGCCCTCGTCACCGTGATCGCGTGGAGCCCGATGGAGGTCTCGCGGCACCCGGGGCTGTACCCGCCGGAGTATCTCGACGCCCTCGCCCGGTTGGCGGAGGAGAGCCTCGGTCTCTCCCTCGCGGGCCTGTCGTCGACGTACCCGGACCTGCGCGTCGAGCGACACATCGAGCGCGGGTACCCGTCGGAGGCGATCGAGGTCTACGCGCGCCGCGCGCGTATGACGGTGCTCGGCTCGCACGGTCGCGGCGCGATCGCCCGCTTCCTGCTCGGCTCGGTCAGCGAGGAGGTGCTGCGCCGACTGCCGAGCGCGGTCGCGATCGTGCGCTGAGCGACGCCCTACACTGGCCGAAGGCCTCTCACGGACGGAAGACCATGCGCACTCCCCCGCTTCGCTTCTCGATCGCGCTCGCCGTCGCCCTCGCCACGGGTGCGACGCTGACCGGATGCGGCACACCGCCGTGGGAGGAGCCGGGCGGATCGACGTCCGCACCCACCGGCTCGCCCACCGCGACCGTTCCCGCCCCCGTCCCCAACGACCTCTCCAGCGGGTCGACGCAGCGGGAGCTCCAGGCGGGCGCCGTCTCGGCGACGGTGGACTACTGGTCGCCGCTGTCGATGGACCAGTGGACACCGGGGGCGCTGAAGCCGCTCAACATGTCGCTGACGACCACCGTGACTCCGGATGACGGCAAGAAGGTGTATCTGCAGCAGGCGAGCGTCGTGGCGATCCCCGCCACGGCCACCGGCCAGCTCGCGCCGCTCGCGGCACAGACGGATACGGCGACGGTGAACCCGGGATACCTCGTGCTGAGCCCGCAGAGCTATTCGCAGACCTTCCAGATCGGCGCGGTCCCCGAGGAGGCGGACCGGGTGATCCTGCAGATCACCTACGACTTCCTCATGCAGACCGCGCCGGATTCGGCCGACTACGCCAAGCAGACCGCCACGGATGTGCTCACGGTGGCGCTCACCGCTCCTCCAGCCCCGTGACCAGCCGCTCGATGAAGCTGCCGTCCGCGCGCTCCCACTGATCGCCCCCGCGCTCCTGCGCGACTTCGGCGGCCCCGCGGGCGATGAAGAGCAGCGCGTCGAGGTCGTATCCGCCGACGGTGGTGGAGCACCAGCCTGCGCTCGCCGACAGCTGGACCGGCAGACGCGAGTCCACCTCGAGGTCGCCCACGGTTCGCAGGAGGCGTCGCAGCAGGTCCCGGGTCGCGCCCTCGGGCCGGGCGACGAAAGCGGCGACGGCGCCCTCTGCCGCCGGTGAGACGAGGGCTCCCGCCGCGGCAGTCGCCCGCAGAGCCGCCACCATCCGGCCCGTGAGTGCGCCGATCTCCTCGGCTCCGAGCGTGGTGCGCAGCTGGGGCAGGTCGTCGAGTCGGACGATCAGCACCGAGCACACCTCACTCGTCGGGAGGGAGCGTGCCAGACGCGCGCCGGCGGCGTCGCGGAAGGCCGCGAACTCGCGGTCGATCGCGGGCGTCGAGCCGCCCGACGAGCGTCGCGCCAGCGTGAGGCCGAGGATGGCGATGAGGGCCGCCGATATGTAGACGAGCATCCCCAGGGCGGAGAGCGGGCGCGTGACGGTGAAGTCCTCGTCGATCGGACGAGTCGCCAGCCCCACCGCGGCTCCGGCGACGCCCAGCGCGACGAACAGCACCGAGACCACCCCGAAGGGCCACACGACCGGATCGCTGCGGTTCGGCATCCGGTTCCACTCCCACAGGAACAGGCCTCCGGACAGCGCTGCCAGGAGGTAGCAGACGCGGTATGCCGTGATGAACCACGCAGAGTCGGCGGCCAGGGTGAGGGTGAGCGCGATCAGCAGTGCCAGTGCGGGCCCCACCCAGATGTAGGCCCGGACGCCGCGGTGGGCGCGGAACCCGGACCACAGCGTGGCGGGGGCGCCGAGGAGGAGGCCGAGCGCGAACGCGCGGGCGGGCTCGTTCTCGGCGATCTGAGCGGCGATCACGCCGAACGTGGAGATCAGCGCCAGCGTGAACGCGTAGGTCCAGTACAGGGTCGCCCGGCTCGGGGCGCGCAGGAAGGCGATTCCCACCGTGACCGAGGTGGCCGCCGCCGCGAAGCCGGCTTGCCAGATGCCGAGGTCGGAGGAGCCGATCGTCTGCAGGACGTCCATCAGGCTCCCTCCTGGGCGGCGGCTCCGCGAGGGAGGCGGACGGTGATGACGGTGCCTTCGCCGAGTGCGCTGTCGATCGTGAGGGTGCCGCCATGCGCCTCGACGATCTCCTTCGTGATCCCGAGCCCGAGGCCGGTGCCGGCGGCGGTCTTCTTCGCCGCGGAGGTGCGGAAGTACGGGGTGAGGACGCGGGGGATGTCCTCGGGCGAGATCCCGATGCCGGTGTCGGCGATGCTCACCACCACGTCGGAGCCCTCTGCTCCCGCGGTGATCTCGACGTCACCGCCGGCGACGGTGTACTTCACGGCGTTGCTGACGAGGTTGTCGAACACCTGGCGCATCCGGAACCCGTCGACCACCGCGCGCAGGCGTCCGCTGGTCGACAGCGAGACGCGGACGTCCTTGGCACGTCCGACCTGCTCGTAGGAGGCGACCGAATCGATGAGGATCGGCTGCAGATCGGTCTCCTCCCGCGGGGAGGGGTCGACCGGGGGAGCCTCGGAACGGACCGCTGAGCGCGGGCCCAGCATCTGCTGCGTCATCTCCAGCATCCGTTCGCTGGCATCGAGGAGCTTCTGGAACCGCTCGACGGCCTTGGGCGACATGCTCTCGTCCTCGAGGGCGAGCTCGGCCGTGCCGATCATGACGGTGAGCGGATGCCGCAGCTCGTGGGAGGCGATGGCCGCGAGGCGTTCGCGCTCCCGCTGCGCCTGGGTCACGGCCGTCACGTCGTGGACGAGGAGGAGGACGGTCTCCTCCTCGTGCGCAGAGGACCGCAGGCGCTTGGCCGTGACGGACAGGGTCCGCCACTCGCCGTCGGTCGTGAAGATCCACACGCGCTGGTCGTGGAAGGTGTCGCCGCGCCGAGCCCGCGCAAGCGTGCGGTCACCGGGCGGGATCGGCATCCCGCGATATCCGGAGTACTCCACCGACCGTGCCGGCTGCTCGGGGTCGCGCGGATCGATGCCGTACAGGCGTCCGTAGGTGCTGTTGACGCTCAGCGTCGGCCCGCTCGTGGCGACACGGGCGACTCCGATGTCGACGGCGTTGAGGATCTCGTTCGTCCGCCGCTCCTGCTCGGAGCGGCGCTCGACCGTCGCGTGCAGCCGCGACGCCTGTCGCGCCATGAGGCGCCGCGACGCCCGCACCTGCCGCATCGCGAGGTGCGCCGTGATGCCGATGAAGGACAGCGTCGACACGACGATGAAGACGCGGAGCACGGTGGCGCCGGGGGTGTTGTTCAGGATCTCCAGGGCGATGAGACCGCTGATCAGCCCGAGCATGCCGGCCAGCACGGGCAAACGGAAGTGCATGCCGGCCCACATCACCGGGAACGCCCACAGGAAGCTGAGGCGCAGATCGGTGCCGAAGGCCAGCACACCGATCGCGATGGCGTCGAGGAAGGGGATCGCCAGAACCGCGAGCCGGGGCCACCGGTCCCAGGGGGCCCCGATGGTGAAGGCCGCCAGTCCGACGATCACCGCGGTGCCGATGACGAAGTGCAGCTGTCCGAAGAATGCCGGCGCGATGACCATCGCCATCAGCGCGATGGCGATCACCGCCCCGGCGAGGGAGAGCTGGGTCAGCCAGATGGAGCGGGTGCGACCCGACACGCGGATGGTGTCCCTCATCGCACCTCCCGGACGTTGCGGTCGCCTTGAGGTTTCCTTGCGGAAGCGCTCATCGTCCGTCGGCGACGCCTTGCGGTCGGGCGGGCAGAGTTGTGGGCATGACAACGACTCCCCCCACCGCCCTCGTGCGCCGTGGCGCTCTCGCCCGCACCGTCGTCGAGCACCTCGAGCCGGCCGAACCGGTCGAGCGCGAGATCGACCGGGAGTTCGAATCGGTCCTCGACGATGCGATCGTCGGACGCTCGACCATCGGATGCGTCATCCCCGCGTACAACGAGGAGGAGTCGATCGCCGACGTCATCGAGTCGCTGCTCGGTCAGACCCGCGTCCCCGACGTCATCCACGTGGTGGTCAACAACACCTCGGACAAGACCGTGAAGATCGCGTCCCGGTACAGCGGACCGCACGAGGTCGTCACCGAGCTCGGCGAGCAGTTCACCGAGGTCTTCGTCCACGACATCGGCAAGAACCCCGACAAGAAGGTCGGCGCCCTGAACTACGGCTTCGCGCTGGTGGAGGGCTACGACTACCTGCTGGGCGTCGACGGCGACACCATCGCCGACTCCCGGGCCGTGGAGTACCTCGAGAGCGAGGCGATGTCGGACAGCCGCATCGGTGGCATCTCGGCGATCTACTCGATCGACGACCGCCCCATCAAGGGCGCGATCGCGAAGTTCCTGATCTCGGGTCAGCGCACCCAGTTCGCCGCCTTCAACATGCAGAACCTCCTGCGCGGCCGCAACATGGCCGTGCTCGGCGGTCAGTTCTCGATCTTCTCCACCGCGGCCCTGCGCGATGTCATGGTGCAGAACCACCAGTCCACCCCCTGGGTGAAGGATAGCGAGGTCGAGGACTCGCTCCTGTCGCTCCAGATCAAGAGCGCCGGCTACCTCACGAAGATCAGCCCCTTCGCCCGCGCGGACGTCGGTGGCATGACCACCCTCCGCTCCTACGACGCGCAACAGGTGAAGTGGACCTACGGAGCCATCGAGCTGATGTGGCCGGGGCAGCGCGGCGACACCAAGGGCCAGCCGCTGCACCCGAACCTGCGTCTGCGCTGGTTCGAGAACATCGGCATGCTCACGAACTTCTTCGTCCGCGTCGCCTTCCTGGTCCTCCTGGCCGGCTCGCTGTCGATCGGCGCGTTCGTTTTCTCGCCGTGGTGGCTCATCCCGCCGGCGATGGCCGTCGCGCTGAACATGCGCATCGCCTTCACCATGAAGGACCGCACGGCCCGCGATGTCCTCTTCGCGGGGCTCATCGCTCCGGCCGAGGTGTTCATGTGGGTGCGCATCAGCCACTTCCTGCGCTCGTGGACCCGATTCCTCTCGCGCAAGAAGGTCGACAACTGGGCCATGCAGGCCAAGGCGGAGAAGGGCGGCGGCAGCACCTACTGGGTCCCGCTGGTGCTCCTGATCGCGTCGCTGGTCGCCATGGCCGTCATCTGGGTGATGCTCCCGCCCGTCGCGCAGTCCACCATCCTGTGGGTCGGCTGGCCGATCGTCGGCGTCATCACGGTCCTGCAGACGCTCATGATGTTCTTCAAGCTGATCCGCCGCCACCAGGGGTTCCAGGTATGAGCGCCCGGCAGGCGGGCGTCCGGGTACTCGCGGCCTCACGCCGGCGAGCCGGCCTCCGCCGTCAGGCGGTAGCCCACCCCGCGTACCGTCTCGATGTAGCGAGGGTTCGTGGGGGAGTCGCCGAGCTTGCGTCGGAGGTTGGTCATGTGGGCTTCGATGGCACGCTTGTCGGCCTCGCCCACGAAGTAGCTGGTGACGTACGACTCGCCCCGCAGGACCAGGGTGAGATCGGCTTTGGTCCGCACACGACGCTTGGACTCCATGAGGGTGGCCAAGAGGTCGAACTCTGTGCGGGTCAGATCGACTTCGCGATCGTCGATCACGACGATGCGCGAATCAGGATCGAGCGCGAGGTCGCGGTGCCGCACCGCGGCCGACCCGACGTGCTCGAGGGTGCCGTTCGAGGCAGGCGAGGTGGGGACCTCGCTACCCGACTCCGCGATCACCATGGTCGCGGAGGCCTCTGACGGCGGGGGAGGAACGGATGCCGGCACCGCCGTCGGGGAGGCGGCGGAGCCGGCATCCATCACACCGTGTCGCGCAGCGGTGTTGCGGCCGCCCGGGAACGACGGCCCGACCTGCTCCTGACGAGGAGCGGGCGGGGCCGTCGCTCCCGCGCCGGTTGCCGGCGCGGTGTCGCGGCGACGCAGGATGGCGTCCAGGCGCGCGCGCAGCTCACGCGGGCGGAACGGCTTCGTGAGGTACTCGTCGGCCCCCGATCCGAGCCCGAGGACCAGGTCGGCCTCGTCCTTGAGGCCGGTGAGCATGATGATGTACGTGTCGCTCTGTTGGCGGATCCGCCGGGCGGCCTCGAACCCGTCGATGCCCGGCATGTTGATGTCGAGCGTCGTCACCGTCGGCTGGTAGCTGATGACGGCCTGCACGCCGTCGATCCCGTTGCCGACGGAAACCGTCGAGAACCCGGCCCCCTCGAAGACTTCCACGAGAAGGTGGCGGATCTCTGCGTCGTCTTCGACGATGACCGCGGTCTTGGGGACGCCGCTGGAGTCGTTCATGGGGATCTCTCGATGGGTGTGGGGAGTGGAGCGCGGTGGGTGCCGCGGGGGTGCTGGAACACCTCAGGAGCCATGTTCAGCGCAATGGTACACAGCGGGTGTTTCCGGTGGCGCATTCGTTGTGGACCATCGGTCCACCCGACGTCAGCTTATCGGCGTCCCGGGCTCCGGTATCACAGGATGTCGCGCGTGAGTTCCACCGCGGCTTCCGGCCACCACACCCCCGCGACCGGGCCGCCGTTGCACGTGCCGTCGCTTTCGCCCGGCGGCTTGATCCACAGGTTCGTGTCGACCACGTCGTCGCCCCAGGTTCCGGCGGTCGCGCCCACACGGAGCCCCGGGACGTTGCACCACTCCGACCCCGTGTGCGGGGCGCCGTTGCGCGAGGTGTCGATCACCGCGTGCAGATCGTCGAAGCCCCACGCCTCGAGCTGACCGACGACCTGCCGCGCGTAGGCGCTTTCGTCGGCGTCGGAGTTCGCGTTCGAGACGTTGGTGGCGAATCCGCGGATCGCGCCGGGAGCGGCTTCGGCGACCTCGGCGATGAGCGTCGCCATCTCCGAGACGGACCGCCAATTCGAGTGACCCCCGTCGACGTAGACGAAGGTGTTCTCCGCCGCGAGCCGCGAGGCGGCGTCGGCGATCTGCGCCGTACGCTCCTCCGAGCGCTCGCAGTCGAGTGCCAGCGCATCGGGTTCGAGGATCACGACCGTCGATCGCGCGGGGTCGGCGGCGAGCCCGGCGGAGATGGCATCGATCCATCCGGGATACGCTTCGGCATCCAGTCCGCCGGCGGAGAAGTTGCCGCAGTCGCGATCGGGGAGTCCGTAGACGGCGAGGACGGGGGTCGCGTCCTGCGCGCGGGCCTGCGCGAGGATCCCCTCGACGGCGGCCGTCACGCTGCCGATCGGATAGGTCTCGGGGGTGAGCCACACCGCCGTGGGCTGGGCGGCGAGGTAGGCGGCGGCCTCGGTGGACGCATCCTCGCCGCCGTCGCCCGCGGCGCGGGCGGCGAAGGAATCCGGCGAGACGAAGAGAGCGTCGCCGGGAGCGGGGGGCCGCGGTCCGTCGGGGGCCGCGAAGAGCATCTGCCAGATCGCGAAGGCGGCCACGACGACTCCCACCGTTCCCAGAAGCGCCACACCCACCGTCCCGAGGAGTCGCCCGCGCTTTGTCACCCTCGGACTCTACCCGCGCCCGCCGTAGGCTGAACGGGTGCGCCTCCGACTGGACATCTCCTACGACGGCACCCATTTCCGCGGCTGGGCGCGGCAGCCGGGCCTGCGCACCGTGCAGCAGACGCTGGAGGACGCGCTCGCCCGCGTCCTCGGGGACGAGATCCGTTTGGTGGTCGCGGGGCGGACGGATGCCGGGGTGCACGCGAGCGGGCAGGTCGCACACCTGGATCTCGACGAGGTGCAGGTCGGCCGCCTCTCGCGCGGGCGCGCGCGGGAGGGAGAGGACGACGGCGGCGTCGCGGCGCTCGCCCGGCGCGTCAACGGTGCGCTCGGGGCCTACGCCGACGTCACGGTGCGGCGCGTCCGCCGCGCGCCCGACGGATTCGATGCGCGGTTCTCCCCGGTCTGGCGGCGTTACGAATATCGGATCGCCGACGACAGCTACGACCCGCTCGAGCGCCACCGCACCACTTTCGTCCGCACCCGGCTCGACGGCGACGCGATGGATGCCGCGGCCGGGTCGCTCATCGGGCTCCACGACTTCGCCGCCTACTGCAAGCCGCGCGAGGAGGCGACGACGATCCGCACCCTGCTCGCGTTCTCATGGCGGAGGGACGACGGGGGCGTCCTCCTCGCGCACGTGAAAGCCGACGCGTTCTGCCACAGCATGGTGCGCGCGCTCGTCGGGGCGTGCGTCGCCGTCGGGGAGGGGCGTCTGTCCGCCGAGGATGTCGTGCGCATCCGCGACGCCCGCGAGCGGGTGCCGGAGGTGAAGGTCCTCGCCGCGCGGGGCCTCACCCTCACCGAGGTCGGATACCCTGCCGACGATCTGCTGTCCCTCCGTGCCGAGCAGACCCGGGCCCGCCGCGAGCTCTGACACCGGCGGAGGCCGCGACCTGGGAGTACACGACGGATCCACGTGCGCGATACCCGATCGTCACGAGGGAGTCCTAGGCTGTCCCCGTCATGAAAGTCATCTCGTACAACCTGCGCAAGCACCGCGCCGCGGGAGAGCTCTCCCATCTCGTCGAGCGCCACGCGGCCGACGTGCTGTGCCTGCAGGAAGCGGACACGAAGGACATCCCCGAGCGCATCGACGGCCTGCGCCTGGCCGACTCCACCCAGCGCAACCGTTTGGGCCTGGCCGTCTACTACCGGGAGAACACCTTCCGCGCGGTGGACGTCCGCATGATGGCGCTGAAGAAGTCGCTCCACGATCGTGTGCTGAAGCCCGCCGAGGAGCGGCTGCTCGGGGTGAAGCTCTACGACATCGACGACGGGCACGAGGTGGTGGTCGCGTCGTTCCATGCGGCACCCCTGACGGCGCTCAACTCCCTCCGCCGCCACCAGATCCGCACCGCCCTGTCGGAGCTCCAGCTCATGGGCGACGGGCTCCCGACCCTCATGGTCGGCGACTACAACTACCCGGTCTTCAAGGAGAACCTCGGGCAGCGCGTCCGCGATCAGGGATACGAGCTGAATCTCAGCGATTCGCGTACCTACACCCGCTATCGCTTCTTCCGCGGCCACTACGACTTCGCCACCTCCATCGGGTTCGAAATCGATCGGGTCCGTACTCTTCCGCAGGGGGACAGCGACCACCTGCCGATCCTGGTCACGGCCCGGCCCCTGGCCCGGAAGGCCGGGAACCTCAACGCAGGGTCAAGAGAAGGCCAAGATCGGCGGTGACGCCCTGCGCGGCGGTGGTGCGGGGGCCTAGAGTCTGATCGGCCGCGACCGTGAAGCGGCTCCCTCCCCGCGAAAGTGAACACCGCCGATGGTCGATCTCGCCGACGATCCGACGCGCCTCCCCGATGAGGACAGCCCTTCGCCGGCTGTCGCGACGATCGAGGACGACGCCCCGCTCGCTGTACCCTCCGATCCGCCGAAACGGCGTCGGCGGCAATGGGGCACCGAGCGGCCACGCCCGCCGCTGCCCGCCGTGCACAGCCGTCCGTCGACCGCGAAGCTCATCTGGGGGCGGGTCGCGATCTGGGTGACGGTGTCGGTGTGGGCGCTCTACATGCTCACGGTCGCCGTGACCCTTCTGTTCGCGGGGGCCTTCGACTCCACCTGGCGTGTCATCGAGGCGGTCTCCTACCTTCTCGTCATCAGCGTGCTGACGTTCTCCGCCCTGATGTACCTCGTCGCGCGACAGGGGGCGTACGAACGCTTCGCCCGTCACCGGCGCGCGGACCGTGCGGAGCTCGATCGGCACTTCTCGCTCAGCCACGGTCCGCTCACGGTGCTCGTGCCCTCCTACGCCGAAGAGCCCTCGGTCATCCGCACGACCCTGTGGTCGGCGGCTCTGCAGGAGTACCCCTCCATGCGGGTGGTCCTGCTCATCGACGATGCCCCGGACCCGGCCGATCCGGCCGTGGCGGCCAAGCTCGACGAGACGCGCCGCATCGGACCCGAGATCACGCGGGCGCTCGCCGGCCCCGCCGCGGAGTTCCGTGACGCCCTCGCGCGATGCGAGGCCGAGATCGCGGCATCCGGACACGCCGATGAGGACCTGCTGGTCCGGCTCGTCGACGCCTACACCGCCGCGGTCGACTGGCTCCGTGCCCTCGCGGCGACGCACGGGCGCGAAGACCACGTCGACGACTTCTTCGTCGACGAGGTGGTCCTCGGTCTCGCCGACGACCTCGACGCCACGGCCGGCGCGGTCATGACCGCTCTCGACGAGGGGGCGAGCGTCCCCGCCGAGCGGGTGCGCGAGCTGTTCCGGCGCCTCGTGTGGATCTTCTCCGCAGAGGTGACCTCCTTCGAACGCAAGCGCTACGCGTCGCTGTCGCACGAGGCGAACAAGGCGATGAACCTCAACTCCTACATCGGTCTGCTCGGCGGGCGCTTCGCCGAGCAGCAGACCGAGCTGGGCCTGCTGCTGCGTCCGGTGACGACCGCCGCCGAGGCCGATCTCGACGTGCCCTACTCGGAGTTCGTCCTCACCCTCGACGCCGACTCCGTCCTGCTGCGGGACTACTGTCTGCGTCTGGTGCACTTCCTCGAGCAGCCCGAGAACGCCAAGGTGGCCGTGACCCAGACCCCGTACTCGTCGTTCCGAGGAGCGCCGACGCGCGTGGAGCGGCTCTCGGGGGCGACCACCGACGTGCAGCACATCCTCCATCAGGGGATGACCGCCCACAACGCCACCTTCTGGGTGGGCGCCAACGCGGTCATCCGCATGGAGGCGCTCGACGACATCCTCGAGATCGACACCGTCGACGGGTTCGAGGTCCGCCGCTACGTGCAGGACCGCACCGTGATCGAGGACACCGAGTCCAGCGTCGATCTCGGCGAGCACGGATGGACCCTGGTGAACTATCCCGAGCGGTTGAGCTACTCGGCCACTCCGCCCGACTTCGGGACGCTCGTCGTCCAGCGACGACGCTGGGCGAACGGCGGACTGCTGATCCTGCCGAAGTTCTGGCGGCAGATGCGCGCGCACCGTCTCGCGCACAAGCCGATGGCGATCGGCGAGATCGCGCTGCGCGCCAACTACATGGCCTCCATCGCATGGGCGAGCCTCGGCCTGGTGTTCCTTCTGGCCTACCCGTACGACAGCCGACTGGTGAGCCCTCTCGTGCTCATCGGCGCCCTTCCGTACTTCCTCGCCATGGCGAGCGACCTGCACTACTGCGGGTACAAGCGCACCGACATCTTCCGTATCTACGGATTCAACCTGATCCTGCTCCCGGTGAACATCGCGGGCGTGCTGAAGTCCATCCAGCAGGGCCTCACCGGCAAGAAGATCCCTTTCGCGCGGACGCCCAAGGTCAAAGACCGCACGGCCACGCAGCTCCTCTACGTCGTCGCGCCGTACGCGATCGTCGGGTTCTCCCTGTTCGTCGCGTGGCGCAGCTGGAGCGATGGGGCGTGGGGGACGCTCGCCTTCTCCGCGTTCAACGCGTTCTGCGGCGCTTGGGCGATCCTGGCGAACATCGGCATCCGGAACTCCATCGTCGACACCTGGATCGGACTGACCGACTGGATGTGGGTGGATGCCTCGCCCTCGGGTGCCGGCTCCGCCGACGCCGACGATGAGGGACCGGATTGGCGCACGGTTCTCCGACAGGGCCACCCGGCACCGGGGGTGCCCTCGTGAGCGCCGCGTCACGGGGACGTCACGCGGGCAAGCGGCTGTCCCCCTGGCGGGTCGGCACCGCGGTCGCCGTGGTCGTGGCAGTGATGGCGGCGCCCTTCGTCGTGAGCGCCGTGGTGGGACACCAGGCGTCCGCGCAGGCGACGGTGGCCGGGCCGCGGTGGTTCGGAGGCTACTTCGATGTGCCGGCGGCCGCGGTCTCGGACACCCCCGCCGTGGCGGAGGACGCCGCGATCGTGCTCGCGTTCGTGGTGGCGGAAGCCGAGGACGTGTGCGAGCCGACCTGGGGGACCTTCTACAGCCTCGACGAGGCCGAGCGCGAGCTGGACCTCGACCGGCGGGTGGCACGCCTGCGTCAAGGGGGAGCCGACGTCGTGGTGTCCTTCGGCGGTGCCATCAACACCGAGCTCGCCAGCGCCTGCGAGACGTCGGGCGAGGTCGCGGACGCCTATCGCGACGTCATCGACCGCTACGGAGTCGGCACCATCGACCTCGATCTGGAGTACGCCAACCTCAGCGACGAGGCCGCCGGCTACCGTCGCGCCGCCGCGGTCGCGCAGCTGCAGCGCGAGCGCGAGCGTGCGGGCGAGCCTCTGGAGGTGTGGGTGACGCTTCCGGTGGCGATGGACGGTCTCACCGAGGAGGGGCTCACGGTCGTGCGCCAGATGCTGGCGTCGGGGGTGGACCTCACCGGGGTCAACATCATGACGATGAACTACAACACCGACCTCGGCGACCGGTCGATGGGGGAGATCGCCATCGATGCGGCCACGGCGACGCGCGCGCAGCTGACGACCCTCTACGACCGGATGGACGTCGATCTCCCGTCCGAGGGGGCCTGGGCGATCCTCGGAGTCACCCCGATGATCGGCCAGAACGACATCGCCGGCGAGGTGTTCACCCTGCGCGACGCCGAGCTGTTGCACGCGTTCGCTGCCGAGCATGCGCTGGGGCGCATGTCGATGTGGTCCCTCAATCGCGATCGCACCTGCGGGCCGAACTACCCGGACATCCAGATCGTCTCGGATTCCTGCAGCGGCATCGACCAGCAGGGCGAGTCGTTCGCCGACATCCTGTCCGAGGGGTTCGACGGCATGCCGGCCGCCACGGCGGCACCGACGGCGGCACCGACCCCCGTGCCGGATGATCCGGACACGAGCCCGTATCCGATCTGGTCGCCCGACGTGTCGTACTCCAGCGGCGTCCGGGTCGTGTGGCACGGCAACGTGTACAGCGCGAAATGGTGGACGCTCGGCGGGGCCGAGCCCGACGACCCCACCCTCGCGGGAGATGAGACCGCCTGGACGCTCGTCGGCCCCGTGATGCCGAACGATGCGCCGTACGCGCCGCCCACGGCGCCCCAGGGGACCTACCCCGCATGGGAGGCGGGGAAGGTCTACACCGCCGGCGACCGCGTCCAGTTCGAGGGCACGCCGTACGTGGCGAAGTGGTGGACGCAGGGCGATGATCCCGCGGTGGGTCTCACCGACCACGACCGCTCGCCCTGGCGGGTGCTCACGCCGACACCCGCGGCGACACCCACGCCGACGCCGTCAGCGACGCCGGCGTCATGAGAACAGCCGAGGCCCCGGCATCCTGATGCGGATGCCGGGGCCTCGGAGCTCGCGGGGTGCGGTCAGTCGAGCGCCGGGTACAGCGTCGGCGACGTGCGGTGGCCGGTGGCCTGCTCGTAGTCGAACGCGAACCCGAGCAGGGTGCCCTCGGAGAAGTCGCGACCGAGGAACTCGATGTTCGCTCCACCGCCGGGGATCGGCTCACCCTCGACGGCCTGCCCCATCGGCACCGTGACCGCGGGGAGCCCGGTGTTCGGGCTCAGGCGCATGTTGCGTCCGATCGTGCCGTAGGGGTTGCCGGTCGGGTAGATCATCGCGTCGAGGCTCTCGGTCTCCATCATCGCCGTGACGATCTGCTTGCCGCGCGCGAGCTGCAGCGTGTGCGAGCCCTCCGGCCCCGCCCATGCCTCGTACTCCTCGGCGGTGACGCGCGAACGCGAGACGTAGGTGGCGTTGTTCGGGTTGCTCGCGGTGATGCCGCGGTTCGGGATGATGTTCGGCGACTCGCTGATCTGCGCGAGGCTGCGCGCGGTCACCGCGGGGTTGAGGTAGGTGTCGATGTAGATCTGCAGGTCGTGGTTGAACTCCGGGCCCGACCCGCTGCCCTCGGCGAGGATCTCGGCCCAGCCTTCGGGTGTGGAGACCTCGACGACCTCTGCCCCCTGGGCGCGGAGGTCCGCGATCGCGGCGTCGAACAGGCGCACGGTGCTGGCGTTGGAGCCGATCATCTCCGCGACGTAGCCGATCTTCGTCCCCTCCAGTGCCGTCGAGGACAGCTCCGAGGTGTACGACGCGGGGACCAGGCCGCTCTGGCGCGCGGTGACCGGATCGCCGTCGTCGATGCCGACGACCGCGTCCAGGGCGACGGCGGCGTCCACGACCGAGCGGGCCATGGGGCCACCGGTGTCCTGCGACAGCGCGAGCGGCACGATGCCGTCGCGGCTGGCGAGGCCCACGGTCGGGCGGACGCCCACGAGCTGGTTGTAGTTCGACGGGATGCGGATCGATCCGCCGGTGTCGGTGCCGAAGCCGAGGGCGGCGAGGTTCGCCGCGATCGAGGCGCCGGTGCCGCCCGAGGATCCGCCGGCGTTCCGCGCGGTGTTGTACGGGCTCGACACGTCCAGCGTCGCTCCCGCCGGCTGGCCGGCGCTGAAGGTGGAGGACAGGTTCACCGCGAACTCGTCCATGCTCGCCTTCGCGAGGATGACCGCGCCGTCGGCGCGCAGGCCCTCGACCATGAACGCGTCGGTGCTCGTCTGGTTGCCGTCCCAGCATCCGCAGCCGGCGGTGGTGGGCATGTCGAGCGTGTTGTAGTTGTCCTTCAGCGCGACGGGGATGCCGAGCAGCATGCTCGTGAGTCCCGACTCGGCGCGCACGGCGTCGGCGGCTGCGGCGGCGGCGAGCGCCGGCGCGGAGCCGACGGTGACGATGGAGTTCAGCGCCCGCTGGCCCTCGCCCTGCGCGACGCGGTCGTACGCGGCGATCCGGTCGATATAGGCCTGCGTGAGCTCGACCGAGGTGGTGACCCCGGCGTTCATCGCCGCCTGCATCTCGATCACCGACGCCTCGACCAGCTCGAACGGGCCGTCGTCGTAGATGATGCGCTGCGAGGCCGCGGCGAGGTCGGCGAGCGTGATCACGCCGTCGGTGTCGAGGTCGACCTTCGACACCGCCGCCCACCCGGCATCCGTCGACGTCGTGCCGAAGGCGGAGGCGATGACGTCGAGGTCGTCGGCGGTGACCTGGTGGTCGCCGGTCAGATCGAGCTCCGTGTAGAAGGGCATCAGGAACGGGGCGGATGCCGTGTCGTCGGCGACGGCGGTCGCGGGGAGCGTCACCGCGCCGGCCGTCAGGGTGCCGGCGATCGCGAGGGTCGCGATCGCGCGGGAGGTGGGGGTCTTCACCGCGGGGGTCCTCCGGGTCGTGGGGGCGGATGCGAGAGGGGTCGAGGAGGCGGACCGGGCGCTCATCGGGTCACCGCCCGACGGCGGAGGACGATCACGACGCCGACGGCGACGAGACCTGCGGCGAGGACACCCAGGACGATCCAGACGGCCGCGTCCTGACCGGTCACCGCGAGCGGCGGGCCGGAGGCGTCGGGAACGGGGGTGGCGTCGTCGGTCGGCGGCATCGGGGTCGCCGTCGCCGAGGAGGTGGGCGTCGGCGACGGGCTCGGCGGCTCGGGCGCGGCCGTCAGTTCGGTGGTGGCGGACACGACCGCGCCCCCGGGGAGGCCGATCGCGGCGCCGGAGGCGCTCAGGAACGTCGCGTCGGACACCGCGATCTCGGCGGTGCCACCGCCGAGGGCGGTGAACGAGAAGCTCACGAGCTCCTGCGCACCCGACAGGCCGGGTGAGGTGCCCAGGCGCGTGTGCGTGAAGGTGGCGGTGCCGGCGTCGTCGGCGACGGCGTCGAAGCCGCCGCTCGGGAAGGTGCTCTCCCCGTCGACGAGGGCGAGCAGCGCCGGGTCGTACGTGACGGCGAGCTCGTAGGCGAAGACGTCGGCGGAGGCGTCGACGGCGATGACGACCTCGACGGTGGCGCCCTCGTCCGCCGCGGCCGGCGCGGTCAGGGTGACGGCGCCGATGGTCGGCGGCGCCTCCGCCGCGACCGCGGACGGTGCGAGGGCGAGGGAGCCGCCGAGGAGGGCGGTGACGGCGGCGAGGGCCGCGACGGCGCGTGAGCGTCGTCGGAGCGGACGCCGTGCGGGGGTGTTCTCGGGCATGCGGGAGCGGGTCCTTCCGGATGGGGGATGCACCGGGCTTCGGGATGCCGCCCACCCTGGCACCGCCGGATTTCCCGACGGTTGCCCGATGTTGCGCCCCCGTGTCGCGCAGTGAGACAAAGGCGCGTCCGGCACGCCGCCTGCTGTGGCCGCGCGCGGGTTTCGCTTACGCTGGAGGCGAGGGTGTCCCCAGCATCCTCACTCCCCGTCGCCGACGGCTTGCTTCGGGTGCGAGCCCCGGCATCTCTACAGACGGGTGTGCGGTCCGCGGTCTCCCCACCGCGGGCCGCACCACTTTCTGCACCCGGCGCTCCCGGCGCTCCCTGCGCGTGGGCGGCCCCTCTCGCGCCGAACCGCAGGTGGGGGAGTGCGGAAGCGCGAGAGGAGCCTGAACCCGACCGCGGTCGGGGCACGATGCACACGGCCTGGGCTGCGGGCTGGGAACGCAGCGCGTGCGGGCGGATCTGCCCCACACCGTACTGAGGAGTGATGCGCGCTGTCACCGCGGCCCGCGAGAATTCACGTCCCCGAAACACGCCGCCCTCGAGGGGACCCGCGGCGCGGATAGGCTCGGCGGGTGCCGCAACGCCCGAGACCCGCCGCCGTCGTGCTGCTGGCCTACGCCGTCGCGCTGTCAGCGATCGCGTTCTGGCCGGTGCCGGTGGACAGCGGGGCGGGCCCGCTCCTGCGTGCGATCACGCGGGTGTTCCCCGTGCTGACGTACGACCGGATCGAGTTCGCGGCGAACATCGCCCTCTTCATCCCTTTCGGCGTGCTCGTCACCCAGCTCGTGCGACAGGCGTGGCTGGTCCTCCCGCTGGGGTTCCTGACGACCCTGATGATCGAGACCGCGCAGGCGCTGCTGCTGGATCGCCGGACGCCGAGCATCCTCGACCTCGTCGCGAACATGGCCGGGGTGTGTGTCGGTCTGCTCGTCGTGGTCTTCGTCCGCTGGCTCCAGGAGGAGCATCAGGTCGCGGCGCCCGTCACGGCGATGCCGCCGCGCCCACGGGTTCCGGCATCCCGCCGCTGAGGGTGCGGGGTCGGGAGGGACCGCGTCAGAGACTGTCGCGGCGGCGGCGCACGACCGCCACGACACCGAGGGCCGCGCCGGCGACGAGGAGAAGACCGCCGCCGATCCACAGGCCCGTCATGGTCGCGCTGTCGAAACCGGTCACGGGGAGGCTGCCGTCGGGATTGGTGACGGAGACCGCGGAGGTTCCACCGGCCGACGTCGAGGAGAACGCCGCGATGTTGTAGGTGCCGCGTGCATCGGTGGGGAAAGTGATGCGGACCCCGGCGAGCGAGCCGTCGGCGGTCGAGACGGCATCACCGCTCGCGGTGGAGACCGTGCGGATCATCCCGATGACGGCATCCGAGGCGTTCTCTCCCGTGACGGTGATGGTCACCGGCTCGTCGGCGGAGAAGGTGGCGGGGTCGCACGCGAAGAGCGTCGTGCCCCCCGGGACGGCCGTGGCGGGCGTCGCGGTGCACGACCCCGACGGCGGGTAGATGGTCGAGGCGTGAGCGGCGGCGGGCACGCTCAGAACTGCGACGGCGGCGATCGTCGTGGCGGCGAAGAACGTGGGGAGTCGTCTCATGGCTCGCCAAGTCTAAGCGGCGCCTGTGACCCCCTCGTGTCGCGGGGATGAGAGAACGGTCACGATCGGGTCAGGGCGCGGCGCTCCCGCACGCCGCGGTGGGGACCGCCGATGCCGTCACCCCGGGGGTCTGTACGGCCTCCAGCACGGATGCCGACGGCTCGGCGGTGTCGGCCCGGACGATCGCGGTCGCGCTCTCTCCGGGGGCCAGGTCGACCGAGAACGTGAGCACGCGGCGACTGTCGTGGACGCCTCCGCCGAAGCCGCTCCCGTCGCTCAGCGTCGCATCGGCGAGGGTGAAGCCGGTCGGCAGGTAGAGATAGCCGACGGTGCGGGCGACGCCCGGCGGGACACCGAAGCTGCCGCCGCCGGTGATGTAGTCCGGCAGAGTCGCGGCATCCGCCGGAGCATCGTTGCGGACCGTCACGGTGAGCTCGGCCTGACCGCTCACCCCGCGCGGGCCCGCCGTGCAGGAGGTCCAGGCGACGGCGGTGTCCGCTCCCGCGTAGTAGGTCATCTTCGACCCGGTGCCGTCGTTCACGTACACCCCGAACCGTGCGACATCGGCATCCGTCCGGGGGAGGCCCCCGGCCAGGGTGGTGTCGTCGAGCAGCGTCTGGTCGTCCTCGTGCGCGCTCCACAGGAGCAGGCGCCGCTCGTCCCCGGCACGGGCGAGGGCGCTCACGAGGTCGGCGGGGCTGAACCCGCCGGTGGAGAGGGCGTCGAAGACGGATGCCGCGGCGAGCGCGAAGAAGTCGTCCTGATCAGACGGGTTCTCGTAGCGGAGGTAGACCTCGTTGAGGAGGAGGGGGACGGCGTTCTCGCTGGTGAGGACGTCGCCCGTGGGGAGCTCCACCGATCCGGTCGCCTCGAGGAGATAGGACAGGGCGACGGGATCCATCGCGATCACGCCGTCGACCACCTGGCCGTCGTGCCCGCGCGCCCACATCTCCTGCGCCAGCTGCGCGGCGAGGGGGAAGTCGGGGACCTGCGTGACGTTCTGGATCCAGCGACCGGGGCGCTCGCCGTAGATGCCCTGCACCTCCGGGCCGAGCGGCAGGACCGAGGTGTCGTAGGTCGGGAAGTCGCCGGAGGACTCCTGCGCGGCCAGTGACATCCGTCCGTCGTCGGTGGAGAGGAGGGCGACCGCGCCCGGGATGCCCCCGAGGGAGCGCCACTCGGCGTTGTTCTGGAACAGGATCAGGTAGTTTCGCGGGCCGTCGGCGCCGAGCATCCCGGGGATGAGCGCGGTGGCCCGGGCCAGGGCCCCGGCTCCGACCTGGACTTCGTCGAGGAGATCGGAGACCTCGTCGACGGCGTCGCGCAACGGTGCGAGCAGCGCCGGTCGGTCGAGGCCCTCGAGGGCCGCGGCGGCGTCGCGCACCCCGGCGGCGCCCGCGGCAGCCGGCTCCTCCAGAGCGGTGAAGGCGGCGAGATCGATGCGTCCGTCGACGGGCGCGAGGGAGTCCACCGAGAACGACGAGGCCACATCGACCAGCGGTGCGAGGGCCGATCCCGCGACCTCGTCGAGCGACGCCGCCACGGTGGAGACGGCGCGCAGCTGCGGGCCGATCCAGGCCACGCCCTCGGCGGCGCGCCACACCGGATCGCTCGTGAGGCGGTGCGCGGCGGCGGTCTCGGTGGAGATCGTCGCGATCGCGTCGGCGGCGGTGGCAGGATCGGCGAGCGACGCGCGCGCGGCGACCGCCGCCGTCTGCGCGTCACGCAGGTGGCCGTACGCGAGGGCGCCGCGGATGCCGATCCACGCCGCAGCGAAAACCGTCAGGCCCACGAGGACGACCAGGACGATCACGAACACCCGTCCGGCGGTCCGCGCCGGGCGGGGGAGGGTGGGGGTCGTCACCAGGCCAGCCTACGGAACCGTCAGGGGCGGCCCATCCCGGTGTAGGTGAAGCCGGCGGCGCGCCAGGCGGCGGCATCCAGGCAGTTGCGTCCGTCGACGATCACGCGGTTCGCGACGAGGGATGCCGCGTGGGCGGGGTCGAGCTCGCGCCGGTACTCGTCCCATTCGGTGACGACGATCACGGCATCCGCGTCCTTCAATGCCTCGTCGCGGTCGGCGACATAGGTCAGCTGGGGGTGGATGCGGCGGGCGTTCTCGATCGCCTCGGGGTCGGTGACGACGACATCGGCGCCGAGACCCTTCAGACGGACGGCGACGTCGAGGGCGGGCGAGTCGCGGATGTCGTCGCTGTGCGGCTTGAACGCCGCGCCGAGGACCGCGATCTTCCGCTCGAACACCTGGCCGTCGAGGGCGCTCACGACCAGCTCGACCGCGCGGTCGCGACGGCGGAGGTTGATCGCGTCCACCTCGCGGAGGAACGCGATCGACTCACCGCGGCCGAGCTCTTCGGCACGGGCGGAGAACGCGCGGATGTCCTTGGGGAGGCAGCCGCCGCCGAAGCCGATGCCGGCGCCGAGGAAGCGGCGTCCGATGCGGGCGTCGTGCCCGATCGCGTCGGCGAGGGTGGTGACGTCGGCGCCGGTGACCTCGGCGATCTCCGCCATGGCGTTGATGAAGCTGATCTTCGTGGCGAGGAACGCGTTGGCGGCGACCTTCACGAGCTCCGCGGTGGCGAGATCGGTGACGATGAAGGGCGTGTTCTTCGCGACCGAGGGGTGGTAGACCTCGCGGAGGATGTCGGCGGCGCGCTCGCCGGCGGCGCCCTCGGGGACGCCCGCGACGAGCCGGTCGGGGTCGACGGTGTCTTGGACGGCCCAGCCCTCGCGGAGGAACTCGGGGTTCCACACCAGGGTCGCGCCCGTCGGGGCGACCTTCTCGGTGAGCGCTGCGGCGGTGCCGACCGGGACCGTGGACTTGCCCGCGACGATGTCGCCCTCACTGAGGAAGGGGACGAGCGCGTCGACGGCGGCGTTGACGTAGGTGAGGTCGGCGGCGTAGCCGTCCTTCTGCTGGGGCGTGCCGACCCCGACGAAGTGCACCGCGGCGCCACGGGCCTCGGCCATGTCGGTCGTGAAGCGGAGCTTCCCGGAGGCGATCCCCTCCGTGAGGATCTCCTGCAGCCCCGGCTCGAAGAAGGGAGCCTCGCCCTTCGAGAGCGCGGCGATCTTGCGCTCGTCCACGTCGATGCCGACCACATCGTGGCCGATGGAGGCCATGGCGGCCGCGTGGACGGCGCCGAGGTAACCGCATCCGATGACGGAAAGTCGCACGTGATCTCCTGGGGTGAGGGTGCAGAGGAAGCCCGCGAAGGCTGGTACAAGCCTTACATCTCTACCAGACGCGCGTGACACGGACGTTTCGCATGCGGAAGGTGCGATTCGTCGACCCTCGCATAATGGATCGCGGGGGAGTGCGTCTTGTGAGCGTGGGTAATTCAGACGGGACGGACGCGTCCGACACCTCGGACGCGTCGGATGCGGAGCTGATCGCGGCGGTGCGCGGCGGCGACGACGCCGCATACGGGCGACTGTGGGCCCGCCATCACGCAGCGGCGCGGGCGGCGGCGGTCGCGGTGACCGCGACGTTCGACCCCGACGACCTCGTCCAGGAGGCGTTTGCCTCGATCCTCTCCGCGCTGCGCCGCGGCAAGGGTCCGCAGGGGGCGTTCCGGCCCTACCTGCTGGCGTCCGTGCGGAACATCGCCGCCTCGTGGGGGCGGCGGCATCGGGAGGACGCCCACGACGCGTTCGACGAGGAGCCCGACCCGCGGGGGAGCGACGCTGACGCGGAGCGGGCCCTGGACCGGGGCTTCACGGGAGCGGCGTTCGCGTCACTCCCCCCGCGCTGGCAGGAGGTGCTCTGGTACGGCGAGGTCGAGCAGCTGAAGACGGCGGAGGTGGCGCGGATCCTCGGCATGACCCCCAATGCGACCGCACAGCTCGCGTCCCGTGCGCGCGAGGGTCTCCGTCAGGCGTGGGTGCAGGCGCATCTGCGCGGTCTCGCGGATCACCCGGAGTGCCGCGCGACCGTCGCCGCACTCGGCGGTTACACCCGCGGGCGGGGCACGCGGCGCGAACGGCGACGGATCGAGGCCCATCTGGTCGGGTGCACCCGCTGCTTCATCGTCGCCGAAGAGGCGCGGGACGTCTCCGGCCGACTGGGCGCTGTGCTGCTTCCGCCGGTCCTCGGTGCGGGTGCGGCGTCGTACGGCGCCTGGGCGCAGGGCGGCGGGACGGCGCTGGCCGCGGAGGCGGCGGCGGGTCTGCCGGTCGCGGTGGATCCGGCATCCGGCGGAGCAGGGTCCGCAGGAGGATCGATGGCGGCGGGTTCGTCGGCCACCGCGGTGTCCGGGACTGCGTCCGCCGGGCTGTGGGTCGGTGTCGCCGCGGCCGTGGGGGTCGTGGCGATCGCCGTCGCGGCGGCGGCGGTCTCCCTCGCTCCCGCGGACGCGGACGCCGACTCCGCCCCGGCGCCGGAAGCGATCGCGGCGGAGGAGACGGACGCCGACATCGGCACTGTCCCCGCCGGCGCCCCCGCGCCGCTCGCCTCGACCGCGCCGGCGGCGGAGCCCGTCTCCGATCCCCCGCCCGCGACCGCGCCGGGGGCGCCGATTGCGCCCGCCCCGCCTCTTCCGCCCGCGCTCCCCGCACCGATGCCGAGCCCGGCGCCGACGACGCCGTCATCGAGCCCCAGGCCGACCGCCGCGCCCGCGCCGACACCGGCCCGCCCCTCGCCGGAGCCCACCCCCGCGTCGACTCCGGAGCTCGCTCCGGTGCCGACGCCCACACCTGTCCTCCCCGAGGGAACCCCGATGATCGGGGCAGGAAGCGGGCGCTGGAGCGGTGAGGGCCTCGTCCTCGATCTCGGGCTCGAGGGCGCCCCGGATGCGGAGGTCACCGTGCGCATCGGCGACCGCGACCCGGTGCGGGCCGTCCTCGACCCCGCAGGGCGCGGTCGCCTCGACATTCCTGTGACGGCACGGGATCTCCTGGAGAACGCGATCGTCCGATTCGCCTACGTCTCAGGAAGCGACGAGGCGACGACTGAGGGACCTGCCGGCGAGATGCGACTGTGGGCTCTTCTCCGCCAGGACTCGACCGACATCACGAACGGGTAACGACGCGTCACCGTCGCGCCGGAACGTCGTCTTCTGAGGTGGGGATGCCGTGGGGAGCGGCATCCCCACCTCTGGGGAGTCCGGCGTGTGGGGGAGGGCGTCGGGGACGGGGGCTGTCGGGTCCCGGCCGGCAGGCCCCGTCGCTCCCGGGCTAGCACGGCCCCCGGTAGGGGGCAAGACGCCATGGAGAGGTGGCGCCTGGGTCCAGAGTGGGCGTATGGCACGCACTTCTTCTCCGCTCCGCCGCACGCTCGCCGTCGCGCTCGCCGCCACCGCCCTCTCACTGACGTCCTGCTCTCCGCCCGAGCCCGTCGACCCTGTGGGCCCGGCTCCGTCGGCCGAGGGGGCTCCCGCCGAGGACGCCTCGCCCACGGCATCCGCTCCGGCCGCCGGGTCGGGGGCTGACGCCGACGTCGTTGCGCAGTACGAGGCGGCGCGCGCCGCGGTCGACCTCGCCGAGCGCACCGCCGGGGGGATGGCCTTCGAGCTGGACGACGAGGACGGCGGCAATTGGGAGGTCCGCGTCGCGGTCGAGAACGAGGAGTTCGAGGTCATCGTCGATGCCGCCGGCGCCGAGGTGCTGCGCAGCGAACGGGACGACTCGCTCGACGGCGAGGACGCGGGACGCCTGAACGGCGTCCAGATCGGCCTGTCCGAGGCGATCGGGATCGCCGTATCCGAGTACACCGGCACCGCGCGTCTCGACGACGCCGACCTCACGACCGAGGGCGACACCGTGGCGTGGGAGATCGGCTTCGCCGACGACGTCGAGATCTACCTGGACGTGCTCGACGGCCGGGTCATCCGCGTCGACTGACAGCAGCCGCTTGTACGGCAGCGACGGTCACGTCGATGGCCAGGGCGAACGCTGTCGATGCCCGGGACTCGTCGTCGTCACGAGCCGCCGCGGCGTGCAGTTCGGGGTTCTCCGCCGGGTCTGCCTGCCACAGCGGCACGGGCGACCCCGCGTCCACGGCTGAGCCGAGGACCACCGCGTCGATCATGGCGGCGAAGGCCATCCGGCGGTCCACCGGGATGCCGATGTCACGGAGGATCTCGAACAGCGCCTCGTAGATCGCCAGGGTGAGGGCATCCTGCACGGGCGAGGAGACCAAGACGATCACCACCCCTGGGGCGGTCGCGAGGGCCGCGCGCACGTCGCCCATCCAGGCGCGGAGGCGGTCCTCCGGCGACCGCGTGACGTCGCGCAGCGCCCCGACATCGATGCGCGCGTACAGCTCCTCCCGCATCCGGTGGATGATCTCCAGCCGTCCGCCCGGCAGATGGTGGTAGAGCGAGGAGGGATTGACCTTCAACGCCCGGGCGATGCCGGGGATCGTGAAGTCGCCCTTCTCCTCGACGAGCGCGAGCGCCGCGCGGGCGATCGCGCTCGTCGAGAGGATGTTCTGCGAGGGACGGGGCATCCGTGTCCGATCAGATCAGAGGACCAGGACGCTGCGTCCCTTGGCGCCGGCGCGCATGAGGTCGAAGGCGTCGTTGACGTCGGCGAGCGCGAACCGGTGGGTGATGAGCCGGTCGATGGGGAGCTTTCCGTCGAGGTACAGACGCGACAGCATCGGGAAGTCACGCGCCGGCACGGTTCCGCCGTAGTTGGACCCGAGCAGGGCCTTCCCCTCCTCGGCGAGCGCGAGCGCGTCGATCGGGACCGGGCGGTCCTGCGGGGGGAGTCCGACGATGACGGCGGTTCCGCCGCGCTGGAGGGTGCTGGGCATCAGGGCGATCGTATCGGGGCGACCGATCGCCTCGAAGGCGAAGTCCGCCCCGTCCGGGACGATGTCGCGCACACGCTCGGCGAGGTCGGGACCGGAGCGCACCGTGTGCGTCGCCCCGAACTCCTTCGCGAGGGCGAGGGCGTCGTCATTCACGTCGGCCGCGATGATCGGGCTCGCACCGGCGAGGGCCAGGCCCATGATGATGCTGAGGCCCACGCCTCCGGCCCCGATCACGACGGCCGAGCGCCCCGCCTGGACGCGGGCGTCGTTGACGACCGCGCCGACGCCGGTGGCGATGGAGCACCCGATGAGTGCGGCGACGTCGAACGGCACCTCCGCGGGCACGCGGATCGCGGCCTGCTCGGCGACGACGACCCGCTCGCTCATCGATCCGACGGCCAGGTACGGGTAGACGCGCGTTTCGTCGATCGTCGTCGGGGTCGACCCGTCGGGGAGGAGGCACTCCTCCGAGCGTGAACCGGTGCACACCCAGGTGCGCCCCTGCCGGCAGCTGGAGCACGTGCCGCACGGGTAGAACCAGGTCATGATGACGTGGTCGCCGACCGCGAGCGAGGTGACGCCCTCGCCGACGGCCTCCACGACACCCGCGCCTTCGTGGCCCATGATCGTCGGCGTCGGCATCTGCCAGTCTCCGTCGAGGACGTGGCGGTCGGATCCGCAGACACCGGAGGCTCCGATACGCACGCGCACCTCGCCGCGACCCGGAGCGCGCAGGGTGACCTCGCGGAGGTCGAGTCGCTCGGATCCGGTGTAGACGGCGGCGGTGGTCGTGACGTTGTCGCTCATCGCGTGATCTCCAGGGGGCGGGCGCGGTAGAACGCCGCGGTGAGGGCGAGGTAGGCCACCGCCGCGACGACGGCGGCGGGAACGGATGCCGTGATGACGAGGAAGGCCGGCTGCGTCTCGAGCGTGATCGGGTTGTACAGCCACAGGTAGAAGATCGCGCCGAGGAGCAGGGAGATCATCCCGGCCCAGTTCACTCCGCCCCGGAACGCGTACAGCGTGCCGCGCTGGCCGAGGTGGATCTCGCGCAGATCGATCCGCTGCTTCCGCAGGAAGAAGTAGTCGGCGAGGGCGACACCGCAGACGGAAGCGAGGAAGGCGCCGGAGAGCGTGACGAACACGATGAACTGCTCGTACATGAACTGGGGGAAGAAGGTCATGATCGCCGGCAGGACGAAGAACGCCGCGGTCAGCACTTTCCACGGGACGCGTGCGAGGAGCCTCCCCGACGACTGGCGGATCGCGAGGATCGTCGAGTAGACGATCGACGACATCGAGGTGATGTTGGCGAAGGCGATGAAGATGAGGACCGCCACGCCCAGCACCGCCCCGCCGAAGGGCACCATCCACACGGTCGGGTCGGAGTCTCCGAGGGTGAGTGCCGCCGCCATCCCGACGATCTGCGCGACGAGCGTGGCGACGAGGAGCCCGCCGTAGGCCGGCCACACGGCGGCCTTGCGGGTGCGCGTCATGCGGGCGAGCGACCCCATCACCGGGTACCAGGAGACACCCACGCCGGCATTGAACTCGACCGCGATCATGAAGTTCAGCACGTCGTTGTCGAAGGGGGCGAGCGGGGCTGCGGTGAAGAGGGTGCTCCACGAGGTGTTGATGACGAGGAACACCATCATGATGACGGTGATGACGGCGAGGCCCGGCGCGATGTAGGCGTTGAACCGCCCGATCGTCACGGGGCCGCGCGAGAGCACCCACCACGCGAGCAGGATCGCGACGAGCCCGCCGATCGTGACCACGGGGCCGTACTGGTCGAGCTCGGCGCCGGTGAGGGTCGCGGTGACCTGGCTGGTGGCGCGGCCGGCCATGACGGCGAGGAGCGAGGACCAGCCCATCTCGGTGATCAGGATGACGGTGAAGACGAGGATGCCGACACCCACAACCCCGAAAGCGCCGCGCAGAAGCGTGTACTGCTCCGACCCCCAGCGCTGGGAGGCGACGACGGAGGCGAGCACCATGATGCACAGCCCGATCGCGTTGCCGATGAGCATCGCGGCGATCCCCGCCTGGAAGCCGACCAGGAGGGCGGTCGAGCCGCCGACGAGGAACGCCCACGTCGCGATGGCGAGGGCGGTGTTGACCCACGTGAAGTCGAGCGCGCTCCAGGTGCGCTCCTTCTTCAGCAGCGGGAAGGTGCCGAAGACGTGCTCGCTGGAGAGCATCGGGTCGGCGAGGGGCGCGCGGTCGCGAGCGGCAGAGCGGCGGGCGGCGGCGCGGGAGCTCGTCGCCTTCGCATCGCGCGCGCTCACAGGATCACCATCACAGCGCCGATGGCGACGGCGGCCACCGTCACGCCGACGTAGACGGCCAGTTCGGCTCCGGTGAGGGGGAGGCGCGAGGCGTCGTCCTTCTCCTCGGATTCGATGACGGCGATGCGTCGTTCGAGTTCCGACGCGACGGCGGGCTCGGTGCCTCCCGCGATCATGGCGCGTTCGAACTCGACGCCGGTGGTGCCGGTAGCGGCACGTCTCTGTGTCGACATGGGGATCCTCTGTTCGGGTGAGGTGGACGGATGCGGAAAGCGGGGGGCTAAACCAAATCCGTTTTGGTTTGTGACATCATGGCGGCGTCAGGACGCGGGTGTCAACGATGATTGCGTCAGGAGGACGAAATGGATGATCTCGTGGCCCCCGTGGTGGCCGTGGCGCAGTCCGAGGCCGTCGTCGATGACGTCGACCGGAACCTGGCGACCCTCGCCCGACTGGCGGCGCGCGCGCGTGAGCTCGGCGCGGACATCGTCGTGACCCCGGAGCTCTTCGCGACCGGGTACGCCCCCGACCGCGCGTGGCGTCACGACGGCGCGGCCGTCCGGGACGCACTGGCCGGTATCGCCCGCGCCGAGCGGATCGGGCTCGTCGCCTCGAGCGTCGAGACCATCGTCGGGAGCGGTGGCGGTGAGGCACACCGCATCACCGCGTCGCTCTTCGACCCGGATGCCGGAGAGGTCGTCCGATTCGGCAAGCGACACCTGTTCGGCGAGACCGAGCGGGCGTGGATGACACCGGCGGATGCCTACGCGCCGCCGTTCACCTGGGCGGGTGTCTCCTGGGGCGGCGGCATCTGCTACGACGTGGAGTTCCCCGAGTTCGCGCGGGCGCAGGCGCTCGCGGGCGCCGACATCCTCCTGATTCCGACCGCGGTGCCGGATGCCGAGGAGGGTATGGACGATCTCGGCGAGGCCTGGCACTACTCCGCGTCGCTCACGTCGACCTTGCAGGTGCCCGCCCGCGCCCTCGAGAGCGGGGTCGCGATCGCCTACGCCAACCACTGCGGCCCGGGCTTCACCGGCCGCAGCTGCATCGCGACACCGTTCGGTCGTCACGCCGCGCTCCTGGGCGACGACGGCGAGGACGTCGCGGTCGCGCGGATCCCGCTGGATGCTGTGCGCCGCGCGCGGGCCGTGAACACGTACGGCCCCGATCTCGCACGGGGCTGAGCGCGCCGCCGCGTGAAAAACGCGGGAGAAATCGACGCCGAGAGCCGGTTCAGGAGTGGAAAGAGTCGAAATCTCCCCGGCGTTTCACGCCGACGTCCGCGACCGGCCCGCGCTCCGCAGGTGTCGTCAGGCCGGCATCGGTCGGCGTGCGAGCCGGACCGAGGAATGGAAGAACCACGCCGCGGCGGCGAGGAGCAGGGCGATCGAGACGGTGGCCGAGGCGGCGTTCGGGGCGGGCTCCGTGACCGCGACGGCGCGCCGCGGACGGCTCTACCCCGAGACGGCGTGAAAGACCGGGGTGAAATCGACACCGGAAGCGGGTTCAGGGGCGGAAAGTGTCGAAATCTCCCCGGCGTTTGACCGGCACGGCCGTGGACGCCCCACCGCCCCGCGCCTCCCCGGGGCGGCTGGCGCGATCGCCCGGCGGCCGGGAGGATGGCCTGATGCGCCCCACCCTGCACTTCACCGCGAACACCGGCTGGATCAACGACCCGCACGGGATCACCTTCCGAAACGGGCGGTACGAGGCGTTCTACCAGTACGTGCCCGGAAGCACCGCATGGGCGCCGGGCTGCCACTGGGGCCACGCGAGCGGACCCGACCTGCTCTCGCTGACCGAGGGGTCGATCGCCATCGCCCCCGGTGACGGCGACGGCGGAATCTGGACCGGCTGCATCGTCACGACCGAAGATCCCGCCGACACCGTCGCGTTCTACACCGCGACGTCCGAGCCGAACTTCGCGATGGGGCGCGTGCGTGCGGCCTACCCGCTCGACGACGACTGGACCGCGTGGCGGAAGGGTGAGGTCGTCGTCGAGGCGCCGGCGGGCGTCGACCTGACCTCCTTCCGCGACCCGGTGGTGCGCCGCGAGGGCGATGGGTGGCGCATGTTCCTCGGCGGCGAGCACCGCGAGGGGATCGCGATGGCGCTGTCGTGGACGTCTCCCGACCTCCGTACCTGGACATACGACGGCGTGACGCTCGAGCGCTCCCGCGACGAGACGGATCCCGTCTGGACGGGGTCCCTCTGGGAGTGCCCGCAGTTCGTCACCGTCGACGGCATCGAGGTCATGATCTCCTCCGTATGGGAGGACGACGTGCTCCACTACGCCGGGTACGCCACCGGCACGTACGCCGACGGGCGCTTCGACGCGGCATCGTGGGGTCGCCTCACCTACGGCGAGGGCTACTACGCCCCGTCTCTGTTCTTCGATGCCGACGAGATGCCGTGCCTGGTGTTCTGGATCCGCGGCATCGCCGATGAAGCCGCCGGCTGGGCGGGCGCGCACAGCGTCCCCTTCCGGCTCTCGGTCCCCGACGGGCGTCCCGACGGTGCCCTCGTCGCGACACCCCACCCGGATGTCGACGCGCACCGCGGACCGCTCGCCGCCGACGGCGCAGTGGACGGCCTCGCCGCCGACATCGTGTGGGACGGCGCGGAGGGCGAGCTCACCGTCACGTCGGGAGGCGACGAGGTCGTCACGGTGGCGCGGATCCCGGATGCCGTCCGGGTGCGCATCGGCGACACCGAGGCCACGGTCCCTGCGGCCGGGTCGGTGCGCGTGATCCTCGACGGCCCGGTGCTCGAGCTCGCGTCCGACGCCGGGCTCTATGCCGCGGCGATCGCTCCCCGGGGTGCCGACCTCGGGGTCACGGCATCCGTCGGCGACCTCGCCGTCTACCCCCTCACGACCGGACGGAGCGACCGATGACCCGCGCGAACCACACCCCCACGACGACGCCGCTCGTCAGCGGCGCGCCCGTGATCGCACAGATCCGGTCGCTGCTGTGGACGGCCTTCCTGGCATCGATCCTCGCCTCGGTGCTGACCGTGGCGTCGAAGGCGGGGTGCTCGCCAGGCCGTGATGCGTCGGGCCGGCTGGTGGACGGGAACGGGACCGCCACCGACCTCGAGCCGGTCTGCACGCAGATGACCCTCGCGCCGAGTCCGCTCGTCTTCCTCTTCTTCGTCGGTGCCGTCCTGTGGGCGATCCGCCGGGTGCTGCGGCGGTCGCAGAGCGACGTCGAGGCGATCCGCACGCTTCGCCGGACGGCGCGGACCATCGTCATCGTCGCCGCGGTGGCCGTGGTCGTCGCGCAGGTGTGGTTCTGGGTGCTGCCGCTGTACGGAATCGACGGTCAGGGAACCTACGTCTTCCCCTTCCCGTTCGGGTCGGTCGACGTCGTCACGTCCCCGATGCCGACCTCCTGACTCCTCAGCTCCGCGCGCTGACGAGGAAGCGGATGAACACCGCGATCCAGCCGAAGATCAGCGCGAACACGATGATCTCGAACGCGGTGAGCCCGAAGAAGCCCACCGCGAAGAGCACGGTGGAGACCACCATGGCTCCCAGGAACGTCCACGCCGCCACGAAGTAGGTGCGCGGCATCCCGCGCAGCAGCCACGGGCCGCCGACGAGGAGCGCGAGGAACATCACCGCCATCCCCGACGCGCAGAGGTTGTGGATGAGCAGGCTCACGTCGACGGGCACGAGACCGACGCCGGCGAGCATCAGGCCCATGATCACGAAGAAGGTGGGCGCCAGCCGCTCGCCCCGCGGTGAACGCAGCTCGCCGGTCTGGGCGAGAGCGCGGATGTCGGCGGCGAGGTAGACGGCGAAGGACGTCACGAGCAGACCCCCGACGATGAGTGTGCCGTTGAACAGGAGGCTGGAGAAATCGCCGAAGGTGCCCAGCTGGCTGAAGTGGATCTCCCACCACCGCGGGTCGGGGCTCGTGACCATCGCGGTGAGCGTGCCGATGGCGACGAACGACATCAGCAGGCTCGACATCCGCTGCGTCGACATCCGCGAGACGGAGAGAGAGACCATGTACACCGTGAGACCCACGGTGACCCCCAGTAGCACCATCGCCCAGAACGCGTCGACCTCGAGACCGACGAACCCCAGGCTCAGCACGAGGAAGACGGCGACCGTCGCGACGGCGGCGAGGATGCCGTGCACCAGCGCGACCGCGACGGTGTTCACCGTGAAGCGCCACGATGACAGCGCGAGCCGCCACTCCTGTCCCGGCAGACGGCGCGCGCGCCAGTAGCCGACACCGGCGGCGGCGAGCCCCGCGGCCCCGGCGGCGACCCCGGCGATGCGCCCGAGCGATCCCTCGCCGGCGAGCGGCAGCCCGGGGCCGAGGAGTCCGAGGAGGAGGCCGGCGATCCCACCGAGCGCGCCCGAGAACAGGGCCGCGTAGATCGCTTCGGATTCGACCCGCGCCTTCATGAGGTGATCGTGGCACGGGGTGGGCCGCGAGGGAAGATCTCCGGTCAGGCGTGCGGGGGGCGGGCGACGAGGATCTCGCCGCTCCCGCGCACAGGGATCGCGTCGGCGGCGGCCGGGATGAGGAGGGTCGCACCGGCGGCCGCGTCGACCCCGGCGAGTTCCGCGCGGCCGGCGGTGACGATGACGATCGCGAAGCCGGCCTCCAGGGTCGCGGCATCCGTCCTGCCGTCGCCCAGCCGGTGCCGCTCGAGCCGGAAGAACGCGTCGGCTGCGGCGGGGAACACGGACCCGGATGCCGGGGCCGGGCGAACGAGGGCGCCGATCTCGGCGGGCGTCCGGGCGCGGTGATTCACGGCGCGGAGGGCGACGTCGAAGCCGAGCCCGAGGTGGCCGTCGCGCGCCCCGTCGAGGGCGAAGCCGTCCCATTCGAGCAGGATCGAGAGGTCCTCGGGCTGCTGGAGTTCGAGGAGGAACACCCCTGCCCCGATCGCGTGGAGCTCGCCCGGCGGCACCCAGACGACGTCCCCCGGGGAGACCTCGATCGCGTGGAGGAGCCCGAGGAGGGCGTCGGCGTCCTGAGCGGCCACGAGCCGGGCGAGCGCGACGGGATCGACGTCCTCGCGGAGTCCGACGTAGACCGCCCCGCCCTCGAGGATGTACCAGGCCTCGGCCTTGCCGTGGGTGCGCCCGAGGTGGGTGTGGGCGAAGGCATCGCTCGGGTGGGCGTGGACGGGGAGGCGTTGACCGGCGTCGAGGAGCTTCACGAGCAGCTGCGGATCCGCGCCCCAGCGTGCGACGTGCCGGGCGCCGAGCCAGTGCTCCGGGTCGGCCGCGATCGCGTCGCGGAGGAAGCGGCCGTCCGGGAGGCGGGTGAGCCCGTCGGTGTCGTGGCCGGCGACGGTCGTGACCGATCCGACCCAGTCCTCCGGCTCGTGGGAGGCGGCATCCGTCTCTCCGCGGAACCGCGCGATGCGCGCGCCGCCGCGGTAGAAGCGCGCAGGCGGACGGTTCGCGGCCAGGGCGACGATCACGCGTTCGATCCGCTCGCCGCGCTCGCCGCGCTCGCCGCGTTCGCGGCCCGCGCCGCGAGGGCGGTGGGGAGGAGGAAACCGCCGACGAAGGTGTCGCCGAGGCCGATCGTGGTCGGGTGCGGCACGTCGAGATCGAACGCGGCGACGCCCGCGGCATCCGGGAGGGCGTCCTCGACCGCGGCCACCACCGCCGCGCCCGTCGTGTGCCGGGCTCCCCGCGCGGTGACCGCGAGGTCGTCCGACCGGAGGGCGTCGCCCACCCGGTACCGGGTCGCGGAGAGGAGGACGGCGCTGTCGAGGGCGTCGCGGTGCCGCGCGGCATCCCGCCCCACGGCGATCGCCCAGTACCGCGTGTGCACGACGAGGGCGGGCGCCGGGATCAGCCCCTGCGCGTCGCGGAGCGCGGCGGTCACGGCGCCGGCGTCGAGGAGATCGACCGGTCGTCCCACGTACTCCTGCAGCTCGTCCTCGTTCATGCCGTACACGTCGATGCGGTGGAGCAGCGCCGCGCGCGCCCGGTGCGCGAGGGAGCGGTCGTAGAACCCCGCGTCCTCGTAGTAGACCAGCGCGTCGTCGGGGAGGTGAGTCATCACCGCGCGCAGGTCGTCCAGGCGGCGATCGAGCAGCACGGCATCCTGCATCGTGTTGAAGCCCGACACCAGGAACGCGGATGCCGATTCCGCCGCGTCGGCGAGCTCCGGCGCGATCGCCATCCCCCGGTTCGGCGGATCGTTGGCGACGATCAGCCGGTTCGCCGCCGGGACGGTGAGCTCGGCATCCGTCAGTCGGATCCGGTCCCCGGGACGGAACTGCACGATGAGGTGCGGATCGAGGGTGTCCTCGGTCGCCGAGCACACCGTGCGGAGGCTCGGGGGGAGGAGCCTCCGCACGGTGTCGTCGATGCTGACCAGATGCTGCACGCTCGGGATGCCGAGCCGCTCGAGCGCGAGCCCCGCCCGCACCCCGGTCCCGCCGAGGGTGACGGCGGTGTCGAAGCGCGCGGCGAACCGCTCGATGATGTCGGACGAGGCGATGAAGCGCTCGCCGCCCGCACCCGTTGAGGCGAACGCGAGGATCGCCACGACGAGGGCGCGCTCATCGGAGAGGGGAGCCGTCGTCGTCAGGTCGTGCCGGCCGATCCCGTAGGACGCCGCCAGGTCGTCGAACACGTCGGCGTCCCACGCGATCTCGTAGTCGACGGTGCCGCCGAGCCCGAGCACGAGGTTCCTCGTCACGCCCGCCCCCTCTCCGTGGTTCGTCCGGCTTCCGCGCCGTCCGGGTCTCAGTACAGCGGAGCCTTGCCGTCCGCGCCGAACAGGCGGATCTTCTCGGCCGCGGTGACCTTCATCGCCGCGATGGGCTCCGGCTGGATCGCGTTCGGCTCGCGCAGGCGCACGTCGGTGCCGAGGATCTCGCGCATCCGGTTGTGGTAGCTGACCTTGATGTCGCTGGAGATGTTGATCTTGTTGATACCGAGCGACACCGCGCGGGCGAGCTCACTGTCGGGGTTCCCCGATCCGCCGTGGAGGACGAGGGGGATGCCGACGGCGGCCTTGATCTGCTCGAGCAGGTCGTGGCGGAGCTCGGGGTTCTTGTCGGCCGGGTAGAGCCCGTGCGAGGTGCCGATGGCGATCGCGAGGCTGTCGACGCCGGTCTGCTCGACGAAGCGGACCGCGTCGTCGACGTTGGTGTAGATGATCTCGGCCGCACCGGACTCGCCGTAGCTGTCGTTCGCGCCGATGGTGCCGAGCTCGCCCTCGACCTGGATGCCGACGGCGTGCGCGGCGTCGACGACCTTCTTCGTCAGCGCGACGTTCTCCTCGAACGGCAGCAGCGACGCGTCGATCATCACCGAGGTGAAGCCGGACTGGATCGCGGTGATCATCTGCTCGTAGGTGCCGCCGTGGTCCCAATGGATCGCCACCGGAACGCTCGAGCGGTGGGCGCGGGCGTGCATCGCGGGGATCAGGTCGGTGGTGATGTGGCTGACCTCGTCCGGGTGGATCGCGATGATCACCGGAGCATCGAGCTCCTCGCTGATGTCCATCACGCCGTTGAACATCGCCCAGTCGCTGATGTTGAAGGCGGGGATGGCGAAGCCGCGTTCGTTGGCGACGTCGAGGATGGATTTGCCGGTGTACAGCACGGGGGTTCTCCTTTATTGGGTGGGGTCGAGGGTCGGGCGTCGTCAGCTCTTGACGGAGCCCGCGGTCAGTCCGCTGATGAAGTAGCGCTGCAGCACGAGGAAGAGGATCAGCACGGGGATCGAGCCGAGCACGCTCATCGCCATGATCTGGTTCCACTCGTAGGAGTGCTGTCCCATCAGGAGCTGGATGCCGATGGGAACGGTGCGCATGTCCGTGGTGCGGGTGAGCGTGAGGGCGAAGAGGTACTCGTTCCACGCGATCATGAACGTGTAGATCCCGACCGAGACGATGCCGGGCACCGAGATCGGCACGAGGACCCGCCAGAGGGCGGTGAAGGACCCGGCGCCGTCGACGCGGACGGCTTCGTCGAGTTCGCGGGGGAGGGTGTTGAAGTACCCGGTCATCATGATGATCGCGTAGGGCAGCGTGAACACCATGTAGGTGAAGATCAGGCCCGGGTAGGTGTTGTAGAGACCGAGCGCGACGACGAGGCCGAAGTACGGGATCAGCAGCGTGATCGGCGGAACGGCCTGCACGCTGATGATGACGACGTTCAGGATGCGCTTCCCGCGGAACTCGAACCGGCTGAACGCGTACGCCGCCTGGATCGCGACGAGGAGGGTGAGGATCGTCACCGCCCCGGCGACGATGTAGCTGTTCAGGAAGAACCGCACCGCCTCCGGGTCGGTGAGGATCGCGATGTAGGCGTCGAACGAGAACGACTCCGTGATCAGCCGCGGGGGCAGCTCGAAGATCTCGGTGTTCGACTTGAACGAGCTCGAGAGCATCCAGAGCACCGGACCCGCGGCGAACACGGCGCCGAGGAGCAGGCCCACCACGACGCCGATGCGGGCGATGCGGGTGCGGGTGGCCCGGCTGGTGCGGGGAGGTCGGGAGGTGGGCGTCGTGCCGGACACGGTGGTCCCGGCGACAGCGGTGCGCGACATGTCAGTCCCTCGCCTTCTGGTGGCGGACGTAGAGGATCGCCAGCACCATCGACATCAGCAGCACCAGGACCGCGGATGTCGCGGCGAGGGAGAAGTCGTAGCGGGCGAACGCGAGCTTGTAGGTGAAGGTGCTGAGCACCTCGGTGACGTCGATCGGACCGCCGCCGGTGGTCATCCAGATCAGCGCGAACTGCTGCGAGGTCCAGATGAGGTCGAGCAGGATGAGGCTGATGATGATCGGTCGCAGCTGCGGGACGGTGACGTTCCAGAAGCGCTGGACGGGACCGGCGCCGTCGACGGTCGCCGCCTCGTAGAGGTCGCCGGGGATGCCCTGGAGGCCGGCGAGGAGACTCACCATGAAGAAGGGGTAGCCGGCCCAGATGTTGATGAAGGTCACCGTGCCGAGGGCGAGCTGCGGATTGGCGAGCCACTCGACATCCGTGTTGAGGAGGAAGTTGATCACGCCGTTCGGGGCGAGCAGCATCCGCCACAGCACCGCGATGACGGCCGCGGTGAACAGCCACGGCAGGACGTAGAGGGCGCGGAAGATCGCGCGGGGGATGACGCCGATGAGCTTGGAGTTCAGCAGCAGCGCGAAGGTCATGCCGAGGACGAGGTGCACGGCGACGCTGACGATGGTGAAGAACAGCGTGTTGGAGGTCGCGCGCCAGAACCCGCTGTCGGTGAGGACCGTGAGGTAGTTCTCGAACCCGACGATCTCGGGCTCGCCGCCCATGATCGCGCGATCCTGGAACGAGTAGCCGATGACCATCACGATCGGGATGACCATCAGGACGAACAGCAGCACCAGGGTCGGCGCGAGGTACGCGTAGGACTCGGCTGCGCGTCGGAGCTGACGTCGCCTTCTCGAGAGGGGGGCGCCGGTCACCAGGGTCTCGGTGTCCGGGGCTGCGAAACTGCGCAGAGTCATGACGTCATCGTCCTTCTCGGGGCTGCCGGTTCGGTTCGGGCGGATGAGGGGGTGGGCCGGGTGCCGCCAGCGTGGTGACGGCACCCGGGCTTCGGGGGGCTCCCGCGGGTGGGTTACCGGATCAGAACTCGGATTCCCATGCCGCCTGCGCCTTCTCCAGGGCATCCGGGATGGTCTGCTGACCGTCCAGTGCCGCCTGGAACTGCTCGCCGAACAGGCGCATGAGCTCTTCCGCGACGGGGAGGCCGGTGAACTCGTTCGCGGGGTAGCCGGCCTGGTAGATCTCGAACGCCGTGGCGAACAGCTCGTCGTCGTTCACGAAGTCCGGCACCGACTCGGTGTTGCCCGGGAAGGCGTTCGCGATCGTCGAGAGCTCGGAGTTCACGTCCGCGCTCATCAGGAACTCCACGAGCGTGAACGCCGCCTCCTTGTTCTCGCTGTTCTCGGCGACGCCGATGCCCCACGAGGCGTAGGGGATGCCGCGCTCGCCGTCGTAGCCGTCCTCGGCCGGGATGGGCGAGATGGAGAACTCGAGGTCGGGGTTGGACTCCCGGATCAGGTTGATGTGCGACAGGGTGTCGATCATCATGCCGACGCGTTCGTTGGTGAACTCCTCGACCTTGTCCTGCTCCTTCATCGTGAAGCTTCCGGGGGCGATGACCCCGGCATCCCACAGATCGGCGATGTACTCCGAGGCGCTCGTGACGGCCTCGTTGGTGAGGTCGGGCTGACCGTCGGCGAGCATGGAGCCGCCGGAGGCCCACACCCACGACATGACGTCGTTCTGCACGCCGTTCGGGGCCTCGAGGGAGAGTGGGAGCGCCCAGCCGGACACGTCGTCGCCGAGCGCGGTGATCGCCTCGGCCGCTTCGGCGAACTCGCTCCGCGTGGCCGGGGGTGCGTCGACGCCCGCCTCGGCGAGGATCGCGTCGTTCGTGAACATCGGGTAGACGAAGTTGACCACCGGGATCATGTAGGTGCTGCCGTCGACCTGGATCTGGCTGGCGAGCTCGGAGTCGTCGTAGCCGGTCTCGCTCATGAGGGCGGTGAGGTCGGTGATGACGCCCTGCTTCGCGAAGTCGTTCACCCACGCGCCGTCGAGGCCGACGACGTCGGGCATGGTGCCCGAGGCGGCGCCGGCGAACAGCTGCTCCTTGGTCGCGGCGTAGGGGCCGCTGACCAGGTCGACGGTGATGCCGGGATTGGCCTCTTCGAACTGGTCCATGAGCGCGCGGAACGAGCCGTCGGGGAGTTCGGGCTCCCACCACTGCGCGAATTCGATCGTGACGTCGCCGTCGGCGCCGGAGTCGTCTCCGCCACCACCGCCGCCGGAGCTGCATCCGGCCAGGACGACGACGGATGCCGTTGCGGTTGCCAGTCCCGCCAGCAGGGTCGTCCTGCGGGGGAGCCGATGTGGGATTGCCATGGTTCTCTCCTTCGAGATTCATGCGGCATCACGCGCAGATCTGCCGTTTAATGCCTCTTTACGCAAGAGTATGCCGGGGTTTGCCCGAGGTCGTCAAGCAAAAACTCGCAGAAAATGATCTCGGTTGTGCATCGGAGCGGGCCGATCCTGCTGTTTCTTGCAACTGCTTCCCTGGAATTCTGGCAGATGTGCTAGGCATGACCGCATGAACGCGCATCTCACGCAGAGAGGCCGGCGACTCCCCGCAGGGCGCAAGGCGGACCTCGCCGCGTACGTCGAGGAGGTCGGCCGGGTCACGGTCGCCGATCTCGCCGAGCACTTCTCGGTGTCGATCGACACCATCCGCCGCGACCTCGACCAGCTCGACCGCGAGGGGGTGGTGGTCCGCACCCACGGCGGCGCGGTGAGCGCGAGCGACACTCCGGGACGCGATCGGGGGCTCGACGTGCGCCTCCGCATGCAGGTGGGCGAGAAGGAGGCGATCGCCAAGCTCGCCGCCGAACTCGTCGAGGACGGCCAGGTGATCATGTTGAACGGGGGCACGACGACCCTCGCGGTCGCGCGGGCGCTGCGCAATCACCGCGACCTCACGATCGCGACGAACAACCTGCGGATCCCCGCGGAGCTCTCACCGAACGCCTTCCGCGACCTCTACGTGTTCGGGGGAGCGGTGCGCACCCTCACTCAGGCGACCACCGGTCCGGTGGCGCTGCCCATGAGCGCGGCGAACCTCGAGGGCGACATCCGTGCGGATCTCGCCCTCGTCGCGGTCGGTGCCGTCGATCGCTCGGGCTACTCCACCTCGAACCTCGGCGACGCGTCGATGATGGCCGAGATGACCCGGCGTGCCGAGCGCACCGTCATCCTCGCCGACTCGACCAAGCTCGACCGACGCCTGTTCGCCCAGATCGCCCCGCTCGAAGGGGCCGACTACCTCGTCACCGATGAGGAGCCGTCGGAGGAACTCGCGGAGGAGCTGCGGAATGCCGGAGTGACTGTACTCACTCCCTGAGCGCACCGCATCCCCCTCTCTCTCCGCCGACGGGCGGGCATGATGTACCCATGAGTGCGCGTATCGCCGTCGTGTGGAACCCGTCGAAGACCGAGAAGGACGTCCTCGGCGACGCCCTGGTGGGGGTCCAGGAGAAGGCCGGCACCGTCGGTGACACCCCGGTGTCGTGGTTCGAGACGACCGTCGACGACCCCGGTCAGGGCGCGACGGCCCGGGCGCTCGAGGCCGGCGCCGACCTCATCCTCGTCGCCGGCGGTGACGGGACGGTGCGCGCGGTGGCCGAGGCGCTCGCCGACGCGAAGGCCGACGCCGACCTCGGCATCGTGCCCCTCGGAACCGGAAACCTCCTCGCACGGAACCTCGGCGTCCCGATCAACGACGTCGAGGCCGCGGTCGAGCGGGCCCTTTCGGGCGACGCGCTGCCGGTCGATGTCGGCTGGGTCGATGTCGAGCTGGAGGGGGGCAAGGAGCGCCACGCGTTCGTCGTGATGATCGGCTTCGGGATCGACGCCCACATGATCGCCGAGACGAACGAGGATCTCAAGGCCCGCGCCGGGTGGCTCGCGTACGTCGAGTCTCTCGGGCGTGCGCTGACCGCGAGCGACATCGTGCCGTTCCACCTCACCGCCGATGACCTCCCCGGTCGTGACGAGGAGGGGCATACCCTCCTGATCGCCAACTGCGGCACCCTGCAGGGCGGTCTCACCCTCATGCCGGATGCCGACCCCTCCGACGGTGAGCTCGACTACCTGCTGCTGAGCGCCGAGGGGCTCGGCGAATGGCTCGGGACGCTGAAGACGATGGTGTGGGACAACGGCCTCGGGCGTCTGATCGGCAACAAGGACGAGGCGACGAACTCGGATGCCGTCACCCACGGCCGCGCCCGCCGCATCCGCGTGACCCTGCCCGACCCGCGCGAGTTCGAGATCGACGGCGAGGGGATCGGCAAGACCCGCGAGTTCGAGGTCACCCTGCAGCCGGGCGCCATCCGCGTCCGCTGAGCCGGGCGCGGCACCCGCCGGTCCCAGCGCTTCGGCGTCGAAAACGCGGGAGATTCGGCGCCCGCGCGACCCCGGGGGCCTCTCCGGCCCGCATTCGTCCCGCGTTCTCGACGCCGAGGCGACCTCTCGCCCCCTCGACGGAGTGTCGCGGCTCTGGCACACTCGCCGCATGCGGTTCGAGACGACGCTGTTCCAGACGGGCAACAACACCGGCATCGAGGTGCCGCCCGAGATCGTCGAGGCGCTCGGCGGCGGCAAGCGGGCCGCGGTGACGGTCACCGTCAACGGGTTCACCTACCCCAGCACCCTCGCGGTGATGGGTGGTCGACAGCTGCTGCCGTTCTCGTCCGACAAGCGTGCGGCCACGGGACTCGCCGGTGGAGACGCGATCGTCGTGGACCTCGCGCTCGACACCGCCCCGCGGACCGTCGAGATTCCGGACGACCTCGCCGCCGCGCTCGCCGACGCGGGCGTCGTCGCGGCTTTCGATGCCCTGGCGCCGAGCGCGAGGAAGGAGCACGTGACGAACGTCGAGGGCGCGAAGGCGCCAGAGACCCGCGCGCGTCGCATCGCCGCGATCGTCGCGAAGCTCCGCTGACCGGTTCCGCGTGAAAGCGCGGGGAGATTCCGGCGTTTCGGCGTGCGTCCGGGGTTGAAAAGGTCGATTCGTCCCCGGCGTTTGACGCGGGCGTCCGGTGCAGCTCGGTCGCCCCTTGCGCGGTGCTGTACGCATGTACAGAATGCTGTACATGCGTACAGCACCCGTGACGGCCCCCGACGTCGACCGCACTGCTCGCGCCCGAATCGTCGACGCGGCGTTCGCGTGCTTCACGTCCTCGGGGTATGCGTCGGCGTCCGTGCGGCAGATCGCCGCCGCGGCGGGGGTGAGTCCGGCTCTGCTGACGCACCACTTCGGCTCGAAGGCCGCGCTGCGCGAGGAGTGCGACGCGCGCGTCGAGGCGTCCATCGGGGCGAAGGTGTCCGGCGATCGTGAGTCTCTCGGCGCTGTCATCGACACGTACGGGCCCTACCTCGCCACCACCCTCGACGATGACACCGACGGCGCGAGGCGGCTGTTCGCCCGGCTGGTGGATCTCGCCCAGGACGCGATCGCGGACCCCGGGGGCGGCATCCGCCCCTCGGAGGATCGCGACGGTCAGGCCGTCGCGCTCGTCGTCCTGGGGCTTGCCCCCTTCGCATGGCGCCGACGCCTCAACGAGTGGGCGGAGGGAACGGATGCCGGGATCCGGCGGATCGCCGGTCCCCTCGCCGAAGTCCTCACGCGAGGGCTCATGGTGGACGACAGGCTGGAGCACGCGCGATGAGGATGCTGCTGGTCACGGCGGGATCGCGCGGCGATGTCGAGCCGTTCGTCGCCCTCGCCCGGGCCGCGCAGCGCGCCGGGCACCCGGTGCGCGTCGTCGCGCCCGACAACTCCGGCGTGGCGGCGGACGGCGTCGACGTCGTGAGTCTCGGCATCGACTACTCGCACCTCATTCAGGCCCAGGGGGTGTCGGTCCGCGCCGCGATCGCGAACTATCGTCGCGCGGTGAACCCCGCGATGCGGAAGGTGATCGTCGAGCCCGCCCGCATCGCACGGGACTTCCGGCCCGACGTCGTCGTCGCCCACCCCAAGGTGCTCTCGGCGCCGCTGATCGGCGAGGCGCTCGGCATCCCGCACGTGCTGGTTGAAATGGTCCCGGCCGTCACACCGACGCGCGCGTTCGCGGCCGCCGGTACGGTGACCGCCGACCTCGGTCCGCTCAATCGGCTCACCTACCGGGCGGCGTCCGGCGCTGCCGCCCTCTTCCGTCGCGACCTGCGGGAGGCGGCGGGACTCCTCGGGATCCGGATGCCGCGGCGCGCGACCCCGCCGGCGGCGACGCTGCTCCCGATCAGCCCCGCCCTCCTCCCGCGACCGGTCGACTGGCCCCCCTCGGTCCACCTCACGGGGCCCTGGCACGAAGCGGTCCCGGCATCCGCTCACCTCCCCGCGGAGATCGCCGACTTCGCTGAAGCGGGACCCTTCGTCTACGCGGGATTCGGGTCGATGGCCGCCGGTGATCCCCGGGAACGGGGGCGGATCGTCGTCGAGGCCGCGCGTCGCGCAGGACACCGCCTTCTCGTGGCGAACGGACTCGGCGGTCTCGCCGTCACCGCCGACCTGCAGGGCGATGACGTCCTCGTCGTCGATTCCGTGGCGCACGACCTCGTGCTGCCGCGCGCGGTGGCGGCCATCCACCACGGCGGCATCGGTACGGTTCAGGCGGCGCTCCGCGCGGGGACCGTGTCGATCGTGGTCCCGTTCATCGCCGACCAGCCGTTCTGGGGCGCCGTGCTGCGCCGTCGGGCTCTCGGTCCTGCGGCGATCCCCGCGCGTCGGCTGACCGCCGACCGGCTCGCCGACGCGCTCGATGCGGCGCCGCGCTACGCCGCGGCGGCGGCAGAGGTCGCTGTGCGAATGCAGGCGGATCGCGGAACGGATGCCGCCCTCGAGGCGATCGCGACGCTCAGCTGACCGGTTCCGCGTGAAAGTGCGGGGAGATTCCGGCGCTTCGGGACACTTCCGGGGGCGAAAAGGTCGATTCGTCCCCGGCGTTTGACGCGGACGTCGGCCGCTACGCGACGAGCTCGCGCACGGGTGCCAGGGTGGCGTAGCTGTCGGCGAGAGCGGCCATGAACGCGGCATGCACCTGGCGACCCGGCACCGTCTCGCCCTCGAGGTCGAGGTCGGGGGCGGCGCAGGCGTCGTGCGCGACCGTGACGGTGTACCCGAGGTCGGCGGCCGCGCGGACGGTCGCATCGACGCAGAGGCTCGACATCATCCCGCAGACGACGAGGTCGCGACTGTCGAGGGCGGTGAGGATGCCGTCGAGCGGGGTGTCGCGGAAGGCGTTCGGATGCTCCTTGATGATGACGGTCTCCTCGCCGCGCGGGGCGACGAGCGGGTGGATCTCGGAGCCGGCGGTGTCGGGCCGCAGGAAGGCGGCATCCGGGCCTTCCCACACGTGCCGGACGTGCAGGATCGGAGCTCCGCGTTCGCGCCACGCGGCGAGAAGTTCGCTCGCGCGCGCGGCAGCGGCATCCGCCCCCACGAGCGGGAAGGCGTAGCCGGGGAAGTAGTCGTTCTGGATGTCGACGATGACGAGCGTGGCGGCCATCGTCCGAGCCTACGACTTGACTGTGTTCCGACAACACAGTGGTCGGCGGCGCTCGGGATCCTCGTCGGCATCAACCCGCTCGTCGCCGCCGTTGCCGGCGCCACGGGGAACATCCTCTCCGTCGTGCTCGTCGTGGTCTTCGGCGCCCGAGCGCGCGAGGCCGTGGTCGCCCGGCGTGCACGGACGGCGGAGCCGGTGCGTGTGGGTGCCGGTTCCGGAGGCGACCCCACTGATTCCGCAGGTGCCGCCGACCCTGCCGAGGCCCCCGGTAAGCCGTCGCGCACCGCGAAGGGTCGCCGCCGTCTGAGCGCGTGGCTCGTGCCGTTCGGCGTTCCGGGGGCGAGCCTCATCGCGCCTCTCGCGCTTCCGACGCAGCTGACCGCGGCGTTCTTCGTCGCCTCGGGCATGCGCAAGGGGTGGGTGATCCTGTGGCAGGTGGTGGCGATCGTCGTGTGGACCGGACTCGTCGCGGCAGCGGCGCTCGGGTGGTGACTGTGCTGGGATGGGCGTGACATGGAAACGATCGACCTGACCCCCGACCTGATCCTCGGCGCCGCCGAACTCGAGCGCACCGATCGGGGCCTGCGCCCTCACCGGCTCCCCGCGCGGATGCGCGAGCGCGACGCCGATCCGCAGCTGACGATGATGGAGGCGCAGCCCTCCGGCATCCGTCTCTCCGTCGTCACGAGTGCGACCTCGCTCGCGCTCGATCTGCACGCGACGCGCGTCGCCTACCGCGGACTGCCGCGACCGCGAGGAGTGGTGGACGTGGTGGTCGACGGCGAGCTGATCGGCTCGCAGGAACTGCGCGCGGGAGACGCGGTAGAGCTCGACATGCAGACCGGCGGCAGCACGCTCGTCTCGGGTGCCGCAGACACCGTCGAGGTGGCGCTGACCGGATCCGGAGACAAGACCGTGGAGATCTGGCTGCCGCACAACGAGCAGGTCGAGCTGGTGGCGCTCCGCGCCGACGCCCCGCTGCGCCCGGCCCCGACCGACGGTCCGCTCTGGCTGCACCACGGCAGCTCGATCAGCCAGGGCTCGAACGCGACGACGCCGACACGGATCTGGCCGGTCATCTCGGCCCGTCGCGCCGGGGTGCGGCTGCAGAACCTCGGCTTCGGCGGCAGTGCGCTGGTGGATCCGTTCGTCGCGAGGGTGATCCGCGACACCCCGGCCGACCTCATCAGCGTCAAGCTCGGGATCAACGTCGTGAACCTCGACGCGATGCGGGTGCGGAGCTTCGTCCCGGCGGTGCACGGCTTCCTCGACACGATCCGCGACGGCCACCCGGACACGCCCCTGCTGCTGGTGTCGCCGATCTTCTGCGGCATCCACGAGGACACCCCCGGCCCCGGTGCGGTGGACCCGGCCGGGTGGGCGACCGGTGAGATGCGGTTCGTCGCCACCGGCGACCCCGCGGAGGTCGCGGCGGGCCGGCTCACGCTGCGGGTCATCCGTGACGCGCTCGCCGAGGTGGTCGCGGCGCGGAGCGACGACCCGCAGCTGCGGTATCTCGATGGCCTGCGGCTGTACGGCGAAACGGATGCCGCGGCGGTGCCCCTGCCGGATGCGCTGCACCCGAGCGCGGAGGGGCATGCGCTCATCGGGGAGAGGTTCGCCGAGATCGCCCTGTCGTCGGAAGGGCTCCTGCGCGCCGGGATCAGCTGAACCGCCGTCAGTCGTCGGCGACCATCGCGTGCGCCAGGAGGCTCGCGCGCGCCGACACCTCGAGCTGCGCGGGGTTGTACACCTCGCGCATCGCGTCGACGACCGTGTCGCGCGTGGCCTGTTCGCCCCGCGTGAGGCGGTCTCCCGGATCGAGCAGCCAGGGGTAGTCGCGGAGGTTCTGGGCGAGGCTCGGCGCCAGGCGTGCGGCGAGGTTCCGGCGGGTCTGCTCGTCGGCATCCGCCGGCAGTCGATCGATCTCCGCGCCGACGGGATCCTCGTCGTGCGTGACGATCTCGCGGAGGTCGGTGAGGGACTCCTCGTCGTACAGGCGCGTGTAGAGGTGGATCATCGAGGAGTCCGCGCTCGACAGGCGCGACCCCACGGCTTCGAAGCCCGCCGGGGTGTCGGCGGGGGCGTCGGTCTCGAGGATCGTGGCGATGGCGGCGCGGGCTTCCTGGAGGCGTTCGATCTTGGCCTGGAGTTCGGCATCCACCTCCGCCAGGGCCTCCGCCGCGGTCAGGCTGTCGGCTCCGACGTCGCCGATCTGGGCCAGTGGGACGCCGAGGTCGACGAATCGGCGGATGCGCAGGAGCGCGACGAGGTGCTCGGTGCGGTACTGCTTGTAGCCGTTGTATCGCCGGTCGGGTTCGGTGAGCAGGCCCAGGCGGTGGTAGTGCCGGACGGTGTTGACGGTCGTGCCCGCGAGGTCGGCGAGTTCTCGGGTGCTCCAGGCCATCAGCGCGCGAAGTAGCGTCGCGCGTTCCGGGTCGACAGCAGGATCAGGCCGACGATCGACAGGAACGATCCCGCGAGCACCGACCAGAATCCTTCGCCCGAGAAGAGGCTGATGACGCCGAGGATGATCGTGATCGAGAACACGATGATCGCGACGGTCCGGGCGGTGGGGTTGCCCTTCCAGAGGCCCATCCCCACGGCGAGGGTGATGATGCCGACCACGAGACTCACCCAGCCGATGAGTGCGACGGGCGTGATGAGGAGGCCGCCGATGACGACGAAGATGGCACCGATGATCTGGAAGAAGCCGTTCAGCCACGCGACGATGGCGACGAGGGTGACGCCGAGGGGACGGTTCATGCGAGCTCCCGTGGGGTCGCGCCCGCCGTTCGCGGGCGACTGCTCACACGCTAGCGGCTGTCGCCGTGCGCGTCACCGCCCTCGACGGCGTCTTCGGCATCCGCTCGCGCCGCCTGTCCCTCTTCGGGCGATTCCGAGCCGGCGGATGCCGCGTGGTTGTCGTTGTCGTCCTCGTGCTGCCGGTCGTCGTTCATGGGGACCTCCTGGGATCGTTGGGTGGCTCCTCCACCGAACACCCCCGTCGCTCCCGCGGCGAGGGGCTTGCCAACGCCCCACGCCTGTGCCCTCCCCGACCGCGAGACTGCATCTTCCCGTCGAGACTGCGTGCGCGGCGTGCAGTCTCGACCGGAGGATGCAGTCTCGCGGTCACGGGGGAGGGGAGCAGGCGGGGTCAGCTCGAGGAGCGGATGCCCTCGACGTACGCGCGGACCTTCTCGAACAGCTCCTCGTCGTACGGGCCCCACTCCGGGCGCGGTGTCTCCGGGCCGCGGTAGGGCTCGTCGGCGTAGTGCCGCTGGTACTCGGCGAGCTTCACCTCGAGATCGGCCCGGATCTGCGCGTACGCCGGGTCGTCCGCGACGTTGCGCACCTCGGTGGGATCGTTCGCGAGGTCGTACAGCTCCCACTCCGGGGCGAAGGTCGCATCGGACGCCCCGGGGACGCCGAGGCCGGCGCCGTAGTAGTGGATGAGCTTGTACTCCGCCGTGCGGATGCCGTAGTGCGCGGGCGCGGCGTGGATCGGGTCGTCGTGCTCCCAGTAGCGGTAGTACGCGGCATCCGGCCAGTCCGCCACGTCCTCGCCGCGCAGCAGCGCACGGAAGCTGCGCCCCTGGGAGGTCGGCAGCGCCGCGTCGGCCTCGATCCCGCAGACGTCGAGGAAGGTCGCGGCGAAATCGACGTTCGTGATGATCGCCTCGCAGCGCGTTCCCGAGGGGATCTCGGCCGGCCAGCGGATCAGCATCGGCATCTGCAGTGACTGATCGAACATGAGGCGCTTGTCGAACCAGCCGTGGTCGCCGAGGAAGAAGCCCTGATCGGAGGTGTAGACGATGAGGGTGTTCTCGGCCAGGCCGCTCTCCTCGAGGTGGTCGAGCAGACGACCGACGTTGTCGTCGATGGACTGGATGCACTGCAGGTAGTCGCGCATGTAGATCTGGTACTTCCAGCTCATGCGCGCGGCGCGGTTCTCCTCGCCGCGAAGGTGGGCGGGCACCTCGGTCTTCAGATCGTCCGCGCCCATGTCGTCGGCGATCGTCATGCGGACGCCCCGCACGGCCATGCTGCGCGTCTCGTAGTCGTCGAAGAACGTCTCAGGCTCGGGGATGCTGCCGTCGGCGTACAGGTGCTTGTGCTTCTCGTCGGGGATCCACGGGCGGTGCGGGGCCTTGTGATGCACCATCATGCAGAACGGCTCGTCCTCGTCGAGGGACTTCAGCCAGTCGATCGAGAGGTCGGTGACGATGTCCGTGGCGTATCCCGGAACCGTCGACGAACCGTTCTCGTCGATCATCTCGGGATCGACGTAGTCGCCCTGGCCGGGGAAGATCTTCCATTCGTCGAAGCCCCGCGGCAGCGACACCCCGTGCTCGCCGAGGTGCCATTTGCCGAACATCGCCGTGCGGTAGCCGGCGTCGTGGAGGACATCGACGAACGTGGGGACGCGATAGTCCATCTCGGTCCAGATGGAAGAAACGCCGTTCACGTGGCTGTACGTGCCGGTCAGGATCGACGCCCGCGAGGGGCTGCAGATGGAGTTGGTACAGAACACCGCGTCCATCCGGACGCCTTCTTCGGCGATCCGGTCGAGGTGCGGCGTCTGATTGACCCGGCTGCCGTACGCGGAGATCGCGTGGGCGGCGTGATCGTCGGACATGACGAAGATGATGTTCGGTCGGTTCATGGCGCGTTCCTTCGACGTCGGCGTCGGGTCTCTGGCGACCCTCTCGCGAAGCTAACAGAATCCGGGCGACTATTCAACAAGTGGAGTAGTATGTGTGCTCCACATGTGGAATACTGCCCCCATGAAGCTCGAGCACCTCCTCCTCGGGATCCTCCTGGTGAAACCCCGCACCGGGTACGAGCTGTCGCGCTACATGGAGATGGACGGCGTCTTCCTCCGGCCGGCGACGCAGATGAGCCAGGTGTACCGCTCGCTCGGTCGGATGGCGGAGGCGGGCATGGTGGAGTTCACCACCAGCGAGCGCCGCGGACCCCAGGACGCGAAGATCTACCGCGCCACGACCGCGGGGTCGGACTTCTTCATGGCCTGGCTCCGCAGCCCGTTCCAGCCGATGGTCGCGCCCTACAGCTACGAGTTCCGGGCGCGCCTGTTCTTCTCCGGCTTCGTGGGGGAGGCGGCGTTGATCGAGCTTCTGAGCGCCGAGATCGAGGCCCGCCGCCGGCAGATCGCCACGTTCCGCTACCGCGATCGCACGATCGAGGCGGAGTCGCCGGTGCCCTTCGACGTCGAGCTCACCACGCTCGTGGAGGATTTCCAGCACGACGCCGGCGCGAAGGCGACGGACGAGATGGTCGCGCGCCTCGTCGAACTCCGCGAGATCGTCCGACAGCGACAGGCGGAGAAGGAGCGCACGGCCGTCGACCGGGGCGTTCCCGCCTAGTCTCCCGCGGTCGCGCGGCGGATCGCGGCGTCCACCGCTGCGAGCAGGTCCGGCGGCACGAACATGAGTGCGGTGCTCACCGAGCGTCCCGCGCCCCAGCGCGTCTCCGCGCGCAGGGCCTCGGCCCGGTCCGTGTCGAATCCGGCGACCGTGTCGAGCAGTGCCCGGTAGGCGCGCGGGTCGTCGATCACCTCCGCGAGGGACGCGTCGAGCCCGTCCAGCATCGGACGAGCGGATGCCGGAGCCGACGGCATCCGCCACTCGTGTGTTCCGGAGCCGACCTCGAAGGCGTCGCGGCCGGGGAGGTCGACGATCGCGGTGGTGTTGGCCGGGACGAGCGCGGAGACCACGACCTCCGCTCCGTCGCGTCGCCACGCCACGGACGCCTCGCCGTACGGCGTGATGTGCCGCGCCTCGGCGTGCGCGAGCGCGGCGAGGGGGCGCGGCGCGATGCGGAGCGCGCGGTAGCCGGGCGCTGCCGGGGCGAGCCCCGCCACGACCCGGTGCAGCCAGTCCGCCACGGCGCCCAGCGCGTAGTGGTTGAAGGAGGTCATCTCGCCGGGGTTGACCGAACCGTCGGGCAGGAGCGAATCCCAGCGTTCCCACACGGTGGTCGCGCCCATCGTGACCGGGTACAGCCACGACGGGCACTCGGTCTGCAGCAGCAGACGCTCCGCCGCCTCGAGGTGTCCGGCGGCGGTGAGCGCGTCGGTCACGAGCGGCGTGCCGACGAAGCCTGTGGCGATGCGGTAGCCGCCCTCGCGGACGACCGACGCGAGCCGGGCGGCGAGGGCCTGGCGCAGCGCCGGCTCGCGCACGAGGTCGAACTCCAACGCCAGCGCGTACGCGGTCGGCGCGTCGCTCATCATGCGTCCGGCCGGCGTGACGTACTCCGCGATGAAGGCGGCGCGACTGCGCTCGGCCAGCGCCCCGTAGGCGGCGGCGTCCGCGTCGCGCCCGAGGAGCGCCGCGGCGTCGGCGACCTGCCGCAGCGAGCGGGCCAGGTACGCGGTCGCGACGATGTCGCCGTCGACCTTGGCCTGCCCGGGCTTGTCGGGAGGTGCGGCGGGGTCGAGCCAGTCGCCGAGCTGCATCCGGCCGGCCCACAGTCCGCTGTCGCCGGCGTCGCGGAGGACGGCGTCGACCCAGGCGCGCATGCTCTCGTACTGCGCGGCGAGCACGGCGGTGTCTCCGAAGCGCTCGTGGAGGACGCTCGGGACCACGGTCGCGGCATCCCCCCACGCGGCCACCGGTCCACCGCCGGCGAACGAGGGGAGCGCGGCGGGGATGACGACCGGCACGGCCCCGCCCTCGCGGGCCTGCTCGTGCGCGAGATCGCGCAGCCAGGAGGCGAGGAAGCCGTTGCAGTCGTAGAGGAAGCTCGCCGTCGGTGCGAAGACCTGGATGTCGCCGGTCCATCCGAGGCGCTCGTCGCGCTGGGGGCAGTCGGTGGGGATCGACAGGAAGTTTCCGCGCATACCCCACACGACGTTCTCGTGCAGCCGGTCGAGCATGTCGTGGGAGGAGGAGAACCAGCCGGTGCGGGTCATGTCGGTGTGCAGCACGACGGCCTCGACGTCTCCGGCATCCAGGTCGATCCCGGTGATCTCGGCGTAGCGGAATCCGTAGAAGGAGAACCTCGACTCGAGCTCGTCGTCACCGCCGCTCAGGTCGAACGTCGCCGTCGCCGCGGCGTTGCGCAGGGGCCGGATGCCGAGCTCGCCGTCCTCGAGAACCTCCGCGTGCCGGATCACCACCCGTTGACCGGCGACGCCGCGGGCGCGGATGCGCAGTCGACCGACGAGGTTCTGGCCGAAGTCGAGGATCGTGCCGCCGGACGGAGTGGGGATCATGCCCGCCACCGGGAGGGTCTGGATGCGCCGCACCGGCGGCGCGATGCGCGCCTCGGGCACGGGCACGTGCGCGAAAGCCGGGTTCGCGGCGGCGCCGATCCGCGCGGGTGCCCAGCGTGCGGCGTCGGGGGTGCGGCGCAGGTCCTGGTGCTCGCCGGCGTAGATCCCGCTGTCGACGACGGGCCCGTCGCCGGACGCCGACCACCCGGGGCCGGTGGCGGCGAGCGTCTCGGAGTCGCCGTCCGCGTAGGTGACCCGCATCTGGGCGAGGAAGGACGGCTGGGTTCCGTAGAGGCGGTCGGTGAAGCGGTGGAAGCCGTAGCGCTCGGTGTACCAGGCACCGGCGATGCTCGCCTCCAGCGCGTTCTCGCCGTCCCGCAGCAGCGCGGTGACGTCCACGGTCTCATGGACCAGGCGGTCGCGGTAGGCGGTCCACCCGGGGGAGAGCACGTCGTCCGAGACCGGTCGTCCGTTGATCTCGGGTTCGGCGACGCCGAGGGCGGTCCAGAAGAGCAGGGCGCGCTCCACCGGCCGGTCGATCGTGAACGACGTGCGCACGAGCGCGGGCTGGGCGTCGCGCTCGGGCGCCGCGAGGCCGACCGGCTCGGCGATCCATTCGCCCTCCGCGAGGAAGCCGGCCTCGATCCGCACCGGCGCGCTCCACGCGGTTTCGGCGCCGTCGCTCGATCGCGCGCGCACTGCGACGTCGCGGCTCTCGCCCGGGTCGAGGGCGCGGAAGGGCCAGTCGACGAGAACGCTGTCGGGCCCCGTCAGTGTGACGGTCTCGAGGCCGTCGGTGAGGTCGACGGATGCCTGCATCCACCCGGGCGCATCGCTGTCGACGGTCCAGGTGAGGCCGGGCGTCGGGGTCGCGACGAAGGGGGCGTCCCGCCGTCGCTCGGCGTGCAGCGCCGCGATGCGTGCGGGTGTCGTCGGAGTCGTCATCGGTTCACTGTTTCCGGGCCGGTGCCGGCGGCCAGGAGCGCGCCCAGGTCGCGGGCGAGGACGAGCGCACGGGGATCGGCGCCGCCCGGCCAGGCTCCTCGCGCGATCGTCCACGCGAACGCGACGCCCGTGTCGGGATCCACACACGCGAGCGCACCCTGGGCGCCGTCGTGACCGAAGGCGCGCGGGCCGCCGAAGGCCAGCGCGGGGGTGGGCTTCTGGAACACCACCGCGTGGGCGCGGTCGGCCTGCCCCAGCACCTCATCGTGGCCGCGCACCTGCTGCTGGCCGATCGCGAGAACCGTGTCTTCGGAGAGGAACGGCGCTCGGCCGTCCACGCCGCTCACAGCCGCTGCGAACAGGCGGGCGAGACCGCGGGCGGTGCCCGTGCCCGAGACGGCCGGATGCCCGAAGCGCCAGCTGGCCGGTTCGTTCGCGAGATCGAGGATCGGTCCGCCGAACACGAGCGGGGCCAGCAGCGACGGGGGTGCCATCGGGCCGGCGTCCGCGGGCGGGATCATCGGCAGGGTCTCGGTCCTGCGGACCTCCTCGGTCGCGGGCAACCCGAGGAAGAAATCCACACCGTACGGATGCCGGATCTCGTCCTCGTAGAACTCGTTCAGCGTGCGGCCGGTCACACGGAACACCAGTTCCGACGCGAGATTGCCGATCGTGAGCGCGTGGTAGCCGAACGCGCTCCCCGGATGCCAGAACGGCGTCGTCGCGGCCAGGCGCTCCGCGCCGGCGTGGGCGTCGAACAGCTCCGCTCGGGACAGCGCGGGCCGCGCCTGCGGAAGACCGGCCTGATGAGAGAGGAGTTGGCGGACGGTGACCCTCGCCTTGCCCTTCTGCGCGAACTCCGGCCAGTACTCGGCGACAGGCGCGTCGAGATCGAGCTGCCCGCGCTGGAGGAGCAGGGCGACCGAGAGGCCGATGGTGTTCTTCGTCGCGGAGAACGGCACCGTGACCGTGTGCTCGCCGAGGTGCGGTCCGCCCCACACATCGAGCACGGCTTCGCCGTCATGGAACGCCGCCGCTTGGAAGGACAGGTCGGAATCCGCCTGCAGGAAGCCCGCGAGGCGCGCGACGAGCTGCTCCAGACGAGGATCGGCCGCGCCCTGCAGTGTTCCGTCGAGGCTGATGAGACGCGTCATCCCTCCATCATCCACTCGGCCGACAGCGGGAGGTCCACGACCGACGCGCCGGCGCGGAGCGTGTAGGCGCCGGGCTCCACCGACCATTCGCCCGTCCAGTGCGCGAAGCGGCGCGCGGGAAGGGGGATCGACGCCGTGACGGTCTGCCCCGCTTCCGCGTGGACCGAGGCGAAGCCCACCAGCCAGCGCTCCGCGCGCTCGACCTCGGAGTCCGCGCGCTCGGCGTACACCTGGACGACCTGCTTCCCGGCGCGAGCGCCCGTGTTCGCCAGCGTCACCTCGAGCGTGTCGTCGACGCGGGATGCCGCGCCCCACGACCAGGTCGTGTACCCGAGCCCGTGGCCGAAGGGGAATGCCGGCTCGACATCCGCCCGAAGCCAGGCGCGGTAGCCGATGTGCAGGCCTTCGCTGTAGCGGAGGACTCCGTCATCGGGGATGACCTCGACCACGGGCACGTCCGCGAGGGCTGCGGGCCAGGTGGTGGGCAGGCGTCCGCCGGGCTCGGCTGCTCCGCTCAAGATCGCTGCGAGTGCGGAGCCGAACTCCTGGCCGCCGAAGTAGCCCTGCAGGACGGCCGCGACCTCGTCGGCCCACGGCAGGACCACCGGCGATCCGGCGTTCACGACGACGATCGTGGGGGTTCCCGTCGCGGCAACAGCGCGCACGAGGTCGTTCTGACGGCCCGGCAGGTCGAGGTCGGTGCGGTCGTAGCCCTCGGACTCGACCTTGGAGTTCGTGCCGACCACCACGATCGCGACCTCCGCCGCCTCCGCGGACGCCACGGCCCGGGCGATCAGACCCTCGGGGTCCGAGTCGTCCGCGGCGATCCCGACCGTGAGCGACAGGGCGCCGGCGATCAGACCGGCCTGTTCCGTGTGGAACTCGGCACGGATGCGGGTCGTGCGTCCCTCGACGACGTCGACGGGGGCGGTCAGCGAGGGCGGGTTCAGGAACGCGGCGCCGAGGTCGCCGCCCTCGGCGACCGGGCTGTCGTCGAGGATGAGATCGTCGTCGACGTACAGACGGCCCGGGTTGGCACCCGCGAAGCCGAGCAGGATGCTGCCCGACTCCGCGGGGAGATAGTCGCCCTCGACGACGACCCGACGGCTCGCCGTGATGGGGGCGTCGCCGCCGAACCACACGAGCGCGGTCGAGCGGCGGTCTTCCGCGAACAGCTCGACGCCGTCGCCGTCGTAGAACGTCACGCGCACGCCCGGCTCGCCCGTCGCGGGGTTGACGAGCTGCTCGACCGGGATCTCCGCCACGCCGGTCTGCGAGACCGCTCCGCGCTCGTACGACACGCGCGCCGTGGGGAAGGCCGCGCGGATGCCCTCGAGGGGGGAGGTCACGTGCGTCGGCAGCACGGTGGCGCTTCCGCCGCCCTGCGTGCGCGCGTCGAGCGCGTTCTGGCCGATGACCGCGAGCGAGCCGAGGGCCGAGGCGTCGAGCGGCAGCACCCCGTCGTTGGCGAGGAGGACGGTGCCGGCGATCCCTGCTTCACGCGTGAACGGCACACCGTCGACCTCCGCGGGCCGGCGAGGCGCGGTGTCGCCGAGGGCGCCGACGCGCTCCGCGAGGAGGAGCAGTCGGAGGACCTTGCGGTCGAGGTCCGCCTCCGAGACGCGTCCGTCGCGGACCGCGTCGACGAGATCCGCCCACGCGGGCGCGGGGCCCGGCATCGCGAGGTCCTGTGCGGCGGGGGCGGCGTCGAGCGAACGCACCGCGGTCCAGTCGCTGATCACGACGCCGTCGAAGCCCCACTCGGAGTTCAGCGGCGTCTCGAGCAGGTCGTTCTCCGTCATCGTGACTCCGTGGACGGAGTTGTAGGAGCTCATGACCGTCCACGCCCCGCCCTCCTCGACGGCGCGCTCGAACGGGGCGAGGTACAGCTCTCGCAGTGAGCGCTCGTCGACCTGCACATCGACCGTGAACCGGTCGGTCTCGCTGTCGTTGGCGACGTAGTGCTTCGGGCAGGCCCCCACACCGTTGTCCTGCAGTCCGCGCACGTATGCCTCGGCCAGCTCGGCCGAGAGCTCCGGGTCTTCGCTCAGGCACTCGAAGTGGCGACCGCCGAGCGGCGAGCGGTGCAGGTTGATCGTCGGCCCGAGGACGACGTCGACGCCCTTGCGGCGGGCCTCGGATGCCGCGACTGCTCCGTAGCGGTACGCCAACTCGACATCCCACGAGGCCGCGAGGGCGGAGCCCGACGGCAGGTTGAGCGACGGCTCGCGCTCGTCCCATCGCGGACCGCGCACACCTGCGGGCCCGTCGGACAGGGTCATGGCGCGCAGGCCGATCTCGGGCAGCGGCACGGTCGTCCAGAAGTCGGCGCCCTGCACGAACGCGGCCTTCTGCTCGAGGCTGAGCGCGTCAAGCAGGGGGAGGAGGTGCTCGACCGAGGCGGGGTGGGTCGTGGCGGGGGCAGCCGGCTGGAGAGTCACGGGAGTCCTTCTTTGTCGTGCGGTCGCGGACGGATGTTCGGGTCACGGCCTCACTGCGAGCGACACCACCGTGGATCCTCTGATCGAGACGCTAACACGAAAGCCGAGCCAGCGCTAGGTTTTTGTGGGAGACGCGGTCTCCGATCGGATGAGGCGGGTCGAATCCGACCGGTGACTAGGTTTCTGTGGTCGGATGATCCACAATGTGGGGACAGCCCCGGTCGGCGCGGCCCGCCGACGGGCAGGCGGAAATGGGGAGAGATGTCGACCGAGACCACGACGAAGGTCGCCCCGCGCAGGGCCAGAGGCGAATACGCGAAGACCCGCGCTCGCAAGATGGCGATCCTCGACGCCGCGCTCGAGGTCTTCGCCGAGTCCGGCTACCGATCGGGTTCGCTCAAAGAGGTCGCCACCCGTGTGGGGATCAGTGAGGCCGGTCTCCTCCATCACTTCCCCAGCAAGGTGCACCTCCTCGAGGCCGTCCTCGAGCACAGGGACGACCTGGCGCGGGAACGGTTCGAGCTGGACGGAGACGACGGTGCGGCCACGCTCCGCGCCCTGGTGGACCTGGCCACCTACAACGCCAGCGTCCCCGGTGTCGTGGAGCTCTACTGCGTGCTCTCGGCCGAGGCGATCGCTCCCGATCACCCGGCGCACGATTACTTCGTCACGCGCTACGTGGATACGCGGGAGATGATCGCGAGCGCTTTCCGCCAGCTGCAGGATGCGGGGCGATTGGCGCCCGGCGCTGATCCGCACCGCGCCGCGAACGCGACCATCGCCTTGATGGACGGACTTCAGCTGCAGTGGCTCCTCGATCGCGACGTCGTGGACATGGCGCGCGAACTCTCGGACTTCTTCGCGTCCTTCGTCGAGGGGTTCCGCGTCGCGGAACCCCTCGACGGGATCACTCGCTGACGACGAGGGACGTCCCGGTCCGCGAGAGGCTGAATTCCAGCTCCTGTGCCCGCTGCTCCTGCAGCAGCCGGCGCCGGTCGACGCGACGCTTCTCCTGGCGGGCGGGATCGGGCACGGGGGCGGCGAGCAGCAGCCGCTGGGTGTACGGGTGGTCCGGGTCGCTGGTGACCTTGTCTCCGTCGCCGTACTCGACGATCTCGCCGTGGTACATCACGGCGACCCGGTGGCTCAGGTGACGGACGACGGCGAGATCGTGCGAGACGAAGAGGTAGGCCACCCCCGTCTCCTCCTGGATGTCCCGGAAGAGGTCGAGGACGCGAGCCTGTGTGGAGAGGTCGAGCGCCGAGACGGGTTCGTCGCAGACGATCAGCTGCGGGTCCAGCGCCAGGGCGCGTGCGATCGCGATGCGCTGGCGCTGCCCGCCGGAGAACTCCCGCGGGAGGCGGGTGGCGGAGTTCGACGGCAGGCCGACCTGATCGAGAAGGCCGCGGATGCGACGCGAGGCGTCGGCCGACGAGATCTTCTTGACCTTCAGCGGTTCGGCGAGCGTCTGCTCGATGGTGAGCGACGGGTTCAAGGACGAGTAGGGGTCCTGGAAGACGACCTGGATCTCATCGGAGAGCTTGCGCCGTTCGCGGCGTCCCAGGTGGGAGATGTCCTGCCCCTTGAAGAGCACCCGACCCTCGGTGACCGGTGCCAGGCCGAGCACGGCCCGGCCGAGGGTGGTCTTGCCCGAGCCGGACTCGCCCACGAGCCCGACGCATTCGCCGGGGTGGATGTCCAACGAGACGCTCTTGAGGGCGCGGAACGGCTTCTTGCGGAAGCCCTTGGCCGGATACTCGACGACGACGTCCTCGACGACCAGCAGCGGTTCGGTGTTCATCGGGCGGCACCTTCCTCGAGGGGCTGACGCTCGGACGGTCGCGTGAGGGGTCCTCGCGCCTCGCCGTCCTCCAGGATCGCGTCGAACAGGGACTTCGTGTACGGGTGCGTCGGCTCGGCGAAGATGGCCCGTGCAGCACCGGTCTCCACGATCAGTCCGTTCTGCATGACCGAGACGCGGTCGCAGAGGTCGGCGACGACACCGAAGTTGTGCGTCACGATGAGGACGCTCACCCCGAGGTCCGCCTGCAGTTCGCGGAGGAGGTCCAGGATGTCGGCCTGCACGGTGACATCCAGGGCGGTGGTCGGCTCGTCGGCGATGATCAGGTCGGCCTCGCACGAGACCGCGCCGGCGATCAGGACGCGCTGCGCCATTCCACCGGAGACCTCGTGCGGGTAGGCCGCGAACGTGCGTTCCGGGTTCGGGATACCCACCCGCGCGAGCAGGGCGAGCGCCCGCTTCTTCGCTTCGGCCGCCGAGATGCCGAGCGTCACCCGCATGGGCTCCACCAGCTGCGCGCCGATGGTGAAGGAAGGATCCAGGTTCGACATGGGCTCCTGGGGGATGTAGGAGATCCGCCGCCCCCGGATCTTCTGCATCGCCTTGTCGGACAGATGCGCGAGGTCCTGACCGTCGAACGTGACGGTGCCCGAGATGATCCGTCCGCCCGCGGGAAGCAGACGGAGGATGCTCCACGCCGTCTGGGTCTTGCCGGATCCGGACTCGCCGATGAGCCCGTGGACCTCGCCCTTGCGGACGGTCAGCGACACGCCGTTGACGACCTGCTTCACCGTGCCGTCCGGCTGGTCGTAGCCCACCACGAGATCCGAGGCCTCCAGCAGGACCGCACCCGTCTCATCCGAGTCGGGGTGGACGACGGGTGCCGCGTTCGCCGGGCCCGCGGGGGCTGCCGCGACAGCGGACCGCTTGCGCTTCTTCGGCTTGGCCGCTGCCCGCTCGAGCTCGTCCCGCAGCGCGTTGCCGAACAGCACGAGCGCGATCGAGGTGACCGCGATGGCGAGCGAAGGCCACAGCAGCATCAGCGGTGCCTGGTACATCCGTGAGAACGCGTCGGAGAGCATGGCGCCCCAGGTCGGGATGTCGGGGTCTCCCAGGCCGAGGAAGTCCAGTCCGGACTGGACGGCGATCGCGATGCCGGCCAGGAGCGCCGCCTGGATGATGATTGGCGCGCGCACCACGGCGAGGATGTGCCGGCCGATGATGCTGGTGTCGCTGACGCCGGCCACGCGGGCGGCGTCGACGTAGAGCTCGTGCCGCACGCCCAGGACGGCCGCGGACGTGAGTCGATAGAACGCCGGTGACAGGATCAGTCCGAAGATCGCCATCATGATCCAGAGGGAGGGTCCGACCACCGCGCGGGCGGCCAGCAGGATCACGATGCCGGGCAGGGCCTGGATCATGCTGATGACCGCGACCGATCCCGTCTCGAACCACTTCTGGTAGTAGCCCGCGATGAGTCCGGTGGTGACACCGATGATCGCGGCGACGGCGACCGCGAGGAGGGCGCCGGCGACACTGAACCGCGTCGCGAACAGCAGACGGGACAGGATGTCGCGGCCGGCGCTGTCGGCGCCGAGGAGGTAGTCGCCGCCCGGAGGCGCCATCACCTCGTTGATGTTCGCCTGGCCGGGGTCCAACGGTGCGAGGAAGTCGGCGAGCACGGCGACCAGGAAGACGATGACGAGGACGATGACCGAGGCCAGGCCCGTGGGGTTTCGCAGGAGGCGCGCCACCACGTGCGAGCGGGCGGCCTTCTCCTCGACCTGGACGTCGATGGCGGGGGTGGTGGCAGACTCACTCATGAGACACGCGCCTTCGGGTTGAGGGATCCCTGGAGGATCTCCAGAACGATGTTGACGATCACGGTGATCGCCGCGGTCACGACCACGAGGCCCATGACGAGCGGGATGTCACCCTGTGCGGTCGAGGTCGTGGCGACCTGGCCGAGGCCGGGGATCGCGAAGATCTGCTCCACGATGATGGCCCCGCCGAGGAGGCCGACGAACTGAACCGCGAGGACGGCGAGTGCCGGCCCACCCGCGTTTCGCAGCACGTGCTTGTACAGGACGCGGTTCTCCGAGAGGCCTCGGCTGCGGAGTGTGCGCACCCAGTCCTGCCGCATGGTGTCGATGACGCCACCGCGGATCTGCGCGGCGATCGCGGCGATCGCGCCGATCGAGAGGGCGATGATCGGCAGGGTGACGGTGCTGAGCCAGCCGGGCAGAGAGCTGGTCAGGGGCACGAAGCCGGTCGGCTTGAACCAGCCGAGGCGGATCGCGAAGAGATTGACGAGCAGGATCGCGATGAGGAACCCGGGGATGGCGAATCCGAGGACGGAGACGATCTGCACCGTCCGGTCGGCCGCACCTCGCTTGCGGGCGGCCCACACGCCGAGCGTGGTGCCGACGATCGCCGTCAGGATGACGGTGCCGATCACGAGCGAGAGGGTGACGGCCACCCGGGAGGAGATCGCCTGGACGACCGGCTGCTGGGTGAACCAGGAGACGCCGAAGTCGCCGGTGACGGCGTTCCCGAGCCACGTGGCGTACGCGACGAGCACGGGCTGGTCGAGTCCGAGGTCGCTGTTCAGGGCGGCGACCTGCTCCTGCGTGGCGTCCTGTCCGAGGATCTGCCGCGCGATGTCGCCGGCGCCGAGGTACAGGAGGACGTACGCGATGCTCGAGACGACGAAGAGGAGGATCACGCCGGCGATGACGCGACGGAGGATGAATCGGAACATCACTGGTCCTTACTGAGGGAACCTCATCGGGGGCGGTGCCGGACCGGCGTGCTGCCGGTCCGGCACCTGCGGACTGCTACTGGGGCTGGACGTTCCAGAGGTAGGGCACCACGTTGCCGACCTGCGGGACGGCCATCGTCGAAGAGTCGCTGACGAAGATCTGCGTGGGGCGGTAGAACGGCGCGTTCCAGGCGTTCTCCACGAGGTACGTGTTCAGCTCCAGACCGGCGGCCTGCGCCTCCTCCTCCGTGCCGACCTGGATCGTGTCGATCCAGCCCTGCACCTCGGGGGTCGTGTAGCCGAAGGGGTTCCATGTCGCCTGCTCAGCGATCTGGAACTGCGCGAGCTGCCAGTCGGTCGGGCCCATCTGAAGCTGGAACCACGACATCGGGTACTTCGCCCCGAGGATGGCGCTGATGAACTCGCTCGGCTGCACCTCTTCGTAGTTCACGGTGATTCCGACCTGCGCGAGCTGGTCGGCCATGAGGGTCCACTGCGCGGCCGGGATCGTACCGACGCGGGGCATGGTGACCTCGAAGCCGTCGGGATAGCCGGCGTCCGCGAGGAGCTCCTTGGCGGCCTCGACGTCGTAGTCGTAGTACGTGTCGAGGGATGCGTCGAAGCCGGCCGACCACGGGGCGAAGATCTGGTCGGTGACCTCTCCGTATCCGCTGCCGATCGTCTGCAGCAACGCGTCGCGGTCGAGTGCCATGTTGATGGCCTGGCGGACCCGGACGTCACCGAGCGGCGGGGAGATCTCGCCGGCGCGGTCCATGATGAGGAAGCCCTGCCAGTCGAGCTGCGACTCGTTCAGGGTGTAGCCGGCGGCCTCCATCTGGGGGAGGGTCGTCCGGTCGATCACGTTCGAGACGTTGACCTGACCGCCCTGGACGGCGTTCACGAGCGACGACGCGTCCGTGTAGACCTGCAGGATCAGCTTGTCGTAGTGCTGGTGGTCGGGGTTCCAGTAGTTCTCGTTCTTGTCGAACACGTAGCTGCTGCCGACCACGGTCTCGCCCGTGTTGAGGATGTAGGGGCCGGAGCCGACCGGGTCGGTCGCCGTGGCCGGGTCGTCGACCAGCTCGGCCGGCGCGACGAGGCCGGCGTTCTGCGAGAGCGCGGTGATGAGTCCGGGGTCGGGCTCGGCCAGCGTGATCTCGAGCGTGGTGTCATCGACCGCCGTGGCGTCGGTGACGGAGCTCAGCAGCGTCGCGTTCGGCGACGTGCCGTCGCGGAAGCCGAGCACGCTGGCAGCGGCATCCTCCGCCGTGAGCGTCTCGCCGTCGGTGAAGGTGACGTCATCGCGGAGGGTCATCGTGAGGACGGTGTTGTCCTCGTTGTATTCCCACTCCGTGGCGAGGTTCGGCTCGACCTCGAACTCGGGCGTCGTGATCACGAGCGAGTCGTAGACGGCCTGGGCGTAGGGGGACTCGTTGGCCCAGCGCATGTCCTTCTGCTGGAACGTCGATGCCTGAGCCAGGACACCCCACGTGAGGGTTCCTCCGCTGTCGCCACCGCTGCCGCCGTTGTCGCCCCCGCCGCCGGCGGTGCAACCGGTGAGTGCCAGCACGGCCGCAACCGCGACCGCCGCTGAACGCTTGAACTTGAACATCGTCGTCCTTCCACATGCTGTGTGTGACGTCCGTCCTCGGACCGCCGTGGGATGACTCTACGTGGAAACCCGAGTGTCCACAAGGTTTTTGCGAAGAATTTCGATCGACCGCTCGGAGTTCGCGATGACGCCCCGGTGCGCGGTCCTTTTTCGTCAGCTCAGGGCGGCGGCGAGCCGCGTCTCGAGGTCGTCGAGTCGGTCCTTCTTCACCTGCGGCATGGCCGCGGTCAGCATGATCGGCGTCATGCCCCCGAAGTACCGTCCGAAACCGTCGTTGCGCGTGGGCGGGAAAGCTTCGTGGATGAGCGGCCGTGTCCGCTCGTCGTCGAGAAGGCGCCGGATCGGTGTCGTCACGACATGGGCGTCGCGGGGGAAGTCCGAGACCAGGGGAGCGGGGGCGGCGGAGGAGACCACGCGGTCCCACTGGCGTTCTATGAGGAGGTGCGCGTCCGTGACGGGGCCCGTGGCGGGCAGCCCCAATCGCTCGTACTGCTCGGCAGGCGCCTCGCTGTCCCGCATCGCCTCGACGAGCAGCTGCGCCATCCGCTTCTCCAGGGCCGGATCCCGCAGGGGCGTGCGCTGATCGGGATCCTCGATCAGATCGTAGAGGAGCGTGCCGAAGGCCGCGGGGTTCCCCGCGGGGCCGGCGGGGATCTTCAGGGTCTTCACGCCCTTGCTGAAGTCCCACGGGTCCGCGAGGTCGAGGTCTCGGAGCTCCTCGACGAAGAATCTGCTGCGCATGTGGGTGGGCATGAGCGTGTACTCGAACAGCGGCTGGTTCTCGTCCGTCGCGCAGGCGCGCATGTAGACGTAGCGGCCGTCCGTGATGTTCACGTGCGAGCCGTGGACGCCGAAGAGAGTGGTCTCCCGCACGGGAGTGTCGTCTGCGACGACCGGCTGCAGCGTGCGGCCCTGCATGTCGGGGGTCGGCGTGACGCCGAAGAAGTCGAGGAGGGTCGGGGCGATGTCGATCGTGGCCACGAGGCTCGAGCGGCGGACATCCTTCTCTCCCGCCCGTGGATCCCAGAGGAACAGCGGCGTGTGGATGCTCTCGTCGAACCAGGGCATGACGCTCTTGCCCCACCAGCCGTGCTCGCCGAGGAGGAACCCGTGGTCCGTGTTGACGATGAGCATCGTGTCGTCCCACATGTCGTGCTCGTCCATGAAGTCCAGCACGCGCCCCAGGGAGCGATCGCACATCGAGACGAGGGCGAAGTACTCCGCCCGGACGGCATCCACCGTCCCCTCGTCCTCGATGACGCGCCGGTAGGACGGCCAGTCGTAGATCCGCTCGTCGTTGCGGTCGGGGTAGAGCTCGCGATAGCGCTCGTAGCTGAAGAACGGTTCGTGCGGATCGAACGTCTCGATCTGCAGGAACCAGTCCTGCTCGTCGGCGTTCGTCTCGAGGAAGTGCAGGCCGGCGTCGAACGTCAGCGTCTGCGGGTGGTCGGCTTCGTCGGTCAGGTAGAGCCGGTTGATCCAGTCCTGGCGGGTGAGGAAGTTGTCCCCGTTGTCGTTCGGCGGCGGCGTCACGCCTCCGACGTGCCCCTTCCAGGCGTCGCCCTCCTGCCCGCGGAAGAACTCGAACGTGCTGTACCGCGAGTGATAGGTCGCGCCGCCGTCCTCCCAGTAGTGCTGGTGATCGGTGGCGAGGTGCGTGTGGACACCGGTGTTCTTGAGGATCTCGGGCATCGAGTCGTCGAACGGTTCCAGCGGCCCCCACGACCGGTGGAGGAAGTTGTGGCGACCCGTGTGGAGCTCGCGTCGCGCCGGCATGCAGGGCATGCTCCCCGCGTAGCAGTTGTCGAAGGTCACGCTCATCTTGGCGAGCCGTTCGAAGTTGGGTGCCTCGATCTCGTCGGCGCCGAAGTTCGGCAGGAGCCGTCGGTTCAGGCTGTCGAACATGACCATGATCGCGCGCATGGTGCCCTCTTCTCATCATCGAAACGTCGGGTTCCGACCGCACGGGGTCGGAGAGCCGCTGTCGACCAGCATGCCCGCGGTCCGCGTCAAAAGCTAGCTTTCGCTTGGGATTCGGCGTACAAAGGAGGGATGCTCCGCGTCCCCTTCCCCGCGTCCTGGACCGTCGGACCGAAGCTCGGGGCCTTCGAGCGGCCGGATGCCGCGACCGCGCCCCGCCCGGTCACCCTTCCCCACGACGCCCTGCGCGACCTCCCGCGGGATCCGGCGAGCCCGCAGGGCGTGCACGCCGGCTACATCCCCGGTGGGGTCTTCGCGTACACGGCGACCTTCGAGGCCCCCGCCGCGTGGCGGGACAAGACCGTCCTGGTCGAGTTCGAGGGGGTGTACCGGGATGCCGTGGTGCGGGTGAACGGCGATGTCGCCGCCCACCACGCCGGCGGCTACTCCGCCTTCGCGGTGCCGCTGGACGGCTTCCTGCGCTTCGGTGAGACGAACACGCTCACCGTCGATGCGCGCGTCCACAAGGACAGCCGCTGGTACACCGGTGCGGGTGTCTACCGCCCGGTCCACCTCATCGTCGCCGACCCCGTCCACCTCACTCTTGACGGCATCGACGCCCCGGCCGTGGACGTCGACGACGAGCGCGCGATGCTCGCCCTGTCGGCGGAGGTGCGCAACGCCACCCGCCACACCCGCACCACCCGCGTCACGTGGGCGATCGTCGATCCGGGCGGCGTCGAGGTCGCCCGGACATCTGTGCCGCTGACCCTCACCCCCGGCGAGACGGCCGTGGCCCGGACGCGGGTCGCCGTCGCCGATCCGCAGCGCTGGTCTCCGGAGACGCCCCACCTCTACCGCGTGGAGGCGACCCTCGCCGAGGAGGCCGACGGCCGCGAGCTCGACCGTGCCGCTCTGACCACCGGCATCCGTACGCTCCAGCTCGATCCCGCGCACGGTCTGCGCATCAACGGCGCGCGGGTGGACCTGCGCGGCGCGTGCGTCCACCACGACAACGGCGTGCTCGGATCGGCCGGCGACGCCGCCGCGGAGGACCGCCGCATCCGTCGCCTGAAGGACGCCGGATTCAACGCCATCCGCAGCTCTCACAACCCCGCGTCCCGCGCGGTGCTGGAGGCGTGCGACCGCCACGGCATGCTCGTGATGGATGAGCTCACCGACGTGTGGCTGCAGTCGAAGACGGCGTTCGACGCGTCGATCACGTTCGCCGAGACGTGGCGCGAGGAGGTCGCGGCGCTCGTGGCGAAGGACCGATCGCACCCGAGCGTCATCCTCTACTCGATCGGCAACGAGATCCTCGAGCTCGGCCGCCCGATCGGAGCCGCCTGGGGACGTCGTCTCGCCGAGGAGATCCGGCGCCTGGACCCCACGCGCTACGTCACCAACGGCATCAACGGCATCATCGCCAATCTCGACGCGATCGCCGAGATCGCCGGTGACGAGGCGGAGGGCGAGGGGACAAATGCCGGTGACGACGCGACCGATCCCAACACGATGATGGCGAACATGGGCGCGCAGATGGCCGCCGCGAACGCCTCCGACGTGGTGTCGCGGTCCATCGAGGAGGCGGCATCCGTGCTCGATGTCGTCGGATTCAACTACGCCGACTCGCGCTACCGGCAGGACGCGATCGACCATCCGCACCGCGTGATCGTCGGCTCCGAGACCTTCCCCGACCGCATCGCCGAGCTGTGGCGCCTGGTGACCGAGCTGCCGCACGTGATCGGCGATTTCACCTGGACCGGATGGGACTACCTCGGCGAGGCGGGGATCGGGCGCGTGGACTACACGGATGCCGACGGGTACGTCGCGACCGGCACCGCGGGTCCCTACCCTTACGTCCTCGCCGACTGCGGTGACATCGACATCACCGGGTACCGGCTGCCGGCGTCGTACTACCGCGAGATCGCGTTCGGTCTGCGGCGTGCTCCGTACATCGCCGTGCACCGACCGGAGCACCACGGACGTCCCACCGCGAAGACCCCCTGGTCGTGGGACGACGTGGTCGCGAGCTGGTCGTGGGGTGTTCCCGCGGGGGCACCGGTGACGGTCGACGTGTACGCCGACGCCGACGAGGTCGAACTGCTCCTCGAGGGGCGCTCGCTAGGCGTCGCGCCCGTGGGGGAGGTGCGCGACCTCGTCGCCCGCTTCGAGATCGCCTACCGACCGGGCGAGCTCCTCGCCGTCGCCCGGAAGGACGGGGCGGTCATCGGATCGCACGCGCTGTCGTCGGCCGGCGAGGGAGTCTCCCTGCGCGCCGACGTCGAGACCGGCATCCTGCCGGGTCCGTTGTCGTTCGTGGACGTCGTCCTCGTCGATGCCGCGGGTGTCGTCTCGTGCGACCGCGACGTTCTCGTGACCGTCGAGGTGGACGGGCCGGGCGAGATCGCCGGTCTCGGCACCGGACGGGCGCGCACCGAGGAGTCGTTCGCGGGGCCGTCATGCACCACGTTCGACGGTCGCGCGCTCGCGGTGATCCGCCGCACGGGCGACGGTCCGCTCGCGTTGCGCGTGTCGGCCGAGGATCACGCCCCGACCGAGGTCGCCCTGCCCTGACACCCCCCTCCTGACCGCGAGACTGCATCCTCCCGTCGAGACTGCGTGCGCGACGTGCAGTCTTGACCGGAGGATGCAGTCTCGGCGTCAGGGGTGCCGACGGGGGCGACAGGGGAGCGCGGGTCAGGGGAGGGTGACGGGACCGGCGGAGCCCGTCGCGAAGCGGACGTGGGCGACGTCGGCGGGGGTGTCGAAGTCGGCCAGGCCCAGCCGCAGCGCCGTCACGGCGTACTCGGCGGTCGAGCGCGGGCCGGGCTCGATGTACGTCGAGCCGGGCGGCGCGCCCGCCTGATCGGGCTGGACGTTGACCATGAGCGACACCACCGACGGCAGCGCGTTCACCAGGCCCGCGAGGGCGTTCACGACCGGTGCCGACAGGGTGGACAACGTCGCGCCGAGCGTCGTGATCGGATCGATGAGTTCGGTCGTCAGGAGTCCGACGAGGGCCGTGGTCAGGGCGCCCGCCGAACCGAGGATGCCGGAGAGAAGCGCGTTCAACAGGGGAGTGGGGATGATGCCTCCAAGGAGGCTCGCAGACACGGACACAGTCGTCTCACCCGACAGGACCTGACCGATGGTGGAACTCAGCGTAACGGTGACAGAGGCGAACTCGACAGGCACCCCGAGCACGGTCCGGGAGACTGTGGAGGACAGGCTTATCGTCAGCTGCGCTGCGCGAATCGCGGTGTCCAAGGCGGCGACGACATCGTCGACCCATTCGTCGAGGAGGATGCCGGCTTCGGCGACGATGTCGTTGACCACTCCTGCGTTGAGCACGAGCTGGGTGTTCGGACCGGCGTTGTTCAGCGGCCCGCTCAGGCGCTCGATGTCGACGAGGATGCGGCCGTTCGCGAGGTCGATCGTGAAGCCGTTGCCGTCGAGCGTGAGGCCGAGGAACGGGGCGACGGTCGCGCCGAGGTCGAGCCCGGTGATGGTCACGGTGCCGGTGAGATCGACCCCGACGAGGCCGGTCACGGTCTGCAGGAGCGTGGACTCGAGCGTCTGCGCGATCAGACCACCGGGCCCGACGAGGTCGGCCACTGAGGCATTCAGGCCGGTGACGGTGGTGTTGACCGCACCGGTGAGTGCACCGACCGCGGGCGCGTCGACGACCACGTCGAGACCCGCGATACCGTAGTCGCGCTGCACGGCCGGTTCCGCCGGCGCGATGCCCCAGATCTGCTCGCGGAGCGCCGCGCAGCCGTCGAGCTGGGAGCTCGCGGCCACCGCTCCGACCTCGAGACGGGCCGTGGAGAGACCCGGGATCGTCGGGAGGAGCGCCGTGATGTCGATCGTTCCGGGAGCCGGGAGGTCGTCCGACGGGGTGTCGTCCGACACCAGGACGGCACCCGAGTCGTTGATGAGGCCCGACGCGCCCGCCGTTTGACCGGTCGGTGCCCCCTGAGCCCACTGGTTCGCCGCGCCCAGCGCGGCCCCCGGCACTCCGACGGCGAACCCGGTGAGGTCGACCCCCACGATTCCGAGCGCGGTCACGTCGAACGGATTCGCGTACGTGAAGGTCGGCGGTGTCGAACCGAGATCGATCGCCTCGCCGGGGGAGGGGGCCGCGGTGCCGTCGGCGTTCACGGTCAGCCGCATCTCTTCGAGCTCGGCGATCGCGTCGAGGTTCACCCCGAGGAGCTGCCCGGCGAGGAACGTCCCGCGCGAGCGCGTGTCGAACGCGGTCGATCCGTCGCACTGGAGCGACCCGGTGCCGATCGGCCCACCGTATGCCCATTCCCGGTCGTTCCAGCTCGCCGTGGTGGCCGTGACGCTCAGCGGAATGACCAGCGCCGCTCCGAGCAACGCCGCGAGGCCTCCGCGCATCCGACGGTTCATGAGCGTCCTCCCTGACGCGCCGGGCGCATCGTCGCGCCGAGCCCCACCATGCCGAGAGCGAGCGCTCCGACCCCGAGGAGCATGCCGATGTCGAACCCGGTCGCCGGCAGGGGGCCAGGGCCGGGGGGTGTGACCGGGACATCGTCGACGGATGTCGCGGTGAGGCCCACGCCCATCTGTCCGCGCAGCCCCATCAGCGCCTCGTCCGAGCGAGCGGCTGCGGAGTCTTCGACGGAGAGTGTCACGAGCAGGTATTGCGGAGCCGACGGCGTGAGGGGCCGCAGCTCGAACGTCGGTGACGACACGGTGTAGTCATCCGCGGGCGTGGCGACGGTGACGGCGCGCGCGCCGGGGGTACACACCGGTGCCGCCGGAAAGCCCGACCACGGTGCATCGCACACGTCGACCTGCATCGCCAGACCCCGCGGATACGTCGCGAGCGTGCCGCTCTTGCGTAGCTCCAGTGCGAGCGTCGCGCGGCTGGCGTCTTCCAGCCGGGCGCGGATCTGCCAGAACGCCGGCTCTCCGGGGCTGAGGTCGAGGAACTCCGCGGGATACGGATCCGCCGACAGCACGAGGCGGCCGGGGGTGCCCGTCGGCGGAACGTCGATGAAGGCGGCGCGGGCGGCGTCGGCGACGAGGACGCTCCCGAGGCCGAGGGCGGCGAGCGAGAGCGTTGCGACGACGACGGCGCTGCCGCGCCGGCCGCGCGAACGGCGGGGGTGGGACATGGTTCTCCTGCTCAGATCAGCCGGCGGGTTCCGGCTCGGCATCCGTGACGACATCCGCGACGACATCGGTGTCGTCCTCGGATGTCGGACGCGCGGGCGCGGGCCACAGTGCCCACGCCACGACGAAGGCCACGAGGACGGCGCCGCCGAGCATCACCGCGGGCGTCTTCGCCCAGATGATGACCCAGCCGATGCCGGGAGCGCCGGCGAGAACACGCGCGGCCTCGGTGACGACGTAGGGCTTCAGGTCCGCGTTCTCGTTCGCGTCACCCTGCAGCGTCAGGCTACGGGCGTCGGGATTCGCCACGACGGGGGCGATGTCGACGATGCGGTGCGTCACCTGCACGTTGGCGTCCGGGCGACGGACGGTGACGATGTCGCCGACCGCGAGATCGCTCGCCTCCACCGTCTGCGTCACGGCCGCGGCGCCGGTGGGGAGGGAGGGGGCCATCGACCCGGTGACGAAGACGATGATCCCGAGGCTCCAGACGGCGCTCGCCGCAAGCCAGGCGACGGTGAGGATGCCGAGGCATCCGAAGACGGTGGTCACGGCATCCCGCACCCGCTCCATGGGAGCGATCACGTCGCCCTCGCGGGCCGGAGCCGCGGAGTGACGGGACGACGCGGCGGCGTGCGCGGCGAAGGGGCGGGATGCCGTGACCAGCTCGCTCACGAGGTGGCCACGAACTCCCAGGCCGGCGCGACCGCGCGATCCATGTAGATCGACGGGTCGTCCTCGTCGTTGACCGACTCGGGGAGCGTCACCTCGAAGCAGTAGTACTGCACCGATCCGGATGCCGCCGCCAGCGCCTGCGCAGAGTCTCCACCGGTCGAAGCCAGGTCTCCGTCGGCGATGATCGTCGCGCCGCCGGTGAAGGCGGTGGCATCGCAGGCGAACGCCGTCGCGCTCGTGGCGACGCGGACGTCGAGCGCGGCGAAGAGGAGCCCGTCGGGGTCGTCGGCGGGGATGCCCGCTGCCGGCACGGCCGGCTGCAGCTCGACATCGCCCGCGATCGAGGTCGCCTTGGTGCGGAGCGCAACGGACGCGTACACGCTGTCGCCCGGAGAGAGGTCGGTGCCGAGGATGTCGACGGCGGAGAAGACCATCTCGCCACCGGGGTTCTCGGGCTCGTCGTCCCAAGGTCCGTCGAAGGTCGGGGCGTCCGTGTTCTGCTCGATCGCGAAGGTGGATGTTCCCACGCCCGGCCCCCCGGCGCCGTCACCGCCGAACACCCATTCCGTGTCGGTCCACGCCGCGAGGGTCGCGGCGACGCCGAGTCCGAGGGCCGCGCCACCGGCGGCGATGGCGAAGATCCGGCGCCGGACGGTCCGGCGCTCTTGCTGCTTCATGAAAACTCCGATCATCTGCGAGCCGCCGTGCCGCTGCTCGACGGGCGGGTGGGAGGACCCGCGCTGGAGAGCCTGGCGAGCGAGGACCGCGACGGGCTAGCGAGGGCGGCGGGAATCCGTACGAATACCCGTGCCGACCGGTAATCGCTTGCTGGATGTTCGGGGAAAACCCGTAGTCGTCGACGATGCCCAGTAGTGGATTACGGGGTCGAGTGCGGAGAAAGGGGCAGACATCGCCCAGAGCGGTCGATATCGTGAGGTCCACACCGAGCCAATGCCATCGCGGGGGGAACCATGAGGGCAGCGGACTCCCCCGGTGGGGACGATTTCGCGCGCAGTCTGCGTCGCGTCGAGCCGGACGACATCGTCACGGAGCTCGTCGCGCGGTCATCCGTGGCGCTCGTCGGTCCCGTCGGGGCGGGGAAGACGACGACGCTCGATCACGTCGTGAGAGACCTGGCGGATCGCGGCATCCCGACCCGGCTGATCCGCGCCATCGCGATGGAGGGGCGTCCGTTTCTGACCCCGGAGGACATTCCACCGGTCGAGACCGTTCTCGTCGTCGACGACGCGCAGAACCTCGACGAGCGGAGCGCCTCCGTGCTCACCGAGGCGATGTGCCGACGCGGTGCGGTGATCTGCTTCTCGGTGGAGGTGCCGACCGTGGTCCGCGAGACCTTCGACCCCGTGACGCGCGCCCTGCTGGCTCTGGGGAGCCGCGGATTCGCGCGCCGCATCGATCTTGCGCCTCTGAGCGATGACGAAGCGTCGCGCCTGCTGCGCGACGGCGTGGACGGCGTCATCGATGACGTGACCGTGGACGCGATCGTATGGATGGCGAACGGATCCCGCGCTCTTCTGTGGGAGTTCGAGCGGATCGCCACGGACGCCGTGAAGAACGAGCACGATCCGCTCATCGCCGTTCGCGAGGCGCCCGGATGGACCCGGGCGGGGGCCGCGGTGATGGCGCACCTCGCGACGCTGGACGACGGGCACCTGGCGACGCTCGTTCTGGTGCATCGCTTCCCCGGCATCGCGTCCTCCCACGCCGCGCGGATGCGACCCGTCCAGGAGATCGATGAGCTCCGAGCGGCCGGTTTGCTCCACCGCGACCGGTCCGACGCGCGGGCCCTGTGGGCCAATCCCGTCCTCGCGCGCGGCGCGGAACGCAAGCTCGGTCCGGAGGGCGTTCAGGCGCTCGTCGACGCGGCCCTCCTGCGGATGCTCGAGGCCGATGGAGGATGGTGGAGCCTGCCGATCGCCGCCGCGATCGCCGATCGGGTGCTCCGTGATGATGCCCTGCCCGCCCCTTCGTCCGAGGAACTGCGGCGACGGGCGCTGCGAGATGCTGCCCGATGGTGCAACGACGAGGGGCGGCATGCGCTGGCGGAGGCGTACGCCTCGGTGGGACTCGCGCTGAACCACGAAGACCTCGGTCTCCGGCTGGAGCTCGTGCACGCGCGCCTGTGCGTGGGAGACACCCGGATCGAGCGGTTCGCCGCAGAGGACGTGATTGACGACGCAGACCTCTCGCGCGCCTTCCTCGTCGCCCGAACGTGGGAGGCCCGAGGCCACGGCGCCAGGGCGGAAGAGCTCCGGACGGCGCTCGCGCCGGGCGTGGCGCGCGATGACGACCCTCGGGTGTCGCTCGCGCACGTGGATTCCCTCGTGTGGGCGCTGGACTGGCGCCGCGCGCGCAATGAGGCGCATCATGCGGCGAGCGCGGCGACCGGGATGTGGCGGATCTCGGCGTGGCTGATGGAGGCGTACGCCCGCGCACAACTGGGGGATGCGGACGGCGCCATCCGTCTTCTGGTGCGCGTGGAGGAGGCAATCGGCGAGGGAGGCATCCCTGGCCTCGGAACAACAGGCCGCCTCTGGATCCTCATCGTCGCTCAGATCACCCATCTGGTTCTCGGCGACGACGCCCCGGGTATCGACGAGCGGATCGCTCGCGAAAGGCGACGAGCCGTTCGGGAAGGCGATGAGCGGGTCATCGGCATCGCCGGACTCGCGACAGCCCTGACCGCGGCGGTGCGGGGGGACAGCGCCGCCGCGCTCGCGAGTCTGAATGCTGCTCGCACACGATTCCCGCCCCTGCGGAAAGACCTGTCGGTTGCGGGCGTGAAGCTGTGGATCGCCCAGTTCCTGGCTCAGCACGGGCGTACGCGGGAGGCGCGGGACATCACCGACCGGGTCGAGTCCGTATGGGCGGACGGCCCGCTCGCCCTGCGGCACGCGTGCGCCGCCGCCCACTCGGTGATCGATGCCTTGGATGAGCGGTTCGAGGAGGCGGCGCGCGCGGTCCGGCAGGCGCTGTCGTTCACGACGGCGCAGGAGACGCCGATGCTGAGGGTTCGAGATCTCTATCGCGCCGTCGCCCTCGATGTCGACGGCAGCCGGTCACAGCTCGAGATCGAGAGTGCGGTGCTCGCCGGGAAAGCCCCGCTGACGCGACTGCTTTCGGACCTCCCGGTGACTCTCATGGAGGATCCCCGTCCCGCGGAGCTTCACGCGGTCTTCACGCGCACGCTGATCACCCGGTCGCCGTCGTCGTCGCGCGGCCCCGCGTCCAGCTCGCGAGGGACGGCGACCTCCGCCACCGACCTCCTGACGCGGCGTGAGGTCGAGATCGCGGGCCTGATTGCGGCGGGCCTGTCGAACCGTGAGATCGCGGAGCGCCTGTTCCTGTCGGTTCGCACCGTCGAGTCGCACATCTACCAGGCGCGCGGCAAGATCGGCGCGGACTCCCGCCGCGACCTGGGCGAGCGCGTCGCGCTCCCGGCACCCGCCCGTCCCTGACCGCGCCAACGGGACGGAACCGGGACGTACGCTCGAGGGATGGGACCGACGACCGCGACGCTCACGCACCGGTTCGCCGACGCGGTGCCGGAGATGGCGGTCGCGTGGCGGGCGGACGAGCCGCCGGCGCCCGCGCTTCTCGTCCTGAACGACGCCCTCGCGACGGAGCTCGGCCTCGATCCGGCGTTCCTCCGCACCCCGGAAGGCCTGGCGTTCCTCACCGGCACCGCCCTGCCCGACGGTGCCCAGCCGGTCGCGCAGGCCTATGCCGGGCACCAGTTCGGCGGGTACAACCCCCGCCTCGGTGACGGACGCGCCCTCCTCCTCGGCGAGCTCACCGCGCCCGACGGCACGATCCACGACCTCCATCTCAAGGGGTCCGGACCGACGCCGTTCGCCCGCGGCGGCGACGGGTACGCCGCGGTCGGACCGATGCTCCGCGAATACGTCGTCTCCGAGGCGATGCACGCGCTCGGCATCCCGACGACGCGCGCGCTCGCGGTCGTCGCGACCGGCCGGGACGTCGTCCGCGAGCAGATCCTCCCCGGCGCCGTCCTCGTCCGCACCGCCTCGAGCCACCTCCGCGTCGGCAGCGTCGTCTTCGCGAACGCCCACGCTCACGCGACCGGCGATCGTGCCCTCCTCGAACGTCTCGTCGACCACGCGATCGCGCGCCACGACCCCGGCATCGACCCCGGCATCGACCCCGGCGCATCCGCCGCCCCGGCCGCTCGCGCCCGCGCGCTCCTCGACGCCGTCGTCGCCCGTCAGGCCGACCTCATCGCGCGGTGGATGCTGGTCGGCTTCGTCCACGGCGTGATGAACACCGACAACATGACGCTGTCGGGAGAGACCATCGATTACGGCCCGTGCGCCTTCCTGGATGCCTTCGATCCCGGCGCGGTCTACAGCTCCATCGATCGGCAGGGCCGCTACGCGTACGGCAATCAGCCCGGCCTCGGCGAATGGAATCTCGCCCGGCTCGCCGAGGCGCTCCTCCCGCTCCTCGGGGACGACACGGATGCCGCCATCTCGGTCGCGCAGGACGCCCTCGACGCCTATCGCCCGGCGTACAACGCGGCGTGGTCGGCCGGCATCCGTGCGAAGCTCGGCCTCTCCGCCGCCCACGAGGGCCGCGACGAGGACGCCGTGCCGGCGCTCGTGTCCGACCTCTTCGACCTCCTCGCCGTCTCGCGCGCCGACGCCACCCTCTTCTTCCGCCACCTCGCCACGGCCGCCCGAGGTGACGCCGCGCCCCTCCGCGCCCTCGTCGCCGACCCCGGCCCGGTCGACCTGTGGCTCGCGCGCTGGCTCGCTTTCACCCCCGATCCGGACGCGATGGACCGCGTCAACCCGCTCTGCATCCCGCGCAACCACCTGGTCGAGGAGGCGCTCGCCGCGGCATCCGACACCGGCGATCTGACACTGCTGCATCGACTGACGGATGCCGTCCGCTCGCCGTTCACGGCCCGCCCGGGTCTCGAGCGCTACGCCGAGCCAGCTCCCGACGCCTTCGGCCCGTACGTCACGTACTGCGGCACCTGACCCGACACCGGGCCCCGGTGTCTCACGGCCGGCTCGAGATGACCCCCGCGATCACGAGGGAGCTCGCGACACCGGCGACGACCGTTCGGGCGACGGCGGATGCCGCGGCGGCGGCGCCCCAGTCGCCCTGCTCGAACGCCTTCCCGCGGGTGTAGACGGCAGAGTTCCACGGGATCTCGCGGTCGAACCAGGGGAGGGTGTCGCTGGCGGAGAGGAGCCCGGCGAGTGCCGCGGTGCGCGCGTCGGGGTCGGCGCCGCCGACGAGCGCCGCACGCACCCCCGCGATGAGCTCGGCGCGGCGGTCGCCGCCGAGCGTGTAGTGCGTCGAGGGGAAAAGACCGAGGGTCTTCCGGGTCTCGGCCCGCAGCTCGCCGCGCGCGACAAGGCGCTCGAGGGCGGGTTCACGCAGGTTCGGCCCGACGGCCGCGAGCACCGTCTGCACGTCGCGGGGCTTCTTCTGCAGATAGTCCCAGACCGGGGCGACGAGCTCATCCTCCGGTCGCTCGTCGCCGGTCGCCGAGACGGGCCGGGCGAACAGGCGTCGGCCGTCGACCTCGACCGCACCGGTCAGGGCGAGGTCGGTGACGGCGGCGCCGCCCAGGACGTAGAAGAGCACGTTCTCACCGGCGATGGTGCCCGAATCCGGCTGGAAGAGGAGCAGCAGCACGTCTCCCACGAGGGACGGCTCCGCAGGGGACGACGCGGCGGGGATCGTTCGGTCTTCGCTCATGTCTCCAGGGAACACCGTGTTCCCACCACAGGGTCAAGCTGGGCGCAACCCCCTGCATCCGCCCGCCATCGAGAGTAGGAAGACATAAGAGAGAGTCTCGCCCCGCGCCCCCGGCGCCGCTCGAGCCCGAGCCGATCGAACAGAGGAGCCACCCGTGTCCACGACAGCGAAGACGCGCGCCGACCGCCGCGACAGCACCGTCCCCTCGCGGGGGATCGCGCAGCAGATCATCATCCTCGTCAGCTCGGTCCTCGCGATCGTCGCCGCCTTCATCGGGTCGGGCGCGTTCTTCGGGACGCCCATCCAGGAGGCCGCGGGCGGGTTCCTCAACTCCGACTCCACCCTCATCGCCCCCGGAACCGGCGCCTTCCGCATCTGGAGCGTCATCTACACCGGCATGCTCGCGTACGCGATCTGGCAGGCGCTCCCGGCGCAGCGGAACGACGCGCGGCAGGCGCGCATCGGCTGGTGGGTCGCGGCATCCCTCATCCTCAACGCCATCTGGATCGGTGTCGTCCAGGCCGACCTCCTGTGGCTGAGCCTTCCCGTCATCGCCGCGCTGCTGGCGGTCCTCTGCCGCATCTTCGTGATCCTCCGCCGTACGACCCCGAAGAACAAGGTCGAGATCGTCGTCGCCGACGGCGCCATCGGCCTCTACCTCGGGTGGGTCATCATCGCCACCGCCGCCAATGCGACCGCGATCCTCGTCGCGACCGGTTTCGACGGCTTCGGCATCGCGCCGGAGTTCTGGTCCTCGCTCGTGCTCGGTGTCGCCGCGCTCATCGGCATCGCGCTCGCCTTCTGGGGCGGTGGCCGTATCGCGCCGGCCCTGTCGCTCAGCTGGGGTGTCGCGTGGGTCGCCGTCGCGCGGTTCACCGACGAGCCCTACTCGCCCGCGACCGGTGTCGCCGCGATCGTCGCCGTCGTCCTCATCGTCGTCGCGACGGTGGTCGCCCGCATCCGCCACGACCGCGCCCGCCGCGGGAGCGCCGTCACCCGCTGACGGATGCCCGCCCGCTACTCGTCGCTTCCTCGTGCGCGCCCGCGCGCATCGACGAGGACGCCGATGACGATCCCCGCCAACAGGCCGAGGCTCGCGCCGAGCGCGATGTTGTCGAGGAGGAGAAGCCCGATCACCGCGCCGAAGGGAAGGCCCAGTGCCAGACCGAGCGCGATGCCGTTCTTGGGATTGTCGGTCGCGTCGTCGGAATCAGCCATGACGTCGGGCTAGCCCGACCCGCCCTCTCATCACCGCGCCCCCTAACGCACCGTGACCGTCAGCGGAGCGGATGCCGTCTCCCCGGCAGCGTTGCGGAACACCGCCACGAGCTCGTGGGTGCCCGACGCGACGTCCTCGAGTTCCACCCGCACCCGCTGGGCGGAGGGAGTCGCGGCGTCGAGCTCGCCGGAGTCGACGACCTCGCCGTCGAGCAGGATGTCGTACGCGTCGGCGTTGGTGCCCCACCAGAGGTTCGCCGTCACCGTGAAGTCGCCGTCGCGATCCCAGTTGTCGTGGGACACGACCGGCTTCCCCGGGGCGGCGGCGTTCACGACGACCGTCGTCGACGACGTCTCCGTCATGCCCTGCGCGTTGACGAGCTCAGCGGTGTAGACGTAGCGCCCGTTGGGCTTCCCCTCGATGCGGAGCCCGGTCGTCTGCGACATCCCGGCGGTCGGCTCGAGCACGCGGGTCTCGATCAGCTCGCCGTTCTCGAACAGGCGGAACACCGTTCCCGGCACGCCCCACCACAGGTTCATGACGACGTCGTAGGTCCCGTCGTGGAGGCCGTCGTCCCATCCGCTCGTGTTCGACAGGGTGCCCCGCCCGGGAGCGGCGGTGAACGAGTCCCCCGGCACGAGCAGCACGGTCGAGGTCTCGACGGTCTCGAGCCCGGCGTTGTTCACCGAGGTGGCGACGACCTCCACCTCGCGCCCGTCGCCGTCGAGTCCGAGCTCGGACAGGATCACGTCACCGGATGCCGGCACCGCGACGCCGTCGATCGTGACCGCGAGTGTCCGCACACCGCTCTCGGGGTCGTCCGCGGCCACCGCCAGGGCGAGCGGGTCGTCGACCGAGACGATGCCCGACGGCATCCCGTCGATCACCGGCGCGGACTCGTCCGCCGCGGGCGCGCCGACGTACGAGATCGCGGCCATCGGCGGCTCATCCATCCCCGCACCGAGGAAGAATGACGGGTTCGGCGGCTGGTTGTAGGCGGAGTTCTGGTTCGCCACGGCCAGTCGGTACTGCGAATCGTGCATGAGGGTCGGGATCCGTGTGTCCGCGACATCCGTCGTCGTGTGGATGCGGATGCCGCTGCCATCGGCGAGCCGCACCGCGATCTCCTCGCGCCAGTCGCCGAAGAGATCGGCCTGGATGACGGGGTTGCCCTTGGTGGTGTTGTTCGTGAGGGTCCCCTCGAAGCGTGCGATCTCGACCTCCTCCTGCGCCGCCGGATCCCATTTCGAGATCGTCGGGACACCCGCCGAGATGGCGATGTCGTAGTCGTGGTCGGTGATCTCCCGTGTGAGGTCGCCGTCCCACCAGGTGACGAAGTTCGCCGCGGGGATGTCGTTCGACAGCACCGTGCCGTCGGCGGCGTTGAGGGTTCCGACGCGGGAGTTCCACGCGAAGTCGCCGCCGATGTTCCAGGCCTCCGCGCCCGGAGATGTCGGGTCGATGTCGGCCGCCGTTCCGCGCCCGGTGTCGCGACTGCCCTCGTTGGCCCAGAGGATCTCGCCGGTCTCGGCATCCCGCATCGCCGCGATGATGCCGCCGTTGCCGCTCGGGCTCTCGAAGACGCTGTAGATCTCGAGGCCCGGGCGGTCGGTGACGAAGTCGCCGACGTGCTGCGCGTCGCCGTGGAAGAGGCGCGAGTTGTACAGCGGCGTCCCGTCGTCATCGATCGTCAGCGCACCGAACACGATCTCGTCGAGACCGTCGCGGTCGACGTCGGCGACGGTGAACTGATGGTTGCCCTGTCCCTCGTAATCCCCGCCGGCCTCGTCGGAGTCGAACGTCCAGCGCTCGACGAGCTCTCCGTCGACGAGGTCCCACGCGACGACGACGCTGCGGGTGTAGTAGCCGCGGCTCATCACCAGTGACGGGTTCTCGCCGTCGAGGTAGGCCACGCCCCCGAGGAACCGGTCGACGCGGTTGCCGTACCCGTCGCCCCAGGCGGCGACGTTGCCCCGGCCGGGAAGGTAGTCGACGGTGTCGATCGCGGCGCCGGTCTCCCCGTCGAACACGGTGAGGTACTCGGGGCCGGTGAGGATGTAGCCGCCGGAGTTCCGGTGATCGGCGTCGGGGTCGCCGATGACGCTGCCCTCGCCGTCGATCGTGCCGTCGGCGGTCTTCACCGCGATCTCCGCGCGACCGTCGCTGTCGAAGTCGAACGCCTCGAGCTGGGTGTAGTGCGCTCCGGCGCGGATGTTCCGACCGAGATCGATGCGCCACAGGCTCGTGCCGTCGAGGCGCACCGCTTCGATGTAGACGTTGCCGGTGTAGCCGGACTGGGAGTTGTCCTTCGCGTTCGAGGGGTTCCAGAGGAAGATCAGCTCGTACTGTCCGTCGCCGTCGACGTCCGCCACGGTGCCGTCGCCGGGAGCGTAGGTGGCCGTGCTGCCGTCGGGCATCGTCTGCGGCGCCGGTGTGTCCAGCGCGATGTCGAGGTAGCCGGATGCCCACACGCCGAACTCGTCCGTCACCGACACCTCGCGGTCGCCGATCTGCGCCGTGACGAGGTAGGCGGATTCGGCCGTGCCGTCGGGGTCGACGAGGTTGGTGGTGTCTGTGATCGGGGCGTCGGTGATCTTCGCGCCGTCGCGGTAGACGGTGAAACCGAGGTCGCGGTCGTCGAGGCCGAGGAGGCGCCAGCCGAGGTAGACCCCGGCATCCGTCGTCACCGCGACGGGGGAGCGGTCGAGGTACTCGACGTTCCGCACCAGGGTGGTGGCGGCATCCGTCGCGTGCACCGCGGACTCCTCCGACGCACCGCCGGCGTTCACCGCGACGATCTTGTAGAGGTAGGGGCGTGTGGTGAGGACGTCCGTGTCGGTGTAGGTCGGCTCGCTGACGCGCGCGATCTCGGTGAAGGGGAGATCCTCCCGGGTGGAACGGAACACCCGGTAGAGCGCGGCGCCCTCGACTCCGTCCCACGCGATGGTCACGCTGTTGCGCTCGATCGACGTCGTCACCAGCCCGGAAGGCTGTGCGGGCGGGGCGACGGACGCATCGGTCACCGAGGCCGTGACGCGCTCGCCGGTACGGGAGGTCCGTTCGCCCTTCACCGTCGCCACGGCGTAGTCGTAGCTCTCGCCGAGCTCGACGTCGCTGTCGACGTACGTGGGGGGAGTGGCCGCGTCGAAGGGCGCCGCCACGGTGGCGATCTCGGTCAGGTCTCCGCCGGGGGCCGCGCGGAAGATCGTGTAGCCGGTGGCTCCGGCGACCGGCTCCCACCCGAGCGCGACGACGGGGACGTCGGCGTTCACCGAGGTGGCGAGCGCGAGCGGAGCGGGCAGGGGCGTCTGCACGAGGATGCCGTTGATGCGACCGTCGCCGGATGCCGAGATGGTGAGCTGTCCGTCGGCGACGAGGATCTCGGGGAAGAACTCCTCGTGCACGTCGCCGCTCGACGTCCGCGGGCCCGAGAACGCGGTGCCTTCGATGTCGAACGTCGTGCGGTTGCCGGCGATGAGGTCGCCCGCCCACGTCGTGACTTCGTAGGTTCCGTTGGGCACGTCGACGGCGAAGGTGGAGCTGCCGGCGATCGTGAAGTCGCGTGCGACGAGGTCGTCGCCGCCCCGGTCGCGGAACGCCCCGGGTGCGACGGTGAAGCCGTAGCCGAGCTCTGCGGTGTAGGCCGATCCGGGGTGCACGCCGGTCCATCCCTCGGCGACGGGGGAGGCGGGTCCGCCGAAGTCGAAGCGCAGATCGACCTCTTCGTTCGCGGATGCCGGGGCCGCCACGATTCCGCCGGAGACGATGATCGCGCCCCCCGCCAGGGCGGCGATCGCGGTGCGGAACCTCGTCGTACGTCGCAGAGCAGTCACTGAATCTCCCTTGAGTCAGTTAAGGAAAGCGTTTCCCAAGCTGTGTCCCATCTTGGCCCGTTCCGCAGTTTCGCGTCAAGGAATCCGCGGTTTCTCCCGCAGTTCTCATCCGCGCGAGAATCGATGCATGACCTTCCTCCCCGCCGATCTGTACGCCCGAATCGAGGAGTCGATGCCCATCGCCTGCGTCGACTTCGTGCCCGTCCGCGAGGTCGACGGCCGTCGCGAGATCGGCCTGATCTTGCGCGATTCTCCGCACGGTCGCGTGTGGTGCCACCTGGGTGGTCGCATTCAGCGCGGCGAGACGATCGCCGCCGCGATCCGTCGCCACAGTGTCGACACCCTCGGGCTCGCACCCGACCTGCCGCTCAACCCCCAGCCCGACTACGTCTACGAGTGGTTTCCGTCCGCGGTCGCACCGGATGACGGCACCGTCTTCGGCGATGATCCCCGCAAGCACGCGATCGGCCTGTCGTTCACGATCGCGCTCGAAGGAGATCCGCAGCCCCACGACGAGGCCCTCGACTTCGCCTTCTTCGCCACGGATGCCCTGCCCGACGATCTCTGGCCCGGATGCCGGGATCTCTTCGAGCGGATGGGTCTGGCCTGAGGGCGGTCAATTGAGACCAGGCGATCCGACGAGACCAGGCGATCCGACGAGAACAGGCGATTCCGTCACCGATCGTCCTGTTCTCGCCTGATCTCCTGTTTCTGCGCGGCCTCGCGTCACCCCTGGGCTCGATAGCGTCGGGGTGTGACCACCGAAGGCCCCACCCCGTCGTGGCCGCTCGCCGCGCGCCCCGATCTCGTCGAGGACATCGTGCGCCGGATGCGCGCCCGCCCCTCGCGTGCCCAGTTGCTCTCGGGTGGGACGGGGATCGGGAAGACGACGCTCGCCCGCGGGGTCGTCGCCGCCCTCCGGGAGGAGGGGCGGATCGTCGTTCCGATCGTCGGCGTGGCCGAGCTGCGCGGCGTCCCCGCCGCGGCGCTGGCCCCGGTCCTCGCGACGGCCGGAGTCCCTGAGCCTGCCGCGATCCCGTCAGACGACGCCGATGTGATCGGCGAACGCGTGCACCGCTTCGTCGCGACGGTCGGGGCGGGGGCATCGCGCTACGCCTTGGCGGTCGACGACGTCTCGCTCGTCGACGACGTCACGGCCGGTGTGGTCTATCAGCTCGTTCGCGTCTTCGGGGTGCCGGCCGTCTTCACCGACCGCGTCGAGCGGGCGCTGTCGGCGACCGTCGCGCGGCTCGACGCCGAGGGGCTGCTCGACCGCGTCGATGTTCCGCCGCTCACCCCGGTGCAGCTCGTCGCGCTTGCCGAGGAGTATCTCGAGGAGCCGCTTCACCCGGATGCCGCGCGACGCCTCGCGGACGCCAGTGCGGGCAATCCCCTCGTGCTCCGCGAGCTGCTGGTGACGGCGGAGCGCGAGGGCCGCCTGCGCCCCACGACGGTCGGCGTCGAGATCGACGAGATGCGTCTGGCCCCGCACCTGCTCGACGCGGCCCGTGCGCACCTCGCCCCGTTGTCGTCCTCCGAGCGCGAGCTCGCAGAGCTCTTGGCGCTGGCGCAGCCGTGGACGGCGGACCTCGCATCCGCCATCGACGATCGGGCGCTCCGGAACCTCGTGTCGCGAGCAGTCGTCCGGGAGACCGTCGATGCCGGCCGCCGCCGCGTGCGCCTCGCGCACCCGCTCCTCACCGAGGCGCTTCTCGCCGATCTCGATCCCGAGCGCCGCATCCAGCTCGTCCGGCGCGCGGCGGAGGCGCTCCGCTCCACCGGGGACCAGGACGATCGCCGCACGGCGATCCACCTCCTGCCCGAGGGGGACGCGGATGCCGCAGAGCTCGAGTGGGCTGCTCAGGCGGCCGCATCCGCGGGCGACCCCGAGACGGCACTGCGCCTGGCCGACGCCGCCGATCGTCTCCGCCCCACGGCTGCCGCCGCTCTCGTCCGCGCAGTGGCGCTCTCGGCGCTCGACCGCGACGCCGACGCGGCGTTCGTCGCGGCATCCGACCGAGCGGTCGATGACGAGATGCGCGCAGTCGTCGCCTTGCGGCACGGGCAGCATCTGGCGTATCGCCTCCGAGATCCCCGTGCCGCCGCGGATCTCGCTCGCGCCGTGCTCGACCGCATCGATCCGGATGCCGGCGGCGCGCTCGCCGCTGAGGCGGTGAAGTGGCGCGCGATGGCGGGCGACGTGACCGCCTATGAGCCGTCGGCGTCGCCGTCGTCGCTCGCACAGCTGGGCGGTGACCTGACCGAGGCGATGTTCGCGACGATGGGCGGGAGCATCGCGCAGGCGCAGGCGGCGATCGACCGCGGCCGGCCGCTGGCCGACCGGCATCGCGCCGAACTGCCGCACGCCGAGAGCCTGCTCGCTCTCTCGCAGTTCCTCGTCTTCGTCGGGTCCGGCGACATCGGCAGTGCACGGGTGCTCGCCGAGGGGCGGCGGCTCGACGGAGAGGCGGATGCCGCCGGTCTGTGGACCTACACGCTCGCCCTCATCGCCCTCCACGGGGGGCGTCACGATGACGCGTTCGATCTGGCGCGGCTCGCGGTGCGACTGCTGGAATGGCGCGACTTCACCGGTCTGGTGGACGTGGCTCGAGCACTCGCCCGCACCTGCGCGGCCATGAGCGGTGACGACGCGTCCGCGGTGCGGAACTCTTCCGGCGGCCCCGCGCCGACGGAGGTGAAGGCGGTCCTGCAGCTCGCCGAGGCCGACGCATGGACGGCCGCGCGTGCCGGTCGCGATGACGAGGCCATCGCGCTCCTCCGCGCGGCGGTGGAGGAGGGTGTGCGCCAGCGCCACCATGTCCTTGCCGCGCTCACGGCGTCCACGGCGATCCGGCTGGGTCGCGCGCGTGATGTCGTCGATCTCCTCGAGAGCGCCGCCGATGCCGGCGGAGCACCGCTCTGCGTCCTTCTCGCCGATGTCGCGCGCGCCCGGGCTCGGGGTGATTACGCGCGCTACGTGGACCTTCTGCCGTCGCTTCGTCGCGCGGGCCTCCTCGGCGTCGCGCGTCGCATCGCGGAGGATGCGGCGGTGCGGGCGGGGCAGGGTCGGGCGCGCACGCAGGGGCGGATCGCCGCAGCCGACCTCGCGGCGCTCACGTCCGCGGATCCGCTGCGCCTTCCCGGCACCGGCGGAAGCGTGGACGAGATGATGCTGTCGCCCCGGGAATGGCAGATCGCGCGTGCCGCGGCGATGCGACGGCGCAGCCGCGAGATCGCCGCCGAGCTCGGCCTCTCGGCACGGACGGTCGACAACCACCTCGCGCGGGTCTACCGCAAACTCGGCGTCTCCGGCCGAGATGACCTCGCGACGTTGTTCGACGCGGACGATCCCTCGGCTGCGCGCTGAGCGCCGCCGTCCCCCGGGCGGCGCTCAGCGGGTCTCAGGCGGGGGCGCGGTCAGGAAGTCACGGGCGTGATCGTGTACGAGACCGTGATCCCTTCGTCCGAGACGGTCCAGCCGTAGACGATGCTCCAGTCGGCGGACTTCAGGACCAGCCCCTTCAGTTCGCCGTAGTCGGTCTCGCTGAGCACCTCGAAACCGGAGGCGATGATCTCGTCCGCGGTCGCGCGCGCGGTGTCTTCGCTGTCCACCTCGACGGACAGGCTGAAGCTGTCACCCATCTTGATCGCGGAGAAGAGGCGCCCTTCGGGCACCGGCAGTCCCGGCCAGTCCGTCGGCAGCGAGACGCCGTCGCCGGTCACGTCGACATCGACATCGAGGTCCTCACCGCTCTGCTCCGCGACCTGTTCGACGACACCTTCAACGATGTTCTCCGGGGTCGGTACGAGGGAAGCGCACCCGGCGAGTCCGAAGATCAGGATGGGGGTCGCGAGGAGAAGAGGCAGTGCGCGGCGGCGCCCCGCTCGGGCAGGGAAGACAGGCTGTTCGGGCATGTGTCCGATCCTGCGCGCGACCGCATCACCGCGGCAATGAGTAGAGATTGCTCACCGTCTGCCTGAGCTCCTGAGGGGAGGGGTCGGAGCGCGACCTCCGGGTGGCCGGCCCACGGCCGCTGCCGAGGCGCGAACGGCGGGCCGCCATTCGGTGAGGAACGCGGGAGATTCGGTCGTGTCGGCGGCGTGTCGCGCCCGAAAACGTTGATTTCTCCCCGGGGTTTCACATCGCGGTTCGATGCGGTCGGATCCCCGGAGGTCCCTCACGCCTCCGAGGTCGTGGCGACGTAGACGGTGTTCGCCGATGTCCCGCCGGTGAGGCGGTTGGCGAATCGCACCTCGTGCGCCTCGGCCGCGCCGAACACGGTCTCGAGGTCGCGGAGGAACGGCTCTTCGGTGGGATCGTCCGACCACAGTGCGAACACGCCACCGGGTCGCAGATGTCCGCGAAGCGCGGTGAGCCCGGCGACGGTGTAGAGATCCGCGTGGCTCGGGTCGAGCGTGTGGCGCGGCGAGTGGTCGACGTCGAGCAGGATGACGTCGTACGCCCGGTCGTCGGTGCCGGGCGGGCACCGGGCGACGGCGAAGAAGTCGTCGTGGATGAGCGACGTCCGTTCGTCCCGCACGAGCGTCGCCGACACCGGCAGCAGTTCGCGCCGGTGCCAGTCGATCACCGCCGGCAGGGCGTCGATGACGTCGACGCGCTGCACGCGCGCATCAGCGAGCGCCGTCACCGCGGTGTATCCCAGACCCAGCCCGCCGACGAGCACGTCGAGTCGATCACCGGATGCCGCATGGAGCCCGAGCGTCGACAGCTCCTCTTCGGCGACGGTGAACAGGCTCGACATCAGGAATTCCTCGCCGAGCTTCACCTCGTAGATGAGTTCACCCGTCGCGGGATCCGTCCGTCGCCGTAGGGTCAGGTCGCCCATGCGGGTCGGTTGCCAATCCAGTTCTTCGATCCGCGCGATCATCGCACTCCTCATCGGTCGTCGACCCCACGCTATGCCCGCGACACCCACCGTCCGCCCTCACCCACCCGTGCGCGCGCCAGAATGGACCACGACCCACCCCGTCGGGGAGGCGCCGCGAGGGAGACGAGATGACCCAGCAGTTCGATGTCGCCGTCGTCGGGGCGGGACCTGCCGGCATCGCCGCCGCCCTCCGTGCCGCCGAGCTGGGCGCGTCCGTCCTCCTCGTCGAGCGTGCCGATCATGTCGGCGGCACGTGCGTGAACACGGGGTGCGTGCCCACGCGCGCCCTCGCGAAGGCTGCCCGCCTGATGCGCGAGATCCGCGCGGCGGGGGCGTACGGCATCCGCGTGTCCGATCCCGAGCTCGATTGGCCGGCCACCGCCACGCTCGTGCGCGAGCGGGTGGATCTGGTCCGGGAGAGCAAGGCCGACCTCGAGCGTCTCGAGAAGGCTGGCGTCGACGTCCGCCTCAGCACGACGGCCGAGTTCACGGATGCCGACACCCTGCGCCTCCGTGGTGACAGCGCCGCCGACGGCACCGGCGCCCCCATCGACGTCACCGCCGGCTCGGTGATCCTGTGCGTCGGCGGTCATTCCCGTGTCCTCCCGATCCCCGGCGCCGAGCACGCCCTGCTTCCCGAGCACCTCCTCACCGTCACCGAGCTGCCGCGATCGGTCGCGATCATCGGCGGCGGCAATACCGGCGCGCAGGTGTCGACGATCCTGGACTCGTTCGGGGTGCAGGTGACCCTCCTCGACGTCGCCCCGCGGATCCTCATGCCCTCCGATCCCGACGTGAGCGAGGCGATCACGCGTGAGTTCACGCGACTCGGCATCACCGTGCGCACGGGTCTCGCCGGGGTCGACTCGCTCGAGAAGAAGTCCGACGGCACCATCCTCCTCACCTGGCGCGACGCTGAGGGCGACGATCCGAGCACCGCGGTGTTCGACGTCGTGATCATGGCGGCGGGGTGGCCCGCGAACGTCGAGGGTCTCGGGCTCGACGAGGCCGGAGTCGACATCGAGCGCTCGGCCGTCGCCGTCGATCGCTACTTCCGCTCGTCGGTGCCGCACATCTTCGCGGTCGGTGATCTCACCGGACAGGACATGCTCGTCCAAGCTGCGCAGTTCGAAGCCGAGGCTGCGGCCGAGAACGCCGTCCTCGGTGCGAACCGGGCCACCCCGCACCACCTCCTCCCCGTCGGCGCCTTCACCGACCCCGATTACGCGTCGGTCGGTCTCACCGAGGAGCAGGCGCGTGAGCGAGATTCCCAGTGCGTCGTCGCCGTCGCGCACTACGACCGGCTCGAGCGGGCGATCATCGACGACCGTGCGGTGGGGTTCTTGAAGCTCATCGCCGACGGTCGTCGCTCGCTCATCCTCGGCGCCCACGCGGTGGGGGAGAACGCGGTCGAGGTCATCCAGGCCGTCACGACCGCCATGGCCGCCGGTGCGGATGTCTCCTCCCTCGCGGCGGTGAAGTTCGCCTATCCGACCTACACGGCGATCGTCGGTGTCGCCGCGCGCGACCTCCTCAAGACGGCTCCGACCGACCCGACCCTCGCATGAACCCCCGGGAGGCTCACATGACAACGGACCCCGCACCCCGCGTCTTCGCCGACACCGCGGCAGCCGAACGCAATGCCGCCGTCGTCCGTCGCTTCTTCGCCGAGGTGCTGGCTCCGCCGCACGACCTCGGTCGCGTCAACGACCTCGTCGCGACGGACTTCGTCGACCACACTCCCGACGGGCGCGATCCGGGAAGAGCGGGCGTGGCCGCCAAGTTGCGCACTCTGTTCACCGCCGATCCCGGGGCGACGTTCTTCCTCGAATCGATCGTGGCGGCCGGCGACCGCGTGGCGGCTTTCTCGGAGTTGCGGACGACGCAGACCGGCGGGTCCTCGGGCGGAAGCGCGCGGTTCGCCGACCTCTACGTCGTTCGCGACGGTCGGATCGCCGAGCACCGCCACGTGGTGTCGCCCCCAGCGTAATCCTCGCGGGCCGACGGCCTGCGGGGATTCTTCAGCCCTGGCCGCGCCCCGAGGCTTCCTGGAGCCGTTCGATCTCTTCGGATGCCTGCGCCTTCGTGAGGTCGGCGGGCACCTGCTCTCCCGCTTCGCGGGCGAGGGTGTCGAGGTAGGACCGCTGAGGGCCGGTCATGGGCTCGTCGCCCGTGACCCACGTCGAGGGGTCCTTCTCCGCGGAGTTGTCGGAATCGGCATCCGGTTCGGTGGCGCCGAGCATCTCGCGGTCGTCGGCGGGGTCGGTGTTCGTAGAAGACATGCGTTGACCGTAGGCCCGAGCGCCGACACCGCCGTCGGGGTTGACAACGACGCCTGAGGGGCCCGGGAATACCCGGACCCCTCAGGTCGTCACGTCCGTCGCATGATCACACCATGCGACGGCGCCAGACGATCAGCATCGCGATGCCGACCGCGATCAGCAGCGCGCCGATGACCCAGCTCGCGGTCCACAGGGTGCCGCCGGTCACCGCCAGCGGCTCGCTCACCGTCACCTCGAGCGTCGCCGAGGCCAGCTCGGTCGATCCGGAGTACACGCGGATGGTGTGCTCTCCCGGGCTGGTCGACGCCGGGATCGTCACGCTCGTCCAGAACGAGCCCGAGATCGATGCGTCCACCGTCGTCAGCACCTGCGGGGTGGAGTGCAGCTCGAGGCGCAGGGCGGTGCCGGGCTCGTAACCGGTGCCCCGCACCACCAGGCTGTCGCCGGCCTGGACGGTCGAGCGGGTCAGGGTGAGCGTGGGCGTCGCCGGGGTCTCCTCGCCGCCGCCGTCTCCGTCACCGTCACCGCCGCCGTCTCCGTCGCCCTCACCACCGTCGCCGTCACCGGGTTCCTCGTCGCCGATGACCGAGACGACGTAGTCCTCCGAGGTGGTCGACTGGCCCGACGAGTCGGTGACCACCGCGGTGAGCACGACATCCGTACCGGCCTGCTCCTCCGTCGGCGCCCACGTGAAGGCGTACGGGGAGGTGCTCAGGGTGTCGACGGGTTCGCCGTCGGCCAGCAGCGTCACGAAGGCGACCGCGAAGTCGTCCTTCGCCCGGACGAGCGGGACGATCTCGGTGCCCGGCTCGATGGACACGCCCGTTCCCGGGTCGACGATCGCGCCGGTCGGCGCCTGGTCCTCGACGGTGCCGACCGCGGTCGGCTCGCCGGGCTGCGCCGGATCGGTGATCACGCCGCTGACCGACACGTCGGGTGCGCCGACGAGCGAGACCGCCTCGGCGGTACCCGTGATCCGGCTCGCGTCGACGAACCCGTCGAACCCGTGGGTGTAGCGCACCCCCACCGGGTTGTCGGATCCGGTGACCAAAGTGCCGGTGACGTAGCCGTGCTGGCGGATGCCGCTGTCGACGTCGTTGGCGGGGTCGCCGTCGGGGCCGCGGCCGCCGTCGAACAGGATGCCGCCGGCCTGGAAGCCGGTGACGACGCTGTCGGCGACGGTCAGCTCGGTCTCCACCGTGCCGGGGCCCGCGCCCTGGAGGAAGTTCGTCTTGACGATCCCCCAGCCGTGCGGGTTGTCGGAGGCCACGATCGGACCGACGATGCTGTCCGACACGCGTCCGGCGGTGTTGACGAACGCGATGCCCGCCTCGGCGTTCACCGAGCCCGAGGTCACCGTGACGCCCGAGATGTCCAGGAACAGCTCGTTGGTGTCGGTCGAGCCGAGCGACTGCCGCATCACCGTGATGACGTTTCCGCCGGTGTCCCGCAGGTACGGGGTGTCGCCGACCAGCGTCGCCAGGCTCTGATCGGGCATGATCGTCACCTTCTCGGCGCCGGCGCCCTTGATCTTCAGCGGCTTGGCGATGGTGAGACCGTTCGTCGCTCCCGGAGCGAGCGCGGTGACCGGGTTCCGGCTGGCGGGGGTCGGCGCGGAGGAGGACTCCTCGTACCGGCCCTCGCAGACGACGATCGTGTCCCACGGGGAGGCGTGGTCGACGGCATCTTGGATGCTCGTGAAGTTCGCCGTGGGGCACTGCGCGCGGTCGTCGTCGACGACCCACGTGACGTTCGCGGCGGTGTCCGCGACGGTGTCGGGAAGCGCCAGCTGACCGGGGGTGATGTCCGTCTCCGCGAGGAATGCCGCGGGGTTCGGACCGGCGGCCGGTGCCCCGCTGCCTGCCCCGGCGTTCGGCGTGATGCCGTCGGAGAGGATCAGCGGCGCCTCGACGGCAGCTTCCTGGAACCGGACGTCGGCGATCTGGATCGACCCCGACGCCGGCATCCCTTCTCCGCCGAAGCGCAGCTCGACCGCCGCGAGCGACGACACGTCGACACCCTGTGCGGTGAACTCGGTCAGCGGCACCCGGATCTGCTCCAGCACGATGTGCGTGTAGCGCGTCTGGTCGCCGGTGGACATATGCAGGGCGTTGCCCCAGCGCGGGTCGCCGGCCGAGACGGATGCCTCGGTTCCGGCGCGGTCGATCAGGACGATCTCGAAGTCCTGCGACGATGCCGCCGGGTCCCACATGACGTCGGTCTTGGGCTGGTCGGCCTCCCGCGACACCGCGCCGGGGTTGCGCAGGTCGAAGAAGTTCACGTCGGCATTCAGGGCGAGCGCCTTCATTCCGGACACGTCGCTGGATGCCGCCGGGATCTGCGCGGTGAGGGTCGCCTGCTGGCCCGCCTCCCACGCGAGGGAGAGCTGACGCCCGTAGGAGTGGTTGATGGGCGAGTTCTCACGCGTGCCGTTCTGGCCCCCGACGGCGGCCGGGTTCGGCAGGGGGCAGGCCTTGGCGGCGGTGGGGTTCCCCGGAATGCCGAGCACACCGGGGGCGAACTGGTCGGGCTCGGGGTTGCACCAGTCGATTCCGGATGCCGGCTCCGGGCGCGGCAGGACGCCGCCGTCTTCGAGGTAGGGGTTCGCGAATCCGGTGCCGACCAGGGAGCCGCCGAGGGCGTTGAGCGTCAGCGGGTTCTCGATCTCGGGTCGGATCACGTCGATCCGCTCGTCCGCGGGGGCGAAGTACGAGGTCGACACGCGGTCGGCGCAGTCGATCGCGCGGTCGCCATCGGTGATGTCGGGGCACGCGGAGGCGGGCACCTGCTGGTGCGACTCGGTCGTCGACAGTTCACCGGTCATGTAGGGCTCGAACGCGCCTTCGCCGCCGACGTAGCGCCGGAAGAACGCCGACATGGTCGCCAGGCCCAGCTTCTCCTGCGCGCCCATGCGTGCGGGGTCGGCCGAGATCTTGGTGTTGACCTCCGGGTTGAAGGTGTCGCTGTTGTCGATGACGTACGACCACGGGTCGTAGCTCGCGGCGCCGCTCAGGCGGTGGTTGTTCTCCGAGACGCGGTCGTCGCGGGTCGGCCGGCTGTCACCGCACGCGGCGTCGCCGCCGGTGGTGCCGTCCTGCCCGTCGGCGAACCACACGGTGTTGTACCAGTTGTGGTTGGCGCCGAGGTGCGAGACCTGGATGGAGGGGAACGGGTTGTCGCCGTTGATGTACTGGCTGCGTTCGAAGAACCGCGCACCCTGCAGGTTCGACACGTCGCCGTCGCACCAGGGGAGGATCGACATGAACGGCGTGCCGTAGGGGGCCTTGCGCTCGTAGTCGACGGGGGCGAGGGCGATGACGCCGCGCAGCGGATAGCGCGGCCCATCGGTGCGGATGCGGTTGTAGTCGATGAAGCTCGTGACGGCGTCGCCGCCGCGCGAGTGGCCCATGAGGCCGATGCGCTCCATGTCGAGGGTTCCGGCGAGTTCGGTGCCGATCGTCGTGTGCTCGTCGACGGGGAGGCCGCCCGGCTCGTTGGCCGCGCTGAGGGCGTCGAGCGTGGCGGCGATGAGCAGTCGTCGCTGGTGCATGCCCTTTCCGCTGGTGCCGTCCTGACGCATCATGAGCTGGTCCTGCGACACCGAGAACACGGTGTAGCCCCAGGTGGCGAGGTTCTCGCCGAGGTAGGCGTACCCCGCTTCGTTCCGCTTGAACTCCGTGCACGAGAGCACGCTCGTGTCGCCGTTGACATCGCATGAGCCGTGGTTGCCGTGGACGAGGACGATGAGCGGCGACGGCGCCGTCCGGTCGGCCGGGGCGTAGAGCGCACCGCGGATCTCCATGCTCTCCGCCGCCCGCGCCGTGCCCGGGTCGGGTGCGAGCCCGCTGGAATTCGGCTCCTGCAGGTCGACCAGGCCGAGCTTGGTCTCCTGGATGGTGCGCGGCACGTGCGGGCCGCGGTCCAGGGGATCCGGCAGCGCGCCGAGATCGAGCGCCGCGGCGACGGGGTCAGCCGCCGGCGGCGCGGCGGCGGGGACGTCGGCGGCGAAGGCCGGAGCGGTCGGAAGCAGCAGTGCTGCGACCAGGGGGATGGTGGCGAGCGCGCGCCAGCGCGATGAGCCGGGTGCCTTCACGGCGGTCCTCTTCCTGCGATCGGTGGGGGATGCACCTCCCGGTGGAGCAGGTGGAACGGGCGAAGCGGAGGAAGGCGCAGTCGCCACCGTAGGGAAGGGGTGTTTCGGTGAGCGTTTTCTGTGTTGCCGCTGTGTAAAGCCTGGGGAGACACCATGCGGGGCCCGAGCGTGAACCGCTCGAGCCCCGCATCCGTGTCGGAGGGATCAGTCGTCGACGACGGTGACCGTGACTTCGATGTTGCCGCGCGTGGCGTTGGAGTACGGGCAGACCTGGTGCGCGGCATCCGCCAGCTGCTGGGCGATCTCGTGCTCGAGTTCGGGGATGTTGACCTCGAGGGCGACGGCGAGACCGAATCCGCCGTCGCCGTTCGAGCCCAGGGCGACGCGGGATCCGACGCTCGAGCCGTCGATCGAGACCTTCTGCGCGCGCGCGACGCTCTGGAGGGCGCTGTGGAAGCAGGCCGCGTACCCCGCGGCGAAGAGCAGTTCGGGGTTCGGTGCGCCGCCCGCGCCGCCGAGCTCCTTCGGGGTGCGGACGTCGGTGTCGAGAATGCCGTCGGCGGTGCGGACGTGTCCGTCGCGACCTCCACCGGTGGCGAGTGCTTCTGCGGTGTAGAGAGTCTCCATGGGGGATTTCCTTTCGTGGGGGACGGGTTGTCGGAGAGGAGGACGGTCGTCAGGAGGCGGCGCGCAGCTCGCCCGCGAGCGCACGCATGTTCGCCGTGATGGCCGACAGCTGCTCCAGCAGCTCCGGCAGGCTGCGGCCGCTGTCGACGAAGGCCGGCACGAGGCAGCCCACGGCGCCCATCACCTCGCCGTGCACGCGTCGTCCGTCCTCGCTCAGCGAGATCCGGACCACGCGCTCGTCCCGGTCGTCACGGCGGCGGTCGACGAGTCCGCGGGTCTCGAGGCGCCGCAGCAGGGGCGACAGGGTGCCGGAGTCGAGGTTCAGCTCGTCACCGAGGGAGCTCACGGTGCGCTCGCCGGTGGCGAGCACCACCATCGCGAGGTACTGCGGATACGTCAGCGACCACGGCTTGAGCACTTCGCGGTAGGCCTGCGTCGTCGCGTGCGACGCGGAGTACATCGCGAAGCACACGAACTCGTCGAGCGCGGTGGCGGGCATGACTAAAGCCTTGCACACAACTCAATTGTGCACAATCGATGCCGTCGTTCCGCTTCACCCGCGTTCGTGCGCGTTAGGGTGGGGGAATCACAGGCGGCCTCGACGCTCTCGTCGGCGACCCCCCAGCCGCCTGGGAAGAGGGAGTGCGGTGTTCCAGCGCGCGTTGTACGCACTGATGTCGGTGTTCCGAGGACGTGACCTGGACCGGGACGCCGCCATCGAGCAGGACTGGGACTCCGGTGAGGAAGAAGAGGGCACGGGCCCCTCGTCGCCTTCCGAGCGTTAACACGGGTTCTCTCCGTCGTAACCTCCCCGCATCATCCCGCCGTCTAGGGTGTGCATCAGATCACAGTCGCACCACCGCGGGGGCGGTGGCGCTCATCACCGACGGGATGGCCCGCTATGCCCGATCTGTCTCGCCGCACCGCTCTGACCGCTCTGCTGGGTGCTCCGCTTCTCATCGCCGGATGCTCGGTGGCGACGCCGTCTCCGTCGACGGTGCCCTCGGGCTCGGCCGCCCCGCCCCGGGATCTCGTCCTCGAGGACGGGCCCGAGCTGAAGGTGCAGACGGCCTCGGTCGCCGTCCAGCGATTCGGACCCACGGGGACCCACTGGCCGGCGCGCACCCCGACCCGGAGGGATCGCTTCGCCTTCGTGGTCGAGGCGGATCCGACATGGTCGTCCATCGCCGCCGCCATCGAGCGCGCCAACACCGTCGCGCCGAACGGCCATGCCGCCATCCTCGTCCGGCCGGGCACGCTCCCGGGATTCGGCGCGGGCTCCACCGCGAAGCCGGTGCTCTCCAACGTCGGGTCCGCCCGCAGGAAGTCCCGTGTGCTCATCAGCCCGCGGGACGGCGTCGGTTCGGTGACTTTCAGTGCCTCGATCCGCCTCGACCGGGTCCGCGGGGTGACCTTCCTCGGGTTCTGGCTCGCTCCGTACTCGATCGTGCTGTCGGCCGTGCAGGACTTCTCCTGGGCGTGGTCGAAGGGGCAGGCCTTCAACATCACCGGCAACTCGAGCGAGCCGACGGCCGACGTCGACCTCGTCGAGTGCGTGACCCCGGAGGCGCGCGCGGCGGATGGCGACACCTGGGCGTTCCGGACCGCCGGTCAGCGGATCGACCGGGTCGCGGTCGTCGGGTCCTACATCGCGCCGTCGTACAAGGCGGCCGGCTCATCGGCGCACGTCGACTCCCTGCAGCTGTCCGGCTCGCAGGGCATGAGCGGAATCGTCTTCAAGGACACGGCGATCTTCGCCTCGACGAACGCCGCATTCATCGGCTACCCGGGGGCTTCCGACATCCTCTTCGACGCGTCGCTGGTGGTCGGCGGTCGCTACATGCTCGATCGGTTCCCGCTTCCCGAGGGGGCCAACAACTTCACTTCCGGCTACCCGTCGGCGGTCAACGGCTCCGGCACGGTCGACATCCTCTCGGCATCCGGGTCCACCTTCTACGGTCCGCTGCGCGGCACGTGGAAGACCGTGACCGGGAGCACCGTCATCGGTGCGCAGGCACCCTCCGTCTCCGATGGAGCGTTCGACACCGGGACGACGACGATGTCCGCGGACGGGTTCGACACCATCTCGCCGGTGCCGACCGATGACGTCCTGAGGTCCATCTGGAAGTAGTCCATACCCGAAATCGCAAGGGGGAGCTGATGCGGGTGAAGGAACGGGTGCGAGGCGCTCTGAAGGCGGAGCCGCTGATCCGCGCGGTCGACCGCGCGTTGCTGCGGGCACGCCCGCGCGGGGGCACGACCGCCATCCTCATCGCGCCGCCCGGGCGCGGGAACATCGGCGATCAGGCGCTGGTCGAGGCGTTCGTCGAGGCGATGGATGCCGCAGTGGTCGTCGTCGTCCGGTCGGTCGCCGACATCGACATCCCGCCGCATCTCTCGGATCGGATGTCGCTCCTCCCGCTTCCCGCACTCATCTATGGGACCGCGATCGGCCACGCCCGCGACGCGCGGCGATTGTCGCGTGCGCTCCGGAGCGCGGGATCGGTCAGCATCATCGGCGCCGACATCATGGACGGAGCCTACGTCCTCGGAGCCTCCGTGACCCGCGCCGTCGTCGCGGAGACCCTGGCCGCGCGCGGCTGGCCCGTGCGCATTCTGGGGTTCAGCTGGAACGGCCGGCCGCACCCGGTCGCGCTCCGTGCGCTTCGTCGCGCAGCGAATGCCGGAGTGACTCTGCTCGTGCGCGATCCGGTCTCCTCGGCGCGGGCTCGTGCGGACGGCCTCGCTGTGACCGACACGGCTGATCTGGTGTTCCTGGCCCGTTCGACGGACGACGCCGCCGCTCGTCGCTACGCGGGGGATGCGCGGTTCGCGCTGGTGAACGCCTCCGGTCTCATCGGCGGGGGCGACGACGTCGTGCGCGAATACCGCGGCGTCATCGCGGGCCTGCACGACCGCGGGCTGGACGTGGTGCTCGTGCCGCATGTGTCCCGTGCGGGTGCGGACGACGTCCCACTGTGTGCGGCGCTCGCCGCCGGATGGGCGGATGCTGCGAACGGACGGCGCGTGACGCTCGTCGATCGCCTCCTACCACCCGCTCAGATCCGCGGAATGTCCGCGGAGGCCGACCTCGTCGTCACCGGGCGCATGCACCTGGCCGTCATGTCGCTGATGGCCGGCACCCCCGCCGTGACCCTCGCGACCCAGGGCAAGGTCGAGGGGCTCATGGCGCTGTTCGAGGCGCCGTATTTGTGCGTGGATCCGGGCGCCGAGCTGGCGGCCCGTGTCGAATCCGCGCTGGTCACGGCCTCACAGCCCGGAACACGCGCACACCTGTCGGCGCGGGCCGAACGTGTCCGTGCGCTCGCAGCCGAGAACGTGCACGGTCTGTCGGCAGAACGGCACCCGATCTCCTCGACCACCTCCACGGCCTCGCCCTCAGCCCACGATGCGGTGACGCGACCGTGATCACCGGGATGACGGCCTTCCAGCAGGCGCAGCGCGTGCGCGATGCGCTCTTCAGCGCGTTCGTCTCGCGCGGGTTCGCCACCTTCGGGGCGGGCAGCCGCATCCTGCTCCCCTTCCGGACGGGGAATCCGCATCTCATCGAGATCGGGCGCTCGGTGCTCGTCGGCCCGTCCTCCTGGCTCATGGTGCCGCGCGTGGACGCGGGGACGCCGGTGATCCACCTCGGCGACCGTGTGCGGATGAACCAGACCTCGATCACGGCGGTCCGAGAGGTCACGATCGGGGACGCGGTGGACCTCGCGCGCGGGGTGTACATCTCCGACCACATGCACGGCTTCGACGACGTCGGTGTGCCCATCCGCGATCAGCCGCTGGTGCGGGTGGCCCCCGTCCGGATCGGCGCTGGAGCATGGCTCGGGCAGAACGTCGTCGTCATGCCCGGCGTGACGATCGGCGAGGGCGCGGTCATCGGGGCGAACAGCGTCGTCACACGCGACGTCCCGGCCCACACCGTCGCGGTCGGGGCGCCGGCGCGCGCTCTCCGAGAGGTCAGGGCCGCTTCGTGACGGATGCCGAAGAGCAGGTCGCGCGCGACCACGTCTTCACGTTCTCGTACGAGACGTACAACGACGCTGTGCAGCGCGGGATGATGCGTCCGCCGGATCGCATCTTGCAGACGCTCATGACGAGTCCGCGCGTCGGGCGCCTGCTCGTGGCGAACCCGTGGCGTTCGCGCCTCGGACACGGCGTTCGGCGGATCACGGGACGCGACGCGGGGTTTCCCGAGACGCCGACCCGCCGCCTCGTCCAGCCCGTCCGTCTGTCGCGTGCCGACCCCCTGACTCCTCGGGGACTGGTGGCCTCCATGCGCGCGTACGACCGCGTGCTGCGTGAGGAGGCGGACCGCCTCGGCCTCGTCGCGCCGTGCGTGCTGACGACGAATCCCCTCGTCGCGGCGTTCGCACCCTTCGCGTGGGCCTCGACGGTGACCTATTTCGGGCGGGACGACTGGCTGAGCGCCGACGACCGTGCGCGGTACCGGCCGGCGTTCCGCGCGGCGTACCGCCAGATCAGAGAGTCGGAGATCGCGGTGGTTGCGGTGTCGCAGCAGATCATCGACCGCATCGATCCACGGGGTCCGGCGCGGGTGATCCCGAACGGAATCGATCCGGCGGAGTGGCTCGGGCCGCGTCCCGAGATGCCCGCGTGGCTGGCGCGCATCCCCGGGCCGCGTGCCCTCTACGTCGGGACGCTCGACGCGCGCCTGGACGTGGACGGCATCCTCTCACTGTCCGCCTCGCGACCCGAGCTCGGCATCGTGCTCCTCGGTCCCGTCGGCGACGAGGCCGCCGTTGCGCCGCTGCGCGACCGGCGCAACGTGTGGATCCAGCCGGGCGTCGGGCGCACCGAGCTCGTCGCCGCCCTCCGCAACGCGGATGCCGCCCTTCTCGCCCATCGGCGGACGCCGCTGACAGAGGCGATGAGTCCGCTGAAGGTCTACGAGTACCTCGCCGCGGGGCTGCCGGTCGTGGCGATCGATCTGCCGCCGGTCCGCGACCTCGGCCCTCGCGTGCTGCTGACGGGCGGCACCGCGGAGATGGGGGAGGCGGTGGATGCCGCCCTCGCGATGGGGGTCGCGTCCGAGGACGAGAGGGTCGCGTGGATCGCGCAGAACAGCTGGTCGGCGCGGCACGCGGCGCTGCTGGATGTGACCACGAGATCGGCTTTGTTTCGCCGAGGTGAAGAGTCGCGCTCGGGTGTATGAAGAGTCGTCTTCGGGATGTCGCGGGGGCGACGCCCCGGCATAGCATTCACGCGGGGAACGGGGGTTCCCCGGTTCATGAGCACCCTGGGGGGCCTGGTGCGCACCATCATCGTTTTCGCAGCACGATCGACGATTCCCGACGGACGGGGGCGGCGATGACCTCGACGCGCACGGACGGGTTCGTCGAGACGATCCCGCGACAGCCGCTGAGCATGATGTGGTACGGACGGCTCGTCCGCGGAATCGTCGTGGGCGACATCGCGGCGATCACGGCATCGGTGCTGCTGGCCAGCACCCTGTCATTCGGCCCGGCAGGTCAGTGGTGGAGCGTGATGGAGGCGTCGACCCTGGCAACGACCGCGCTGCTGTGCGCGGCGTGGCTCGTGGCCCTGTCGGCGACGAAGAGTCGCGCGCAACGGATTCTCGGGCAGGGCTCCACCGAGTACCAGCGCGTGCTGGCGGCGACCTTCGTCACCTTCGGCAGCGTGGCGATCGCGTACTACCTGCTCGACATCGGCGCGGTGCGTCGCTACGTGGCGGTGGCTCTGCCGACCGGCCTGGTGCTCCTCGTGGTGAACCGGCTGCTGTGGCGCCGGGCGCTGACCGAACTGCGTCGTCGGAATCGCGCCCTCACCGGGGCGCTCGTGGTCGGTCGCGCCCGCGACGTGGATCGCGCTGTCGCCGAGCTTCGTCGTCACGTCCACGCGGGGTACACCGCCGTCGGCATCAGTCTCACCGACGATCTGGACACAGCCGACGACGACGTCGCCCGACGGCTCGAGTCCCTGCCGACAGTTCCCTACTCTCAGCTCGTGGATGCCGCACGCACCGCACGGATGCGGGCGATCGTCATCGCCGGCGAGCTCCCCGGGGGGCGCGCAGCCATTCGCGAGCTGGGCTGGGCCATGGAGCGCTCCAGCGCCGAGCTCATCCTCCTGTCCCGGCTGACCGACGTCGCCGGTCCGCGCATCCACCTGCGTCCCATCGAGGGTCTTCCGATGGTGCATGTTCAGCTGCCGCGGTTCACGGGAACCGCGTACGCCCTGAAGCGTGCGTTGGACGTCGTGCTCTCCGCTCTCGCGCTCGTGGTCCTTTCCCCGCTTCTCGCCGTGATCGCGCTGCTGGTGCGGCGCGACGGGGGGCCGGCACTGTTCCGGCAGGAGCGGGTGGGAATGGACGGCACGTCGTTCACGATGCTGAAGTTCCGCTCCATGGTGGTCGATGCCGAGCAGCGGCTGACGGCGATCGCCGACGCGGACGAGGGAAACGGCATCCTGTTCAAGATCCGCGAGGATCCGCGCGTCACGCGCGTGGGCCGGGTGCTGCGCCGCTTCTCGCTGGATGAGCTCCCGCAGTTGTGGAACGTGTTCCGCGGCGACATGAGCCTCGTCGGGCCTCGGCCGCCGTTGCCGACCGAGGTCCGCAGGTACCGCGGACACGAGACCCGACGGCTCCTCACCAAGCCCGGCATCACCGGGCTCTGGCAGGTGAGCGGGCGATCCGACCTGTCGTGGGAGGACAGCATCCGGCTGGACCTCTACTACGTCGAGAACTGGTCGGTCACCGGCGACATCGTGCTCCTGGGGCGCACGGTGGTGCAGATGTTCAAACCCGAGGGTGCGTACTGACGAGAGGCGGACGCACCGCACACGACACATCGATCGAAAACTGGGGGAAGCCATGGGGATGGCTCTGATGATCTGCTCGGGTGGGGGACACCTGAAGCAGCTGCACACGCTCGCTCCGAGACTGGGGGTGAGGCCGGAGGACCAGGTCTGGGTGACGTTCGAGAACGGGCTCAGCCGCTCGCTGCTCGCCGATCGGGACGTCCACTTCGGGCCGTTCGTCGCACCGCGGGATCTCGCTGGCCTGCGGCGGTTCCGCGCGCTCTTCCTCGACGTCGCGGCGGAGTACGACTTCGACCGCGTCTTCAGCACGGGGTCGAGTCCCGCGGTGATCGCCTTGCCGCATCTCGCCCGTCGGGGCGTCGAGGCCCACTACATCGAGAGCGCCGCGCGGGCGGCCGGCCCGTCGGTGACCGGACGCATCGTCGCGACGCAGTCGAAGGTCGCGACGTACACGCAGTATCGCGGGTGGGAGTCGAAGCGCTGGCAGTACCGCGGCTCGATCTTCGACGCGTACGCGCCCGGGCCCGCGCGCTCGGCGCCGGAGCGGATTCGGAAGGCCGTCGTCACCGTCGGGACACAGGAGGGATACGGATTCGACCGCCTCTACGATGCGCTCGTGCCGCTGCTCGTGGACTGCGACGAAGTCCTGTGGCAGACGGGCACGCAGGATGTGACGCGGTGGGGGATCGAGGGGCGCGCGCGCGTGCCGCACGACGAGCTCGTCGCGGCGGTCCGCGAGGCGGATGTCGTCGTCGCCCACTCCGGGACCGGGTCGGCGATCTCGGCGTTCGAGCAGGGCAAGGCCCCCGTGCTGGTGCCGCGCCTCGCGCGCTTCGGCGAACACGTCGACGATCACCAACTGCAGATCGCCGCCGAGTTCGACGGGCGGGGCCTGGCGATCCAGGCGGCACCCGAGGCGCTGACGACCGAGATGCTCCTCGCGGCGGCCGCGCGCACGGTCGAGGTCACCGACGCGGGCCCGATCGCGCTCCAGGCACCCAAGCGCCGTCGGCGAGCGGGTTCGCAGACGGCGGGTGTCGCCGCGCGCCCCGCTTAGCCGTCGAGGGTCTGCGCGAGGGTCTCCCGGGCAGGTGCAGGCGAGCGAGCAGAGGTTCTCACGTCACCCACTCGGGCGTGGCCATGCGTGCACGGATGTCCTCGGCGAGTCGCGCCGTATGAAAGCCGTCTGCCGCCGCGTGGTGTGCCTGGATCGCGAGGGGCATGAATGTGCGCCCTTCGCGTTCGATGTGACGACCGATGGTGAAGATGGGCAGCAGGTGCCGGGTTCCTCCGTCGATCTGCAGCGAGAATCCAGTGAAGGATGCCCAGGGCAGGCTCGAGACATCGAAGGCGTTCGGCGGTAGCTCGCCCTGAGGGAACATCGCGACGGAGGACGCTGCCTCGGCGAGCACCCGTGCCGCGCGTTCGTGAAAGGCCGCGAAGTTCGAGTCATAGGGTGACCAGACCACGGCGAAGGTCTCGCGCGCGGCGTTGAACACGGTGAATGCGGGGTGCACGACCGGCCACGTCGCGGGCGCGCCGGCGTCGGTGAGTGCCATGCGGAATTCGCGGCGATTGTTGACGGAGTGTGCGATCGCCCAGATCTGGGCGAGGTAGGTCTTTCGGCCCGCGCGGCGGAGCGCTGCGAGGAGTGCGGTGACGTCGATCTCGACAGTCATCGCATATGTGCACGGCACCCGCTCGCGGTAGTGCTCGAAGGCCTCGCGACGCGCCCACGTGTCCAGGTCGATCGGTTCGGGCGAGATCATCCGCCCATCCTCCCAGATGGGTGCCGCGCGCCCCGCTTAGCCGTCGAGGGTCTGCGCGAGGGTCTCCCAGGCGACCTGGGCGACCTTCGCCTGACCGGATGCCGACGCGTGGAAGTGGTCGATCGACGAGATGTCCGTCGACGTGAAGTCCAGCGCGTGGATCGCTCCGGCGTCGTGGACGCACCGCGCGTCCGCCTCGCAGGCCTCGGCGATCGCGGCGTTGTAGCCGCGGACCGTCTCGTCGATGCCCGCTCGGCGCTGCACATCGACGGCCGCGTCGGATGCGGGGTCCGCGAGCAGCGATCGGCAGGACGAAGACGCGTTCCAACGCGCGGTGGCCTCCGGGTCGTCGCGTCCGAGCTCCCACATGCGCAGCAGATCGGGGATCGACAGCGCGACGATCTGCGCGTCGGGCAGGCCCGTCCGCACCGTGTCGATGAGGGTCGTGTACTGCGCTCCGAAGTCTGCGACGGGGGTGACCGCGGCGGTGTCGGGGCGACAGACGTTGTTCGCGCCGATGAGGATCAGCACGATCCCCGCCCGCTCCGCGACCGCCGTGTCGGCGAGCCGGATCGCGTCGGCGACGGTGCCGCCGTTCTTCGCGGCCCACACGTGGGGGCGTGAGGCGCCCTCCTGACCGGCGAGGCGTGCCGAGACGGACGCCACGGTCGGGTCGTCTCCGAGGGCCCAGGAGGCGGCGGGGCACTCGCCCATGTCCGAGCACGAGTTCACCCCGAGCGCCATCGAATCGCCGATCACGGCGATCGGCCCCGCGGCCGCGCCGCCCGCCGACCCGGTGGGCACCGTCGGCACCGGGTCGGCGGAGCCGGGCGCGCATCCACTGACGGACAGCGCGGCCGCCACGAGCAGCGCGATGCGCGCCGATGCATGCGCGCGCGTCACGAGCGGGCCTTCCGCACGAACGCGAGCATCTCGCGCGCATCCCGCCGGTAGACGGGGATCAGAAGCGCGAGCATCAGGACGCCGAGGCCGGCGAACCCGCCGGCGAGGAGCTGCACGATCGCGGGCAGGGTGCTCGTCGCCGCCACGGCGGCCCACGCGGACCCGAAGGTCAGCGGGGTGATCAGCGCGGGGCGCACGAGCGGCCGGCAGATGTCGCTCCAGCCCCGGACGAACGTGCCGCTCGTGGCCGCCCAGAATCCGGGCACGAGGAGGGCGACGGTGGTCAAGCCGTAGAGGAGGGCCAGTCCCTCGATGCCGTTCCACCACACCCCGACGAAGAACATCGCGATGACGAGGGGGCGGGTGATGAGGTAGTAGACGAGCTGCCGGTGCGCGCGTCCGAGGGTGATGTACAGCCACCCCTGGACGTTCCCGATCGCCTGCGCGATCCCCGCGATCGCCAGCAGCGCGAAGGTCGTCGCAGCGAGCTCCCATCCGGGACCGAGCAGTAGCAGGATCAGCGGCTGCGCGACGGCCGCTGCGATTGCGTAGGTCGGCAGCGACAGGTAGCCGATGATCACGAGCGACCCGCGCACATAGCGGCGGTAGCGTTCGCCGTCCTCCTGCAGTCGGCTCAGCACCGGCAGCGCGACCCGGCCGATCGGACCGTTCAGCTGCTGCTGCGGCAGCAGGAAGAGCGAGTACGCGCGGGAGTACTGACCGAGCGCGGCCGGCCCGAGGTTCGCGCCGATGACGACGTTGTCCATGTTGCGCGCGGCGTAATTCAGCAACTGCACGCCGAAGATGCTGCCTCCCGTGCTCAGCAGCGATCGGATGTCGCGCGAGATGCGCGGGAGGCCCCAGCGGAGGTCGGTGACCACCCACAGCGCGATCAGCCGATACACCTGGCCAGCGCCGGCGAAGATCACGAGCGACCACACGCCGAAGCCGAGGAACGCGGCGACGATCGAGAGGATCACCCCGACGGCCATCGCCACGATGTCTATGAGGGCGAGCGTGCCGAAGCGCATATCGCGCTGGGCGGCGGCCTGCATGGGCATCGCGATGGCGTTGATGAGGAGGGTCGGCGCGATCGCGAGGGTGAGGATGACCAGGCGCTGCTCGTCGTACAGGTCGGCGATGAGGGGGGCGCACAGGGCGGTCACCACCATGAGCCCCGAGCCGAGGAACACCGAGAACCACAGCAGGCTCGACCACTGGCGCGCGGTGAGGGTGCGCGCCTGGATGATCGCACCGGTCATCCCGAAATCGCGGATCAGGTCGGCGACGCCGACGACGGCCATGATCATCGCGATGAGACCGAAGTCGCGCGGGTCGAGCAGGCGCGCGAGCACCATCGTCGACCCGAGCTGCAGCAGCGTCTTCAGCCACAGGCCGCTCGCGGTCACCGCGGCCCCGCGTGAGGCGGTCTGGCTGAGGCTGCGCTCGCCGGTGGCACGGCTCATGCGGCCACCTCGTCGCGGACGGAGGCATCGCGCGCCCAGGGCACGTGCTGTCCGCGGCGGAGGGCGCGGCGCGCGCGCAGCATCGGCACCGCGTAGCCGTAGACGTAGATCGGCAGCGCGATCCACAGGTCGGGGCGCCGGGCGACGCGGGAGAGGAGCCGCGCGTAGCGCACCCGTGCGGGAACCGGCGCGGCCCGCTGCGCGACAGCGCCGAGCTCGCGGTTGCCGAGGTCGATGCGCGTCGCGCGGCGGAGGTGGGCCCGCATGGTCGCGGGTGCACGGACGGTGAAGGTCCCGCTCGAGGTGCGCCGCTCGGACGGATCGAACTGCTGCTGGACGAACCGGTCGTCCGCGATCACGTCCGGGAAGCGGTCCCACCGGCGGCGCCCGGCGGCGTTGACGGCGTAGACGCCCGAGCCGACGTGTCCCGCGCGGCGGTAGTCGGACAGCTCCCACACGCGCACGTAGTGTCGCATCGCCCACGAGCTGCGGCTCGCGTCCACCTGCAGTGTCGGCGCCGCCGCGCAGGGTTCCTCGGCCGCGGCGAGCAGGCGCACGAGTGCGCGGAGCGTCTCCGCGTCGATCTCGATGTCGGCATCGAGGTACAGCCGCGGGAACGCCCCCGCGGCCTCGTCGCCCGCGTTGAGCGCCGCGATCTTCGACGCCGGGGCGATCTCGACGACGCGCACTCCCGGGACGGATGCCGCCTGCCGGGCGGTGTCGTCGTGGCAGCCGTTGGCCACGACCACGATCTCGAACTCTCCGTCGTCGGTGCCGGCGAGCATGCGTCGCAGGCGCGCGGCGATCCCCGCCCCTTCGTCGTGGGCGGGGATGACGATGCTCGCCGCGCTCACGCGAGCTGCCGCTCTCGGTCTGCCCGGACGCGCAGCGCCGGCGGGCTCGCGGTGATCAGCCACCCGCCGGAGGCCAGCAGCATGAACGCCACGAACAGGGTCTGGTAGAAGCCGAAAGCGTCGTAGAAGAACATCGCGGCGCAGAAGCCGGCGAGACTCACCGTCAGCGCGAAGCCGAGCATCGCGAACTCCAGGTCGTCACGGGCGACGGTGAAGCTCCACCGCAGCAGCATGATCGCCGGAACGACGAAGAGCGCGGCAAGGCCGATCACACCGACCACGCCGGTCTCGAGCAGCGTGCCGAGCACCTGGTTGTCGAGGATGAAGGCGTTCTGGTCGTCGCCGACGACGATGCGGCTCCCGACGCCCGTCCCGAACAGGGGGTTCTCCGCGAATTCGTCCATCGCCGGGCCGAGGTCCGCCAACCGCCCCGCACCCCGCCACCCCGGCGAGGTCTGCTGCGAGGCGATGAGCGCGTCGAGGTCGAGGAACGACAGCAGCATCGTGTTCACGATCCGCGGCACGAACAGCATCCCGGCCAGGAGCGCGGGCAGGGAGAACGCGATCAGCGTGATGCCGAGCCAGGGGCGCAGGATCAGGGCGAGCAGCAGCATCACCGCCAGCACGATGATCGCCGTCCGCGAGACCGCCGACAGCACACCGCCGAGCATGATCAGGATCGCCAGCCCGTAGACCAGGCGTCGGTTGAGCGGATGCCGCGGCCACGGGCTGAATCGCATCAGGTAGATCGCGATCGGGATGAGGATGCAGAGCATCACCGAGAGGGCGATCGGATGCTGCGATGAGGCGAAGGAGCGGAATCCCCCCGCACGGAAGGACTCGCTGTCGGTGGCGATGAGATCGAGCGGCAGGACCTCGTGGAGGCGGAGGAACGGGTTGATCCGGGTGACGCGTTCGATGACCGCGGCGAACGCCACCGCGACCGACGACCACACCAGCGCGTTCAGGAGGCCGAGCACCAGCCGGTGGGTGGTGATCACCTGCCGCGTGACGTAGAACAGCGCCAGCAACAGGGCGTAGTTCAGGAGCGACCCCGCGGCGGTGGAGGCCAGCCCCTCCCGCACCAGGTCGTCGCCGTTCGCGGGGATCGAGATGACGAGGCTCGCCACGAAGATCCCGATCGGCCAGCCGAATCCGACCGGCTGCCAGGCGCGGCGCGAGTCGACCAGCACGGCACCGAGCACCGCGACGATGAGCACCAGCAGAAGCACGCGGTACGGCTCGAGAGCGAACGGCAGCGGGATCGGCAGCGCGTAGCGCCGCACGGGGAAGATCATCAGCACGGCGATGAAGAGGCCGAACAGGCCCAGCCGGCTGAAGAGGACACGACGGGCGAGGATGACGACGGCGACGACGAGGAGGAGCCCCCCCGCGACGAGCGGGGGCAGCACGAGGGCCGCTCCCAGACCCGTCGCCGCGAGGATCACCGCGGCCGTCACCTGACGCCACGCCGGCACGGCGAGATCGTCGGGGGGCGCCGTCCCGATGCGGGAGGCGCTGTCCACAGACATCGAGTGGATCCGTGTCAGCCGACGGTCGTCGGCTCGCGATCATCGGCGCGTTCGACCGGGTCGGGCGGGAGCGCCGACGACCGTCCGCGCCGCATTCGCGGCGACTCGGTCGGAGACTCGTCGACCGGCTCGTCCTCGTCGATCGCGGCGGCGTCGCGCGCGGCCCGCTTGCGCTCGCGCGATCCCTTCGCCCCCGCGATGAGGAAGGCGGCGGCGACGAAGAGCAGGAAGATGCCGAGGAAGGTCACCAGGACCGGGATCATCGGGTTGCTGCCCTCCTCCGCCACGGCGCCGGATTCGTCGAGGACGCTCATGACGACCCGCTCGGCCTCGGGGATGCCCGCGGCCTCCTGCTCGGCGGCGACCTGGGTGAGGAAGAGGTCGGTCGCCGTGGCGCTGATCTGCTCGGCGCGATCGGGGTCCGTGGAGGCGCCCACGACGTCGATGATCGGCAGCACGTAGCGGCCGGGGAACGACTCGTCGCCTCCGGGCTGCGTCGTGCGGCGGAGGGCCGTGAGGTCTTCCGTGTCGGAGAGCTGCCCGATCTGATCAGCGACGCCGTCGCGCATCTCCAGGCCGCTGACCATGTACGCGTAGAGGATCGCCTTCTGCGTGAGGTCGACGTCGGTGGCGAGCGTCTGGCCCTCCACGACCTCCTGTCCGGGAATGACCGCCTGGTACATCGGCTGCGTCTGGCTGGTGACGAGCACGGTGGTCGAGGCGCGGTAGGCCTGTTCCGATCGCGGGACGACCTGTCCGTCCACGAGCGTGAAGCCGGCGAGAAGCCCGCCGAGCGTAGCCACGACGAGTCCGACCAGCAGCAGCCACTTCGACCGCCACAGGATGATGAGATAGCGCGGAGTTTCCAATTTTGTCCCCCTTGGACCGAGTTCGTGCCGCACGACGCCCCAAGCGTCATGCCCCCCTGGCATCGGATCGGTGGCCGCCACCCCTAGATCGGCGTCCACGCCCTACCACCATGAGCGACGAGAACGCCGTCGGAGTTGCGGGCGTGTTAACGGATGACGTCGCCGTGTAAACATTGCGGGGCTTTCGGTGACGGATGACGATTTCGACTTGCACACCGCCGACGCGCGTGTCCATAGTCAAGCGTCGGCGGGGGCCGACGGGGGATCGCTTGCACATTTTGGGGGTGTGGCGTGCGAGTTGTTTTTTCGTTTCCGCATGTCCTGGGGGCACCCGGGATCGGATGGACGGCCTGGAACCAGGTCGAGGGCCTGACCCGCGCCGGGCACGAGGTGCACGTCGTGGCGGCCGGCCTCGCGCGACCGGTCGAGGCGGCGTCGGTGGCGCTGACGCTGAGTGTCGCCGGCCGGCGCATTCCGCATCGCGCGGTGGGTCGCGACCGCGCGTTCGTGTGGCACGACCGCCGCGCCGCCCGACGCGTGCGCGCGGTTCGACCGGACATCGTGCACCTGTGGCCGCTCGGCGCGGGCGCCGCCGCGACGGCGGGGCACGAGGTCGGCGCGGCGGTGCTGCGCGAGGCGCCGAACACGCACACCGCGCACGCGTGGGAGGTGGTCGCCGCAGAGGTGGCGCGTCTCGGTCTGCATGACCGGGTCCGCACGGCGCACACCGCGAACGCGGAGCACCTGCGCATGGAGCAGGCGGAGTGGGATGCCGCGACCGCGATCCTCGCCCCCTCCGAGCCGGTGGCCGCCTCGTTCCGCGCCGCGGGCTTTGCCGACGATCGCATCCTGCGTCACCGCTACGGCTATCGCCCGAGCAGCAGGCGCGTCCGCCCGCGCACGGGCGACCGGCCGCTCCGTGCCGTCTACGTCGGGCTCGGTGAGCCCCGCAAGGGACTCCACCACGCACTCGCTGCCTGGAAGGCATCGACGGCGTCGCGCGGGGGCGAGCTGACCGTCGTCGGACGGATGCTGCCCGGCTACGCCGATCTCCTCCGCGACGACCTGGGGCTTCCGGGGGTGCGGACCGTCGGCTTCTCCGAGGACGTGTCGAGCGTTCTCGCCGCTTCCGACGTGCTGCTGCTCCCGACGTTGGAGGAGGGGAGCGCGCTGGTCACCTACGAGGCCCAGGGTGCCGGGTGCATCCCGCTCGTCTCGACCGCCGCGGGAGCCGACCTCGAGGACGGCGTCCACGGGTTCGTCCACACTCCGGGGGACGTCGACGCCCTGCGGTGGCATCTCGATCGGCTCCAGATCGATCCGGCGCTGCGCACCTGGATGAGCGCGAGCTGTCTGGAGCATGCTCCCGCGCTGACGTGGGATGTCGCGGCGGCGCGGCTCGCGGAGGTCTACGCCGAGGCGTGCGGCCGGGACACCGTCGACGAGCACGAGTTCGCGGCATGACCCCGTCGCCGGATGACGTCACGGTCATCGTGTGCTCACGCGATCGGCCGGAGATGCTGCGCGCGGCCTTGACCTCCGTGCAGCAGTCGTCCCCGCCCGAGGTGGGCGTCCTCGTCGTCGACAGCGGTTCGGCGACCGACGAGACGCGGGAGGTCGCCGCCGACGCGGGTGTCGACTACGTGCGTGCCCAGCGGGGCCTGTCCATCGCCCGCAACGCCGGGCTGACGACCGCGGATCGGCCCATCGTGATCTTCACCGACGACGACTGTCATCCGGCTCCCGGGTGGATCGAGGCGGCACTGCCGCACTTCCTCGAGCCGGAGGTCGCGACCGTGACCGGCCGCATGCTCGACCACACGGTCTCCGAGGATGCGCCCTATCACCGGCCGGCCCGCTACGAGCGTCCCGTGACGGGGATCGACGCGGGGCACGGCGCGGTGATGGCCTTCCGCCGGGAGGCGCTGCTGCGCATCGGCGGGTTCGACGATGCGCTCGGTGCCGGCCAGCCCATGGCCGGGGCGGAGGACCTCGACATCTTCACCCGTCTGCTTCTGGCGGGGACCGCCATCGTCCACGAGCCCGGCTGCCTGGTCCGGCACACGAACACGCGCGCCGGAGAGGCGTACGTGCGGTTGCACGAGGGGTACGGCCGCGGTCTCGGGGCCTACCTCGTGAAGCACTTCCGTCTGCGTCCGGTGCTCGGGCTGCGCCTCGGGTGGCGCCTCAAGGGCCGCACGCTCGTCCGGATCGTCCGCGGCCTCCGCCGGCGACGTCCGGTGGCGCACGACGTGGCCCTCGTGCGCGGGATGGCCGTCGGCGCCGCCACGATGTGGCGGGTCCCGATCGTCGGGGAACGGTTCATCCCCCCGTGGCAGAGCCGCGGCCTCCCGCCGCTGGATGCGGCGGGGCTTCTGATCTCGGAACGGAGCTGACATGGCACGCTCATCGGTCCCGGTCGACCTCGAGGTGATGCGCATCCTCGACGAGACCCATGCGTGGACGTCCATCGCCTATCAGGCCGCGCATACGGGAGGCGCGCTCATCCTGGACGGGGCGTCGCTTCTCGACGGGGATGGCGCGCTCGATCCTGCCCGGATCTTCGAAGTCGTGGAGCGCCGGATCGCCGCGGTGCCGGACCTGCGCAAGAAGATGGTGCGCTCGCCGCTCGGACTCACGGCCCCCGTGTGGGTTCCGGATGCCGACTTCGACGTCCGCCGCCACGTGCTGATCCGCGATGAGATCCTCGAGCTGAGTCCGCGTACTCTCGCGCACATCGTCGGCACGGACGGTGCCCCCTTGCCGCAGGATCGTCCGGTGTGGGACGTCACCTTCACTCGACTGACGACGGGTGAGGTCGCGATGGGGATGCGCCTTCACCACGTCATGGGAGACGCGAAGTGGGCATTCGAGACGCTCACGCTCTGGGCCTCCGACAGTGCCGCGTCGTCCGCGGCGGAGGGCGCCTCGATCCAGACTCTGGGCCGGCCGCCGCGGACGCGCGCGCTGATCCCGGTGCTCGTCGCTCGAGAGTGGCTCAGGGAGCAGCCCTCGTTCCGCGCCGGCTGGCACGAGTACTGGCGGAAGCCCTTCGATCGGCGCGTCCGACGGATGCTGGGGCGCAACGTCCGCCCGATCAAGGAGTGGCTGATCCGCCGCCGGGGACTGACCGCTCGGCATCTGCCGCCCGGCCGGGTGAGCTTCGTCGAGATCCCGATGGCGGAGGCGACCGCGGCGGCCTCGACGCACGGCGGCTCGATCACCGAGCTCCTCGTCGCCGCCGCGATGCGCGCAGTCGACGACGACGATCGCGGGCTCGATGTCGCGCTGCCGGTGTCGCGCCGCGAGAAGGGCGACCGCACGGTACGCAACCATGTCAGCATGCTGCGCGTGCACGGCGAGCCCGGTGTGCCGGTGACAGAGCTCGTTTCCGCGGTGCGCAAGCAGATCCGGCGGTACGTCGCCCGGATCGAGGCCGACCCGCAGCCGGTGGGCCGCACGATCGGCTACGCCACCTACGTGCCGTGGGTGGAGGACGAGCGCTTCCTCCTCGGCGCGCAGCTGCGACGGTTCATCGTCATCCCGGCGGTCGATGCCCGCGACGAACTCAATCTGTTCGCCCTCAGTTACGACGGAACGCTGTACATCACGGCGAAGGGGCGCGCCGAGCTCGACATCGACGGCGCCGTCGCCCGGGTCCGCGACACCCTCCGAGGCGAGGTCACGGCGGCGGTGAGCGGATGAAGCGCTACCTTCGCGCCTTCGGTTCGGTGCTCGATCCGCGCGTGTACTTCCACGCCTTCCGGCTCCTGCACTTCTACGGCTATGCGCACGTCCGTCAGGTTCCGCTCCTCACGCGCGGCCCTCGCGTTACGTTCGCCCCGAACGTGTCGTTCCGCAACGCCGAGCGCATCGAGATCGGTGCGGGGTCCCACATCGGCGAGTACTCCACGATCTGGGCCGGGAACGCGACGGGTCGCGTGACGCTCGGGGAGAAGTGCCTCCTCGCGCCGCGGGTCACCCTGACGGCATCGAACTACGCCATCGTCCGGGGCATCCCCGTGATGGATCAGCCGAAGATCGAACGCGACATCACGATCGGTCCCGGCGTGTGGCTGGGGGCCGACACCGTCGTCCTCGCCGGAGTCACGGTCGGCGAGGGAGCCATCGTGGCCGCGGGTGCCGTCGTCACGAAGGACGTGCCGCCGCACGCGATCGTCGGTGGAGTACCGGCGAAGGTGCTCGGCTACCGACCGGAGGCTGCGGCATGACCGACACAATCATCGCCGCCGAGGCCACGGAGGCGCCCGCGCCGGCCACCGCACCTCGCCCCACCGCCACGATCGATGTCGTCATCGTGAACTTCAACACCCGTGAGCGGACGGCCGAATGCATCGCGTCCGTGCTCGACCAGCACATCGACGGACTCACCGTGATCGTGGTTGACAACGGCTCCACGGACGGCAGTGCGGAGGCGTTCGTCGAGCGCTTCCCCGAGATCGTCGTGATCGACGCCGGGGAGAACACCGGCTTCGCGCGCGCCGTCAATCGCGGCGTCCATGCCGGAACGGGTGACTTCGTCCTCCTGCTGAACCCGGATGCGACGGTCTTCCCGGGATCACTCGAAGCGCTCGCCGCATTCGCGCGGGCGCACCCCGAGTACGGCGTCTACGGCGGACGCACGGTGCGCGCCGACGGCAGCGTCGACCGATCCTCCTGCTGGGGCGCGCCGACCCTGTGGTCGTTGTTCACCTTCGCCACGATGGCCTCGACCGTCTTCCGCACCTCACCGGTCTGGGACCCCGAGTCGCTCGGGCGCTGGGAGCGCGACACTGTCCGCGAGGTCCCGATCATCACCGGGTGTCTTCTGCTCACTCGCCGCATCACCTGGGATGCCCTCGGCGGCATGGACGAGCGCTTCTTCCTCTACGGGGAGGATGCCGAGTTCTCGGCGCGTGCGCGACGGGCGGGGTATCGCCCCGTCATCGTCCCCGACGCGGTCATCCAGCACGACGTCGGCGGCTCGACGGCATCGTCCGGACGCAAGATGGCGATGGTCCTCGCGGGGAAGGTGACCCTGCTTGAGACGACCTGGCGCCCCTGGGCCGCGTGGGCCGGTGTCGCTCTCCTACAGGCGGGAACCGCCGTCCGCGCCGGACTCGAGAGCGTCACACGGTCTTCCCGTCAGACCTGGCGCGACGCCTGGACGCTCCGTGAGTCCTGGCGTCGCGGGTATCCGGATGCCGAGGCGGCGCTGTTCGGTCGTACGCCACCTGCCCGACCCCGGACCCGGCTGCGCCCGCAGCGCCGCCTCGTCGTGGAGGCGGAGCCGGCCTTCCGCACCGCGCACGCCAACCCCTACACGGCGCAGCTCGCCGGGGCGCTCGCCGACCGCGGCGCGCTGGTGCGTGACCTCAGCTACGCGCGCGTGGCCTTCGGCCGCGTGGATGTCATCCACCTGCACTGGCCCGATCTCTCCTTCCTCTCCGGTCGGCGCCGGGTCATCCATATCGCTCGTCTCACCCTCTTCTACTCGGCGCTCGCCGCCGCCCGTCGGCGCGGGGCCATCCTCGTGTGGACCGTGCACAACGTCGAGGCCCACGAGGAGCGATCGAGCGCACGCTTGCGTGACCGCGCCCATCGCCTCCTGCTGAAGAGCCTCGACGGCATCCTCGCCCTCTCGCCGAGCGGCATCGACGCGGCGGTCTCCGCGTATCCCGAGCTCGCCGCCGTGCCCGCCGCCGTCACACGCCACGGCGACTACCGCGACGCCTACGCGTTCGGGGTGTCCCGCGACGAGGCGCGCGCACGACTCGGACTGTCGGGCGAGGGCCCCGTGCTCCTCTTCGTCGGCCAGATCCGCGCGTACAAGAACGTGGTGCATCTCGTCGAGACGTTCCGCCGCGTCCCCGGTCACGGCACCCTCCTGATCGCCGGGCACGCTCCCGCCGACCTCGCCGAGGACATCCGCGCGGCGGCCGCGGGCGACCCGCGCATCGCGTTCCATCTCGGGTTCGTCTCCGATGACGACCTGCCCGCGTACCTCGCCGCCGCCGACCTCGTCGTCTTGCCCTACCGCCGCGTGCAGAACTCCGGGTCGGCGATCCTCGCTCTGTCTGCCGGTCGCCCCGTCCTCGTGCCCGATCTCGGCGCGATGCAGGATCTGCGAACGGATGTCGGCGAGGACTGGGTCGACCTGTTCGAAGGGGAGCTCACCGCGGAGCGTCTCCGGGAGGCCATCGACCGCGCGACGGGACGAGGCGAGACCGCATCGCCGGACCTGGCGGATTTCGCCTGGCCGGCGATCGCAACACAGACGGAACAGGCCTACCGGGCGTTCCGATGCCACCGCGACACCGCATCATCCGCACGACGAGGGGACCGTCGACCATGATCCGCACACGCCGCGCTACGGCGCTCGCGACCACCGCCGCGGTGATCGCACTGATCATCGCACCACTGGGGGCCGCGCCCGCGGCGGGATCGTCGACGCAGGTCGTCGGCGGTGTCATCGGGGGTGTGGAGGCGCCGCAGGGCCCTCTCGCCGTCGGTGCGGGCGCAGGTCAGCCCTGGACGGGACCGGCGGTCGCCGTCATCGACTCGGGGGTGAGTCAGCACCCCGACTACAACCTCGTCGAGGGGGTGAACTGCCTCCCGAGCGGCACCGCTGACGATGGCAACGGCCACGGCACCGCGGTCGCCGGGTACATGGCCGCCTACGACAACGACACCGGCATCGTCGGTGTCGCGCCCGGGGCGCCCATCTATTCGGTGCGGTCGCTCGACGCCAAGAACAGCGGCACGATCGCGTCGCTCGTCTGCGGGCTCGATTGGGTGCTCGCCAATGCCGCGTCGCGCAACATCAAGGTCGTCAACATGAGCCTCGGCACCCGCGGCGCCGACGACGGCCAGTGCGGACGGTCCAGCGGCGACCTGCTGCACCAGGCCGTCTGTCGTGTGACGGCGGCGGGCATCCTCGTCGTGAGCGTCGCCGGAAACTCCGGCGTCGACATGGCCACCACCGTGCCCGGGGCATACGACGAGGTGCTCACGACCACGAACACGGCCGACTACGACGGACGCCCCGGGGGTCTCGGAACGGCGCCGTGCTCCGTGTCGACCCTCGACGACCGACCATCGCTGAACTCCAACTTCGCCGTGACGGCGGCGGATGCCGCGCACATCCTCGCCGCTCCCGGAATGTGCCCGTACACGACCACGAAGGGCAATCGCTACGGGTTCATCCAGTCGGGGACGAGCATGTCGGCGGCCGCCGTCAGCGGTGTCGCCCTCACCTGCCTTCTTCCCGGAGGTGCGTGCGTGGGGAAGACGCCCGCCCAGATGATCGGCATCCTGCGGGCGCAGGCCGAGGCGGCAGCGCAGCGCGGGCACGTCTTCCAGGGCGACCCCCGGACGAACCCCACTCCCGGTCGCATCTACGGCTACCTCGCGTCGGTGGTCCCCGTTGGCGGCACCCCGTCGCCCACACCCACTCCCACTCCGACCCCGACGCCCACTCCGACCCCGACCCCGATGCCCACTCCGACCCCGACTCCCACTCCGACGCCTGACGTGACGGCGCCCGCCGTCACGATCGAGTCGCCGCAGAACGGGGCGACGGTCAGTGGCACGGTGACGGTCGCGGCCACCGCGACGGATACCGTCGGCGTCACCGGTGTCTCGTTCTGGTCCGGCACGACGCGACTGGCGACGGCGACCCGGCAGTCGAACGGTCAGTGGACGGCGACGCTCTCGTCTCGGTCGTACCGCAACGGCGTGTACCCGCTGACGGCGCGGGCGACGGATGCTGCCGGCAACGTCGGCGTCAGTACCGCCATCTCGATCACGATCGCGAACTGAGGCGGATCTCGTGTCGTCCGTGTCGGCGGCTCCGCCCGACCGCATCGTCGGGCTGGATGGACTGAGAGGCGTCGCTGCGCTCGTGGTGGTAATCCTGCACTCGCTGCTGCTGTCGAGTGCGTTCGTCGACCCGTTCGTCGATCCTCGGCCGACGGATGCCGATCCCCTGATGTGGTGGCTGACGTATTCGCCGCTTCACCTCGCGTGGGAGGGTACGGTCGCCGTCTACGTCTTCTTCGTGCTGAGCGGCTTCGTTCTGTGCCTTCCCGCTCGGAAGCGGGGCGTGCAGTGGCGTGCGTACTATCCGAGTCGGCTGGTGCGCCTGTACCTGCCGGTCTGGGCCTCCGTCGTGCTCGCCATCGCCTGGATCCTGTTCACTCCGCGGCTGGCAGAGGGCAGTGCGTTCGTCCAGATCCACCAGGACCCCATCCCGATCGCCGTGCTGAGGGACCTGATCCTGGTCGTTCCGGCTCAGCCCGGCTGGACGAACACTGTCCTGTGGTCGCTGAAGTGGGAGGTCTTGTTCTCACTCCTGCTGCCGCTCTATCTGCTGTTCGCCCTGCGGTTGCGGAAGTTCCTGCCGCTGAAGATCGCTCTGCTTCTCGTCGTCATGACGGTCGGTGCGTACGAGGGGCCGATCGAGCGGCCGTACGCGATGTCGGCGCTGTTTCAGTTGCCGATCTTCGCGCTCGGATGCCTCCTCGCGATGGAGTGGGAGAAAGTGATCGCCTGGCGCGATCGGCTGCGCCATGCGCGCCTGACGTTCGTCATCGTCGGGGTCGTCGCCGCCGCGTGCATGATGAGTTACTGGACGGTCTTCGTTCTCCCAGTCGAGTCGGCAATGATCGAGGCGCTCGCGCCGCTGACGCGCGTGCTGCAAGTGGTCGGCGCGCTGCTCGCGGTGCTTCTCGTGATCGCTTCTCCCGGGCTCGGGGCGGCGCTCAGCGTCACGCCGCTGCGGTGGCTCGGCACCAGGTCTTTCAGTCTCTATCTGGTGCACGAGCCGATGATCGTTGCGCTCGGTCGGGTGATCGGCGAGCCGCCGGTCGCCGGCTCGGTGCTCCTCGTCACGATTCCCGTCGCGCTGCTCATGGCGGAGGTCTTCTTTCGCGTCGTCGAGCGTCCGAGTCATCTCCTCGCTAGCCGTATCGGTCGCACCATCTCGGCTCGCGCCAAGCCCGCCGCTCGCCCTGATCCCACTCCATCGCCCGTTCCCGACTAGCACGCCCACCCCAGGATCAGCGCCACCCACCCGTGGTTGAGGAGCCCGCGAAGCGGGCGTACCGACCGTAGCGTCGGTGCGATCCAGGTGGTTCGGCGAGACGTGGGGCTCCGTATGGGCGATGGTCGGATCATTCACGCGTGGGACAGCGTGCGCATCGACGACCTCTCGGCTCGCTCGAGGGCGATAGAGGGGCGGCCACGTCGGAGACGTCCGAGATGATCGACCCATGACCCACTCCGGCCACGTCGAACCTCGCTCCCGCACCCTCACCTGGCAGGGCACGGATGACCCGACCCGCATGGACCGCGCCTCGGTGCGTCTTCAAGACGAAGGCATGACCGCGTTCGGCTCCTCGACGGCGACCGCGTACGCCCTGTCGTGGAACCTCGACGCCGGCGACGGGTGGCTCACTCGCACGATCGACGTTGCCGTTCACGGCGACGGATGGCGCCGATTCCTCCACCTCGAGCGCTCCCCGGAGGGGGAGTGGACGTCCCGCACCGAATCTCACGGCGACACCGACCTGCCGCCGGCTGGCATCGCCCCCGACATCGATCTCAGCGGCGCGCTCGACTGCGACCTCGGCCTCTGCCCGGTGACGAACACGATGCCCATCCGCCGACTTCACCTGCTCGATAGTCCCGCCGAGACGACGCACCCACCGCTCGTGATGGCTTGGATCGAAGTCCCCTCTCTCCGGGTTCTCCGCAGCGAGCAGCACTACGGCCCTGTTGACGCGACGACCGTGTCCTTTCGTAGCGGCGATTTCTCGGCACACATCACGACGGACGCAGATGGCTTCGTCCTCGACTACCCCGACCTCGCCCGCAGACTCCCTCGACTCTGATCTGCCCGCCCACACCTCCCGCGCCTCTCGTCCGCGAACTCCGTCGGTAGTCGCGGCATCGCGCCGCGATCCTCGATCTCCCGGTGACACGAGCCCCACTGCCTAATGTGTCTTTGTGGAGCAGTGGCAGATCGTGCAGATGTCCTTCGGTGCCGTCTGGGCAGCCTTGTCGACTTTCCTCGTGCTTCGCGCTCAGTGGTTCGCGCGACGCGCGTACCGGTCTTGGTACTGGGGCGGAAGGCCCGTGGACGAGGTGGCGAAGCAGATGCGGGTGATGGGCTGGGCCGGCATCATCCTCGGAGTGGGTTACGGGCTGCTCTCGCTTCTCGGCGTCGAAATCCCATCACGCCCATGACGTCGGCTATCCCTGCCCCCACCGGAATGTGACACTTTCGGACGATGCCCTCGCGCGATCCCGCTTCCTACGCTGAACCCATGACCGCGACCACCCCCACGCCCGCGACCACCCCCACCCCTTCCGCCACTCCCTCGAAGAAGACTTTCGAACCCACCCGCGCCCGCCGGGTCTGGCTCGAGGTCGCCGTGGTCGTTTCCGTCTTCCTCGCCGGCCTCGTGCTCTTCGTCGTCAACTTCGGCCTCAGCGTCGACTCCGGCGCCGACGACACCACCCTGCGTTTCGCGGGCCTCTTCTTCCTCGACATCCTCCTCGGCCTCCTCGCCGTGGGGCTCGTGACCCTCCGCAGGCTCGCCCCGCTCACGATCGGGATCCTGCTCGCGGTCATCGCCGCGGCGTCCTCGTTCGCGGTGCCCGCCGCGCTCCTCGCGCTCGTGTCGCTCGCCACCCGCCGCCGCACGCGTGACATCGCCATCGCGATCGTGGTCTGGCTCGTGTCCGGCGCCGCGGCCGCGCTCCTCGGTATCGACCTCATCGGCCTGCCGCTCACCCCGGTCGACCTCGTTCTCACACTCGTGATCGTCGCGCTCCTCCTCTCCGTCGCGGTCACGATCGGCGTCTCGATCGGATCCCGCCGCGCCCTCGTCGCCTCCCTCCAGGAGCGCGCGATCCTCGTCGAGGAAGAGCAGCGCCTCCGCGAGGATGCCGCGCGCGACCACGAGCGCGCCCGCATCGCCCGCGAGAAGCACGACTCGCTCGCACACCGACTGTCCCTGACGGCGATGCACGCGAGTGCGCTCCGCTACCGCGACGATCTCGACGCCGCCGAGCGCGCTTCCGTCGTCGAGAACGTCCACGACAACGCCCGCGCGTCGCTCGGTGAGCTCCGTGACATCCTCGCCGTCGTCCGCGCCCCTGGCTCCACCGACCCTGACCACCCGCAGCCGACCCTCGACGACCTCGAGGCCCTCATCGCCACCGCAACCACCGCCACCCCCGTGGACACCCGCGTCGCCGTCGACACCGCGACGCTGCACCCGACGGTCAGTCGCCACGCGTACCGCATCGTGCAGGAGTGCCTCACGAATGCCCGCCGCCACGCTCCCGGAATGCCCGTGACCCTGACGATCGATGGCGTGGTCGACGACCGCATCTTCCTCACCGTCCGCAACCCCCTGCCGGCCGACACCCGGACCCGCACACATGCCCAGCCCCCCACCCCCGGCTTCGGTCTGATCGGGATCGATGAGCGCGTCCGCTCCGTCCACGGCACCCTCGACCTCACCCCGGGCCCTGACGAGTTCCGCGTGGAGGTGAGCCTCCCGTGGCCGATCAGCGCATGACGGATGCCGTCACCGTCGTCCTCGTCGACGACGATCCGCAGGTGCGATCTGCGCTCCGTCTCGTCCTCGGGACCGACGCGGGCCTCACCGTCGTCGGCGAGGCGGCGGACGGACTCGAGGCCGAAGCGGTCATCGCTCGCCACCGCCCCGATGTCGTCCTGATGGATATCCGGATGCCGCGCTGCGACGGCCTCACTGCGACCGCCCGCGAGATCGCGCGCGATCCGTCGCAGGCGATCATCGTGCTCACGACCTTCGACGCCGATGAGGATGTCGTCCGCGCGCTCCGCGCCGGCGCCCGCGGGTTCCTCTTGAAGGATGCGCCGCCGTCAGAGCTCGTCGCGGCGATCCGCGCCGCGGCGGAGGGCCGCCCCGTCCTCGCGCCGGGTGTCCTCGACACCGTGATGCGCCTCGCCGCCGATCACACCCGACTCCCCGACGCCGCCGAGCAGCGAGCTCTGGCGTCCCTCACTCCGCGCGAATTCGAGATCGCGCAGGCCGTGGCGCGCGGAGCCTCGAATGCCGAGATCTCCGCCGAGCTCTACCTCTCCATACCGACGGTGAAGACGCATGTCAGCCGCGTGCTCGGCAAGCTCGGTGTCGAGAGTCGCACCCAAGCCGCCGCCCTGATCCTCCGCTCGTCGCCTCGCTAGGATCGCCCTCGTGACCGTCGACGTTGACACCATCTCTCGAAACGCGCTCCGCTGGGCCGAAGAGCATCTCGACTCCACGGCGTACACGACACGGTGCCTTGCCTTCGTCGAGGACGCGATCGAGCGGGCGAACGAGATCGAGATCTTCGGGGGCGATTACGCCGGTGAGTCCGCCGACCTGTACGGCGCGACCCATACCTCCGATCCCGCGCCTCCCGGTGCTTTCGTCTTCTACCGCAGCGTGGGTGACATCGGAGGCATCCGCCGCGACTGGGGTCACGTCGGGCTGAGCATGGGAGACGGCCGCGTCATTCACGCGTGGGACAGGGTGCGCATCGACGAGGCGTCGGCTCTCGCGTCGCTCGCTCCGGCACCGGGCTGGGAGCCTCTGTCCTTCCGCGGATGGACGCCTCTTTCCCGGATCCTCGAGGGCAGTCGCCCCGCCACCTGGACCACGGATGCCGCAACCGCCGCCGCGCACCAGCAGGCGCAGTGGCTCGAACAGGATCGACGCGGTTCGGCTCCCTCGCGCTAGCCACCAGCACCAGCCCTCCCGCACCCGCCCGTACTCCCGCTCCGCCCGAAACGCAACCGCCCGCACCTCGGACGCCCCGGTGGAACAGTGGAGCCATGCCCCGGAAGCCGGACCCGAACCGGACCCGACCCGGGACCAGCGATTCGAAAGGCGAGAGACATATGACTGCACGATTCACCGACCGCACCGTCCTCATCACCGGCGCCGGCTCCGGCCTCGGCCGCGCGAGCGCCGTCCGCCTGGCCTCCGAGGGAGCGAACCTCGCCCTCGTCGACCTGTCCGAAGAGGGCCTGAAGGCGACGACGGATGCCGTCCGCGAGGTCGCCCCCGACGCGAAGCTGCTCTCCGTCACCGCGGACGTCTCCAGCGAGGAGCACACGCAGCGCTACGTCGACGAGACCCTGTCGACCTTCGGCCGCATCGACGGATTCTTCAACAACGCCGGCATCGAGGGCAAGCAGAACCTCACCGAGGACTTCAGCGCCGACGAGTTCGACCGTGTCGTGTCGATCAACCTCCGCGGCGTCTTCCTCGGTCTCGAGAAGGTCCTGAAGGTCATGCGCGAGCAGGGGAGTGGTGCCGTCGTCAACACCGCGAGCGTCGGCGGCATCCGCGGCATCGGTCGCCAGTCCGGCTACGCCGCCGCCAAGCACGGCGTCGTGGGCCTCACTCGCAACTCCGCCGTCGAGTACGGCGAGTTCGGCATTCGCCTCAACGCCATCGCGCCCGGTGCGATCTGGACTCCCATGGTCGAGAACTCCATGAAGCAGCTCGACCCCGACGACCCGCGCGGCGCGGCCGAGCAGTTCATCCAGGCCAACCCCACCAAGCGCTACGGCGAGGCTCCCGAGATCGCGGCCGTCGTCGCCTTCCTCCTCTCCGACGACGCCTCCTACGTCAACGCGACGGTCATCCCCATCGACGGTGGGCAGTCCGCCAAGTACTGACCACCAGGCGAACGCGGGGGCGCGGCATCCATACGACGGATGCCGCGCCCCCGCCCGTGTCACGCCGGAAGCCGCAGCGCCTTGACCTCGAGGAACTCTTCGAATCCGTACTGGCCGAATTCTCGTCCGAGGCCGGACTGCTTGTATCCACCGAACGGCGCGCGAATGTCCATGCCACCGCCGTTGACGGAGATCATTCCGGCTTCGATGCGGGATGCCACAGCCAGGGCGCTGTCTCGGTCCCCGCTGTAGACGGCGGCGGCGAGTCCGTACTCGGTGTCGTTTGCGAGCCGCACGGCCTCCTCGACATCGTCGTAGGCCTGGATCGACAGGACGGGTCCGAAGATCTCCTCGCGGGCGATCGTCATGTCGGGCGTGACTTCGGAGAACACGGTCGGCCGCACGAAATAGCCTCCCCGGTTCTCCTCTGCGAGGTCGGGGTCCTCTGGGCCTCCGGCGACGAGCTTCGCGCCCTCGCGGATGCCGCTCTCGATATAAGACCGGACGCGGTCCTTCTGGGCCTGCGATGCGAGGGGACCGATTTCGTTGATGCTCTCGGAGGAGGGTCCTACTCGCCGCGTCGACATCAGTTCCGCCGCGAGCTGTTCGACTTCGCCCAGCCGATCGCGCGGCACGATCATGCGCGTGTAGCCGTCGCACCGCTGTCCGTTGTTCAGCAGCAGATCCTCGATACCGAAGCGCACGGCATCATCCAGCGGAGCATCGGGCAGGATCACGAGAGGACTCTTGCCACCCAACTCCAAGGCGACCTTGGCGACCTTCTGGGCCGCGACCTCGCCGATGCGCCGGCCGGCGCGGGTGGACCCTGTGAACGAGATCATCCGGACGGCGGGGTGTGCGACGAGCGGCTCCCCGACGTCGGGACCGGTTCCGAAGACGACGTTGATGACGCCGGCCGGCAGACCGGCGGCGTGCAGGACCTCGGCGAAGACCGCGGCCGTCAGAGGTGCGACTTCGCTCGGCTTCACGACGACGGTGTTCCCCGCTGCGATGGCGAAGGCGGCCTTGACCGTGACGAGGTGGAGGGGGAAGTTCCACGCGGTGATGGCGCCGATGACGCCGATCGGCTCGCGGACGATCATGTTGTCGCCGAGCGGCTCGGTGAACCGGTAGGTCTCGGCGATGTCCGCGGCGATGTCGAAGCTCATCACGGGCGTCAAGGTCTGCGACCCAGTCGAGATGGCGACGTTGGCTCCGACCTCTCGGGCGATGAGACCGGCCATGTGGTCGTGGCGGGCCTCCAGTTCCCGCGCGATGGCGCGCAGATACTCCGCGCGAGCGGGGCCACCGAGGTCGCGCCAATCCGCGAGTGCCTCGGTGGCGGCGGCGACGGCGCGCTCGACATCTCCTGCGCCGCTGAGCGGTGCAGAGCCCATGACATCGCCGGTGTTCGAATCGAACACGTCCCCGGTCGCCGAGGTGGTCGGGTCGACCCATTCGCCTCCGATGTAGTTGCGTGTGACGTCGAGACGGGCGTGCGTGTCGTTCATGGAGTGTCTCCTCTGTGAGTCGGGGTCTGGTAGCGGGGGCGGATGGGGGGCGGTCGATGCGCGTCGACCGGGGGCGGCGCGCCGTCGAGGCGCTCGATGTCGACGAGGCACGTATGGGCCGAGGGGCCCTGGGCGAGCGACGATGTGCCGATGTCGAGGGTGAGCACGTTGGGGTTGCCGTGGCGGTCCAGCGAGCCGGGTTCCGATGGGTCGACCGGGTCGAACCACGCCCCGGTCGGCAGCGAGACGACTCCTGGACGAACGCCCGCATCTACACGGACGGCCGCCAGACATGCCCCTCGAGCATTGAAGATGCGAACGACGTCGCCATCGGTGAGCCCGCGCTCGGTGGCGTCTTCCGTTGACAGCCGAACAACGGTCCGTCCGTCGATCTTGTGTCGACGTGACTCCGAGCCGTGGTCGTACTGGCTGTGGAGTTTTCCGTCCGGCTGGGGGGAGACAAGGTGAAAGGGGTAGGTGTTCGCCAGGTCCGCGCCGAGCCATTCCGCCGGCTCCATCCACCGCGCCCACCCGGGGCAGTCGGCGTATCCGAAGCTCTCGATCGTCGCAGAATGCAGCTCGATCTTTCCGGACGGCGTCGTCAGCGGATGCTCGCGTGGTTCGCGCCGTAGCTCGGAGAATGCGGTCGGCGCGACCCGCGGCATGTCGAGCCGGATGCTGCCGCGCGAGCGGAACGTCTCGAGGTCAGGGAGCTCGAACCCGAGATCACCTGCCTTCGAACGCGTCTGGTCCCACAGCAGACTGATCCATTCCTCGGGTGCGCGTCCTTCAGTGAAGTCGTGGCCGACGCCCATCCGATCGGCGATCTCGGCGAACGTCTCGTAGTCGGTCACCACGCCGGGCGGCGGATCGGCGACGCGGTCCATCCAGCTCAGCCAGTTGTCCGCCATGCCGATCGCGAAGTCCTCGCGCTCGAGAGAAGTGGCGGCGGGAAAGACGATGTCTGCGCGCTTGGCGAGCGCATTCCAGTAGGGCTCGTGGACCACGATGGTCTCGGGCTTCTCCCACGCCCGCGTCAGTCGATTGAGGTCTTGGTGATGGTGGAACGGGTTGCCGCCGACCCAGTACACGAGGCGGATGTCGGGATAGATCGAGGTGCGACCGTTGTAGTCGAACTCTTCACCGGGGTGTAGGAGCAGATCGGCGATGCGCGCGACCGGGATGAACGAACGGACCGCGTTGCGGCCCTGAGGAAGCGCGGCGGCGGGCGAGACTCGATCCCAGACGTGGGCGTTGTGCATCGAGGAGTATCCGGTGCCGAACCCCCCTCCGGGCCGACCGAGAGACCCGGACATCGCGGCGAGCGTGAGGGCCGCCCAGTAGGCCATCTCCCCATGGTGCTGGCGCTGCAGCGACCAGGTGACGGCGATCAAGCTGCGGCGGGATCCGATGCGATGTCCTAGGTCGACGATGGTGGACGCGGGTATCCCGGTGATCTCGGCCGCCCATTCGGCGTCCTTGACGCGTCCGTCGATGCGGCCGGTCAATTCTGCGTGGACCCGCTCCCAGCCGACGCAGCACTCTTCGAGGAACTCGACGTCCGCCAGCCCGGCGTCGAGCACGGTGTGGGCGAGGCCGAGCATGAGCGCGACGTCTGTGTTCGGTCGGAGCGGCACCCACTGCCCGCCGAGCTGGTCGACGGTGTCCGTCCGTACGGGTGTGATGAGCGTGAAGTTCACACCGGCTTCCGCCGCGGACTGCTGGCCGGCGAGGTTGACGTGCGCGCCGACGCCTCCAGGGTTCACTTGCGTGCTGCGCGCCGGGAGGCCGCCGAACGCGATGAACTCCTGCGTGTGTGCAGCGATCTCCTCCCAGGAAGGGACCGACCGGAGGAATTCGGCCCGATCTCCGACGAGGTGCGGGAGGATCACTTCGTCGGCCGCGTGTGAGTAGGTGTTGACGGATCGCGTGTACCCGCCGATCGAGTTCAGGAATCGATGAATCTGCGACTGGGCGTGATGGAAGCGGCCGGCGCTTCCCCACCCGTAGGACCCGCCGAAGATGCTCTCGTTGCCGAACTGGCTGCGCACCCGTTCCAGCTCGGATGCGACGAGCTCCACGGCTTCGGACGTGGTGACCTCCACGAAATCGTCCGAGCCGCGTCCCGTGCGCGAGCGTTGGTCGAGCCACCCGCGCCGCACGGCCGGGGCTGTGATCCGGGGGCCGCCCCGCAGTCGTCCCCGGTAGTTCTGGCCGATAGGTGAGGGGTCCGGATCCTCGGGCACCGGAACGACACCGACGACTTCGTCGTCCAGAGTGTCGACGAGGTAGCTTCCCCAGTGGCTCGCGGTGCGACCGCTCCGCGCGCCACTCAACCCGGCACCTCGACCCCATCGATCCTTCGTGGGAGATGCCAGGGATTGTCGTCGCGGAGGGCGGCGGGCAGCACATCCTCCGTCATGCCCTGGTACGCCACCGGGCGCTGGAATCGGCGTACGGCCGTCGCGCCGACGGAGGTGAACATCCCGCCCCCGGACGATGCCGGATAGGGGCCTGCGTGGTTCTGCGCCCAGGTCACCGCGACTCCGGTGGGAACACTGTTGAGGATCACGCGGCCGCTCTGCTTCTGAGCCGCTCCGATGAGCGTCGTCAGCGCGTTGTCCCGAGCCTCGCCCGCGAAGATCGAGACCGTCAGGGATGCCGGGACGGCACGAAGGGCATCGAGAAGCTGGTCGTGACCGTCGTACCGCACGACGAGCGCGGCCGGGCCGAAGCACTCGATGAGTACCTCGGGTGACACGAGGAGCGAAGCGGCCGTGATGTGCGCGAGCCCGGGAGTCACAGACGACCCCTCCGCGGCGTGCGGGGTCACCAGGAGGTCCGCGCCGGCGCCGGCGACAGTGTCCACGTGAGCGACGAAGCTGTCGCGAATCCCCGCGCTGAGGAGGAATGTCGCATCGATCGACGACATCGCACGGACGAGGCTGTCGACGACGGCGTCGCCCTCCGGCCCGGCGGGGAGGAAGACGAGCCCCGGCTTGGTGCAGAACTGTCCCGCGCCCAGCGTGATCGAGCTCGCGAGGTCGTGGGCGAGGTTCGCCCGTTCCACGGCGTCGGGCAGAACGATGAGCGGATTCAAGGACCCCATCTCCGCGTAGACCGGAATCGGCCGTTCTCGGTCCGCAGCCACATCCATCAGCAGTCTTCCGACAGACTCGCTTCCGGTGAACCCGACAGCGCTGATCGCGGGATGCTCGACCACTCGCCGACCGGCGTCCCGCCCGAACACGATGGATACGGCATGCGGGTGACCGTGCGCACGGGCGGTGTCGCTCAGCGTCCGCGCGACGGCAGCATCGAGCGCGGGGTGGGCGCCGTGCGCTTTGATCACGACGGGGCACCCCGCGGCCAGTGCCGACGCCGTGTCGCCGCCCGCCGCTGAGAACGCGAAAGGGAAATTGCTCGCGCCGAAGACGGCGACGGGTCCGAGAGGAATGAGCACGCGGCGAAGATCGGGCGCTGCGCCACTGGCGTGATCGATGATCGCCTCGAACATCGCACCGTCGCGGATGACGTCGGCGAAGAGACGCAACTGTCCCGTCGTGCGCGTGAGTTCTCCGTCCAGGCGAGTCTTTCCCAGTGCGGATTCGCGCTCGGCGAGCGTGACCAGCTCGGCGCGCGCGGCGTCGAGGGCGGCTGCCATCGCATCGAGGAGATCCGCCTGCTCCGCGGGCGATGTGGCTGCAAGGGCGTCGGCGCCGGCCGCGGCGGCTTCGCAGATGGCGTCGACCTCGGCGTCGCTCGTCTCCGTCGCGACGCTCTCGACGGCATCGCCCGTCCGCGGGTCGATCGACATCACTTCGCCCATGCGGGTGTCTCCTTTTCGAGATGTTCCAAGATGCGGGTCGCGCATCGTAGCGCCATGGCGCCGATGGTGCTCGTGGGGTTCACGGCTCCACCCGTCGGCATCGACGAGCCATCGCAGATGTACAGTCCGGGGGCATCCCATGCCTGGTGATCGGGGTCGATCACGGACGTGGTCGGGTCGTCGCCGAGTGGAGCTGTGCCCATGAGGTGCCAGGCCGGCGGCATGTAGTCTCCGCCTGCTGCGCGGAACCGATTGACCTTCACCTCTCGCGCCCCGGCCGCCTCGAGGATCTCCACGGCGCGGGCACAGGCGAACTCGAGCAGACGTTCGTCGTTGTCGTCGAGGCGGTAGTGGATGAAGGGCGCGGGCATGCCGTCCCCGTCCACCAACTGCGGGTCGAGGGTGACGCGGTTGCTCGGCGACGGCAGGTCTTCGGTCTGCACGAGCACCGCCATCCCGCGGTTGAGGTGTCGATCCATCCATTCGTGGTGACCAGCGCCCCACGGGGCGACGTTGCCCGAGTGCGATCCATTGGCCTGGAACCCCGGGCCGTTCATTCCGGAACAGAGCAGGGTGAAGCCGTTGACGAATCCACGGTCGACGTCGGTCTCCGCATACTCGGCTGAGTAGGCCGCCGCGCAGATGACGCCTTTATGGGGGTCGAGCATCTCGTCCGTCCACCCCTCGACGATCGCGAGCCCGTGGAACATCAGATTCCGGCCGACGAGGTCGGAACTGTTCGCAAGCCCCTGGGGGTGACTGTCGGATGCCGATGCCAGCAGGAGACGGGGGGTTCCGATGCCGTTGGCACACAGGATCACACGCTCCGCCGGCTGAAAGTAGCGGGCGCCTGTCTCGGCACTCACGTAGGTGGCGCCGACGACGCGACCGGTCTCGTCCGACTCGATGCGGACGACCCGGGATCCTGTGCGCAACTCGACTCCCGCCGCGAGCGCACGCGGCCAGTAGGTGTTGTGGGAACCGGCGAGCGCGTCGATCGAGCATCCGCTCTGGCAGTCGCCGCACGCGTTGCACGCTGCGCGACCGCGATACTCGCGGGAGTTGACGGCCATCGGGAAAGGCCACCAGTGCCAGCCGAGACGCTCACACCCGCGGGCGAAGGCCTCTCCTCGTCTGCCGATCGGAAGCGGGGGATTGGGGTACGGATCGTGGGCGGGGAAGGCGGGGTCACCGTCGAGACCGCTCACTCCCATCGACCGATCGTTCTCCGCGTAGTACGGCGAGAGGTCGTCGTACGAGTAGGGCCAGTTCTCGCTCCGGCCGTGCTCGTCCTTCTTGACGAAGTCCGTCGGGCGGAATCGGGGCCACGCGGCCGTGTAGATCGCCGTTGATCCTCCCACCTCGTTGAACATCAACGGCTGGACGGCATCGGTGCCGATCGGGTAGTCCTCCGCCCATCCGCGCGTGTTCGGGGACGTGCTCCAGGCGTACTGACGCTCGAGCTCGTAGTAGCGATCCGCGTGCGGACGTGAGCCGCCCGGTATCCAGCGGCCCTGCTCGAGACAGACGACCGGAACCCCGGCCTCCGCCAGCGTGCAGCTGATCGCGCCGCCGGCCATACCCGCTCCGATCACGAGGACCGGAACGGAGGAAAGTGTCTTCACCGGCGCCGTCATGAGGCCTCCTTGATCCGTGTTCCGACCTCTTCCGCCGGGATCCACACCCGTCGTGAGCGGTCGACGTTCTTGACGACCTCCGGCGACATCGGCGGCATCGCGTAGCCGCGGGGCTGCGGGGCTTCGTTGATGTCGTAACCCTGCGCGCGCAGCACCCGAATGACAGCCGGTTGTGCGTAGTAGCCGAAGTAGACGCACCGGCGCACGGCGTCGAAGAGGCGGGGAGAGTTCTGCTCGAGTGTGGCGAGCGCTTCGTGTCGGGATCCGCCATCGAGGGTTTCGAACCGTCCCGGTGCGCCGAGCTCCTCGCACGCCTGACGGAGCATCTCCTTCTCCGAGTCCCGCAGCCGGTTCAGCAGATCGTCGCCGAGGCGCACCTCGGAGGGTGCGGGACGCCCACGGCCGGCGGGCAGGAGGACATCGCCGATCAGATCGATGGCGTGCGCCAGATCCTCACGCCTCATCTGCCTGCTCCAGGATCTCGTACGGGCTCGCCGTGGGCCAGGTCGGCAGGAGCGGCACGAGCATGATGCCGCCGATGACGGCGAGGCGCAGCGTGGTGTCTCCGGTGCAGAAGACTCGATGATCGACGTTGATCCGGTTCAGCACGGCGTCGCCCGTGGCGAGGGGGAAGTTCTCGCCCTCCTGCTCGACGTAGCCCTCGCCTTCGATGACGTAGTAGACCTCTTCGCAGTTGTGTCGATGCAGAGGCGAGTGATGGCCGGGATCGATCTCGACGAGACCGAGGCACAGGGTGGAGGCGTCGAATCCGACTTCGGGGTAGATGAGCTTGCGATCCCGCACACCGGCGCGGCCGACCTCCATCGGTGCGCCCGAACCGAAGTCTGCCGGGCTGATCACGACGCGCTGCCCCGAGGCGTTGTGCGTGGTGCTCTGGGCGGTCGAGGTGGTGGTCATTGTTCCTCCTTGGGTGGGTGTTCCTTGGTGTAGTTCACGATCCAGTCGACGGCGTCGTCGAGGTGGGCTCGCATGGCATCCCGCGCTCCGACTTCGTCCTGGCGTCGGATGGCGTCGAAGATCTCAGAGTGGTCGTCGGCGGCGCGTTCGGTCTGCCCCGGAACGCCGAGCGAAAGTCGCCTCTCGGCGCCACCTTCGTCCTGGATCTGGTCGATCAGTCGCGAGATGGCGGGGTTGCCGATGCTGTGGCCGATGAGTCGGTGGAACTCCGCGTCCGCCGCCACGACGCGCGCGTGGTTGCGCGGCGAATCTCCCGCCATCTGCGCGATGGTGGCCTGGAGAGGGCCCAAGTGGGCGTCATCCCGCTGCAACGCCGCGAGCCCGGCGATGCCCGGCTCGACAGCACGCCGGAGCTCGAAGAGTTCGAGGATGTGGATGTCTTTCGCGATCCACGCGGCGAGCGATCCATCGGCGATCGGCTCCGGCAAGCGGGCATAGGTGCCCGAGCCGGGCCGCGTCTCGACATACCCGGTGGATTGCAGCACCCTCAGGGACTCGCGAAGCGAGATCCGGCTGATGCCGAACTGTACACACAGGTCGCGTTCCGATGGCAGTCGCGCTCCCACCGGGATGTCGCCGGATTCGATCCGTTCTCGGATCTGATCGGCCGCTGCGGTCCAGAGTGGCTTGGGTGTCAACCGGGCGTAGGGAGTGTCATTGCTCATAGCGTTCGATACTCCTCTAGGACCGGCGTGCGTGGTGAGGGGCTGAGTCCGGGGCCCGAGTACGGAAGAGCACGCCCGGGGCTGATCTCCAGTGGGTCGGAGAGGAGCTCGGTCCGCAGCGGCCAGGGGCTGATGTCGCGGAGGATCGGCGCGGGCTCGCCCACCACCGCGCAGAGGGCGAGCATCGCGGCGAACCCGATGTCGGACGCGTAATGATGTGTGCTGTAGGTGCGCCCGGATTCGCGTGCAGCCCGCGCTCCGGCGATCGCTGCGGTGAGACCGCCGACGCGAGCGAGGTCGGGCATGACGACGTCGATCGAGCCGCCCGTCGCGAGGGCGATGAGTTCCTCTTCGCTGTAGCAGTTCTCCCCGGCCGCGATGGGCATCGTCGCCTTCTCTCGGAGCTCGGCGTATCCGGTGAGGTCGGCGCGATCCAGCGGCTCTTCGAGCCAGCCGAGGTCATAGGGCTCGAGGCGGCGCAGCATCGTCTGTGCCTCGGTGCGCGACCACCCCATGTTTGCGTCGATCAGGAGGCCTCCGCCGATACGGTCCGACACGGTTCGCACGAGCGCCTCGTCGGCATCCGGGTCGAATCCGACTCGGACCTTGACCTTCGCGAAGCCATCGGCGAGGGCGGATGCCGCGGCCTCCGCGGACTGCTCGGGTGTGCCGCCGAATCCGACGGCGTATAGCGGTACCTCGCTCGCTGTTCCGCCGAGGATCTGCCAGACAGGCGTCTCGAGCGCCTTCCCATACGCGTCCCACAGGGCCATCTCGATGGCGCCGAGCGCCGCGCTGATCCCGACCGGAGACCACAGGCTGCGGAGTCGGTCGGTGCGGACGCGCGCCGCGGAGATGACGTCTGCGATGTCTGCCGGTTCGTCCAGCGTCCGGCCGACGAACATGGGGGCGAGCGACGCGACGGTGGCGGCGCGTTCCTCGAGCGACCACAGCGGAAAGGTCACGCTCGTCTCGCCCCAGCCCTCAACACCCGAGTCCAGCTGCGCGCGCACGAGACCGACGTTCCGCTCGGACGCCGAACCCCACGAGAACACGGCGGGGGCCGGAAGCGGTGACCGGAGTCCGATGAAGGTGATGTCAGAGATCTTCATGACTTCCTCACTTGATCGCGCCGCTGGTGAGGCCGCCGACGAGGTACCGCTGCATGAACACGGCAGCGATGTACACCGGAATGATGGCGGCGAGAGAGGCGGCGGCCATCTGCCCGAACTGCACGCCGCGGTCGCCCTGGAAGAGCGAGATCGCGACCGGGAGCGTCTGCGATTCGTTGCTCTGCAACACGGTGAGGGCGAACAGCAGCTCGTTGTAGTTGAGGATCAGGATGATGATCCCGGTGGCGATCAGCCCGGGAACCAGGAGCGGAACCACCACGCTGATCATCGTCCGGACGGGTCCGGCGCCGTCGATCTGCGCCGCCTCTTCGAGTTCTACGGGGATGCGCTCGATGAACGGCTCCAGCAGGGCGGTCGCGACGGCGACATTCACCAGCCCGTAGATGAGGCCGAGACCGATCGGACTGTTCGTGAGCTCGAGAGCGCGGAGCAGGAAGAAGAGAGGAATGATCGCGACGACGGGTGGCGCGACGAAGCTCGCCAGGACGTACACCGGCAGAAAGCCGCCACCGGTGCGATAGCGGGCGATGGCGAAGGCGACCAGAGTGGCGATCACCAGGGACAGGACGCACCCCAGAACGGCGGCGACGACCGAATTGAGTGCGTAGAGGAGAATCGGCATCCGATCCCACATGGCGGTCCAGTTGCTCAGCGTCAGCTCGTCCGGAACGATGCGCCCTGTCGCGATCTGCGACTGCGGCGTGAACGACAGGGTGATGAGGTAGACGATCGGCAGGAGGGTGCCGGCGAGCACGAGGAGCCAGAGCGTTCCACGGCCCACGCGTCCGAACCCTGCGCGCACCGAGGTGCGCCCGGCTGAGCGGCGCCGCGGCATCCGACGACCGCGTTTCGTGGTGATGAGTGCCGTGGTGGGGGCGTTCGCCGTGTCTGTCGAGTACATCAGGACCACCTAGTGCGGTTGCGGAGCATGGTCACGGGGATGGTGACGATCGTGACGACGATGACGAAGATGAGCGTCTGCGCGGCGGCGTAGCCGACATCGAACTCGCGCATCGCGGTGCGGAAGATCAGGAAGCCGGAGAGCATCGAAGCGTCTGCCGGACCGCCGGCGGTGAGGATGTAGATGAGGTCGAAGACCTTGAACGAGATGATCAGCTTGATGAGCAGCACGGCGGTGATGGTGGGAAGGACCATGGGGAAGGTGATGTAGCGGAAGGTCTGCCACGGCCCGGCGCCTTCCACCTGCGCGGCTTCGTACACCGACTGAGGCAGAGCCAGCAGGCCCGCGTAGATGATCAGGGCGACAAAGGGAGTCCACTGCCAGGAGTCGGCGAGGGCGACCATGACGATCGCCCAGAAAGACGACCCGAGCAGCGACACGGGTTCGGTGATGAGACCGAGCTGCATGAGCACCGCGTTGAACAGGCCGCCGTTCGGCGCGAGGATCAGCTTCCACACCACCGCTGCCATCACGGGCGGGGTCAGCAGAGGAAGAAGGATCAGTGTCCGGATGACGTTCTGGCCCCGCGTCAGTTGACGCATCAACAGGGCGATCACGAGACCGAGTGCCACCTGGAACACCGCGGTGCCGATCGCGAATGCGCTCGTGCGCACCAGCGCCTCGACGAAGGTCGTGTCCCCGAATGCTCGGCTGAAGTTGGCTGCGCCCACCAGCTCTTGGAAGGGCTGCCCCAGCGTGGAGCGGCTGACGCTGGACGCGATCAGGTAGATGAGCGGGTAGACCGTGACGATGAGTCCCGCGATCAGGGCCGGGGTCGAGAAGGCCCAGCCGGTGCGGCGACCGGGCCCTCTCGTCACCGTGGCGGTGTCAGCCAAGGATCGACTCCCACTCGGCCTGCACCTGCTCCATCGTCTCCTGCGGGTCACCGCGCTCGGCGATCATGGTGGCCAGCGCGTCGGTGAGGGCCTGATTCAGCGCCGGTGCGTCGGCAGTGGTCGGCCAGGGCAGGGCTCCGTTGAGGGATGCGGATGCCGCCTCCTGAACCTGCGGGTTGAACTCGATGTAGGTCTCCGACTGCAGAGTCGATACGCGGTTCGGGTCGATGCCGGATCCGTACGACGTGATCAGCTTGAGGTTGACTTCGCTGCTGGTGGCCCAGAGCATGAAGTCCTTCGCGAGCTCGACGTTGTCGGCCTGCGAGGAGAGCGTCAGCGTGAAGCCGGCGTCGAGGGCGGCGAGGCTGGACTCCGCGTCTCCGCCGACCGGCAGTTGGGAAACGCCCCACTTGTCGACGATTTCGGACTGCTCCGGGTCCTGAGCGAAGGTGCCGAGGTCGGTCCAGAACTCCATGAAGGCGACCTTCCCCGAGAGGAAGGCTTGGAGCGCCTGATCGAAGCCGGTCTCCAACGGGGTCGGGAGTGCGGCGTCGGTGACGTCGAGGAGTGCCTGGGCGGCTCCGACCGCTGCGGGGGTGTCGAGCGTGGGGTTGCCGGCGTCGTCGGTGAAGGACCCGCCGAAGCCTGCCAGGCGGTTGGCGTAGGTGGACATCAGGATGATCGGCGTCTGCTGGCCCATGATGGCTGCCCCGTAGACACCGTTCGCGCTCTCGTTCTCGGTGATCGTCGCGACAGCGTCCGCGTACTCGTCCCACGTCGTCGGAGGTTCCACGCCATTCCGCTCGAGGATCTCCGTGTTGTAGAAGAGCACCTCGGTGTCGCCGTCGAAGGGCAGGCTGTAGCGCTCGCCGTCCACGAGGGAGTACGGGTCGTAGATCGAGCTGATGAAGTCGTCCGGATCGGCCTGATCGACGATGTCATCGATGGGGACGATGACCCCGCCCGCGGCGAGCGCGCCGATCTCGGTGTACCAGGAGTCGAACACATCGAATTCTCCCGAACCGGATTGCACGTCGAGCGTGGCCTTCTGCTGCAGTTCGTCGTAGGGGACCAGGGTGACGTTCACGGTCACGCCGGGGTTGGCGGCCTCGTAATCCGCCTTCAGGATCTCGGACGCGCCGGCGTGGGTCTGGGGGAAGAGCACGTTGAGCGTGCCACCCTCGTCCTCGCCGCCGCTCGGTGCGGACGAGGCGCAGGCGACGGCCATGGCGGCGGTGAGGGTGACCACGGCGACCGTGCCCAACCCGCGCGCCAGCATTCGGGTGCTGTGCATTTCAATCTCCTTTGATTCATGCAAACTGGACAACTGGTCTGTCCAATTTGGACTGTAAACCCCCGTGCGTCTGTCCGTCAACCAGTCTTGTCGCAGCGCGGGCGCAGGACGTTGGCGCCCTCCGGCAACAAGCCGACGCAAACCGGCCTCCTCTCCGCGCCGAATAAAGTGGCATGTGGCTCGCGGCACCCGAATCCGCGTGGCTTCCACCCCCGCGGAGGTTGTCGTTGTCGAACACCATCCCGAGCCCGGCGAGCCCGAGCCCGACCGCAGCCGCACGCCGCTACGCGCCTCCCCGCCCGCAGCCCCACACGCTCGCGCGTCCCCGGCTTCACGACGCCATCGACGCCGGAGTCCGCGCGCACCGCATCACCGTGGTCCGCGCCCCGAGCGGATTCGGCAAGACCTCGGCGGTAAGCGGCTGGGCGGCCCGCCAGCATGACCGCGTCGCCTGGCTCTCCCTCGGCACCTACGACGATGAGCCGTCCCGCCTGGGCAGTCGGGTGATCCGCGCGCTCCAGGCCCTCGCCCCCGTCGACCCGCGCCTCGGCCCCCTCGCATCGGTCGATCCCGCCGAAGCGGGGGGCGGCGCGGTTTTCGATGCCCTCCACGACGTCTTCGCCGCGCTCGACGAACCCGTCCATCTCGTCATCGACGATGCCCAGCGCGCCGACGCTGCCCTCATCACCGGTCTCCTCGGAGCCCTCATCGAGTCCGGCCCTGAGCAGCTGCGCCTGCTTTTCGTCGGCACCGGCGCCCTCGACGCGCGTCTCGCCCGATGGACGCTCGGAGCTCCGGATGCCGTCCTCACCGACGCCGCGCTCGCCTTCGACGCCGCCGAGATCGCCGAGGTCCTCACCGACCCCGACACCGAGCCCGCCCCCGCTCCTGACCCCGCTGCCGTCCTCGCTGCGACCGGCGGCTGGCCGATCGCCGTCCAGTTCGCCCGCCTCGCCGGCCTCCGCCATCCGCGCACCGACACCACCGCGTCGCACGCCACCGCCGCGCTCCTCCGCGACTACGTCCGTGACAATGTCATGCGCGATCTCCCTGAGGATCTTCGCCGCCTCGCGCTCGACACCGCCGTCTGCGAAGAGCTCACCGTCCCCCTCGTCGAGGTCCTCACGGAGCGGGCGGATGCCGCGTCCCTTCTGTCGCGGGCTCTCCGTTCCGGCCTCTTCCTCTCGGTCGTCGACGACGGAGACCCCACCCATCCCGGCGGGACCACCACCTACCGCTGGCACCCGCTGTTCGCGAAGCTCTGCCGCACGATCTCCGACGAGGAGGATCCGGGCCGGAACGCCCGCGCCCATCGCGCCGCTGCCCGGCATCTCGAGCACGACGACCCGTTCGGAGCGATCTTCCACTGGCAGCGCGCCGACGAGCCGGCGGATGTCGCCCGTGTCATCACGGAGCACTGGGTGCGGATCGTCATCGAGGCCGACACCGCCGCCCTCGATCGCATCTGCGCGGCCCTTCCCGCACCCTTCGATAACGACCCCGCGGTCCTCCTCATCCGCGCGTGCGCGGCCGACATCATGGGCGCCCCACACGCGGCGCGCACGTTCCTCGCTCAGGCGGTCGCCCGCGCCGGCAACACCCCCGACGCCGCGTTCGCGATGACCCTTCCGCGCGCGCAGCTGTTCCTCCTCGACGACCGGGCAGCGCTCGCCGCCGCGGCCGAGAAGGTGCACGACGGAATCATCACCGACACGCAGCTCGACCGCCACGTCCACGCGGCGCTGCTTTTCCTCCTCGGCTGGGCGGGCATGCGCCATCGCCTCACCCCGGCGCGCACGATCGACCAGCTCCGCACCGCCGTCACCGAAGCGGATGCCGTGGGCGATGAGATCCTCGCCACCCGTGCGCGCCGACTCCTGTCTTTCACCCTGGCGTGGGCGGGAGCCCTCCGCGATGCGGGTCGCGTCCTCGACCGGCTCGGCGCCGCGGCGGAGGACGACCGTCCCTGGCTCGCCAACGGCGGGGGAGCGACGACGGTCGCGATGGGGATCATCGCCTACTGGGCCGACGAATACGAGCTCGCCGCGCGCCATTTCATCCGCGCCGTCAGCGGCGAGCGCGCCGCGCCCTCGTTCCGTGGCGTCGCCGCCGTCATGCTCGCGCTCACCGCGGCGCGCGCCCACGACGATCGCCTCGCCGCGCGCGCGTCGATCGAGCTCGACACCCTTCCGCGCGGCGAGCGGCACGGGGTCTCGTGGGGTGCCTTCCGCGATCTCGCGGACGCCGCGCTCGCCGATGCGCGGGGTCGAACCGACGACGCCGTCGCGATCGCCGAGCGCCACACCGCCTCCAACCTGCCGCTGGTCACGGTGATCTTCGCCGAGCTCATCCGCCGCGCGGGCGATGCCGAGCGGGCCCTGGAGATGCTCCGCGGACTCGGCCCTTACCGCGAGGTGACCTACGTGCGCGCCGCGACGCTCCTCACTGCGGCCCTCGTCCAGGCCGACCGTGGAGCCGATCGGCTCGCCCACGAGCTCTGCGAGCAGGCTCTCGAGATCGGCGACCGGGAGGGTCTGGATCGTCTGTTCGTCGGCGCCGAGCCGGCGGTCCGGAAACTCCTCGCCGATCACCTCCAACGCGGCACCGCGTACGAAGAGCTCGCCGCCCGAGGCGCCCGCCCCGCCGCGACCTCCGGACCCATCTCGATGCTCTCGGAGCGTGAGCGTGCCGTTCTCGACCTCCTCGGCACCCGCAAGACCGCCGGCGAGATCGCCGAGAGCCTGCACGTCAGCGTCAACACGCTGAAGACCCACACGCGTTCGATCTATCGCAAGCTCGGCGTCAACTCCCGCGAAGAAGCGGTGCAGTCGGTCCGCTGAACACCCCGTGACCGCGCCTCACCCCGCCGGCCCGATTCCCTCATCCTCCGAATGGGTCAGGTGGCCCCACGGCCCCTACCGTCGATACTCGTTGCCTCCCCGGGTGGGCGGCGGCGCGCGGTCACCGCTGCTGGGGGGCAGGTGAGACCGGCGTCGCGCAAAAGGGGGCTTTGGCCCACCCGGGAGGCAACACCCCTCGCCTGCCTCACCCCAGAAGAGCGCATCGCTCACCCTCAGGCTTCGACCCGGATGCCCTACGCGCATACCGTCAGGTCACCGCACTCTGTCTCGACCCGAATCGCCAGAAGGTCCTTCCCGACACATGTCTTTCGCCCACCGTCGCGCGCGCCGCGGCATCTTCGCCTTCGCCACCGCCGCCGCCGTCGCCGTGGGCTTCGCGTTCGCCGCTGCTCCGAGCAGCGCAGCTCCGCTCCTCGCCATCGAGCCCTTCGATGCGACCACCACCGACGGTGACGGCAACGACTTCCCCGCCGAGGCCCTGCTCGGCGAGCGGGTCGCGTTCGCGAGTGACGAGCTCCTCCTCTCGACCACGCTGACCGACAACAGCTACCGCCGCGTGACCGACGACGCCAACACGGGACTGGCGACACTGGCCCAGCCCGATCCCCGAGGGTCATCGCGCGAGCTCGAGCGCACCGTCCTCGGCGCCCGGACCGCCGCAGGGAATCTCACCGGCCCCTTCGCCGAACGGAGTCTCCTCCTCGCCGCGACCGAAGGGCTGCTCGACGGTGACGGTCGAGAGCCGGTCGGCATCCTGCAGCTGACATCCACGAGCGACGTCGCCGAACCCATCGGGACGTACACCACCTACGCGTCGCCCGAGGACGGCCTCGAGCCGGGTAAGACCTACATCATCCGCAATCACGCGTCGAGCGGTGACGTGATCGCGACGAGCCCGAACGCTGCGCCGCCTGTCTACGCGGCGTCGAACAACGGCGCGGAGAAGTCCGACCTGACGCAGCAGTGGACGGCGATCGCACACGAGGACGTCGCCGACGACGCCGTCGTCTTCCAGCTCGTCAACCGCGCGGACGGAACCTGCCTGACGCAGCCGATCCCGTTCAGCAACCCCTGGACCGCGGTCTGCAACGACAGCGAGCACCAGCGGTGGCGCCTCATCCCGCAGGGCGACGGCGGATCCATGATCTTCAACTGGTCGCATGGGCAGGCGCTGCGATACGACGGGAGTGGGTTCAGGATCACGACCAGCGCGTTCGGGAGCGGCGCCCCCTTCGAGTGGGACTTCGTCGCCGTCGACCAGCCCGACGCGATCCCTGCGTCCACCTCTTTCGAGATCTCGGCCGCACCGGATGCCGTCTTCGACCTTGCCGTCGCCGACCTGGACGGCGTCGCGGGCGCAGAGGGGCTCGGCCGGGACGAAGCCGTGGTTGCCTATGTGAAGCCTGACTCCGAGCTTGCCCTCGCGGTGGTCGACTACAACGTCGGGCTCAACCGGCGCCTCGTGACGATCATCGACACCGCCATCACGCCCGGTCGCACCGCCGCCGGCGCGATGCTGCCCCTCGCCGTGGACACCGCCGACGTAGACCAGGACGGAACGCCCGAGATCATCGTCGCGTACGTGGACGACGCCGGCACTCCCACCGTCTTCGTGGCTGAATACACCGCGAGCGGTGAGGAGCAGCGCGCACTCACGCGGGTCGATGACCCGCAAGCGCTGCCCGTGAGCCTTTCAACCGACCAGCTGGCCTCTGCCGACATGTCGGTATACGACTTCGACGGCGACGGCCTGCAGGAGATCGCCTGGGTGGGTCCGGATGCCGCGGACTCCGGCTACATCGGTCTGGCCGTCAGCCGCGTCACCCTCAGCGGTGACGACCTGACGGTGTCGGATGTGACACGGATCCGCGTCGATGACGTGGCGTACTCGGCGCAATGGGAGAACGCGAACTCCGGCGTGCGCGTCGAGAGCGGGCAGTTCTTCGACACGGTGGACGGCTCTGGGAGCCGCCAGCTCGCCATCACGCACCCCGCCGCCGACGGTGGACAGGCGGTGACCGTCGCCCGACTGCTCAACGGAGAACTCGAGCTCGTCTTCCCCGAGGCGGCCACCCTCCCCGCGCTCTACGAGACCTCCAGCGTTTCGATGGCGGTCGGCGGGTTCGCCGGTGGCGGCGGGGGCGACGACGCGCAGTGGGGCATCGCGCTTTCTCGGGTCGGAGGCGAAGCAACCGATGATCAGCTCCTGCTTATCCAGCCGACAGATGTGAACGAGGCGCCCACCGTCAACACCCAACAAGTGACGGTCGACGGGGGCGAGACGCTGGCGGTGAGCGGTTTCGACCTCACCTCCTACGATCCCGGCGGCAAGACGCTCGAGCTCGGCGACCCCGTCGTCTTCACCGTGCAGAAGCTCACCTCGATGAGCCTCATCGGCGGGCAGCCCCCCGGGCACAGCGACTGGATCGACGGAGAGTTCCTCAACATCTCGCGCAACCAGGACTTCAATCTCGAGATGGGGACGTCGGGCACGGGAGCGTTCAACAATGAGACGTCGCAGCAGTCGAACCAGGCGTACAACCTGAGTGCCGAGGCTGACGTGAAGGCCACGATCGACGCCGGCATCCCGTTCCTGGAGAAGGGCGAGGTCAGCACGGAACTGTCCGGGAAGCTCGGTGCATCGTGGAGCTCGCTGGGGAGCGCTACCGCCCAGGCGGGCTACAGCACGGACTTCACGATCAGCTCGAAGACCGGTGACGACGACATCGTCAACGCGATGGTGCAGGACTACCAGGTCACCCGCTACCCCGTGATCTCAGTCGATTCCTGGGATCGGCCGGATGCCGCAAGCTCCGGGTGCGACGACGGCTGTTACGGCTACTGGGATGTCGTCGTTCCCGGCACGCCGCAGCAGGCGGACCTCGCCGGCAAGGGCAACGACTACTTCACCGCCAGCTGGCAGAACGGAAACGCGCTGTCCTACCCGCGGCTCGTCAACGGTCAGGTGCCGATCGACGACGTCGTCGGTCAGTTCACCTCTGTGGCGGCGGACGGCACGACGACCACCGGCGATGCCTCGCTGTTCAACGAGCAGATCGGCGTCGGGGGCACCGAGACATCGGTCGACCTCACCACGACCGTGTCGGGCTCGTCGAGCACGTCCGAAACATCCGAGAAGGGCTGGAACCTTGATCTGAACGTCGAGGGCGGCGTCGAGGCCAAGGTCGGCGTTCCCTTCGTCGATTCGGTCGACCTCGAGGGTTCCCTGTCCGCGGGCTTCAGCACGAACCAGATGTTCACCGGGTCGACGAGCGGGTCGACGGCGAATACCCACAGCACCACCTTCGCGCTGTCGGTGCCGGAAGTGGATGCCGATCTCGGTTACGAGTTTGGTGCCGCGTACTATTACGGCCTCGATGGCGCCGTGCGGGTGACGTACGGCACGGATCTCACGGCCAACGCGGAGGGCCGGGAGTTCTGGACCCGCGTGTACGGACAGAAACCCGATCCGGCGCTGAACATGCCCGGAGCGACCGTTCTGGTGCGGGGACCCATCGGGTATCTCGGGACCGTCGAGTGGGTTCCGCTCGACAACCGTCAGGAGCTGCGCGGCTTCACTCCGAGACTGCCGGACAGTGACGACCCGACGACCTCGGGCGTGCCGTACGGCTCCAGCCCGGAGGTGGGCGACCCGGTCGTCTTCGACGTCGAGGTCTCCAACTACAGTCTCGTTCCGATCACCGATCCGCTGACCGTCTCGTTCTCGGCCGTGCCGATCGATGCGAACAACACGATCATCGGCGATCCGGTCGACATCGGCACCACCACTGTGACCTCGGATATCGCGCCGCAGGAGAGCTTGACCGTGTCGTCCCCGCAGTGGACGGCGCAGGGTGCCCCCGGTGGCGGTGCTCAGAGCTGGCGCGTCTTCGTCGTGCTCGATGAGGACGACACGATCGACGAGATTCACGGCTGGGCCGGCACCCCCGACACCGTGTGTCCGGCCGATTCGGTGCAGGGCGATGTCACGCTGACCGATCCGCGAACCGGTGAGGCCGAGACTCTCGTGTGCGGCCAGAACAACCAGGGCTTCGGTCTTGTGTCGGTCGTGCCCGAGGGCGCCGCGGGCGCGAGTGACGCGCAGGTCGGTTTCGTCGGTGCCGGTGTGATCACGACCGATGCGGCGACGCTCGATCTCGACAGCGAGAGCGAGCTTCCCGAGATCACCGTGGGTGAGACGGCGGAGATCGTGCTGAAGGCGGATGCCGAGCGTGACACCGCGTCGCACGAGATCGTCACCGTCTACGACGGTCACCCGTCGGAGGGTGACATCGTGGCCGTGAAGCGTCTCGGAGGTCTCGGCGCCGAGGGGCTGTCGTCGGCGGTGGTCGACTACACCGCTCCCGAGGCCGGTACGCGCGAGCTGTATGCCGTGTTGCGCGCGTCGGACAACACGAGCGACGAGCGCGGCCTGATCGTGCGCGTCAACGCAGTCGACGACCCCGCTCCGGGTGACGGCGACGGGTCGGACGGCGACGGCAGCGGCAGCGGCGGCGACTCCGGTGACGGCGAAGGTGCTGGATCCGGCACGCCCGGTGACGGCCCCGCCGAGGGGGATGCGCAGAACGACGCCGATCTCGCGACGACAGGGGCCGAAGCGTGGCCGTGGATCTTCGTGGCGGTCGCCGGCATTCTGCTCGTCGTCGCTGGTGCGATCGCCCGTGCCCGCAGGCCTCGCTCTGACTGATCCATTTGCTTGATCGCGGATGCCGTCACCAAGCGCGACCGTGACGGCATCCGCATCGGCGGCTGCCGGGCGGCAGTCTTGCGTGGCGTCTCTTCTCTCTCCGACGGTCGAGTAGTTCCCGGCGCGGGCGTACCGAGACCCGTGCACGACCGACACGTTCCCGTGCGGCACCGCCGAGCGCACGCTGAGTACCCCTTGTCGAGGGCAAGGGGTCGCGGAGCGACCCCGCGGCAGCCACCTCAGGAACGCGAGGCGCCGAGATTCAGATCACCCGGCGCGCTCGAACTCAGAACGGCGGGCTCGCGGGTTCCGGAGGCGATTCGCGATCCGGTCCGGGACCGGGATCCGGATCGGGTTCGGGGATGAACATCACCCGCGGTGGCGGGTCTTCGATGTAGACCTTCCCCGAGGGCGCGGTGAATCGAAGTCTGCCGCCGGGGAGTTGCTCGACGGTCCATCCCGCGGCATGGCGGGTCACGTGGTGTCGAGTGCAGCAGGGGCCGAGGTTGTCCCCGTCGGTTTTGCCGCCCTTGCTGTATTCCTGGTGGTGGTCGATCTCGGATCGCATCGCGGGTCGCCGGCATCCGGGGAACGCGCATCGCACGTACCGGGCTTGCAGGAATCGCTTGATCCCCGCCGTCGGGGTATATCTGTCCGTGGTGAGCACTTCGGCGGTGACGGGGTGGAGGAACACCCGATCGAACCCGGGAGCATTCCCGGTGAGGATCCGCACCGTGGCGGGGTCGATCGCGCACTTCCCGTTGAGCTCCGCCCCACCCGAGGTGGTGCCGGCGAGGGTGGTGGCGGGGATGCTGACCTGCACGCTCCCGCGGATCGCCGCCAGCCCAGCCCCGGTGGGGTCGACGGTGGGGGCAGCGGTGAGGAGCATGTCCATCACCACATCCGCGCGGATCTGATCCAGCGTGCGGTCGTCGAACCACGGTTCTTCGGCCTCTTCGCCGCGCGCCTGCCGCTCGGCGTACTCCCGTCGGGCCCGGAGGTCGGCCGCTTTGATCTCACGCGCCACCTGCGTCGCACGGTCGTACGCCCCGTGAACATAGGTGGAGGGTGCGATCGTTCCCAGCATCGACATCCCGTCGGGGAGGTCTTCGACGAACACCCGCTGCGTGCACGCCGCAACCTCGTGCCGCTCCTGCACCGTCCGCGGGTTGAGCTTGTCCGCCACCTGCTGCGCATACGGACGCAACCTGCCCGTCGCAGTCTTCACCGCGTAATCCAGCACATCCTTCTCATACGCCGCCCGCGCCTCCGGGTCCGGCAGGTCGGCACCGAACTCCACGATGACCTTCGTGTGCGCCTGCGACACCTGCCCCGCACGCCACGCCTCGAACGTCTGGGCATACTCCGTCACCAACCGGTGACACTCGAACAACCGGTTCTGCACCGTACTGTCATTCACCCGCGTCGCCGCACCGATCTCCGCCGCCATGGCCCGCAACGGCATCTCCCGCGCCTTGACGGTCGCCGACCCCAGCAGCGCGGTCTGCTCCTGCGTGAACGCATATGCCTCGGCCATTGCCGCGGCCTCGCGCGCCTGACCCTCCGCAACCACGCGACGAGCCTCCATGATCTCGTCCACGAACGCCGCCGTCTTCCGCGCCACCGCATCACGATCATCGTTGTCGCCCACCGGCTCCGGAGTCTCGTTCATGGCTTCTCGTCTCGATCAATGTTCCGTCCTCAAAGTATAGAACACAGGTACGACATTGCGAAGACTTAAGCCTGCCCGATGTGGATAACATTCGAAACTCGGTACGCCTGCACCTCCTCGTCGTCGTTCGCTACGGTGAGGCGTGATGGATGACAAAGAGATCGACCGCCGCTTCGCTGAACTCACCGCCGGCATGACTGCGGCCGAGCTGCTCGACCTCGCCGGAGTCGTCGCGAGTCGGCGGGTCGCCGCGATCACCCATCCGCCGCGTCCTGACCTCCGGCATCCCATCCACGGCGCGACGATGTCGCGATCTTCCGTGTCCGGGTCGACATCGACGGCGAGAAGCCACCGATCTGGCGTCGTCTCGACATCCGCTCGACGATCACCCTCGACACTCTGCACGACGTCCTGCAAGCCGCGTTCGGGTGGGCAGACGAGCACCTTCATCGCTTCGCCCTCGGCGGGGGAGCCTGGGATCGCGAGAGTCAGCTGTTCCTGTGCGCGTATGACGTCGATAACGACGACCTCGTCGATGGCGATGACGACGAGGGCATCCCCGACCGCGACGTCCGCGTCGATGAGGTCTTCGCTGACCCCGGCGATGTTCTGCGCTACGTCTACGACTACGGCGATGCGTGGCAGCTGATCCTTCGGCTCGAGGCGATCATCCCCGCTCCCGACGCAGCGACGAGTCAGCCCCCGATCGCGCACTGCGTCGACGGACGCCGCGCCGCGCCCCCGGAGAACAGTCGCGGGCTCGACGCCGAGATGCTCGCGACGTTCCAGCCCGATCCCGCTCATTTCAGCGCGTCCGAGGTCGATGGGGCGCTCGGTGACGTCCGATTCCGGATGCGCGACGCCGGCGTTCCGGGAGAGGTCATCGATCTCATCGAGCGTGTCCGCTACGACTTCGACGCGACGCCGGCCGACCAGGGCACGCCTGTCACCGACCGCCTCGTCGAAGCCGCCGCCCACGCGCTCGCGACCCTCGAGCCGGCAGTCGCCGACGATGACCGCGACGCGTGCCTGGCCGCGTGGACCTGGTTCCTCCAGCGCGCCGGCGGAGAGGGCATCCCCCTGACGGCGGCCGGCTATCTCAAGCCCGCCGATGTGGTCGACGCCCTGCAGATCCTCCCGACGAGCGACGCCTGGCTCTCGAAGAGCAATCGGGAGATCGACCACTCATCCCTTCTGCACTTTCGCGAATCCCTCGCCCGACAGGGCTTCCTTCGCAAGCTCAAGGGCCACCTCCTGCTGACCCGTATCGGGGCCGCTGCGCGCAAGAACCCCGACCGCCTGTGGCAGGCGCTCATCGATCGGTGGCGTGGAGTCGTCACCGGCACGCACGTCGTGAACGCCCGTGCCGGATCAACGGATGCCGCATACCTCCGCGACGCAACCGTCTGTGTGCTGCTCTCGGTGGCTGCGGGGGAGTCCTTCACTGCTACGTGGGGCAACCAGCCCCAGGGCGGCCTCGGTCACGCCGCGCGGTGGATGAGTCGTCTCGGCTGGCGGCGGGAGCGCCAGCCCCTCCGCGGAAGTGACTTCTACAGCCTGCCGATCCGGACTGTCCTGGAGAACCTATGGGATGGCCCCCGTGAGCGTTCCGACAAGGGCGAGATGAGTGCCACCGCCCGTCGCTTCGCCCGCGAGGTCCTCCGCAACCCCCGCATGGTCGAATAGACCCATGCCCGCCCCGCAGATGCCCCCGCACAACGCGATAGACCTCACCCTCGACGGAACCCCCGACTTCCCGAGCGTGGTCCTCCAGGCGCTTTACCGCATCACGCGGCGCTCAACCCCCGAGCTGCGCCGCGCGATCCGCGCCGGCGAGCCGATCTTTACCGCACCCCTCTTCGGCAACGATCACATCGAGGTCGTCCCGCGTCTCGAGAAGACGGTCGATTACCTCGACGGGCTCGGCATCCCGTTCACCCTCCACGAATGGGTCGACGGAACCCGCGAAGAGATCACCGTCCCCCTCATGCGCGAGATCATCGAGGCCGCCGACGGCGAAACGGCCTGACGCCCCTCACCCGCCTGATGCCCCTCACCCTCCCCGCCCGCCGCGCTCACCCCGTCACTACCCGACCTGCGGCATCCGCCCGTACGGTGGCCCCACCCGACCGCCGCCGACGAGGCCGCTCACGTGTCACGCGACACCCCCAACGGGTGCCGCGACCCGCGCACCCCTGAGACTTCTCGTCGCCCATCGAGAGAGTCTCCGACCCGCATGACACGACCCGCTGGCGCACCGCGCCGCCGTATCGCCGCCCTGTCCATCGCCGCCCTGGTCCTCGGCGGAATCGCCCTCGCGAGCCCCGCGACGGCCGCCGTCCTCGCGCCGCTTGAGACCCCCGTGTCCCCGGCGCCGGTGTCACCCGCGCCGGAAGACTCCGAGGCCCCGGGCGAGGAAGAGGTCCCGGCTCCCGAGATCGGTGGCCTGCCCGTCATCACCGAGCAGCCCGAGAGTCAGGTCGTCTTCGAGGGGGAGGACGCGACGTTCACCGCCGCCGCGACCCACTGGGGCATCGTGCAGTGGTACGAACTGACCGCCGAGAACGCGATCTTCCAGCCGATCGAGGGCGCGACATCCACGACGCTCACGCTGACCGATGTGACGCGCAGCCAGACCAACACGGCGATCCTCGTCGCCTTCACCAACGGCAACGGTCAGGTGCGCTCGCAGCAGGTGGGCCTGTTCGTCAACCCCGCGCCGAACCCCGGCCCCAACCCGAACCCCAACCCCGAGCCCACCCCGGACCCCGAGCCGACCCCCGACCCGGAACCCACCCCCGACCCGACCGAGACCGCCACGCCGACCCCGGGTACGCCCTCCGACACCGACGACACCCCGGCAACGGATGCCGCGTCCGACACCGATGCGCCCGTCACCACTCTCGCGGCGACCGGGTCCGATCCCGCGTGGCCGGTGATCGGCCTCGGCGGTGCGCTCCTCCTCGCCGGCGCGACGACGCTACTCGTCGTCCGCCGCCGCACGAACCACGGGAGCTGACCCCCGACACCGTCTCGATGCCGCCTCGGCCACACCGACCGGGGCGGCATCGTTCTGCCGCAACAAAGACCGTGCGCATCGCACCCCTCCCGGTGGTCGAGTAGTCCGCGCAGCGGACGTACCGAGACCTGGAAGACCGACTACCGCTCCCCGCGCGGCCCCACCTTCACCAGTCCCGGTCCCCGAACCGCGGATCGTCCGCCAAGATCAAGAAGCCCGCCGCCCCACCGTCGACCTCAGCGAACTTCGTGACCGGGTCCGTCCCGTCGGCGAACGCTCGCGGTACTCGGTCGCGTTTCGACACCACGGCGAAACACCACCCGGTGTGCAGCCGCCGCAGGAGCGCCAGCATGGATGCCGCGTCGCGGCCTTCCCCGTCCACGTACGACGCGCGCAGTTCAGCGACGGTGTTCTTCAGCGGGCGCACGTGTTCGAAGACGAGCCTTCCCGCAAGCTTGTCGTCCGGCCCGGGGGAGAGGAGGAGGTGCCGCGCATCCTTCGACCACGGGATCCCGCTGGCGTAACGCTCCCGGCCCGAGCGACGACCTCGTCCCGGCAGGCGCGGAACCTGCCAATCCCGCACGAGGTGATCCTTGATGCGTCGGTTGATTCGCGCCTCACCGCCGGCGTACGAGGCCTGCCGGATCCAGAGGGGCATGTAATCGACGAAGTCCTGCGCATCGCGCTCGTCCGTCGTCAGGCGCTCCAGTTGTTCTGCCCCGGGAGCCATCCACGGCTGACCTGAACTCATCGCCCCACCGTATGCCGCCCCTCCCTCCCGCCACCCCCGCCCCCTAGGCTGGCGCCATGACGGATTCCTCCGCACCCCAGACGGATGCCGCAGCCCCGGCCTCCCCGCTCATCGTCGTCGGCGTCCGCCCCGACACCTCCGGCTCCGACCCGGTGCACCCCGACACCACGCAGTCCCACCCCGCGATCGCGTGGGCCGCCGAGCGCGCCCGCACCACCGGAGCAGATCTGAAGCTCGTCTCCGTCGTCGACGCGAAGGGTGACGACCCCGACACCCACGCGATCGCCCCCCTCCAAGACCTCGCCGAGCCTCTCCGCGCCGACGGTCTCACCGTCTCGATCGATGTCGTCGACGACCGTCACGTCGACCGCGCCCTCCCGGATGCGGCAACGGATGCCGCCCTCCTCGTCATCGGCACCGACCACGTCCCCGGGGGTGAGCGGGAGCGCGAGCACCTCAGCCGCCACCTCGTGTCGCACGCCCACTGCTCCGTCGCCGTCGTCCCCGACGTGGCCCACGAGCACCGCGAAGGTGTCGTCGTCGGAGTCGACGGCTCCGACGTCTCCCACCGCGCTCTCGCCTTCGCCGCCGACGAGGCCGCACGCCTGCGCGAGCCGCTGACGATCGTGTCGACCTGGATGCCGGTGCCGGTCTCCCTCGACGTCAACATGACGTACGACCCGACGCCCTACGACCTGCAGGGCCCCACCGAGGCCTTCGCGCAGACGGCGGTCGACGAGGCACGAACCCGCCACCCCGACCTCGATGTCCGCACGCTCGTCGCCGAAGGAGACGCCGCGATCGCCATCACCGACGCGTCGACCTCCGCGCGGCTCACCGTTGTCGGTACCCACGGCCGCGGCGGCCTTGCCCGCCTCCTCCTCGGCTCGACCAGCACCGCGGTCCTCGAGAACGCCACCGCGGTCACCGTCGCCGTCCGCTGACGGGACCGCCTCGATCTCACCGGCCGCGGCTCAGGTCGCGGTAAGCGCGGTCAGAGCTCCTGTGACGCCGAGGAGTCCGAGCGCCGATCCGATGAGCGTTGCAGCCGCGGATACCGCGGTGAGGCGGGCCCGCACACTTTCAGGAAGATCGGATGCTGCTTCCGCCGCCTTTGCGAGCGCGCCTAGTACCAGCACAGATGCCGCTGCTGCTCCGATCGCTTCGGGCGTCGCGTCAGACTGGGCGAGCGACAGCACGCCGACGATCAGCGCCGCGGTGAGGGCGCCGATCAGGATCCACGCGAGCCACGCGGGAAGAGTCTTCGGTTTCGATTCGGTCGTCGGCTGGGGGACGTTGAAGAGCAAGAGTTTCGCCACAAGGAGAGCCTGGCAGCTGCCGGCCTCGACGACCAATGTGCTCATCGCACTGGATTACGGGTCGCCGCCATCGACCACCGCCTGCAGGCGATCGAGCGCTTCCTGCGACGAGGTCAAGAACGCCCGGTCCTCCAGTGCGGTTCCTGTCGCGGGATCGATCGCCTCGTACGACAGCATGTGGCCGATCTGCGTTGCTTCGAGCGCCAGTACCCACATGTCAGCGAGCGTGAGAAGTGTCGTGGCCTGCGCAACTCCCGGCGCCCTGCGGGTGGTCACGACGCCCCGCCCCTCAGGGGTGATGTCGAACCATGATCGGTGCGTGCTGTTGCCGGCGTGCGTCGACTGGCTGAGGCGGCCGTAGAGGGGTCCTGCGGCCGGCGCGATCTTCTTGAACGCAGAGATGGCGGAGTGGCTCTTGATCTTGTCGAGCTCCTCGTGCGATTCCGCTGTGCGAGCGGTGTAGGCCCACGCCACCTGTTCGAGCATGTACCGAGCGATCGTGTCGCCTTCGAGCTGCTGCCCGAGCTTGTAGAGGATGTAGGCAGAGCTCAACGTCTCATTTACGCGGTGGAGTGCGATGGAAGCGGCAAACATCCCGAGCGTGAGGGCGGCGTCGGGCGTCGAACGGAATCGCGCACCAGCCTCCTCGATGTGGCCGGACGCGGTCTGATAGCACCCCACAAACGCGACATGCTTCTCTTTCGGTTCGCCCGGCGGGCTCAGGGCGTGCTTGTACGTCCGCTCTGCGTGAGCGAGGCTGACCCCCAGCACCGTTGAGGCGATGGCGATCGATAGCTTCTGCGGCAGATCCGTGTGAGCGGCCATGCCGGCCGGGTAGATGATCGCACCGACAGCCGGGTGCGAGATCCAGCGCATGTCTTCCAGAGTCCGGCGGAGACTGTCTTCCACGGAGGGAAATGGATCGTCGTCATCGAGGATCGCCATTGCTGCACGCTACCGGAGCGGAGTCCGCCGGCCACCCCCACCGCGCAGTCCTTCGCCCGCGGTGATCTCCGCGCCCCCCAGCAACCCCGCCACCCGACCCCACCCTCGGGCGGTCGAGTGTCCGCGAAGCGGACGTATCGAGACCCGCCGAACCTCCAGCACCCCCTGGGCCCCGACCCCACCCTCCGGTGGTCGAGTGTCCGCGAAGCGGACGTACCGAGACCCGCCGAACCTCCAGCAACCTCGCACCCCGGCACCCCGCTCCCGCTAGGAGTGCCCCGCCCCTCCCCCCCGGTGCGCCCCCGTCTCCAACTGGAACGTCGCGTGCTCGATGCTCACCGGGAAGTGTTCGGCGACGCATTCCTGAAGCCTCCGCAGCAGCCGAGCCGACTCCTCCGGCGCAAGCGCGTCGTCGACGACGACGTGCGCGGTCAGGATCGGTAGGTCGGTCGAGACCAGGGTGGCGTGCAGGTCGTGCACGGCGACGACGTGGGGGAGCTCGAGGATGTGGCGGCGCACATCCGCGAGGTCGAGACCGGGCGGGGTGGCTTCCAGCAGGACGCTGCCGGACGCGCGGAACAGGATGATCGTGCGCGGAATGATGAGCAGGGCGATCAGAATGCCGGCGACCGCATCGGCTCGGTACCAGCCGAGGGTGGCGATCAGGATGGCGCTGACGATGACCCCGACTGAGCCGAGCGCGTCGTTGACGACCTCGAGGAACGCGGCCCGCATGTTCAGGTTCCGCATGCGATCGCTCATCAGCACGAGCAGCGCTGCGATGTTGGCGACCAGGCCGACGATCCCGAAGAACAGCAGGCTGCCGGACGCGATCTCGGGCGGCTCGAACAGGCGACGGATGCCCTCAACCAACGCGAAGAGTCCCACCCCGAGCAGCAGCGCGGCCTGAGCGAGGGCCGCGAGCACTTCCGCACGCCGCAGCCCGAACGTGTACCTCTCCGACGGTGGCCGGTTCATCAGGTGGGCGGCCGTGACCGCCATCGCCAGGCCGATCACATCGGTGAGCATGTGGGCTGCGTCGACGAGCAGGGCGAGGCTGCCGGTGATGATCGCGCCGATGACTTCGACCACGAAGACGGATGCCGTGATGGAGAACGCGATCAGGAGCTTCTTCCGGGGCGTCGCGTCCCCGGTGGCGTGGCTGTGTCCTGCACCCATGATGGTTCCTCTTCTACACCCGATTGATGACGGGATGCGCGATCACCGTCGCGTCCGGAACGGCGCGCATCACCGAGCCGCGCTGATCGCGTGGGCGAGGTCCTTCCCCCACTGCGTCGGGAGGCATGGCAGACGTCACGTTCTGATCGGTTACCGGAGCGCGAGCGGCCGGCTCCGTGTGAGTGGTGGCGACACACGCGTCGACGACCAGCAGTCGCGCAAGCGCCACGCTCGCAATGATCCTCGTTATCGGCAGATGCTCGAAGAAGAACGCAGCATCGTGTGTCCGAGCGGCCGCAACCATCCCGAGCAGTGTACTGACCTGGTCAGCGCAGCCCCTCAAGCCGTCGTCTTCTGCGCGGGTGGCGGGGTCGTTGCCCTGATGTCCGAGTCCGGCATTCAGAGTTCCTCCGCACCCCAGACGGATCCTGTGGTGCCGACCTCACCGCTCATCGTTGTCGCGTGCGTCCCGATGGGCGAGACCCTCACCCCGCGACCACGTGGCCCGTCGAGCACGCTCGCGTCGATCGCGTCCTCGCGGATGCTGAGACGGATGCCGCGAGCGCCATCACCGACGCATCGACCTTCGCGCGGCTGACCGTCGTCGAAATCCACGGCCTCGGCCGCCTCTCCCGGCTTGACCATAGCCGCTGTGTCGCGGTCGCTGTTATGCTGCGCGAGCTGCTGCACGCGGAGGGGTCTACGGGCAGGTTGCCAACCTCGCCGCCGAGAACCAGGCTCTGCGCGCCGCCATTGTGGAACACTCGCCCGCGCGTGACACGGCCGATGCGCCCAAGTAAATTCTTTCGCACACTGCGGAAGAGCGCGTGGCCCCTCCCGATAGGCTTCGAGCCATGCAATCTTCGGGGGGAGCCGCGCTGCCTGCGGCGCGCAAACAGTGGATCGACGTCGGCAAGGGCTTTTGCATGGTGCTTGTCGTCGTCATGCACGTCTCTCTGTGGATCGAGAACGCGTACATGGGCGAAGGGGACGCGTTCTGGTGGCAGTTCTCCCAGTTCTTCGTCGCCATCCGCATGCCGCTGTTCTTCTTCATCTCGGGCTACCTCGCCGCGGCTGCCGTCCGCCGACCCCTCGGTGCCTCGAAGGCACGGACAATCGGCTTCTACTACCTCTACGTCCTGTGGACGGTTCTCTTTCTCGCTCGCCTCTGGCTGCCCATTCCCGGTTTCGACGAGACGGTCACACCACCCGACCTTCTCATCGCGGTGACCCTGCCGACGTCGTACTGGTACCTGTACGCGTTGGCGTTGTTCTTCCTCATCGCGTGGGCCGCGCAACGGGTTCTGGGTGATCGGAGCGTCTGGCTCGTCATCCCTCTGTTCGGGGTCGCGCTCGCGGCGCCGCTGATTGATGCCGCGCTCCGGCCGCTCGTGCCCACCGAGGCGTTCTCGTTCATGTTCGGCCACATGGCCGTAAACTTCGTATGGTTCTTCGCCGGCATTCACGGACGTAGCTTCTGGGATGCCGTGATGCGGCAGGCGACCCCGACGCGTGCGATTACTCTGGCGTCTGTCTACGCCGTCGCTGTCCTTAGCAGCATGTTCGCTAACGTTCTCACGGAGATGCGCCCCGTGCTCGCGATCGTCGGCCTTCTCCTTGCGGCCAATGTGCTCGCCTTCCTCCCTCGAAACAACATCACGACGCGGACACTCGAGCGCGTCGGCGGGCTCACGCTGCCGGTCTACATCTTCCACATCTTCGCGTTGTCCGTTGTCAGCGGGCTAGTCGGACTCACGCTCGGTCGCCAGATAGCAGAGCATCCGTACCTCTTCGGGGCGATCCTCCCGCCCCTAGCCGCCGTAGTGATCATCTGGGCTTCCATGCTCGCCGGCCGTCTGATCCTCGCGACCCCGCTACGGTGGACGCTCTCGCCTGACTGGCTCAAACAATCTCCTGTTCACCAGTCGTCGCGCTGGTAGGCATCGAAGCGTTGGTGCTACGGCGTCGGCGCGACTTCAGCCGGTCCCGACGGCCGCAACGTGAGGAGGTTCGCTCCTGCCATGGGCAGGTTACGACCCGATCACGCAACCGAACGACATGCTCAATATGTTGCGTTAAAACCCATAGCTTCCGATCCGCCAGTCGTAGATTCTGGCCATGCTCTCAGAGGCGTCGCGTGTTCGGAGTCTGACCAGGAAGCTAGCAATGCCGTGCCGTCAGTGAAGCCCGCGTCTCCGACGATGATGCGTCCTTTGCGAGTGTCGAAGGAGAGGTCCACGCGCCTCGACATCGTCGTGGACTCTGAAGATCACGATGTGTCGAAAAGATATCCGCGACGCTCGCTACTGCCGTCGGGCGCGGTTGCCGCGCGAGTAGCGTGCGTCGGTCGTGACGATCGCCAGGAGTACGACCACATAGACGACCGCGTCGCGACACATCGCAAACGTCGTGATCTGATCGGTCACCGGAGAGTGAGCAGCCGGAGGCGGATGGGGCGCAACTGCGAGGTGTGCAACGGGCGGCCCACACGGTGCCGCTCCCGGCGCCGTGTGGGTGGTGGCCATTTACGCGACGATGATCAGCCGCGGTGTTGGAGCAGGCCGCCGCCGTGACGGTGGCTGTGCGCTGAGCGAGACCGCTCAGGCGCGAGTGTTCTCCGCCCTCGCATCGGCACCCAGATACCCGCGAAGACTCTCGACCGCGTCGCGCGGCGTCAGCCCTGCCGCACTGAGCTTGTCCACGTTGAGGAGGCTGTTGTGGGGTCGGGGCGCGATGGGTCCGGTGGGGTTGGCGTAGTACTGCTCGGTGCTGACGGGTGTGACGCGGTCGGGGTTGTGTCCGGTGTGTTGGTAGACGTGGCGGGCGATGTCGTACCAGGTGGTGGGTTGCCCGGTCCCGGTGAGGTTGTAGATGCCGTAGGCCGCCGGGGTGGTGAGGAGGTGGTGGATGCCGGCGGCGATGTCGGTGGTGAAAGTGAGGCGTCCGGTTTGGTCTTTGACGACGGTGGGGTTGATGCCGCGTTCGGCGAGGGCTGCCATGGTGCGGACGAAGTTGTTGCCGTCGCCGATGACCCAGCTGGTGCGGATGATGTAGTGGCGGGGAACGGTGGCCACGATCGTGTCGGCGGCGGCTTTGGTTTGCCCGTACACACCGAGGGGACTGATCGGGTCCTCCTCTGTGTATTCGCCGGTGCGGGTGCCGTCGTAGACGTAGTCGCTGGAGACGTGGACGAGGGTGATGTTGTTGGCGGTGGCGATGCGGGCAAGCGCTGCGGTCGCGGTGACGTTGCTGGCCCATGCTGTGGAGCGGCCGGTGGGGGTTTCGGCGGTGTCGACGGCGGTGTAGGCGGCGGCGTTGATGATGGTGTCGTAGTCCCGCCACCGCCGGTCGGTGTCCAGGGTGGGGGAGGTGAGGTCGAGGGTGTCCCG